>CAJUSI010000042.1 GCA_910589035.1 uncultured Acetatifactor sp. | reverse complement strand
CCGGCGCTGAACTGTGCGAAAACGGGGTCACGAAGTGACATCTTCCTTTCCCGTTTTCTGCACATCCGCCGGAGGCTCACAGTAAACCCCTTTCATTCATAGTGGTGCCGACAAAGCGGCATGGGGGTTTACTGTAAAAGCAACCTAATATAAAAAGTGTGCATACTTATGGAGGGAAGACAGATGAAGAATTTACAGGACAGATTCTGCTGGTACCAGGAGGAGAAAAGCGGCGCGGATGTAAGCCCGAAAGAAAGCACCGGAGGGAAGCCGGCGGAGGAACAAGGTGGACAGAAGGACAGAGACGGGCAGGCGCGCCGAAGCGCCGGGGGTATGAGGATGACGATCATGACAGAGGAAATGACATTTGTAAGGAAAGATGGAAAAAGAATCAGAGGGCGCATCTATCTGCCGGAAAGGCAGGGAGAGAAGCTTCCCATCGTGATATTCTGCCATGGATTCGGCAGCAATTACCGGGAGCTGATGCACCACGGGGAGGGATTCGCGGAGGCGGGGATCTGCTGCCTGTTCTTCGATTTCTGCGGGGGCGGGCCGGAGTCCTTCAGTGACGGCGGATTTGAGGAGATGACGGTGGGCACGGAATGTGAAGATCTGGAGACGGTCATCGGCTGCGTGAAGGCGCTGGACTATGTGGATCCCAGGCGGGTCTTTCTGCAGGGGGAGAGCATGGGCGGCCTGGTATCGGCGATGGCGGCGGCAAGGCGCCCGGAGGATATCAGGGCGCTGGCGCTGTGGTATCCGGCGTTCGTGATTCCCGAGGGCGCCAGGAAGCGGTACGAGGCCGGGGAGAGGGAGGTATTCGGCCTGCGGCTGGGGGAGGCCTTTGACCGGGAGGCGAAGGATATAGACATTTATGGCATTCTTCCGGCTTACAGAGGGCCGGTGCTGATGATTCACGGGGACCAGGACGAAATCGTGCCACTTTGTTATTCCGAGAGGGCCCTGTCCGTATACGGGGACGCCAGGCTGATCGTCATTCCCGGCGCAGGGCATGGTTATGACGGGGCCGACAGCGCTGCCGCCAGGAAATACTCCATCGACTTTCTCAGGGCGCAGATATAAGACGGCTGCAGATGCCCTTCACCGAGAAGTACAAAACAGAACACGGCCATAGTCCGATTGAGGGAGCATGTGGCCGGGAACAGGGGAGATGCCCCGCCAAAGCAGGAAAGAGGTACAGGATGAATCCGTATTTAAAAAATTTAAACAGAATAGAATTTGTAGTTACATTGGCCTGCACAGGCAGGTGCAGGCACTGCTCCCAGGGAGAGCACGGGAACGTGGGCCGGAGGCTGGACGCGGATGCGGCTGCCCTGGCCGTCCGCAGAATTGCGGAAAACTACCGGATAGAATCGGTTATGACCTTTGGCGGCGAGCCGCTGCTGTATCCGGAGGTGGTGTGCAGCATTCATGCCGCCGCAGGTAAAATGCAGATTCCGAAGAGGCAGTTTATCACAAACGGCTATTTCAGCAGGGAAACCGGAAAAATAGAAGCTGTGGCAGCGGCGCTTTCGGAAAGCGGCGTGAACAATATTCTGCTGTCCGTGGACGCTTTTCACCAGGAAAGCATCCCTCTGGAATATGTGAAGCATTTTGCTGGCGCGGTGAAGGACACAGGATGCCGCCTGCGGACCCAACCGGCCTGGCTGGTAAGCCGTGAGGGGGACAATCCCTACAACAGAAGAACAAGGGAGATTCTGGAGGAATTTGCGGCCATGGGAATCGAAGAAAATGACGGAAATGTCATTTTTCCAGAGGGAAATGCGCTGAAATACCTGAAGGAGTATTTTGAGCCGGGCAGGGAAATACGGAACCCCTATGAGGACGACCCGGAGGATGTGCGCGCGGTGAGCATTGGCCCGGACGGCAGCGCCCTGGGCGGCAATCTGTATGAACGGGACATATGCGATATTCTGGCTTCTTATACGCCGATGAACAAGATAGATGGTTGCCTGTATTGAGCTTGCAGCTCCCGGATCTTTGACGCGCCGCCTCCGCCGGATACCGGGTATCTGAAATAAGCGCAGGAGTACCCGGGCTTTTTTATTATGCAGCGCGTGAGAAATATGATAGGGTAAATACTCACTTATGGGGTGGACGGAAGCGGGATAACGATTGCGGTTTTAGATTCCGGCGTGGCGCCCGGACTTAAAAGGTAATCTCATGAATATCGTTGATAAAATGATTGATTTTATACTGCTTGGGAGAAATACCGGTGTATTTCTTAAAAAATCTGGAAAGATAAAATTCATCGGAGAAGGAAAAAAGGCAGGCGATTTCCCGCAGGGTCATATTGGAATAGATCAGCTTTTCCTGAATTTTTTCCAGAAGCTTCAGATCCACGTATTTTTTCAGGGTAATCCCCATCTCTTTCTTGAAATTCAGGCGGAGAGTGTTGGAATTGGTGTGGAAGGCCTCCGCCAGGGATTCGTTGTTCAGCGTGATGGCGCAGTGCCGGTCAATATATTCAAACAGAGGATTATATTTGATATAGGTCTCAATCTGGGAATACGAGATCTCCGTCTCCTGGGCAAAGAGGGAGAGCAGCTCCAGGAGACGGCATTTGAACATCATGTGATCCCTGATTTCGGAGCTTTCCGCCATATTCAGCCATCCCTCTGCATTTGTCAAATCCATGGGAAGGCGCGTACAGGTTTTATTAAAGGAAAAAAGATCATGCCCCGGCAGGTACTCCAGCTGAAGAAGGGAGAGCACCGCTCCTTGGGCGCCCAGTTTTGATCCGCGTATAAATGTCCGTGCTCCAGCATCTTGATATTCATGTTATTGAATAAAATCTGAAAATTATTGTAGTGTAAATTTTTCATATCAAATTGTCCATGTTTTAAAAAGCATTGTCTATGGGATTCGGCAAGTCTATGATCTACAATTATACACACATTAGTAATGTATTTCAATAAAAAAAGCGCTGAATTTGTTGAAAAAACAGAAATAAAGATGTATAAGCTCACAAAAAGACTCATAAAAACTCAAAAAGCATCAAAACATATCATTTTTGTGTCAATGGATGATTTGATGGATTCAGGGGAATTACTATGTAAAAAAATGCTATTTTATATGACTTACATGAGAAAAGGAGGCCGTAAAATGAAAAAGAAGGTAATATCGATACTGTTTTCGGTTTTAACCCTGAGTATGCTGGCCGGCTGCGGAAACGATAGTGCTCCGTCGGGGGGAGCAGCGGACAATCCTCTGCCGCAGGAGGAGAAGACAGTTCGGCAGATGCGACGGATGATAAGGCGGATGCGCCCAAGATAGAGATTTCCATTATGTCCTGGCACGGCGAGGGCGGAGAATCAAAATTCTATGACGGACTGAAATATGTGATGGATTCCTATACGGAGGTTCATCCCAATGTAACCTTTAAATATGTGCAGCAGCCCCTGGACGGCTATATGGATCTGCTGGATACTCAGTTCATTTCGGGCGGAGCTGCGGATATCATCCATATGCAGCCCCATATGGCAGGACTTTCGCGGATAAGGGAGCGCTTCTTCCGCTGGATGAGTATATGATGGCCGAATCCGCCTATGTGCCCGGAACCAGATGGGTGGATACCTTCTCCGTAGGAGAGGCCAGCTTCGCAAGCTCCAAGGCGGACAATACCCTGGGCGCCATCATGTTTGTGCCCAATGACGGCTCCGCATCCCTTTCCATGGGACAGCCCTTCTTCTACAACAAGACACTCTTCCAGAAAGCGGGGATTACGGAGCTTCCTGAGACCTTTGGAGAGTTTATCGACGCGCTGCGGAAGCTGAAGGATTACGGGGTGGTGCCGGTGGCGGCAGAGTCGGTGGACCATCATGTCTCCTGGTCCTTCGGATGGATCGGGGATCAGTTCGGAGAACATTATATCGATCAGTATTTTGATGAGCAGTACAACGGATCCGATAAGGTGAATCTGAAAATGGATAAGACGGCCATAGCGCTGGCGAACGACTGGCTGAAGCCCGATGACCAGATTATGGTGGACATTTCCGAGGCGGTTTACGAATATGCCCAGTTCTGGCAGGACGGCTGGGCCGGCGCTTCCTATAATGACGCAAAGAACCTCTTTCTGATGCAGGAGGCGGCCATCTTTCAGGAAGGCTTCTGGGCATTTACGGAATATCAGGATGTGATCATGGAATTTGAGTGGGGCGTTCTGCCCATTCCTCTGGTGAAAAAGGATACCTCCGAGTATGCCATGGAAGGCTTTATGAAGGCCTCCGGCAACCAGGATTACGGCTTTGACGTGAACGCAAAGGTGGCGGAGGATCCGGACAAGCTGGCCGCTGTCATCGATTTCCTGCAGTATCTGTCCAGCCCTGACGTGCAGCAGGAGTATGTGAAGATTGCAATTTCCATGTCCCCCATAGAGGGCGTGGAGCAGCCGGAGGAGGTACAGCCCTTCCTGTTCGATACGGAGCTCTGTCTCTATGAGCAGTCCTTCGGAGCCAATTATGTGGACTACGGCGATGTGGGCATCTGGGGAGGACTGACCCAGGAATACCTGACGGGACGGATAGATACGGAGACCTTCAATAAGAGAGCTCTGGAGAATTCAAAGCAGACGGCGGTCAATACCTGCCGTGACAATCTGAAGAACCTGCCGGACAGCATCGCGGAAGCGGAGGCCAGGCTCCAGGAGCTGAAGGGCGGAACCAACGAAGCCGCAATCCAGGCACAGGAGAAGACGGTGGAGCTGCTGAAGCTGAAGCTTCAGATGTATCAGCAGTATTTCAGTGAGTAAAAACAGCAGCGGGGGATATCGGAGGATATCCCCTGTTTTGGAAAGAAGGAGAGGAGATATGGCAAAGAGAGCGAAGCGGCTGCCTGGGCGAAGGAGAATCGGAAGATATGCCGTAGCGTATGCGCTGATTCTGCCGGCCCTGCTGTCCAATCTGGTGTTTGACTGGTATCCCATGCTGCAGGGGATTGTAATGTCCTTTTTCAGATGGGACGGTTTCAGGGAACCGGAATTTGTGGGAATGCGGAATTTCGGTGAAATTTTGTCGGACAGCGTGTTCTGGGTGTCCGTGAAGAATATGCTGTTCTTTTTCGTGATGGGGCTGATACTGATGATACCCACCATGATAGCAAGTATCGTTCTGTTCCGGCTCAAAAATAAGAGAAGCCAGTATATATACCGGATTCTCTTCTGCATTCCCATGGTGGTGCCGTACCTGGTGACATTGCTGATGTGGCAGTTCATGTACAATCCCCAGTACGGATTTTTCAATCAGCTGCTGAAGGGGCTGGGGCTGGAGCATCTGACCCAGACCTGGCTGGGAAATCCGGATCTGGCCCGCTGGTGTGTGGTATTCATGGGCTTTCCTTTTATCAGTACCAATGCGGCGCTGATCTATCTGGGCGGGCTGCAGAGCATCGATGCTTCTATCTGGGAGGCTGCGGCCCTGGACGGCATCACCTCCCTGAAGAGGTTGTTCTACCTGGAGCTTCCCCTGATCAGGGGACAGTTTAAGCTGAATCTCATCGGTGCGCTGGTGGGTGGAATCACAGGATATACCACGCAGCTTGTGGTGACCAAGGGCGGGCCGGGATTTGAGACTCTGGTGCCCGGCCTGTATATGTATAACAAGGCGTTTGGAGCCAAGCAGTACGGATATGCGTCTGCAGTGGGGCTGCTTCTGTTTGTGATCAGCGGGATTATCTCCCTGGCCACATTAAAATTTCTGAGGAGTGACGAGTCATGAAGAAAGCGAAAAGAAATTATTTTGACGTACCGGAAAGCGCAAAGCACCTTTACATGATACTGTCCATCTTCTGCATGTTCCTGCCGTTTATCCTGATGCTCATGCTGTCCCTGAAGGATAAGAGGCAGGTGATCTATGAATTTTTCAGCCTGAAGGGACCGTATCATTTTGAAAATTATCAGAAGGCTTTGGAGACGGTGCTGCCGCTGATGAAAAACTCGCTGATTATGGCGGCGGGGACTATGGTTCTGTCCGTATTGTTTGCCACCCTGGCCGGATATGCCTTCGGGAAGCTGGTGTTTCCTCTTCAGAATCTGCTCTTCGGCATCATTTTGCCAAGATGATGCTTCCGGGGGTGATGAATCTGATTCCCTCCTTCACCCTGGCCATGCAGATGGGGATTCTGGACACCTATCTTCCGGTGATTTTATTCGGGACAGGTACCAATATGGCCTACTGGGTGTTCGTTATGACTACCTTCGTGCAGGGGCAGCCCAGGGAGCTTTTTGAGTCCATGCGCCTGGACGGGGCCAACGAGCCCAGGATTTACTGGCATCTGGCGCTTCCCCTGCTGCGGCCCATGATTTCCCTGATGGGGATGAATGTGTTCCTGGGCGTCTGGAATGATTATGTCTGGCCCCTTGTGACCATCAGTACCCCGGAAAAGAGGCCGATTACCGTGGGAATCGCCATGCTCTCCGGAAATTATCCGGGAGAGACGGGGCTGCTGGCGGCCGCCTATGCGGTATCCAGCCTGCCGCTGGTGATTCTGTTCGCCATATCCATGAAACAGTTCGTGGAGGGCCTGAGTGCAGGTTCTATCAAGCTGTAAATGCCGGAAAGGCAGATGCAGAAGAGCCGGCGGAGGGATGAGAGAGGCGGAGCGGAATACCGGGGAAGACCGTGAGAGCTGCACTTCGGAAGGCCGTGAGAGAGGCGGAGCGGAATACCGGAGGAAGTCGGCGAAGCAGACCGGAATGCCGGGGGACGGTGTCTCAGAAGGTTCGGAAGCTTCCAGGATCCGGAAAAAACTGACAGAAAAATCGAGATCGGGACGAGGAGAAAGAGGATGAGCAGAGTATACAGAGAAGATGCTTCACAGGTGGCCTTTCCGGTGGGAGGCATCGGCACGGGAACCTATTCGGTGGGGGCCAGGGGGCAGTTTATGGATTTCGAATGGTTTAACCGGCCGGGAAAGGGGAACCGGATTCCCTACACTTTCTTTGCCATGTACATGAAGGAGGAGGGGAGGGAGCCACAGGCCCGGGTGCTGGAAGCCAGACTTTCCCCGCCCTATACCAGAAGCCACGGGTATCAGGTGGGGGACTGCGCCGGGCTTCCGCGGTTTGAGACTTCCGAATTTCAGGCGGAGTATCCCTTTGCCAGGATCCGGCTTCGGGACGAAAAGGTTCCTCTGGAGGTGGAAATGGAGACCTTCAATCCCTTCATTCCCCTGGACGATGAGAATTCCGGAATTCCCGGGGGCGTGATCCGCTACCGGATTGCCAATCCCACGGACCACGCGGCGGAGGTTGCGGTATGCGGTTCCGTCACCAATGTGGCGGGGGTCTCCGCCTTCGAGAGGGAGAGGTGGGAAAGCCTTGAGTGGGACGACTGCGGAGAGACGCAGTACCGGGACGACGGAGAGATCCGGGGGCTGTACTGTTACTGTACAAAGCTTTCCTCCCGCCATCTTCATTTCGGGAACCATAGCCTCACCACAAGCGACAGGAATGTCACATATAAGGAGAACTGGCTGAACCGGGGGAACTGGGACGGCTTTCGGGATTTCTGGAACGAATTCAGGCAGCATGGAAGGCTGACGCCGAAGAGCTCCTATCTGGCGGTGAATGCCGGAGACGAGCGGGAGATGAGGACGGGCTCCCTGTGCATCGAAAAGGTTCTGCAGCCGGGGGAATCGTATACGTTCGAATTTGTCCTAAGCTGGTACTATCCCAACCGGCAGGATAACTGGGAGTATGATTACTGCAGCTGCGGAAACTGCGAGAGCCATTCCATCCGGAATTATTATGCCACAAGGTTTGGGAGCGCCTGGGACGCGGCATCCTTTCTTCACCGGAATCTGGCCGGTCTGGAGGCACGGACCCGCAGGTTTACCAGGGTCCTCTATGATTCCAGTCTTCCGGCGGAGGTGATCGATTCCGTAGCCAATAATATCGTCACCATCCGCAGCACGGTCTGCTTCCGCATAGAGGACGGAACCTTTCTGGGATGGGAGGGAGGCTTTGAAACGGAGGGGTGCTGCGAGGGGAACTGCACTCATGTGTGGAATTATGCCCAGACCCTGGCCTTCCTTTTCCCTAAGCTGGAGCAGACCATGCGGCGGGTGGAATTCCTGCTGGAGACGGATGATACGGGCAGGATGGCCTTCCGGACCAGAAGGGTCTTCGGTAAGGAAGGATGGGAGTACCATCCCGCCGCCGACGGACAGATGGGATGCGTCCTGCGCCTGTACCGGGATTTCCTGCTGACCGGGGATCTGGACTATGTGAAGGAGCTGTGGCCAAAGGCCAGGCTGGCCCTTGCCTACGGCGACCGCTACTGGGATTCCAACCATGACGGGGTTCTGGACGCTAAACAGCATAATACCTATGATATTGAGTTCTATGGGGAGAATTCCCTCACCAATTCGGTCTATTATGCGGCGCTCCGGGCGGCGGAGGAGATCGAACGCCGCCTGGGAAACGAGGCGGAGGCACAAAGGTATCATGAACTGTGGGAGAGGGGCTCCGCCCTTATGGACCGGATGCTCTGGGACGGAGAATATTACAGACAGAACACGGAGGATGTGAACCGCT
The DNA here is from genome assembly GCA_910589035.1 of uncultured Acetatifactor sp. Taxonomy (GTDB): domain Bacteria; phylum Bacillota; class Clostridia; order Lachnospirales; family Lachnospiraceae; genus Acetatifactor. The sequence continues at coordinate 76,459 of CAJUSI010000042.1, read as the reverse complement.
ATCTCTACCAGTACGGCGCGGGATGCCTGTCCGACCAGGTGCTGGGACAGGTTCTTGCCCATGTAAACCATCTGGGCTATATTCTGCCCGGGGAGCATGTAAAGAGCGCCGTCGCCTCTGTGTATAAATATAATTTCAAACATTCTTTTTCGGAATTTCAATGCACTCAGCGGGTGTATGCCCTGAATGACGAGACAGGGCTGGTGCTCTGCACCTGGCCGAAATCGGAGGAGCCCCATCTTCCCTTTATCTACAGCGACGAGGTGTGGGCCGGTGTGGAATACCAGGTGGCCGCCCATCTGATCTATGAGGGGTACCGGGAGGAAGGCCTTGAGATCGTGCGGGGAGTGAGAAGCCGCTATGACGGGTATAGGAGGAATCCTTACTGCGAGGTGGAATGCGGGAACCATTATGTGCGGTCCATGGCAAGCTACATGCTGCTGACGGCCCTGAGCGGATTTTCCTGCGACATGAGCGAGAACAGGATTTCCTTTGCGCCCCGGTATTCGGAGGAGGATTTTCGGGCGTTCTTCTGTACGGGAAAGGCCTGGGGAGTATTGAGGCAGACCATGGGAGCGGACGGCGTCCGGCGGCAGTGGGTGGAGATTCTGGAAGGGGAAGAGTTGAAGCTGGAGCTGGAGGAAGGAAAGACGGATGAATGACGGAAATTGACGGGAAGAAGGTTCGCTGTCCATAGCAGGATGGAGCGCTGTATGGCAGAGCAGAACAGCCGGGGAGAGGTTCGCCGTCGATGTGGAATGGGGAGATGAAGGATAGGACGGCGATTGACCGGAGATCTGCCGGCCATTGCGGAGAAGAATCGGCAGGGATAAAAATCTGATTAGAAAAGGAGAAACCAGGACATGAGTATGCTGGAAGATTTAATGTTATGTAAAAACGCAAAACCCAGGTCCATCTGTGCGGAGAATCCAGACGGAGCCAAGGGCGGTGGCGCCCGGGCCGAGGTGGAGGGGAAGGAGCATGCGGCCAGGGAGCTGGGAAAGGGCTGGAAGGTGCGCCCCAGCCTGTCCATACCGCCCCACAGCGTGACGGTATTGGCCGAGATAGAGGATATGGCGGTCATGAGGAGAAGCTTCTGCGCTATGCAGAGTCGGCGAGGGAGCTGGGATGCGAAATTTTTGAAGTGGATGCGGGATGGTACGGAAGGGAGCCGGACTGGAGCAGCAGTGTGGGGGACTGGAGAGAGAAGCTGGACGGGGCCTTTTACGGAAGGCTGGCGGAGTTTGCAGACAAAATTCGGGGAATGGGGATGGGATTCGGCCTGTGGATGGAACCGGAGCGGATCATGGAAGGAGCCCCCATGCATAGAGCTCATCCGGAATGGTTTGCCGGGGGGAGCAGCGGGGGATATTATCCGAAGCTCTGGGAGAGGGAGCCCTATGAATATATCCGCACGCAGATGCTGGAAATCATTGAGAAGTATGGGCTGGCCTGGATGAAGATCGATTTCAATTTCGAACTGGAGGAGGATCCCACGAACTCCGGCTTTCTGTACTATTATGAAGCGTTCTACCGGCTCATCGACGAGATCAGAGCGCTTCATCCGGAGGTGTTTCTGGAGGCCTGCGCATCCGGAGGGCTGCGTTCCGATATCAATACCATGCTGCATTTTGACGCTCATTTTATCTGTGATAATGTGAACCCTTACGACGGGGCGGGTATGTATGAACAGCTTTTGATCCGCAGCTTACCTGCAAAGGTGTATCAGTGGATGGCAGTGCAGAAGGGGGCGGACATTCCGGCGTATTTCAGGGAGCTTTCCGATGTGGAGAAGACCCTTATGGTTCCGGCGGTGCCGGGAGCGGGATTTGCGGATTTTGAGCGGATCGATATGGATTTTCTCTGCAAGCTGATGGTGCGCGGCATGTTCGGAATCAGCGGAGATATCACTTCGCTGGACGGGGAGGACCGGCGGATTCTGAAGAACTACATTGCATTTTATAAGAAATACCGGACGCTTATTCTGAACAGCCTGGTATCCATGGATTCGGAGGCTGCCTGTATGGGCGAACGACATCGCACCCGGATGCTGCAGTACTATTCGGAGGAGCAGGACGAGTCGATTCTCTTTGTCTATCGCTTTGAGGATATACACAGTACTCATCTTATATTCCCGGGACATATACGGGAGGACGGAGTCTATCTTGTGGAGCGGGAGGATGGAAGGGAAAGGCTGACAGGCAGGGAGCTTTCGGAGAAAGGACTGACGGTGGAGCTGAAGCGCCGGAATTCAGGAGCCATTCTCCGCATAAGTCCCTGGGAAGAAGAGGAAGGAACAGGAGAAGAGTTATGAGATACAGGCAGGTCCATTTGGATTTTCATACATCGGAGCAGATAGAAAATGTGGGAGGGAAATTTGACAGAAAGGATTTTCAGGAGAAGCTGAAGCTGGGGAATATGAATTCCATCACTCTGACGGGAAGATGCGCTCACGGATGGGTGTATTATGATTCAGCCCTGGCCGCCCGCCACCCCAGCCTGAAGTTTGATCTGCTGCAGGAAATGACGGATGCGGCTCATGAGATAGGAGTGCGAACCTGTGTGCATTATTCGGTCTGCCTGGACGAAAAGGAGGCGATTCGTCATGCGGAGTGGCTTATCCGCGGAAAGAACGGCCAGACCACATGGGTTCCCAGACTGCTGGATGCGGGCTGGCACAGATTCTGCCTGAACAATGAGTATCAGGAAATTGTGGTGGAACAGATCCGGAAGCTGGTGGAGAAGTATGATATGGACGGACTGTTTCTGGACGTGTCCAGCGTAATTCCCTGTTACTGTCAGTCCTGTATCGCCACCATCATTTCAAGGGGGCAGGATCCTGCAGATCCTGTGAATATCTGGAATCTGGCGGAGGAAGTGCATCTGAATTTTACGAAGAGGATCAGGAAGCTGGTCCACGGGATAAAGCCCGGGCTGGAGATCTTTCACAACGGCGGATATATTCAGCGCGGGAGACGGGATTTGCTGGCCGGGGATACGCATCTTGAGCTGGAAAGCCTTCCCACGGGGGGATGGGGCTATGATCATCTGCCTCTCTCCGCTCTGTATGTGAAAAATCTTGGGATGGAGTACCTGGGCATGACCGGGAAATTCTATACGGGCTGGGGAGAGTTCGGGAGCTTCAAGCATGTCAACGGACTGCGCTATGAAACTTCCCAGTGCCTGGCGTACGGCGCGGGATGCTCCATCGGGGACCAGATGCACCCGGACGGCGTTCTGGATTATGCCACCTATAAGCTGATCGGTGAGGTTTACAGGGAAGTGGAACAAAAGGAGGAGTATGTCAGGAACACCAGGCTGGTGCAGGACATAGGAATTCTTTCGCTGGAAGCCATGGGCTCCGAAAGGCATCAGCATAATCTGCTGGCCCAGGCGGAAAAGGATACGCTGGAGGGAGAATATCATGAGGAAAATCTGCTCTCCCGGGCGGAGCGCAGCGATGTGGGCGCATTCAGACTCCTTAGGGAATGCGGATATCTCTTCGATATTATTGATACGAAGACGGATTTTTCTCCCTATAAGGTGATACTGATACCGGACTACGGCACCGTGGACCAGGAGCTGGAAGAAAAGCTTACGGCTTACATACAGGGGGGAGGACGCCTGTATCTGTCCGGGCTTTCCGGAAAAAGGGAAGGCAGCGACCTGTTTATGGAAGGAATTCCCCTGCAGTACTGCGGGAAATCCCAATATCATCCCCTCTATGTGAAACCGGATTTCCCTCTGGATAATTTTGAGGACAGCGCGTTTGTGGTATATGGAACAGCTCATCGGGTCAAAGCGGAGAAAGAAGCCGGAATTGTCCGAAAGGCGGAATTCTATGCGCCCTATTTCAACAGAACCTCCGGGCATTTCTGTTCCCATCTGCATGCGCCCTGCAGTGAGGAGCGCTGCGGCGCCGCCGTCTACTATGGCGGGAGCTTTCTCTATGCGGCGTTCCAGCTTTTTGAAGAATACGGGGAGAAGGGGGGATTTGTGGTGAAGGATATCTTCCGGGGAACCATGGATCTGCTGTTGGGCGCCGGAAAAACGGTTCGGACTTCCCTCCCCTCGGGAGGGGTGACGACCCTGCCAAAGAGCATGGTAGAGGCCTGCTATGTTCATCATCTCCTTTACGCTGTGCCGGCGAAAAAAGGACATAATATCGAAAATATAGAGGATATCGTACCGCTCTATGATGTGGACGTAAAGCTTCGGATCCCGGAAAAGGTACGGAGCGTGCAGACGGCGCCCGGGCAGGAGGAGATTGCCTTTGAACAGAAGGACGGGATTCTCTCCTACCGGGTGCCCAGGGTGGAATGTCACCAGATGATAAAGATTATATGTGACGCGAAAGCGGACAGGGAGGGATAGTATGACGGATTATTATCAGTTGCAGGAAGATGTGCTGAGCGGAAGGGCGGGAGGAAGGATATTGTGGCAGCCCCGGATCGGATGCTGGTATGATGATAAAAAGTATATCGGACAGGAGCTTCCAGGCGTATTTCGGGGGATGGATCTGCCCCAGGTGTACCGGGAGCTGGACTGTTCCAACCGCATCTATGAGTATAACGCCTCCTTCCGCCTGGTGGAGGATGAAACCGTGAAGAGAAGCACAAAGCAGCTTTCCCGGTATGTGACGGAGGAAAGGATTGAAACGCCCGTGGGAAATTTAACCCGCATTATGAGGGGAAACGCATCCAATGGAGGAGTCTACCCGGAGAAATGGTGGGTATCCTCCGAAGAGGAGCTGGAGATCATGACCTATGTGGTGGAGCGCCAGGATTGGGAATGGGATGAGGAATATTATCAGAGTGTACTGAGAAAATGGGGCAGGATCGGAGCGCCGGTTATGTTCATGCCCAGAGTCAATATTCAATATCTCTACATCGACCTCATGGGAGTGGAGGAGACGGTGTATGCGCTTGCGGATTATCCGGAGACTGTGGAAAGGTTTTTCGAAGCCCTGGAGCGGAGCCAGGAGCGGCTGATCCGGGTCATCAACCAAAGCCCCATTCAGATGATTAATTTCGGCGACAATCTGCACTGCGGATTTCTGCCGGACGAGTATTTCGAGAAATATGTGCTGCCCGCCTACCAGAGGCGCTGCCGGCTGCTTCATGAGGGCGGTAAATTCGTAACCTCCCATTGGGACGGGGATACCAGATCCCTTTTAAAGTACGCGAAGCGAACAGGACTTGACGGAATTGAGGCCATCACGCCGAAGCCTCAGGGGGATGTGACGCTGAAGGAGGTGAAGGAGGCACTTGGAGATGAAGTCTGGCTGGTGGACGGAATTGCCGCCATTCTGTTCAATGAGGAGTATCCCGAGGAGGCATTGATGGACCAGATAAAGGAATGCATCGAACTCTTTGCGCCGAAGCTGATTCTGGGGATTTCCGACGAGCTCTCCTCCACGGGAGAGATCGAGCGGGTCAGAAGGATACGGGAGTATGTGGACGAGTATAATCGGAAGATTACTGAAGGCGGAAAAACATATTGACCCGGCCCATGCTCTGCGGAAACACTGAGATGGAAAATAACAGGAAGACAAAATCGGGATAGGCATGGGAACCGGAAAGGCCGGAATCGGAGAGACCGGAAACAGAAGGGCGGAACGAAAGAAACGGAAGAGGAACGATGGGAAACGAGAGGTTCGGAAACAGAAAGACAGGTGAGGGAGTATGAAAATCAGGATCAGGACTGTGGGGGAAGGGGAAATTTTTGCATATGCGGAGAGGGAGCTGAGAAGCTTTCTGATGCGGTACAGCAATTACAGCTTGTGCGGGAAGGAAGATGCGGAGAGGGAAATCGTGCTGGAGTGCGGCAGCGGGGAAGAAGAGAGCGGCGGGACTGTCTGCCGGATTGGAGGCAGTGAAGAGGAGAGCGGCGGGACTGTCTGCCGGACTGGAGGCAGTGAAGAGGAGAGCGGCGGAACTGTCTGCCGGATTGGAGGCAGTGAAGAGGAGAGCGGCGGGACTGTCTGCCGGATTGGAGGCAGTGAAGAGGAGAGCGGCGGAACTGTCTGCCGGATTGGAGGCAGTGAAGAGGAGAGCGGCTGGACTGTCTGCCGGATTGAGGGCAGGGAGGAAGCCGGCAGGCGGATAGTGACCGTGTCGGGCGGTTCCCAGGGGGGCCTTCTGCGCGGAGTATACCGGATGCTGGAGCGTATGGGAATATGCTTTCAGATGAATGGTCCGGTTCTGAACGGCCTTCTGGACGTAACGGCTTGGGACGGCATTGAGGAGGAGGTGCGGCCTTTTGTGCGATACAGGGGAATCCGCCAGCATATCAATTTTCCCATGGATATTTCCTCTTATCATATCGAGGAAGCGGAAGAATATATACGGAATCTGGCGCGCATGGGGATGAACAGCATCACTTTTCACAGCTATACGGGGCAGTGGCATGGATATGAGACAGAACACAATACCGTGTATGCCGGAAATTATTTTTACGGACAGCGCCATGCAGTGCCGGTGTATCCGGCGGTGTCGGAGCATGTGTCCAATGAAAAGTACTACTGTATTCCGGAGGTGGAGGAGAAGCTGTCCGATGTAAAGGCACGCCACGAATTCAGTATCCGGTGGCTGAACCGGGTGATGAAGGTCTGCAGACAGGTGGGAATGCGCATCACCCTGTCCATGGAGCTGCCGGAGGATGAGGACGCAGAAAGCCTGGTAAAAATTGTCAGGGGAGTGCTGGAATGCTATCCTCTGATCGATACCATCGAGTGGATCAGTCCGGAGGGCGGGGGCCCGGGTGAGAAATTTGCCTGTGAGGAGCTTGCGGACAAGGTGCGGGAATTCTTCGGAGAGGCTCCCTTTGCCGGCGGAGAACTGCCCTGGATGCCCCACAGCCTGCCGGAATCCCTGCCGGGGGCTATGGAAAGCCTGAAGCGTGCCGTGGAGCTGTATGGAAGAAGGGAGGAAATATTTGCCGGGCTGGAGCGGAAGCAGATTGCCGTTGGACTGTATGTCATGTGCAGGGAGACGCTGCGGTTCCTGAAAAACATTATGGAAGCCGTACTGCCGGAGGATGTGTTGTTCACCTTTCTGCCGGCCCACGGCTCTCTGGCGGTGGCGGAGAATATTTCCTATATGGAATTTACGGAGGCACAGCTGCAGCGCACCATGATTTATTCCTGGATGGAATTTGACGGAAATATGTATCTGCAGCAGAACGGAAACCGGGGAATTCAGGAGCTTCTGCAGCGCACCGCACAGATTACGGGAGGAGCCCCCATATACGGGATCTGCCTGAATCACTGGAGGACGGCCGAAAACGAAATCACAGCCGGATATATGGCCAGGGCGTCGGTGCGGTTTGAGACCGCGTCGGAGTTCTACGGAACCTATGCGCGGAAGCTGGGAATCGGAGAAAGCGCAGTTTTTGCCGGAGCCATGGAGCTTCTGGAGGAAATCGACTGTTTCAACCGGGATACTCTGTTCAATATCGGATTCTGCTATCTGGGCTGCTGGCTGGGACTGCCGGGACTCGGGTGGATTCGGGGCTGGAAGCGGGAAAATCTGTACCGATCCATTGAAATGTACCGGGAAGCCATCGCAAAGCTGGAATGCTGTCTTGAGAGCACGCAGACCAGTGCGGGAATCGCATCGGTGAGGCTTTTCATCAACCGGATGACATGCAGCATCCTGCATATCCGCTGTATTCTTGCCCTGGAGAGCATCTGCGGGATTACAGAGGACGAAAGGCCGGAGGCGGCGACCGGGGAGCAGAGGGTGCAAATAGAACGGCAGTGCCGTGAAGCCATGGAGCTTGCCGGAGAGTATCTTAAGCTGCATATGGAACAGCTGCCGGACCGGGGATGCCAGGGAACGGCGGTCAGCTATTATGCTACCATTCCTGTGTATATCGACCATATCAGTCAATATTTTGTACAGGGAGAAAAGATCTGCACTCACAGACCCCAGACCTTTGACGCGCCTCCTCCCCCGGATACCGGTTACCTGAGATAGGCAGGCACATAGGGCGGACAGGCAGCGTGCGCCGGGTGTGCAAGGATTCCGGACTGTGCTCCCGGCGAACGGATTTGAGGGCCCCGACATACAATGTATAAAATATATGCCGGGGCTTTATTTGTTATGCAGCGTGTGAGAAATATGATAGGGGGAAACCTCACACATGGGATGGATGGAAGCGGAACGACAATTGCGGTGCTGGATTCGGGTGTGGTATCCGGGCACCGGGATCTGGAGGACAGAGTACTTTGTTTCAGGGATTTTATCGGGTACGGGAGCCGGGCATATGACGATAACGGGCACGGAACTCATGTGTGCGGAATTCTCTGCGGAAGCGGGTACCTGTCCGGAGGAAAATACCGTGGTATGGCGCCCGGGGCGAAGCTGGTGGCAGGCAAGGTCCTGGATGAAAAAGGGGACGGCTCTACGGAGGAAATGCTGGCAGGCCTGGAGTGGGTGCTGCAGCTTCGGGAAAAGTATGAAATCAGAATCCTGAATATTTCTGTGGGAATAGGCAATCTGGAGGAGGAAAGGAAGGAAAGGCTTCTCCGGGAGAAGATAAAGCAGGTATGGGACAGCGGAATTCTGGTAGTCTGTGCGGCGGGGAATAAGGGACCGGGGAACGGCACCGTTTCATCCGTGGGCGGCAGTGCCAGAGTCGTGACGGTGGGCTGCCATGACGGCGGGTATTTCCGGGATGACCCGCACCGCTGTGAACTGTACTCGGGATGGGGAGCATGGGGGATGCAGATCAGAAAGCCGGACATAGTGGCCCCGGGCACGGAGATCATGTCCTGCAATGCGAATTATGCCGGATTAAGGGGAAGGATAAGGAATGCCTATGTGGCAAAGAGCGGTACTTCCATGGCAACCCCCATTGTATCGGGAGCAGCGGCGCTTGTCTTTCAAAAGTATCCCGGCATGACCAACGAGGAATGCAAACGAAAGCTTCAATATACTGCCACAGATCTGGGCCTTCCCTGGAACCGTCAGGGCTGGGGGATGGTGAATGTGGAGAGACTGCTTGACTGACAGGAAAAAGAAGGTAAACCAGGCCCGGAAAATAGTTTTCTCTTTCGTGTGAACTGATAAAGGCAGGGGACAGAGGCATTGGCGCCTTTTGGAGGCATGGAAGCAGGAACGCTTGGAAGACATTATGGATAGCCAAAAAAAGTTTGCCCGTCAGAGCTGGAAAAGAAGATAATTAATAGACTTTACAACTGAGTTGTGATATACTCATTTCAGGAGGTATAACATATGGATAATGAAAAATTATTGCAGGCCATATCTGATATAATTGACAAAAAGTTTGATGAAAGATTACTGCCTATCAACAACCGACTTGACAAAATGGACGATAGACTTGATAAGATGGACGATAGGCTTGATAAGATGGACGATAGGCTTGATAAGATGGACGATAGGCTTGATAAGATGGACGATAGGCTTGATAAAATGGACGATAGGCTTGATAAAATGGATAGCAGGATCGATAAAATTGAGTCTGATGTCTCCGCATTAACAGTCGGGCAAAGAGAGCTGAAAAAAGAACTTAGGGAAGTAAAAGACAAAGTTACTGATACTTATAACCTTGCGCTTGATGCATGGGGACTAAGTACAGAAAACAGAATATGGCTTGGAAGCAGCAAATTGGAAATGTAAAAGCTTCATCATCGAATCTGCTGCATCATCAAGGTGTAAAGTCTATTGAACTATTATCTTAAGATTCCCATAAGCTTTTGTGGTCAAAACCTTGTAATTACTTAACTTCAATAAGGGTTTGGGAATCCTCCTAAAAGCCTGCTATTCTTTAGCCAGGCTCGCATCAATATGTCGCTGTACTCCTAAAGCGCATTCTGCATTGAGCTGTAGGAATTCAAGAAAAGGAAAGATGCCAAAATACTGCCAAACATAAATGATAAATGATTTAAACCTGTTCTCCTTGTAGTTCTTCACTACAACAGGCAGGGATTGCCCTGGATATGTTTGCCATTCATCCAGGTTCTTGCATATCTGGAAATAAAGGTACCCTGCCAGCGCCATTACGATATGATAGGTATTATAGTTGTATTTTGCGTTCTTAAAGTTCTCCGGTTTCTGCGGATCGTCTTTAAATTGTTCAAGATTCAGGCCGTAAAGCTTATTGAAGTTAAGAAGAAAAAAGGTTTGACAATCGGCTTTGGAATCTGTATAATAACACTATGTTCGGGCAACATAATATAGAAAAACGCGTGGAAGAGAAATAGTACTGCCAACCAACTTTTCACAGAGAGTGGCCGGAGGGTGAGAGGCGCAAAAGATTTGACAGGAATACATCTCTGAGCATCAAACCGAAATGAGGAAGAATCCACAGAGTAGGCTTTGGCGGCAGGCCCCGATATCGGCCGAGAGTATTGATGGATACTTGATAAGCCGCGGAATGTGAGTTCTGCGGGAAGAAAGGTGGTAACACGGGAATATGGTCTCGTCCTTTGCAGAAGGATGGGACTTTTATTTTGCAAAAATTACTTCAAATGTAAAAAATCCATTGACCTGCACAAGGCTGTACAGAGAAGACGGCTTGACCGGGGCAGCGCACCGGCAGACAGGATATTGGAATCCTGACAGGCAAAAACAGAGCTCCGATAAACAAAAGAGGAAGGAACTGGTGATAAAAGTTTTCGGAAAGTTTTGCAGAAAGCGGAAGAGAGATTTCGAGAGACTATGCAGGAAAGAGGAAAGAAAAGGAGAAGAGGAAAATGAAGGTTTTCGAGGAATTGAAGGCAAGAGGGCTGCTTGCACAGCTCACGGATGAAGAGGAGATCAGAGAACTGATCAACGAGGGAAAGGCTACCTTTTACATCGGCTTTGATCCCACGGCGGACAGCCTGCATGTGGGGCATTTCATGGCCTTGTGCCTGATGAAGAGGCTGCAGATGGCGGGGAACAAGCCCATTGCCCTCATCGGCGGGGGCACGGGCATGATCGGAGACCCCTCCGGCAGGAGCGACCTGCGTACCATGATGACAAAGGAGACGATAGCACACAATTGCGAGTGTTTTAAGAAGCAGATGAGCCGCTTCATTGATTTTGCCGAGGAGGGGGATGCCGGTTTGGCCGGAAATCATTCCAAAGCGTTGATGGTGAACAATGCGGACTGGCTGATGGATCTGAATTATATTGAGTTTATCCGCGATATCGGGGTGCATTTCTCCGTGAACAGGATGTTGACGGCGGAGTGCTACAGGCAGCGCATGGAGAAGGGCTTGAGCTTCCTGGAATTCAACTACATGATCATGCAGAGCTACGATTTCCTCAGGCTTTACGAGAAATACGGCTGCAATATGCAGTTCGGCGGCGACGACCAGTGGAGCAACATGCTGGGCGGCACGGAGCTGATCCGCAGAAAGCTGGGGAAGGATGCCTACGCCATGACCATTACCCTGCTTTTGAATTCCGAGGGGAAGAAGATGGGCAAGACCCAGAAGGGAGCCGTATGGCTTGACGCCAACAAGACATCGCCCTTTGAATTTTTCCAGTACTGGAGGAATGTGGCGGATGCGGATGTGCTGAAATGCCTGCGGATGCTGACCTTCCTGCCCATCGAGGAGATCGACGAGATGGATAAATGGGAGGGCAGCCAGCTGAACCAGGCCAAGGAAATTCTGGCCTTTGAACTGACCAAGCTGGTGCACGGGGAGGAAGAGGCCGCGAAGGCCCGGGAGAGCGCCCGGAGTCTCTTTTCCGGCGGCGGAAACGCGGCGGAAATGCCCACCTGTATCCTGGAGGAGGGGGATTTCCAGGACGGAGCCATCGATATTCTGGCCGTGCTGGTGAAATCCGGCCTGACCGCATCCCGTTCCGAAGCCAGGCGGGCCGTGGAGCAGGGAGGCGTCACGGTGGACGGCGAGAAAGTAAGCGATATCAAGGCGCTGTACCGTCCGGAGCAGTTTGACGGGGAAGGCATTGTGGTGAGAAGGGGAAAGAAAAATTATAAGAGAGTGACCAGAGACTGATGCGCTTTCCATATTTTTTCGCCTATATGCGGAGAAGGTATACCGGCAGTTTGCTATGCGGGCCTCATGCAGGAAATCATCCCGAAAAACCCAGGGAAGCTATTTATGGATAAAACTTTTCACGGTTTTCTTCGTTAATATAGAAGAGTACTGGCAAATAAAATCTTATTTCTATCAGTCATTGTATGGATTGTGGCATCTATCTGATGTGGAGATTTGATGACAGAGAGCAAGGAGGAAACCAATGAGAAGATATTTTGTCAGAAAAGGCTTGTGTCTGGCGTTGGCGGCAGCGTTTCTTGCGCTTTCCGGATGTGGGGAGGACACTGGACAAGACCGGGAGAATCCTTCCGGAGATAACCGGGAATCAGGATATGACAGGAGTGTCAATACTTTGGCAAAGGATGCCGGAGGCAACGACGCGGACGGGCTGCCGGGCAAGGGGACGGATGTCCCGGCGGCAATTACGGATTTCGGCGTGCGCCTGCTGCAGCAGACCATGGCAGCGGCGGAGACCGGCCTGCCTTCCCATGCTTCCATGCCGGAGAGTGTGAACCGCAGGATAGAACGGGGAGAGAACATATTGGTATCCCCTCTGTCGGTACTCACGGCGCTGGCTATGGTGGGAGGCGGAGCCCGGGGAGAGACCCTGACACAGATGGAGGAAGTCTTTGGAATATCCCGGCCGGAGCTGTCCGAATATCTGTCCGTCTATGGCAGGGCGCTGCCCGCCGGTGAGAAATACAGGCTGAGCATGGCGGATTCCGTATGGTTTACGGAGGATAAGCGCTTTACTGTACAACAGGACTTTCTTGATACAAGTAAGGAGCTTTTCGGCGCCGAAATCTACCGGACGCCCTTTGACGCATCTACGGTGAGGGAGATCAACGGATGGGTGAAGGAGAACACGGAGGGCATGATCGGGGAATTTCTGGATCAGATTCCGCCGGACACGGTAATGTGCCTTGTGAACGCTCTTGCCTTCGACGCGGAATGGCAGGAGGGGTACAGCGAAGCACAGATACGGGAGGGGATGTTCATCACCCAGGACGAAACGGCGCAGAAGGCGGAGATGATGTATTCCTCCGAGAGCCGGTATCTGGAGGATGAGGGCGCGACAGGCTTTCTGAAATATTATGCGGACGAAAAATACGCCTTCGCGGCGCTTCTGCCTCGGGAGGGGACGAAGGTAACGGAGTACCTGGCCTCCCTTACAGGGGAAAAACTGCGCAGGATATTGGACAATCCGATCGAGGAAGAGGTGGACATCTGCATTCCCAAATATGAGAGCGAATACGCCGTGGAACTGAAAGAAATCCTTCAGAGCATGGGGATGGCGGACGCTTTTTCGGCGTCAGAAGCGGACTTCACGGGAATCGGTTCTTCGGAGAACGGAAATGTGTATATCAGCCGGGTGCTCCACAAGACCTGTATTGCGGTGGACGAGCGGGGGACCAAGGCGGGAGCCGCTGCCGCGGTGGTGATGGAAGACGGGGCAGCGCCGATAGAGGAACCGGACACAAAGGAAGTGTACCTGGACCGGCCCTTCGTATATCTGATTATCGACTGTGAGACAGGCCTGCCGATTTTTCTGGGTGTTGTCATGGAAATCGAGGGCAATGACAGTGCCGCCGTCGTTTTTGAAGTAAGCAAATCCTGAATCCGTGGAGTGAAAATTGCTGCTATTGCGTTAGAGCCATGTTTTAAAAGGAATGGCACTGCCATTAGCTCTTCGGAGACTTTGCAGGATTAGAAACACCTGTAGGCCGAAACCGGAATTTTGCCGAATGCACAGATATACCAGGCTCAGCTGTTAAGTTACAGAATGCAATTCCGAAACATTTAAAGGACGGGTGCCTGCCTGTAAACGGGAAGCGCGGAGACATACACCATGATCAGCAGAGCTGCAGCAATGCAGAACAGCAGAGCCGCAAATAAGATATTCTGCAGAGCGCGGGGAACCTTTTGCCTGCATACAAGTTTCTGCCATCCCATGGCCGTATAATACATGAATGGAACAATGCCGGGCAGAATATAGCGTCCCTGCGCCTGAAAATCCACCGTGTAGGCATACTGAATCAGCAGAACCAGCGGCATTGCCATGCAGAATATCATAACGGCATGGAAGAACAGGCGGAAGCTTTTCCTGTGTTCGAATCTGTCCGGCAGGAAAGAATATTCGGAAGCTCTGCTGCGGCAGAAGACCGCGCCCGCAATTCCCGCGAGAAAGACCAGAAAGTAAAAGTGATAGACAATATCCCAGGTAAGGATACTGACGGAGCCGTAGACTGCCACGGCGGTATAAAACAGATGCAGGAAATAGCTGGTGGTAACCAGCATGGAAATCAGAGAGATTCCCTGGCTGTAGCAGGTACTGCGCTCAAGGCCGAAGGACTTTATGAAATTTTCCTTTGTCTCAAGCCCGATGATGTCACCGTCATAGAGGATATAATTCCGGATAAAGGACCAACTGATACAGAGAAGCACTACAGCGGAAATCCCCAGCCCCTTTTTCAGAAAATTCCGCCAGTCATATCTCATTTTCCCGCTTTCATTTTTCAGAAAATATGCGGCAAAGAGTAGAATACTCCCCAATATGAAGCCATAGGCGTTGTAATAAGAAAGCGCGCACAAAATCACCCCGACTGCCAGAATGGCGCAGGAGCGTAGAGAGAAGCCGTCCCCATATCCCCGCACCAGGCCGTAGAGCATCAGCGCCGTGGACAGGAGGCACATGGAATCCGGATTGACATAAGTGTGTAAAAACAGGCTCTGGGGCAGGAACGTCACCAGAAAACAGAACAGCCAGCGCACGCGGTCGTCAGGAAAAAGCTTTTTCCCCAACAGCAGGACGACCCAGGCCATGATCAGCCCCAGAATGATATTGACAAATCTGGCCGTGTACAGAAGAAGCAGGGGCGAATCCGTGAACAAATCCACAAAGCGCATGGCATATCCCTGCACAATATAAGGCAGCAGGGTATAGAATCCATAAGTCCATCTGCAGTCGCCGCTGATAAGCTCTTCCTCAAAGCCGGTGGGCAGGGTACCGTGGTTACAGATGTACAACGGCACTTTATATCGGGAATGCTCATCGGGCGGGTTGCCCATGAACTGAAAGGTCTCGTCATTCAGCGGCTGATTCAGGGCAAGGGTCAGTGCGGCCACAAGGTAAAGCGTAAAATAAAGCAGAAGCATGCTTTTGCTGGCTTTTTCTTTCATGGAATAAACTCTTTTCTGATTCTTTTTCTGATTATTATCCGGGCTGGAGGTGTCGGGAAATGCTGTTAACATACAATGCAGCGGCAGGCTTCAGTATCTCACAGTATATATTGCGGATCGAAAATCATTTCCGACAGCCCTTGTGGATCAGGGGGATTCCCGGAACCACAAACCCTGATGCCTGGAGCGGGGAATACACGGTGCCAGGCATGCCATCATGATATAGTATATAGCATTTCGCGGAATCTGTCCATTGTTCTTTCCGCTCTCTTTCCGTGCTCGTATTTTCATGCACATCTTCCCGTGTTCATATTTTTGCGGATATATTTCTGCGTATGCACTTTCGCATACATATTTCTGCATACGTACATCCGCGCAAATATTTCTGCGAGCCGTATTGCATATATATTTCCACGCACTGTATTCCCGCAAGCCATATTCCTGAACTGCCGGTTCCATCGTTTTTCTGCTTCTATACCCTGAATCAGGCGGACCGAAAGTTACTTTATGAAATCGGTCTGAAAGAATGCAACTCTCCTGACGGCAATCCGCACAAAAGCGGCAGGACTGCGGGCGGACACAATATTTTTAAATAAGGCAGTAATGCTTTCGGAAAGTCCCACATATATTGTAACAGTATATGCAGGAGGTTCTCTATGGAAAATTATACGATAAATACCTATGACCTGTACAATGATATCAAGAACCGGACCGGAGGAGAAATCTACATAGGGGTGCTGGGTCCCGTACGCACCGGCAAATCCACTTTTATCAAGCGGTTTATGGAAGAGATGGTGCTTCCCTATATGGAGGATGAACATGCGCGGGTGAGAGCGCAGGATGAACTGCCCCAGAGCGCCGGGGGCAAAACCATTACCACTACGGAGCCGAAATTCATACCGAACGAAGCGGCAAATGTGGTATTGAACGGGGACATTCCGGTTTCCGTGCGCCTTATCGACTGCGTGGGATATATGGTGGAGGGCGCTGCCGGGCATATGGAAGAGGATATGGAGCGCATGGTGAAGACCCCCTGGTTTGACTATGAGATTCCCTTTACCCAGGCGGCGGAGATCGGCACGGATAAGGTGATGAACGATCATTCCACCATAGGTCTGGTGGTCACCACGGACGGCAGCTTCGGCGAGATTCCCAGGGGAAATTATCTGGAGGCGGAGGAGAAGACCATCCTTGCCCTGAAAAAGCTGCGCAAGCCCTTCCTGGTGCTGGTAAACAGCCAGAAACCCTATTCGGAGGACGCGAAGCGCGTGGCCGCAGAGATCACCGAGAAATACGGCGTTTCGTCAGTGACGGTGAACTGTGAGCAGCTGAAAAAGGAAGATATCCATATGCTGCTGGAAAATGTTCTGTATGAATTCCCCATTGCCTCCATCGAATTCTATATGCCCAAATGGGTGGAGATGCTTCCCTGTGACAACCGCATGAAGCAGGATGTGATTGCCAGGATTAAGGATTTGATGCAGGACTATAGTACCATCCGGGATATTCTGAGAAAACCGGTGGAGCTGTCCGGCGAATACATAAAGCGCTGTAAAACGGATACGGTGAGCCTCTCAGACGGGATCATCCGCATCACCCTGGATGTGGAGGAGGCGTATTATTATGAGATGCTCACGGATATGGTGGGAGAGACCATCACGGACGAGTATCAGCTGATCAATAAGCTGAAGGATTTTGCAGCCATGAAGCATGAGTATACCAAGGTGCTGGATGCGGTGAACATGGTGCGCATCAAGGGATACGGCGTGGTGACGCCAGACAAGGATGAAATAAGCCTGGAGAAGCCGGAGCTGATCAAGCACGGCAATAAATTCGGAGTGAAGATCAAGGCCTCCAGTCCCTCCATCCATATGATCCGGGCCAATATTGAGACGGAGATTGCGCCCATCGTGGGGACTCAGGAACAGGCCAACGATCTGATCAGCTTTATCAACCAGGCGGATATGGGAAAGGGAATCTGGGACACCAATATCTTCGGAAAGACAGTGGAGCAGCTGGTGAACGACGGCATTACGGCCAAGGTGGCGGTGATCGGCGAGGAGAGCCAGCTCAAGCTCCAGGACACCATGCAGAAGATAGTCAACGACAGCAACGGCGGAATGGTATGCATCATTATATAAAACAGCCTGTAAGGAGCCGTTACAAAATAACTTATCCCGATTTCTGCAGCTATAATAGCATTTTGATCATAGAATCTCCCTTAGATTCCATTCGTCAAAAGGGCGCGGGACCTGCGCTGTAATAGGGCAGGACATATCCGTATATCGTCAATGCCGTCATGCCGGCAATGATTGCGCACAATATTGCGGTACACCAGGTGAGAATGCGATTGCGGTGCCGGGCGATAAAAGCAGGGAGCCTGTCCGGAAGGCATGCTTTTTCCAGCCCGCGGACCGTATAATAGCACAGGGGCAGCAGGGCCGGCAGAAGATACCGGCCCTGGGGCTGGTAATCCGTGGTATAGGAATAGTACATACTCAGGAAGACGGGCATCAGGATACAGAAAACCATATTGATATGATAAAAAATGCGGAGAATTCTGCGTCCTGAAGCATTTTCTTCCTTCCGGGCCGCAGCGGAGAGCGGGACCAGCGCGCTCAGAACCAGGCCGAAAAAGAACAGGGCCTTGTAGAAACGGTATACCCAGATGGAAGTGACGATTGTCATGGAGCCGAAGATGCCGATGAAGCTCAGGGCGGAGAGGGAGATAAAATCAGAACCTTTAAGCATATCCCACAGGGAAAAGCCCTGGTTCTGCCAGGTGATTCTGGTATCGGGGTGATGCTCGGGGAGGGCGTGGAGCGCGGCACACCTGTCCCTGGTGGCAAGGCCCAGAAAATCGCCCTCATAGAGAACGGCACTGCGGATGAACCACCATGCGATGCCCAAAAGCACGATACCGGAAATGAGGCATCCCTTTTTGAAAAAAGCTTTGCAGTCAAAACGGATTCTGCCTCCGGAGGAAGTGAAAAAAAACAGGGTAAACAGCAAAATACAGCTTAAAATATATCCGTAGGCATTATAATAGGACAGGGCGCAGAGTATGATACCCAAAGCCATGATAAATGAACTGCGATTGGAAAAGCCGCTTTTCAACCCCAGAGTCAGGCCGTAGAGCATGACTGCCGCCGACAGCATGCAGCAGGAGTCGGTGTTCACATAAGTGTGAATAAAAAGGCTCTGGGGCAGAAAAGTGGCGAGAAATGCAAAGAGCAGGCCGAAGCGTCCGTCCCGGAACCATTTTCCGGATAACAGCAGGACAAACCAGGCCGTGAGCAGGCCCAGAAAAAGGTTTATACCCCGGGCCGTATAGAGCAGAGCTTCCTGCGAACCGGTAAAGAGCCTGACAAAGCGCATGGCATAGCCCTGAAGCATATAGGGCAGTATGGGCTGGAAGGCGTAGGAAAAGCCGTATCCCTCAATGAGAATGGATTTCTCATAGCCGTTGGGAAGCGTTCCGTGCTCTGCGATATACTGGGGAATCAGGTAGCGGTTGTATTCGTCGGGGGGATCTCCGAAGGGCTGGATGACCAGCAGGGAAAGCCCCAGGACAAGATACAGGCCGAAATAACAAAGGTATACGAGAATTTTAGCTTTGCTGTATTTTTTCATGAAAATATATCCTCATCAATAAAATAAGCCCTTGTCAGGGTGAAATGCGGATTTATCCGGCGGGAGAGCATTCCGTAAGGTTTTTGGGCCGCTCTATCATCATGTTCTGCTCTCACAGCAATCATCATAACATATTCCCCCATAGAAAGAAAGAAAATAAATTGCTTTTTTTGTCAGACTTCTGTATAATATGTATATCAATTTCTGTGAAAGGGACGACAGAGTGAAAGAATATCTGAAAAGATACCGGGGCCATGCTCTCCTTGTGGGACTGCTTGTATTCCTGCTCCATGGGGCTAAGCTGAATTCGGACATTATAGGCATTGACACGGAGGATCTGATTTTCTGGGGTAAGGATTTTTACGGAGGCTGGCTGCATACGGGAAGACACGGGCTTGTATTCCTGAAGCACCTGTTCGGGAATGCGGAATTTAATCCGTATTTTACCGGTATTGTGACATTGCTTTTGTTCACTGCGGCTGTATCCCTTCTGTTGGGCCTGTGGGACCGGACAGGCGGGAGGACAGGCCTGTGGGGCTGGTGCTGCGGGGGACTGCTCCTGATATCCCATCCTGCCATGGTGGAACAGTTCTATTTTTCCCTTCAGAGCATGGAGATATGCATGGCAATGGGCATGACGGCCCTGGCGCTCTGGCTTTCCCTGCGGTGGGCGGAGGAACGCCGGACGGTATTTGGAGCCGGAAGCGTGGGAATTCTCCTTCTGACCTTTTCAACCTATCAGTCCTTTGTGGTAATGTATATTTTCGGAGCGGCTTCCCTGGTGCTGCTGCAGGCGCTTGGGGAGATTTCAGAGGGGAAGAAATTGACGGAAAGAACCCTGATCAGGCGGGTGCTTTCTTATTGTATTCTGTTTGCCATTGCATTTCTGTTAAATACCCTTATTACGAAGCTGTTTTTCGGTTCCTCCGACTACCTGAGCAATCAGATTGCCTGGGGGAAGCTTTCCATAAAGGACTGCCTCCGCGATATAGCGGCCCATGTGTTCAAGGCCTTTACGGGGTATGGCTCCTGCTTCTACAGCGCTGGGCTGGGCATACTGGCGGTGTGGGATCTGGTATGGCTGACTCTCTTCCTGAGGAAAAACTGCAGGGAGAGAAAGGGCGTCTTTTTCCTGATCCTGTTCTGCTATCTGGCGCTGCTGGGAGTTCCTTTTATGATGACTCTTGCTCTGGGACATACCCCGGCAATGCGCTCTCAGCTGGCGCTTCCGGGAGTGACAGGATTCCTGGGGTATCTGAGCGTGGTTCTGGCAGGAAGCGGAGAAGAGAAAGCCGGAGAAAGCAGGGACAGAAAAAGTAAGGATAAAAAAAGAAAAGACAGGTTTTACCGGGCTGCCTTTGGATGTGCAGCCGCCATCTGCCTTGTAACCGGTATGGAGCAGGCGAAGGTAACCGAAAGCCTCTACTATACCGACAGCTGCCGCAGCGAACAGGATATTGCGCTGGGCCGGTCCCTTATAGAGAGGATAGAACAGGTAAATCCGGAAAAGTATAATCTCCCTGTGATCGTAATCGGAGGAAGGGAGTTTCAGGGCAACCGCTCCTGTGTCACGGGAGAGATCATAGGGAGATCCTTTTTCAACTATGACAGGGATGTGGAGCCCATAGCCTACTGGAGTACCAAGCGCGCGCTGGGATTTCTGCATACTCTGGGGGCGGATTATGAGAGGATTCCCATGGAGCGTGTGGGAGAGGGTGTGGAATACAGCCTTGATATGCCCCGGTGGCCCGCGGAGGGAAGCGTCCGGGTAATAAACGGGATGATTGTCATAAAGCTGAGTGGGAACCTGGAGTGAAAAGAAAGGAGAGAGGAAAATGGGAGAGTTGTATGAGAAGCTGCTGCGCTGCTATGAGGCAGTAAGGCAGAAAACCGATTTTGTACCGAAGGCAGCCATCGTGCTGGGGTCGGGCCTGGGGGATTACGCCGAAGAAGTCCGGGTGGTGTACGAACTGCCCTACGGCGGGATCGAGGGATTTCCGGTTTCGACGGTTCCGGGGCATGCGGGTAAATTCATTTTCGGATATGTGGGCGAAACGCCGGTTGCCTGCATGAAGGGACGGGTTCATTACTATGAGGGGTATCCCATAAGCGATGTGGTGCTTCCCATCCGGCTTCTGAAGCTCATGGGAGCGGAGATTCTCTTTCTGACCAATGCGGCCGGGGGCGTGAATACCTCCTTCCATGCGGGCGACCTGATGATGATTAAGGATCATATCTCCGTCTTTGCGCCCAATCCGCTGATCGGACCTAATCTGGATGAGTTGGGAGTCCGTTTCCCGGATATGAGCAATGTGTATGACGCAGGACTGCAGAAGCTGATTGTGAAGAAGGCGAAGGAGAACAGCATTTTCCTGCAGGAGGGGGTATATGCCCAGCTGACGGGGCCTTCCTATGAGTCGCCGGCGGAGATCCGCATGCTGCGTATGATGGGATGTGATGCGGTGGGGATGAGTACCGTGGCGGAAGCCATTGCCGCCAACCATATGGGCATGCGTATCTGCGGGATCTCCTGTATCAGCAATCTGGCAGCGGGAATGACACTGTCCCCCCTAAGCCATAAAGAAGTGCAGGAAGCGGCCGATATGGCGGCTCCGGGCTTCCGCAGACTGGTGACAGAAGTGATAAAGGAGTGTTGCTGATGGGTGATCTGGCATATGTAGGTTTGATAGAGGCGGCTTTGTCCGCCAGAAAAACGGCGTATGTCCCCTATTCCCATTATACCGTGGGGGCCGCGCTCCTCACGGCGGAGGGGGATATCTATCAGGGGGGAAATATTGAGAATGCCTCCTACGGGGCTTCCAACTGTGCGGAGCGCACGGCTTTCTTCAAAGCGGTCAGCGACGGCAGGAGGAATTTCCGCGCCATTGCCGTGGCCGGAGGGATGGAGGGGCGCGAACCGGCGGATTATGCCTATCCCTGCGGGATCTGCAGACAGGTAATGCAGGAGTTTGCCGGCAGTGAATTTAAGGTGATTGTGGCGAAAAGTCCGGTGGATTATAAGGTTTACCGCCTGGAAGAGTTGCTGCCCCATGGGTTTGGAGGTGAGTCCATCCGTTGAAGACCAGACTTTATAATGCGCGGATTCTGACTATGGAAGAGGAGCGGGAAGTGTTCCGGGGGGAAGTGTGGGTGGAGGACGACCGGATCGTGCGCGTGGCGGAAGCGGATGAAAGCGGCCGTATGTCCCCGGAAGGAAATCCCGGAGGGATGCATTGGGACAGGGAGATTGATTGTAAAGCCGATCTGCTGATGCCGGGATTCAAGGATGCCCATACCCATTCGGCAATGACCTTTCTGCGCTCCTATGCGGATGATGTCCCGCTGCAGGAGTGGCTGGAGAATAAGGTATTTCCCATGGAGGAGAAGCTTACCGGGGAGGATATCTATCATCTGACAAGGCTGGCGGTTCTGGAATATTTAACCTCCGGCATCACCTCGGTTTTTGAGATGTATCTGGCTCCGGACGCGGCGGCATGGGCATGTGCCGATATGGGAATGCGCTGCGTGCTCACCAGCGGTCTGAATAATTTTACTTCCTCCGTAAAACAGCAGGAAGAAGAATATCTGAGATGGAATTCCGAAAGTCCGCTGATCCGCTATCGGCTTGGATTCCATTCGGAGTACACCTGCTCCCGGGAGCTGCTGCGGGAACTGGCGAAGCTGGCAAACCGCCGCAGGGAGCCCGTTTATACGCATCTGGCGGAGACGGAGCGGGAGGTGGAGGCCTGCAAGGGGCGGTACGGCATGACCCCGGCAGTGTTCCTGGACAGCCTTGGAATGTTTGAATACGGCGGAGGAGGATACCACTGCGTTCATATGAGCGAGACGGATATGGAGGTGTTTTCCAGGCATGGGATGTACGCGGTGACCAATCCCGCCTCCAATCTGAAGCTGGCCAGCGGAATCGCTCCCGTGGCGGAGTTTGTGCGCAGGGGGATTCCCGTGGCAATCGGTACGGACGGTCCCGCCAGCAATAACTGCCTGGACATGTTCCGGGAGATGTATCTGGTATCGGCGCTGAGCAAGGTCCGGGAGGGGGACGCCGCCAGCCTGAACGCGATGGAGACGCTTCGCATGGCAACCGTACGGGGAGCGGGAGCCATGGGACTTTCGGAGGCGGATATTCTGGCGGAGGGAAAGCTGGCGGATATCATATTGCTGGATCTGCGCCAGCCCAATATGCAGCCCATCCACAATATCCCCAAAAATCTCGTATACAGCGGGAGCAAATCCAATGTCCGCATGACCATGATAAACGGCGGCATAAGGTACCTGGACGGCTGCTTTTCTGTGGGAGAGGGCGCGGAGGATATCTATGCGAGATGTGAAAGGATTGTAGAACGTATCATATATGCATAGCGGCAAACGGTATGCACGGCAAACCTGCCGGACGAATAGCGGCAGGTATTTGCAGCGAACCAGTATAGCGTATTGGAAATCTGTATGAAGATAACACAGTACCCCCCCATGCATCCCGCCCCACCACCATGCATGAAAGCAAGGCAATAAAGAGAATTGCCTGGGGCTTTACTGTGAAGATGCACACAAACCGCAAGAGCATGCGGATTTCCACATGAGTTTTAGACGTTATACCAGCCTGTCGGGCATATGGATATGTTTTATGATAGTACCTGTTATTTTCTCTAATTCAAACTACACAGGAGGGAGTAAAAATGTTAGAGAAATTTTTCAAGCTCAAGGAAAACGGCACAAATGTCAAGACCGAGGTCATGGCCGGTATCACCACCTTTATGACCATGGCTTATATTCTGGCCGTGAATCCGAATATCCTTTCCGCTTCCGGAATGGATGCAAATGCGGTTCTTCTGGCCACGGCGCTGGCGTCATTCCTGGGAACCATACTGATGGCGCTTTTTGCAAACTATCCGTTTGCTCTGGCGCCCGGCATGGGACTCAACGCGTATTTCGCTTACACCGTGGTACTGAATTACGGGTATTCCTGGCAGATCGCGCTGATGGCCGTGTTTGTGGAAGGCCTGATTTTCATCGCGCTTTCCGTGACCAATGTGAGGGAGGCCATCTTCAACGCCATTCCCATGACGCTGAAATCCGCGGTTAGTGCCGGCATCGGACTGTTTATTGCCTTCATCGGTCTTCAGAATGCCAATATTGTCGTAAACAATGATTCCACGCTGGTTTCCTATCAGAATTTCAAGACGGATTTCAGCTCCGTTGGGATGGGAGCGCTGCTGGCCCTGATCGGCGTTCTGGTTACCGGATTCCTTCTGATCAAGAAGGTGAAGGGCGGTATTCTCTTCGGTATTCTGATTACATGGGTGCTTGGGATTCTGTGCGAGTTGGTAGGCCTCTATGTGCCGAATCCTGATCCTCCTGTGGAAATGCATTCCGTGATACCCACTGCGTTTGTCTCCTTTGATTTCTCGGCGCTGGGCAATACCTTCGGCCAGGTATTCAAGGCTGACTTCGGGGCGCTGAAGAGCATTACGGAATTCATTGTGGTCATTTTTGCCTTCCTGTTTGTGGATATCTTTGACACCCTGGGAACTCTGATCGGTGTGTCCTCCAAGGCAAATATGCTGGACAAGGACGGCAGGCTTCCCAGAATCAAGGGCGCTCTTCTGGCGGATGCCATTGCCACCAGCGCAGGCGCCATTCTCGGTACCTCCACTACCACCACCTTTGTGGAGAGCGCTTCCGGCGTGACGGAGGGCGGCAGGACAGGTCTGACGGCAGTGACTACCGGTCTGCTGTTCCTGCTTTCCGTGATCTTCTCGCCCCTGTTTCTGACGATTCCTTCTTTTGCCACCGCTCCCGCGCTTATCATAGTGGGATTCTATATGATAGCGTCTGTGGCCAAAATTGACTGGGACAATATGCTGGAAGCCATTCCCGCGTTTTTGTGCATTCTTTCCATGCCTTTGATGTACAGCATATCGGAAGGAATTGCCATGGGCGTGATATCCTGGACCGTTCTGCATGTTTGCACCGGCAAGACCAGGGGGAAGGTAAGCGTTCTTATGTATGTGCTTACGGTATTGTTTGTATTGAAATATATTTTCCTGTAAAAGAGCAGGATTTTGTTCCAGTGCTTTATGGTGCGGCGGGCAGAGACGAAGCTGTCCGCCGCCATATTGACTTTATGGAGAAGGCCGGTGCCGGACGGGCATGGAGGCTGTCGGAAAATAGTCCTGCTGCACAAGATAGTCCGGATGTATCGGAATTTGCAGCCATGCCATTTGCGCAGATGCTGTTACCGGACGATCCTGTGAACAATGAAAACAGAAATGAACTGGAAAATCGTAACCAAATTGACTATGAGGATGTACAAAGATGGAATATTTGCTTTTTATGCTGGCCATGGCGGTGTTTGTGCTGGTTATCTTCGGAATGGAAGCCGTACGTACCAGGAGGGAAGAAAGGGACTTTATTAAAACCCTGTATGAGAATTATGATAAGCTTGCCGAAAAGGAATATGCCCTGGAACGCTTTGCCAGAATGGACAGCTATTTCGACAGGCATTTAAAGGCCGGACAGCTGGATGATATTACATGGAATGACCTGGGGATGGATGAACTGTTTAAGCGGATGAATTATACCCTCTCCGCATCGGGAGAGGAGTATTTATATTATACTCTCAGAACATTGAAGCAAAGCAGGGAGGAGCTGGAGCATCTGGAGGATGCGGTGCGGTTCTTCGGGGATAATCCGGACGTGAGGGTGAAGGTACAGCTTGCAGCCCGCCGACTGGGATATACAGGGAAATTCTCCCTGTATAATTATCTGGATAATCTGGATATTCTGGGGGAGCGGTCAAATACAAAGAACATTCTTGCGGATTTCCTGTTTCTTCCCCTGATCGGACTTCTGTGGATAAATTTCCCCATAGGAATTGTCGGAATTGTGATCTTAACGATTTATAATATCGTGACTTATTTCAGGGAAAAGGGGGAGATAGATCCCTATATTACCAGCTTTTCTTATATCATGAGGCTTATGCGGGCCTGTGAGGAGCTGGGAAAGATCGATGTGCCTGTCTGCGCCGGGGAATGGGAGGAGATGCGAAGGGCGCGGAAGGGACTGGCCGGGATGAAAAGGAATTCCTACTGGGTCATGTCGCCTTACCGTGGCAACGCCTCCGGAGATATCCTGGCTGTGGTTATGGACTATATCCGTATGGTATTTCATGTGGATCTGCTCAAGTTTAACAGTATGCTGAAGATTTTGAGAGGGCATATCGAGGATGTGGATGCACTGGTGAGTGTGATGGGATATGCGGAGACCTGCATCGCCGTATGGGAATTCAGACAATCCCTTTCCGGAAGGAGCGCGGAGCGGACCGAAGAAGGAGAGGGCGGGGAAGCGGAGGGTTGCGGCGGAAGGGGCTGGTGTGTTCCTGAATTTGTCCCGGAGGAGCGGATTGAAATCAGGGAGGGATACCATCCCCTGCTGGAAGCACCGGTAAAAAACGGGATTGCGGCAAAAAGGGGCGTACTGCTTACCGGCTCCAATGCCTCCGGTAAATCCACCTTTCTGAAGACGGTGGCCATCAATGCCATCCTTGCACAGACCATCCATACCTGCGCAGCCGGTGCATACAAAGCGCAGTTCTTCCGGGTGTATTCCTCCATGGCGCTGAGAGATGATCTGAATTCGGGTGAAAGCTACTATATCGTGGAAATCAAAGCGCTGAAACGGATTCTGGATGCGGCCTCCGAAGGGGAGCCGATTCTCTGCTTTGTGGACGAGGTGCTCAGGGGTACCAATACGGTGGAACGCATTGCAGCATCCACGCAGATATTGAAATCTCTGGGGCACTCCGGTATTTTATGCTTTGCGGCCACCCACGACATTGAACTGACAGAGCTTTTGAAGGATTATTTTGACAATTATCATTTTGAGGAGGATGTCAGAGACGGGGATGTATTCTTTAACTATAAGCTGAAGACGGGCAGGGCCACTACCAGAAATGCGATCAGGCTGCTGGAACTGATGGGGTACGACAGCGGGGTGATAGAGAGGGCTTCGGCTCAGGCAGAGTATTTTATGACATCCGGTGTGTGGAAGGCTTGACGGGAGTATATCACATCTGGTATACTAGAGAAACCCCGGTATAAAGGAATAGTCATTGTTTTATTGGACACTTCCAAACATATGTTTGATGACCGGGCAATGATATAACCCGCTGCAAGCATGACATAAAGTCAGCACCGCTGACAAAGTCAACTTCGTTGACTTGGATTCATTGCTTAAGGGGCAATGTATGCCCGCGGGAATAAAATTTATAAGAGTAAGAAGGGACAGGTTATGTTGGTCAGTTTTATCAATGCATTTTTATCACGTATGGTTGTTTTTCTTGTAATTGCTGCTGTGGGTGGTGTGGCTACGGCGCTGGGAATTACCATGGCCAGGAAAAAGGATAATGCGGGTGCCGCCGTGAAAGAGGGCAATAAGTAGAGCAGCCGCTGCGAACAGGTTCCCGATGGACACCGGAAGCGGGTCGGAGCCTGGCGAAGTGCGGGAGCATGGACATTTCAGGGGACATCTGAAATGTTTACGGAAGCTGCGGACGGAATGGTTACAGGGGCGCTTGGGCGGGAGTACCGGGCGTCCGTGGGATGTGTTCCTGTTTTTCGGGAGGAGTCTGTCCGGAGAAGTCCGACTGGAATTTTCCGGAGCGGCACAGAAGAGGGACAGGGAAAGGCTTTGACTGCGGAAGAGTTGATAACCGGTGAAATGCGGCAGGAGTTTGGAGGATCGGGGCAGTGGCAAAATCCACAGGGCAAAAGCTGAAATTGCTGTATATCGTCAAGCTTCTGGAGGAGAATACGGATGAGCATCATCCCGCCAGCACGGAGGATATTATTACTTATCTGGAGGCAAACGGAATTCATTCCCAGCGAAAGAGTATTTATGATGATATGGAGAAGCTCTGCGAGTTCGGATATGATATTGTGCAGGTGCACAGCAGGCTTGGCGGCGGCTATTATATGGCCGGAAGGGAATTTGAGCTTGCAGAGTTAAAGCTTCTGGTGGATGCGGTACAATCCTCCCGTTTCATTACCACGAAAAAGTCCCGAAGCCTTATTAAAAAGCTGGAGCGTCTGGCAGGTAAGCATGATGCCGGCAAGCTACAGCGTCAGGTGTATGTGGCAGGGCGCATCAAAACGGAAAATGAAAGTATTTATTACAATATCGATACCATTCACAGGGCAATTCAGGAGAACAGGCAGATTTCCTTTCAGTATATGGACTGGAATCTGAAGAAGGAACTGGCGTCCAGGACAAACGGCAGCAAAACGGTAAGTCCCTGGGCTTTGATCTGGCAGGATGAGAATTACTATCTGGCGGCATATGACAGTGCCGACAGGGTCATGAAGCATTACCGTGTGGACAAGATGGGAAGGACGGAAGTGCAAAAGGATGCCAGGGAAGGGATGGAGCAGTTTGCCAGGGTGGATCTGGCGGCATATACCAACCGGATTTTCGGTATGTACGGAGGGGAAGAGCAGGTGGTTATCCTGCAGTTTCCCAACCGCCTTATCGGTGTGGTAATGGATCGGTTTGGCAGGGAGGCGGATATCCGGCAGATATCGGAGGGAGAATTCCGCATCCGTACAAAGGTAATGGTCAGCGGACAGTTTTTTGGCTGGCTGGCAGGAATCGGACGGGAGGCGGTGATCGCAGGTCCGGCGCCCGTGAGGGAACAATATAGGCAATGGCTGGAGGAGATTACGGTCTCTCTGCAGGATTTTCAATGTCAATAGAGAGATATCCTGAAATTTGGATATCTTTTTTGTGCACTTTTTATGGCAGGACTTCATTGACAAGCGCCGATTTCTTTCTTATACTATTAGTTACCGCACACAATATCTTGTATATTGCAGGAATGGGATGCTATATTTTGTGCATAAAAGAAGGGAATGAAGTGAATGGGCAGTAATTTCGAGCAGACAGTGAAGGAAGAAATCAATTATGGAGATCGGTACAGACCACTGAAGGAAGTGTGCGTAATCAAAAAGGACGGAAGCAGGGAGACCTTCAATGTACAGAAGGTAATCAATGCAGTTGCAAAGAGTGCATACAGGGCGCTGACCAAATTTACCGTGGAGGAGGAAAGCCTGATCTGCCAGTATGTCATTGATAAGGTGGATGAGCTGGGGATGGATGAAGTGCCCATTCCCGTCATGCATAACATCGTGGAGAGCGCACTGGAGCAGGTGAAGCCTGTGGTTGCCAAAAGCTACCGGGATTACCGCAATTATAAGCAGGATTTCGTGCGGATGCTGGACGATGTCTATAAGAAGAGCCAGTCCATTATGTATATTGGAGATAAGGAGAATGCCAACACGGATTCGGCGCTGGTGGCCACAAAGAGAAGCCTGGTTTTCAACCAGCTGAACAAGGAGCTGTATCAGAAATTTTTCATGACTACGGAAGAGATTCAGGCCTGCCGTGACGGGTATATCTATGTGCATGATATGTCCGCCAGAAGGGATACCATGAACTGCTGCCTGTTTGACGTGCAGAATGTGCTGAGCGGCGGCTTTGAGATGGGAAATGTATGGTATAACGAGCCCAAATCCCTGGATGTGGCCTTTGATGTCATAGGGGATATTGTGCTCAGTGCCGCCAGCCAGCAGTACGGCGGATTTACGGTTCCCAGCGTGGACCTGATACTGGAGCCCTATGCGGAGAAGTCATATCAGAGATATCTGGAGAAATACGAACGGCTGGGCATTGAGATGCCGGCTGCCGAGGCGGAAGCCTATGAGGATGTAGTACGGGAGTTTGAACAGGGCTTCCAGGGATGGGAATATAAATTCAATACGGTGGGAAGCAGCAGGGGAGACTATCCCTTTATTACAGTGACGGCGGGTACGGGAACGGGCAGATTTGCAAAGCTTGCCACCATGACAATGCTTCGGGTGCGCAGGGGCGGCCAGGGCAAAAAGGAGCATAAAAAACCGGTGCTTTTTCCGAAGATTGTATTCCTGTATGATGAGAATCTGCATGGACCCGGAAAGCCGCTGGAGGATGTATTCGAGGAAGGGGTACAGTGTTCCGCCAAGACCATGTATCCTGACTGGCTGAGCCTTACGGGAAAGGGGTATGTGGCCAGCATGTACAAGCAGTACGGGCGTATTGTGTCTCCCATGGGATGCCGCGCATTTCTCTCCCCCTGGTATGAGAGCGGGGGAATGCATCCGGCGGACGAGGAGGACAAGCCGATCTTTGTGGGACGCTTTAATATCGGAGCCGTATCCCTGCACCTTCCCATGATTCTGGCGAAGGCGAGGAAGGAGAGCCGGGATTTCTACGAGGTGCTGGACTATTATCTGAATCTCATCCGGCATCTGCATATCCGCACCTACGCCTATCTGGGGGAGATGCGCGCATCCACAAATCCCCTGGCCTATTGCGCAGGAGGTTTCCTGGGAGGACATCTGAAGCTTACGGACAAGATTAAGCCTCTGCTGAAATCCGCCACAGCCAGCTTCGGAATTACCGCACTGAATGAACTGCAGGAGCTGTACAACGGCAAATCCCTGGTGGAGGACGGAGAGTTTGCCCTTGAGGTTCTGGAGTATATCAATAAGCGCATTAACGAATTCAAGGAGGCGGACGGCAATCTGTATGCTATTTACGGTACGCCGGCGGAGAATCTCTGCGGGCTGCAGGTAAAGCAGTTCCGCAAGAAATATGGGATTGTGGAAGGAGTGTCGGACAGGGAGTATGTGAGCAACAGCTTCCATTGCCATGTATCGGAGGACATCACGCCCATTCAGAAGCAGAATCTGGAGGATCGATTCTGGGATTTGAGCAACGGCGGCAAGATCCAGTATGTGAAATATCCCATCGATTATAATATTGAGGCCGTAAAGACTCTGATTCACCGTGCCATGGATATGGGCTTTTACGAGGGAGTCAATCTCTCCCTGGCGTATTGTGACGACTGCGGGCATCAGGAGCTGGAGATGGATGTGTGTCCCAAATGCGGGAGCCGCAATCTGACCAAAATCGACAGAATGAACGGCTATCTTTCCTACTCACGCGTCCACGGGGATACCAGGCTGAATGACGCGAAAATGGCGGAAATTGCGGAACGAAAGAGTATGTAGCACCGCCCGTCCCGCCGGGGGACATTGGCCTTCGGCAGAAGAGACGGCAGGAGCGCGAAGCAGGAAGGGTGCGTCGCCATCCCCGGATGCAGGCGGGCAGGAAGATGATGCGGCAAAGGCGTGGAACAGGGAGAGGAAAACAGAACATGCGGTATCACAATATAACGACGGACGATATGCTCAACGGGGACGGGCTGAGGGTGGTTTTATGGGTGGCAGGCTGTGCACATTGCTGTAAAGGCTGCCAGAATCCCGTTACCTGGGATCCGGACGGGGGATTGCTCTTTGACCAGGCTGCGAAGGAGGAGATTTTTGAACAGCTGGATAAGAGTTATATCTCCGGCATCACCTTTTCGGGAGGAGATCCCCTGCACTCTGCCAATCGGATGGATGTGAGGACGCTGATGGCAGAGATTAAGGAGAAATATCCGGACAAGACCATCTGGCTATACACAGGCGATAAATGGGAGGATATTCTTCAGTATCCTTTGATGAAATATGTGGATGTGCTGGTGGATGGGGAATTCCGTGATGAGGAAAAGGATACCAGGCTTCTCTGGAAGGGCAGCGCCAATCAGAGGGTGATAAATGTGCAGGCCTCGCTTGGGCAGGAGGATCCTTCGGTTCCTCTGCTGCATTGCGGGGACTACAGCCAGGAATATATATTGACGGAGAAGCCGGATCATATATGTGCCTGCTGTGACTGAGGACGGCAGCCGACAGCTCTGCCGGATGTGTACCTTTGCTCTCCGCATAATTTTGCAAAAGGCAGAAGGTGTCTGGAAGGGATGCAGGGAAAGGGAGCGGCCGGGGAAAGGAAAAACCATGAAGAGAGTAGCACAGTTTTTCAAGGTAAGCT
This sequence comes from uncultured Acetatifactor sp., assembly GCA_910589035.1. Lineage (GTDB taxonomy): Bacteria > Bacillota > Clostridia > Lachnospirales > Lachnospiraceae > Acetatifactor. Next base: position 44,646 of record CAJUSI010000042.1, on the reverse strand, counting down.
ATGAGAATTTCGCAGGTGCCGTACAGGGGGATTTTCCGGAGTATTCCGATGCGGAAATCAGGGATATTTATGAGGGGATTCGGCTTCCCAGGCGCGCCACCAGGGGCAGTGCAGGATATGATTTCTTCGCGCCGTTTGCTTTCAGACTTGCACCGGGGGAAACCGTTAAGATTCCTACGGGAATCCGTGCAAGGATAGACGAGGACTGGGTGCTGAAGCTGTACCCCAGGAGCGGGCTGGGCTTTAAGTACCGTCTGCAGATGAACAATACAGTGGGAATCATTGACAGCGATTATTATAATTCCGATAACCAGGGCCATATTTTTATCAAAATGACTAACGATACCAACGAAGACAGGACTGTTGAGGTGGCCCGGGGTACGGGCTTTGCACAGGGAATCTTTATTGAGTACGGAATTACGGTGGATGATGAGGCGGACGGTGTTCGCAACGGAGGGCTTGGAAGCACCACCGGGCAGTAATGCCGGGTTAAATGGTTCGGAGGACAGTCATTTCCCGACAGCCTCTCAAAAGCTTTTTGCAGGCATAAAAACTCCTTTTTAGGGCTATGATAAGCGTGAGTATATGCAAGTCATGGCTGAAGAAGGAGTTTATTTTTGATGATGGAAGAGAAGAAGGTGACAGGTACTCTGCAGGAGGATATGGCATATTTTAACGGAGTACTGGATGCGGAGAAGAATTTCGATATTATATACCGGGTCGTTCAAATCGGCGGGAAAGACGCCTGTATGTATCTGATAGACGGATTCTGCAAGGACGATCTGGTGCAGAAGCTTTTACAATATTTCATGGATCTTACCTCCGATAAGATGCCGGAGGATATGGACGGGCTTTCCAGGCAGTTCACCCCCTATGTGGAGGTGGACGTGGAGGAGAAATGCGATGCCGTCATACAGTCCCTGCTGTCAGGGATGTTTGTGCTGTTACTGGATGGCTATGAAAAGGCGCTGCTAATCGATTCCAGAACCTATCCGTCCAGAGGTGTGGAGGAACCGGAGAAGGACAAGACCCTGCGGGGCTCCAAGGACGGATTTGTGGAGACACTTGTATCCAATACGGCACTGGTCCGCCGCAGGATCCGCAGTACGGATCTGTGTATGGAGATGCTGAACGCCGGGAAGAGTTCCCGCACGGATGTTGTCCTGTGCTACATGAGGGGACGTGCGGACGAGAAGTTTCTGGAAGAAATCCGCAGAAAGATACAGAATATCAACGTGGATTCCCTGACCATGAACCAGGAATCCCTGGCGGAATGTCTGTATCAGAGGAAATGGTACAATCCGTTTCCGAAGTTTAAATACACAGAGCGCCCGGATGCCGCCTCCGCCCAGGTGCTGGAGGGTAATATTGTGATTCTGGTGGATAATTCCCCCTCTGCCATGATACTGCCTGCCACGATCTTCGATGTGGTGGAGGAGGCGGACGATTATTATTTTCCGCCCGTTACGGGCACCTATCTGCGGATTACCAGATTCCTGATCACCCTGCTGACCTATCTCGTGACGCCTACCTTTCTGCTGCTGATCAACAACAGCCGGTGGATACCGGAGAGCTTCTCGTTTATTATGCTGAAGGAGGAACCGAATCTGCCGCTGATCTGGCAGTTCCTGGTTCTGGAGCTGGCCATAGACGGCCTGAAGCTGGCAGCAATCAACACCCCCAACATGCTCAGCACCCCATTGAGCGTCATGGCGGCCCTGGTGCTGGGAGAGTTTTCGGTGAACAGCGGATGGTTCAGCTCAGAGGTTATGCTCTACATGGCGTTTGTGGCCATCGCAAATTATACCCAATCCAATTATGAGCTGGGATATGCGCTGAAATTTCTGCGGATCATCACCCTGCTTCTGACCCAGTGGTTCGGACTCTGGGGATATATCGGCGGGAACCTGATAGCGCTGCTGTCCATTTGCTGTAACAGGACGGTGTCCCACAAGAGCTATATCTATCCTTTGGTTCCCTTTGACTGGAAGAACCTGAAGAACCGGCTGATCCGCAGACGCCTGCCGGGGGCGCTGCAGGAGGGAGGGAAATCCTCTCAAGGAGCGGTTGAGTTCCGCGACTCAAGCATATCTTGATAGCAATTCATGCCCTCCTGTATTACAATCTTTTCAGAAAAAGCTTTTAGGGAGGGCTGATTGATGAAAAAATTGGGTTCTTAAAGCGAAGCCTGGAAAGAGAAAAAGCGAACAAGGAAGTGGGGCTGATTCCGAAAGCGGCAGTTAGTAAAGGAACAGAGGCGGATATCATGGGCTGACTTTAAGGACGATATGATATCGGTTAGCAACACGGAATATAAACTCCTGTAAGTAAGAAACCTGTAAGAAACGGGGCCTGCATCTGCAGGCCCCGTTTACAGTATCAGCTGTTTGCAGCAACAACTAATCTCTGGCCAGCGTAAACTGATCCACCATCTGCTTTAAGCTGGCGGCTTCGGCGGAAAGCTCTTCGCTGGCAGCGGCGCTCTCCTGCGCGGTGGCGCTGTTGGTCTGCACTACGTTGGAGATCTGCTCCACGCCTTCCGTAACCTGTGTGATAGCGACGGTCTGATTATCCACGGCTTCCACCACAATATCCATCTGCGTGACTACATTGCCGGCAAATATACTTGTCTGCTCCAGTGCCTCCGTGACCCTGGACACCACCCTGCTGCCCTCTGTGACAGAGGCTATAGAACTCTCAATCAGCTCCTTTGTGGCCTTGGCGGACTCATCCGACTTGGAAGCGAGAGCCCTTACTTCGTCGGCTACCACCGCAAAGCCTTTTCCGGAGGTACCTGCGCGGGCGGCCTCCACGGCAGCATTCAGAGCCAGGATATTGGTCTGGAATGCAATATTTTCAATTGCGGCAATGATCTTGGAAATCTCCATGGAAGAGTTGGATATCTTCTCCATAGCAGCATTCAGATCTTTGACATAGTCTACGCTGATGCCCAACTGAGCACCGGCCTGGTTGACATACTTTCCGGCTTCCTTGGCTGCCTGAGAGGTCTTTTGGGCGCTGCCTGAAATATCCGTTATCGTGGCGGCCAGCTCTTCCACAGCGCTGGCCTGAGTCATGGAACCCTGGCTCAGAGACTGTGCGCCGGCGGAAACCTGTGCACTGGCAGCGGAAACCTGTCCGGCAGAGGCATTGATCTGGAGAAGTGTGTTGCTCATTTCCAGCTTCAGCGTGCGCATGGATTCCAGAATCCCCTGAAATCCGCCTACATATGCGTCCCGATGAGAAGATTGAATATCAAAGTTCTGTCTGGCCATCTCTGTCAGCAGATAATTGATGTCTCCGATAATTGTATGTAAGCCTGTCACAAGCTGAGCCGTGGAACGGGTCAGCTCCGCGGTTTCATCCTTCCCGTTATTCTGCGGCACAGGGGATTCCAGATCTCCTGCCACCAACAGCTTCATCCGTTTGGCGCAGGCCCGCATGGGAATGCCGATATTGTTGGACAGGAGCAGGGCAACTACGATGGATACCAGAATGGAGGCAAGAATGACAATGGCATCAATGAGCATGCCGAAATAAGTATCCGCCAGATAATCCGTTTCCGGCGCCGTAACCGCCACACTCCAGCCGTCCGTGCTGTTCACCGGGGCATAGGCTGCAAACCGGGGAACGTCCGAGGAGTGAAACCTTCCAAAGCCGTTCTTTCCCTGCCGCATGCTGCTGTGGATTGCGGCCAGTTCCTTCAGGGAAGCATCGCTGCGGGCTTCCTCCTCGATATTCTGGGTGGTAATGGTATCCAGGGTAGAGTCCGCGATGGTATATCCGGCTTTATTGATCATGTATGCATGGCTGTTTTCGCTTACTTTGATGGAGGTTACGATATCATTTAGAAAAGTTTCCCTGGGCACAAAGTAAACAACTCCAACCACCTGGGAACCATAGGTCCCACCGGAATAGATGGGGGCCGCAACCATGATGGAGAGCTCCCCTGTAATTTTGCTTATCAGGGGCTCTGACACATAGATATTTCCGCTCATTGCCTGCTGTACATACTCCCGGTCGGAGTAATCCTTGCCGTCAAAAATACTGTAACCGTCAGGTCCGATCACATTTCCTCTCTGAAAGCCATGTGTACTCACACGTCCGTCAACAATGGCGCGTTTTTCCTCCGTCGATACTGACGAATCTGATAATTGAGGAATACACCCGGTCTCCAGGGCCACGTTTTTATAGGCCGCCAGCTCCTGCTCGATGCGTTCAGCCGCCAGCACAGCGGTTTCACTCATCATTTGATTTACGGTTGCCATGGTACTTCGGTAATTCAGTACGATGCTGGAGCCGCCCACCACAGCCAGAGCCGCCAGCACGGTTGCCATCAGGCAAACGGTGATTTTAGTTCGGATACTTTTCATAGCAGTTCTTCCCTCCATTCTTTTGCAGTCAAAGCTATAAGCTCCATGATAGAATCCGATAGATTTTTCTAAGTATTATTATATTGGTTTGAAATACCGTTTGTCAATGGTTTGGTCAGAAATGCTTTTTTGAATGGAAAACATGGGAAGATTGTGGTAAAATAATCATGTCGATAATGATCTGGATCTGATTTGGCTCAATATAATTACCAGAATGTTTGGAATTTTGCACAAAGTATTGGATTATGCAGGAAGAAAGGGAAATATTTATGACCTCAAATTTCGATTTTTTAGAAAAAGAGTTTCCGGTTCTTGCTAATTTTGGTCGCCTTGCGGAACAATATTGCTATTCTGATTCTAATTCCTGCCTGATGAAACTGGGGATGATTGGCGAAACCATTGTCAATTTGATTTTTACATATGATAAAATTCCATTCCCTTCTGACAATACGGCTGTAGCCAGAATCAATGCTCTTTTGCGCGAGAATCTGATAGACAGGGAGTTAGGCGATATTCTTCATGCGCTCCGTAAAATCAGAAATAAGGCGGCACATGAAAATTACTCGTCTATTGATGAAGGAAAATTTTGCTGGAAATGGCATACAGTCTGTGTGAATGGTTTATGCAGACCTATGGAGACTGGGATTACCGGCATCATGATTTCGTTATGCCACAGGAACAGCATTCCACCGTTGTTGCGAATAAGACAGAGGAAGCAAAAAAAGAAGAAATACTTACAATACAGGCGCAGGAAGCGGCGCTGGCCGCCACGTATGTTTCAGCCGAGGAGAGAAAGAAAAAGGCAAAGCATGCGGCAGGCCTGCGGCAGAAGTCCGAAGCGGAAACCAGATATCTGATAGATGAACAGCTTCGTAAGGTAGGATGGGAAGCGGATACGGAAAATTTGCGTTATTCAAAAGGAATCCGCCCGGCAAAAGGGCACTGTATGGCTATCGCCGAATGGCCTACGGATTCGGAAGTCGGCAATCATGGGTTTGCCGATTATGTATTGTTTATTGACTTACAAATGGTGGGCATCATTGAAGCCAAGGCAGCACATAAGGATATTCCTTCTGTTATTGATTATCAGGGTAAAGAGTATCCGAGGCAGATCCGGGCCCAGGACATGCCATATACTATCGGCATATGGGGGGAATATAAGGTTCCGTTTACTTTTGTGACTAACGGAAGGCCCTATCTGGAGCAGTTACAGACAAAATCCGGTATTTGGTTCCTGGATCTGCGGAAATCGTCGAATGCACCGAAAGCATTGCACGGTTGGATTGGACCGACAGGGATCCGGGAACTTCTTGAGAAGGATATGCAGGATGGAAACCGGAATCTGAAAGCTCTCCCCTATGATATGTTGCGTGACAGAGATGGTTTGAATTTACGGGAATATCAGCTGAGAGCAATTCAGGCGGCGGAAAATGCGATTATGGAAGGCAGGCAAAAGGTTTTGCTGGCTATGGCAACCGGAACGGGTAAAACCAGGACCGTATTAGGAATGACGGGCTACAATCTGGTGCTGACCATTGAGAGGCTTTTTTCCCGGCCTGAGTTTCAGGAGAAGCCGATTACGGAGGAGGAGAGAAAAGAAATGCTGGCATTGACGGATGATATTCTGGCAGAAATTTTGGAGGAAGAGAACAGATGATATACATTGATTTATTCGGAAATCCGCCGCCCAGGGAATTAATTGAAGAAGGAATGGAATTGACGAAACAGTTAAGGGCACTTCCTCCGGAGAACCGAAACGATTTCATTGATAAGCATTCCGGCTATTGGGGAAAACTCAAGGAATACTATATGAAGCTTTCCCATGGGAAATGTTGGTATACGGAAGCAAAGGAAATTGCGTCAAATTACCATATGGATCACTTTCGGCCGAAAAAGCAGCCAAAGCCCTTAAAAAGAAATTGCAAGATAAAAACAGAAAACAGTGCAGAAGCCTATTGGTGGCTTGCCTTTGACTGGAGGAATTATCGGCTGTCTGCAGATATTCCTAACACAACCAAAGGTTCTTATTTCCCCTTGCAGGAGGGAACAAAAGCTGCAGGACCAGGAGATGATCCAGCGCAGGAATGGTGCGGTCTGTTGGATCCAGCGGATGAATATGATGTCTCGTTGATTGCGTTTGAACTGGATGGGAAAGTGAAACCGGCTTGTGACGATGATACATGCTGGGATGCCACGCGGGTCTATCTGTCAAAAAGAGTTTTTGATCTGGATCATATTACGCTGGTAGACAGGCGTAAAGAAATTCAGCAATCCTGTAAGGTCAAAATTGAAATGATAAAAAATGCCCAACGGGAATATGCCAGGACACGCTCCCTGGTTTACAGAGATATGCTGAAAAAATACATAAAGGAATTACGCGATATGGCAGATCCGGCCACAGAGCTGTCCGCAGTCGCCCGTAATTACATAAGAAATGATGAAGAAGAATTTATCCGCAATATTGCATGTTAAAAAATCTGCAGATAAGAGGAAAGGAGAAGATACAAAGATGCTGCAAAGCGAAGAAATCAGGGTATGGGGGATGCATACCCAGGATGACAGACTTTTTCTGAAGGACAATAAAATTGCCATAGGCTGGCGGGATTTTGGAGATTTGAGCAAAGCCTTAAAAATGGTGTACATTCCAGTGCCCCGGGAGGAAGAAGCACAGTAACCCCCATGATCTGTCCATACCATCATGGATGAAAGCAAAGAAAGAGAATTGCCTGGGATTAGGTGCGAGACAGCACGATACATTTCGGGGACTTGTAAAGGTCAATCAGAAGACTTTAGAAGAGGAGGCAGGGAATGGAACCACATCGCATTCTGGTCATCTCAGACACCCATGGCCTGCTGCGGCCGGAGGTTCTCCGGCGGGCGGCGGACTGTGAGGCGGTTCTGCACGCGGGGGACATAGACAGGCCGGAAATTCTGGAACGGCTGAAGGCCGTGGCCCCGGTCTATGCCGTCCGGGGAAATGTGGACGGAAAGTGGGCGCAGAGCCTGCCGGAGGAGCTGGAACTGGAGCTTTTCGGCTTTCGGATCTACATGCTCCACAATAGGAAGAGCAGGAAGAAGAAATTGTCCGAAATGGATGCGGACCGGTGCGGAATCGATATGGTGATCTGCGGGCATTCCCATGAATACAAGGATTTCCATGATAAATATACAGGGATGCCATATCTGAACCCCGGAAGCTGCGGGCCAAAGAGGTTCCGGCTGCCGGCCACCATGATGGAGCTGATCCTGTATCCGGAGGAGCACCGGTGGGAGGCGGTGAGGCTGGACTGCGAATCCCTGAGCTGTGAATCTATGGAAAATACGGAAGAGGACGGGACAGCCTGCGCAAAGGACGGCCTGCCAGAAAAGGATCTGTACCAGCTGGTAAAGAAGGTCATGAAGGGAATGCAGTCCGGGAAGAGCGTTTCGCAGATGGCGGAGCGCTATCGCGCGCAGGAGAGCCTGGTGGAGGACATCTGTCGGATGTACGCTACTCATTCCGGGATAGGAGCGGACGGCATCATGGACAGGCTGGAGCGGCGGGGGCTGTAAGTAGAATGTTTGTCCAGGCAGTGCTTAGCACCGAAATCCGCGTTTTATGGTATATTCTGGGTTTCGATTTGTCCGGGTTACGAATAACGGGATCCTATCCTGAATTTCATAAAGCGAAAACATGGGCAGAACGGCAGGCTTACAGCGCAGCCTCCGCTCCGGCTCCCACGGTCTTCTCATCATAGTACTGGGCCTGGGCGTGCCACAGCTCATAATACTTCCCCTTCTCATCCGCCACAAGCCGCTCATGGCTGCCCTGTTGGACCACGCTGCCCTTGTGGAACACCAGGATATTGTCGCAGAAGCGGCAGGAGGAGAGGCGGTGGCTGATATAGATGGCTGTCCGGTCCTCCACGATGTCGTTAAATTTGCTGTAAATCTCGGCCTCCGCAATAGGGTCCAGGGCAGCGGTGGGCTCATCCAGCACAATGAAGGGGGCGTTCTTGTACAGGGTTCTGGCCAGGGCGATCTTCTGCCGCTCACCGCCGGACATGTCCACTCCTTTCTGGTCAAAGGTCTTTCCCAGATAGGTTTCCAGTCCCAGGGGCAGTTCCTCAAGCCGCTCCCCGAAGCCGGCCTTTTTCAGGCATTCCCGGGCATTTGGCCCATCGTAAGTCTCCCCTGCCGCCACGTTCTGGCCCAGCGTGTAATCCGTCAGGGCGAAATCCTGGAACACCACGGAGAAGAGGGATAGATAGTCTTCATAATTGTACTTGCGGATATCGATGCCGTTCAGCAGGATGGCGCCCTCGATGGGGTCGTAAAGGCGGCAGAGCAGCTTGATGAAGGTGGTCTTGCCGCTGCCGTTCATGCCCACCACGGCCAGTCTCTCCCCCACCCGGAACTTCATGTTCACATGGCGCAGGACATAATCGCCGCTTCCGGGATACCGGAAGGACACATCCCGGAATTCCACATCGTATTTCCGGTCGTTTCTCTTCTCCACGGTGAGGCTGCCCTGGTACATGGCGTTGGGGATATCCAGGTAGTCGAAGGTCAGCTTCAGGAAGGAGGCGTTGTTGCGCATGGAGCCTGCGGTGTCGAACAATGAGCCGATGCTGCCGGAGAATCTGGAGATGGCGCCGATGTACTGGGTTACCATGCCGATACCGAAGGCGCCCGCCCATGCCTTCAGGCAGACGAAGAGGTAGACCATGCCCGTGAGGAAGAGGATGGACACGGCGGAGGAAGCGGCCAGGTACAGCCCCATGGGTCCTCTGGCCAGCCTGGCGAAATACCCCTGGGAGGAGAAGATGCCCGTCTTGTCCTTGTTATATTTCATACAGATTTGTTCCTGCCGGTAGATACGCATGTCGGCGGCAAGGTCCCTTCTCTGTCCCAGAAAGCCGAAAAAGGAGAAAAGACGGTTGACCAGATTATGGGAATCGGAATGCAGTGCATAATAACTGTTCGCTCTGGTGGAGAAGAAGGAGGAGAGCAGGGAGGCGGCCAGCATGCCCGCCAGGAACAAAGCCATGAACAGCGGACTGTTGAGGAAGGTCAGGCCGCCGGCTTCCTCCGGCACTCTGCTGGTAAACAGGGATACCGTCAGCGCAAGCCCTCCCAGAAGGCTGAGCACAGCCCGCAGAAGGGTGTCAAAATTCTCCGGCACCCGGTGGATTCCCCATCCTCCGCCGTTCATGTTCTGACGGATGGTGGAGAGCATCTTGCGGGTCTCGGGATCCTCCGTGATGTGATAGTCCAGCTCCAGCATCTTCCCCCAGAGAAGGTGATCCGTCCGAAACCAGTTCACGGAGTCCAGCTCTACCTGCATTGCCCTGTCCAGGAGCACGGAGGCCAGAGAGAAGAGGGCGGCGGAAACCAGCGCGGCGAGAATCAGGGATTTCAGCCGCTCCGGGCTGCGCGCACCGGACAGCTCCTCTATGATCAGGGCGGAAAGCCGGATCCCCACGTAAGGCGTCAGCGCTCCCCAGAACGTGCCGGCGATTTTACAGAGCATGCCCTTGGGGGACATTTTCCAGAAAAGCTTCAGGGCCCGCAGATTGACCTGTAAGGATTCCCTGAACGAAAGCAGTTTTTTCTCTTTATCCTTCATGACTTGTATCTCCTTCCCGGTAATATTGGCTCTGTACATGGAAAAGCTCCGCGTATCTGCCGCCCAGAGCCAGCAGCGATTCATGGGTGCCCACCTCCGCCAGCCTTCCGTCCTCGATGAGGAGGATCCGGTCGCAGAAGCGGGTGGAGGCCAGACGGTGGGAGATATAGACGGAGGAGCGCCCCGCCGTCATATCGTGGTATTTGGCGTACATATCCGCCTCCGCTATTGGATCCAGGGCCGCGGTGGGCTCGTCCAGGATCACGAAGGGGGCGTCCTTGTAGAGAGCCCTGGCCAGCATGAGCCGCTGGGTCTCCCCGCCGGAGAGCATGACGGCATCCTCGTAGACCTCTCGGTTCAGCAGAGTCTCGTACCCCTGGGGCAGGGATTCGGTCTTCTCCTGCAGTCCTGCCTTTGCGATGCAGTCCGTCACCTTCTCCATATCAATGGCATCCTCGGACTGGGCCACATTTGCGGCGACGGTGGCGGGCAGCAGGGTGAAGTCCTGGAACACCGCGGAGAACATCCGGTAGTAATCGGCCCGATTGTACTCCCGGATATCCCGCCCGTCTAAAAGGACCCGGCCCTCATCGGGATCGTAGAAGCCGCAGAGGAGCTTCACCAGGGTGGTCTTTCCGGCGCCGTTTAAGCCCACCACCGCCAGCTTCTCCCCGGGGTGCAGAGTTAAGTTAATATGGGAGAGAATATTCTTCTCGGAGCCGGGATACCGGAAGGAGACATCCTCCAGGCGCAGCTCGTAGGCGCGGCCCGGGTTGGGCGTAAGCGGACGCCCCTCCTGAAAGAGGAAGGGCTCGGGATATTCCAGGCATTCTCTGAGATTGGACAGATCCAGGCTCTGGCTATGCAGGGTCAGGAGGTTGTCCAGGATTCCGGTGACCCAGGCGGAGAAGCCTCCGGCGGCGGAGAAATACAGCAGGAAGGAGGGAACGCTGATATCCCCCTCCAGCACCTGAAGGGTCAGCCAGGCGTAGACCAGGCCGTTGCGCAGGAAGGCCAGCATAAGGTCGGCGATCCGGCCCCAGATCACCACATTGGACTCACGGCGGCGGAACGCCCTGAGAGCATCTATGGTTTTGGCGTAGATCTCTTGCAGCCAGGGGCGCATGCCGAAGAGGCGGATGTCCTTGGCCAGGTTCGGAGACTCCGCATATCCCCGGAGATTCCAGTATTTCCCTTCTATCCTTCCCAGCTCTTCCCTGTGGCGGTAACCGTACCGGTTCAGGGGCTTGTTGATGAAATACCCGATCAGGGTAATCAGGGTGATGGCGGCAAAAAGATAAGGGCTTGCGGCGGACAGCAGCGTTAGGTAGACTGCGAAGCCCAGGAGGTTCTCCAGAAGGCCGGACAGGGTTCCCCATACGGCTTCGCCCGCCGCCGCATTGCAGTTGATGGCGTCATTGGTCTTCGTCATTCTCTTCTGGAAGGTATCGTCCTGCAGGTTGGGGTAGGAGGTGGTGGCCAACTTGTTGTTCAGCATGGCAACCAGACATACCCGCAGGGTGATTTTGCCGTAGCGCCAGTTCGCGTCGGTATAGGCGCGGGCGGCGTTAAACAGGATGGACAGCGCCAGAAAGCCCAGGATGGCAGCCAGCAGCACGGGAAGCTCCGCCCTGCGCTCCACCAGCCCCAGGATCGTTGGGGAGAGGAAGAGATTGGTCAGGTTGCCTGCCACGGACAGCAGAGTCAGCAGGAGGCCCAGCAGGATGATCTTTTTCTCCTTCTCCCGCCAGGCCAGGGAGATCATGTAGGCCGACATCTGCCACATGTTGTACCTGGGCTTTTCCCAGGGTTCCTTTTCCTTTCGGCTTTCTTTTAGTTCGGCTTTTGGGATGCGCCGCTTTCGGGTTTTGCTGTCCCGGGTATTCCCCTCCTGTGCTCTGGCTTTTTCTGCCCTTTTGTCTTCCTTGACGGGGGACTCCCTTCCGGGACGGTCAGTTTCGTTTTCTCTGTTTTTTCCGGTTTCTTTTTTGAGTGCTTCTTTTTTTCCCATCGGTGTTTTTACTCCTTATTACTTTGGATGGATTCACATATTGCATCCTTTGGCGGCCGGGGGTGCAGCTAATGGTCATGATGCGGTGAGGACCCTCGGCTGGTCAAGGAGACATTTTGCCGTGAAAGGCTGAATTTCCTCTTTGCCCAGCTATGAACAGATTATAGCATATTTTGCAGAAGAGGGGGATTCTGGGGACGAATTGTATTCTATGGGGGACGAATTGCAAAAAAAGGATTGTCTCCTACGCAGCGTCATAGTTTATGATGGAATAAGCACAGGAGGAAAGGAGCATGATGGCAGTACATGAAGTGAGCAGCTGGGGAAATACGCAGGAGTTTATCCCGAAGCATTTCTACCATTGCACGGATGAAATCCTTCGCATGCCTGGGAAAATGTATGCCGGAGGAGATTTTACGAAAAGCATTGACCAGGCAGGAGGACCGGGAACCGCAGCCTTCGAAGACAGGGCGATTCAGACTTACTGCGGACGAAGTTCCTGAAAGGGGATTTCAAAGAATCAGGGGTATATTTTAGGCAAATCCGGACAAATTCGGATAAACAGATAAAAAAGGAAGAAAAGAGTTCAAAAACGCGAGAGATCATGGTATAATGCTGACACATAAGGGTATTGTGCCAACTTCTGATTCCATGTGCGCTGGAGCGCACGAGATCATGGCATAATGTTCAAAAGCGAAACCGGTCGGAGGCCGGAGAAGGAAATGCGAAGGGAGAAAAAGGATGCCGTTTGAATATGGTCTATACGAATTGACATTGATATTTTTTTTCTGGGGAGTAGTGGGCTGGATCATCGAAGTGATCGATATGCGGATCGAGGCGGGAGAATTCCAGAACAGGGGATTCCTGCATATGCCGCTCTGCCCCATTTACGGCGCGGGAATGGCCGCCGGCACCATGGCCCTGAGCAGCGTGAGAAATTCCTTTCTGATATTATTCTTCTTCGGCGTAGTTTTCTGCTCCGTGATAGAATATATTGTGGGCGGAATTCTTGAAAAGCTGTTCCATTCGAAATGGTGGGACTATTCGCACATGCGGTTTAATATTAAGGGAAGGGTATGCCTGAGAAACGCCGTTCTGTTTGGATTCGGCGCTATCCTGGTATTCCATTTCGTGCAGCCTGTGGTGGAAGAAGTCATTGTCCGGATTCCTATGGGGATTCGAATGGGAATTTCCGCTATATTCGGCATTGCCTTTGCAGTTGATATGTTCCTGTCAGCCAGAAGAGCGCTGGCATACCGGAAAAACCACGAAGGGGGCGAGCCGAGGCTGCTGTTTAAGGCGCACAGGTAGCAAGCCTGGCCATGACGACTGCCAAAAGATTGCAAAGAGGATGCAGAAAGAACAGTATCGTGACGCCAGACATTTTGCTGTGCAGCAAAGTGTCTGGTGTTTTACCTTGCAGGACCGCATGCAGAAAGGAGACGGAAATGATATACACAGTCACATTTAACCCGTCACTGGACTATATCGTATCGGTGGAGGATTTCAGACTGGGACTGACCAACCGCACCAGCTCCGAACGGATTCTGCCGGGAGGGAAAGGGCTGAATGTCTCCATGGTTCTGGGAAACCTGGGGATAGACAGCACGGCATTGGGATTTGTGGCAGGATTTACAGGGGCGGAGATTGGGCGCCGGATGGAGGAGATGGGGGTGAAGACGGATTTTATCCCCCTGGAAGAGGGGATCTCCAGAATCAACCTGAAGCTGCAATCCATTGACGGCACGGAGATCAACGGCTGCGGCCCCCGGATCAGCGGGGAGGCGGTGGAAAGGCTGATGGATAAGCTGTCCGTGCTGGGAGAAGGGGATGTGCTTGTCCTGGCCGGAAGCATTCCGGGCTCCATGCCGGACGATATCTACAGGACAATCATGGCAGGGCTGGCGGGAAGGGGCGTGGTGATTGCGGTTGACGCCACGAAGGAGCTGCTGCTGAACGTGCTGGGATACCATCCCTTCCTGGTGAAGCCAAATAACCACGAGCTGGGAGAAATCTTCGGCGCTGAACTGAACACAAGGAAGGAGACAATCCCCTATGCGGAAAGGCTCCGGGAAATGGGCGCGGTAAATGTACTGGTGTCCATGGCCGGGGAAGGCGCTGTGCTGGCAGCGGAAGACGGAAGGATTTATGAGGCCCCGGCGCCGAAAGGAAAACTGGTCAACGGTGTGGGCGCAGGGGATTCCATGGTGGCGGGCTTCCTGGCAGGATGGATGGAGCGCAGGAACTATGAACACGCCTTCCGCATGGGAATAGCGGCGGGAAGTGCAAGCGCGTTTTCAGAGCTGCTGGCTACGAAGGAAGAAGTTATGGAGATATATGGACGCCTGCCGGGCTGAAATATCTGACGGTACAGGCAGTAGGCATACAACCGGGTGCTCAGCAGGGGATGGATAGCGGCCAAGGTATAGTATGGCAGAAAAGGAGAATGACAACGGGACAGGCGTGAGATATCGGATGAGGACGATAGAGGCAGGCTAAGCTAAGGCGGCGGAGAGAACAATGGCGGCAGTACGGGTGTGAGACATCGGATGGGGACAATAGAGGCAGGCTAAGCTAAGGCGGCGGAGAGAACAATGGCGGCAGTACGGGCGTGGGACATCGGATGAGGACAATAAGGGCAGGCTGAGCAAAGCGGATGATAACACAGAGAAGACAGGCAGGGGTGCGGAAAATGCAGGTATATAAAGGGAAAAGCGTATTCGGCGGAATTGTCATCGGCAGGATCCATGTATATGGCAAAAGGGAAAAGCAGGTAAAATGTGAAAAAACACCGGATCCGCAGGCGGAGATAATGCGCTACCGGAAAGCCTCCGAAACAGCCATGGAGCAGCTGGGCAGGCTCTGTGAAAAAGCGCTCCGGGAGGCAGGAAAGTCCGGTGCGGCAATATTTGAAATCCATCGGATGATGCTGGAGGACGGCGATTACCGGGATTCCGTGGAAAGCATCATCGCTTCCCAGTCCGTCACGGCGGAGTATGCCGTAGCCCGGACGGCGGACAATTTCGCCGGGATGTTCGCCTCCATGGAGGACGGCTATATGAGAGGCCGCGCCGCAGATGTGAAGGACGTCTCGGAACGCCTGCTTTCCGTTCTCCAGGGGATAGAGGAAGAGGGAATCCGCGCAAAGGAACCCGTTATCATAGTGGCGGACGACCTGGCTCCTTCCGAGACGGTGCAGCTGGACAAGGATAGGGTGCTTTCCTTCGTGACCGCCCATGGCTCCCTGAATTCCCATACCGCCATCCTGGCCAGGACAATGGGGATTCCGGCCCTTGTGGACGCCGGGCTTCCCCTGGACGAAACCGTGGACGGCATGCTGGGGATCGTGGACGGTGCCGGCGGCATGATTTATATTGACCCGGACGAAGAGACATTGACCGGAATGCGGAAGGCCCGGGAGGCGGAGAAAGAGAAAATAGAACTGCTTCAGACCCTGAAGGGCAGGGAGAATGTCACGCTTGACGGTCAAAGCATCCTGCTGTACGCTAATATCGGAAACATTGAGGACCTGGCTATGGCACTGCGCAACGACGCAGGCGGCATCGGGCTGTTCCGCAGCGAATTTATCTATCTGGAGCGGGATCATTTCCCAACGGAAGAAGAGCAGTTCCGGATCTACCGCACCGTGGCGGAGACCATGGGGAAGAAGCGCGTCATCATCCGGACCCTGGACATCGGGGCAGACAAACAATGCGATTATTTCCAGATGGAAAAGGAGGAGAATCCGGCCCTGGGCTGCCGGGCCATCCGCATCTGCCTGACACGCCCGGATATCTT
Organism: uncultured Acetatifactor sp.; assembly: GCA_910589035.1. Lineage (GTDB taxonomy): Bacteria > Bacillota > Clostridia > Lachnospirales > Lachnospiraceae > Acetatifactor. The sequence continues at coordinate 28,856 of CAJUSI010000042.1, read as the reverse complement.
CAAAACACAGCTGCGTGCGCTTTTCCGTGCAAGTGTATACGGGGAAATGGCGGTCATGTACCCTATGATCACCAGCCTGAAGGAGATCCGGAGAATCAGGGAGATCGTGGAAGAGGTAAAGCAGGAGCTGGACGCGCAGGGCATGGCCTACGGGAATCCGGAACAGGGGATTATGATCGAAACCCCTGCAGCCGCCATTATCAGCGACCTTCTGGCCAGAGAAGTGGATTTCTTCAGCATAGGCACCAATGATCTGATCCAGTATCTGCTGGCGGTGGACCGTCAGAATCCGGCGCTGGACGAATTCCGCGACATTCATCACCCTGCGATCCTGCGCATGATCAGCCTGGTGGTGGAAAATGCCCACAAAGCGGGAATCTGGACGGGAATCTGCGGAGAACTGGGGGCAGACCCGGAGCTGACCAGGGAATTTCTGGCCATGGGAGTGGATGAACTGTCCGTATCCCCGGGAAGAATCCTGCCGCTGCGCAAGATCATCCTGGAGACCGATGTTTCCGAATATAAGAAAAACAGGCCGAAAAACTGGTAATCTCATCAGCTGGAGGATCGAAAAATGGCAATAGAAAAAGTAAAGGCACATTTCAGAAAATACGGCATGGAGGACAGAATCCGGGAACTGGATATGCCCAGCGCAACGGTGGAGCTGGCGGCGCGGGCCCTGGGCTGTGAGCCGGCAAGGATCGCGAAGACGCTTTCCTTCCTTGCGGAGGGGCATGCAGTCCTGGTGGTGGCGGCCGGGGACGCAAAGATTGACAACGCCCGATACAAGGCGCAGTTCCACACAAAGGCGAAGATGCTCACGCCGCAGGAGGTGCAGGAGCTGGTGGGACATGCCGTGGGCGGCGTATGCCCATTCGGCGTGAACGAGGGCGTGGAGGTGTACCTGGATGTGTCGCTGAAGCGTTTTGATACGGTATTTCCTGCCTGCGGAAGCTCCAACAGCGCCATAGAGCTGACAATTCCCGAGCTTGAGAAATATTCCGGGTACGCGGCATGGGTGGATGTGTGCAAGGGCTATGGGGAAAATGGAGGCTTTTGAACGCAGTTTTCGATTTGATTTTGCCGGATGTAAAAAACAGAGTAAATTGCAGAGTAAAAAGCAACGAAATAAGAGAAAAGCAGATGGGAGGCATCAGGGTAAAAAAGACGAAAACGGTTTCCTGCGCTTGAATTTGCCCGGAATTCATAGTATAATCATGATTATAGGGTTCGCGAAGCGGTTCCTATGATATAATCGTACCTACAGGAACCGCCTTGCGAATCCTGCAATCCAGCGCGGTGCAGAGGATGCGCCTGTATATTAGGGGAGATCTCTCTTATGGGGAAAGCCACAGAAGGGATTTGGCGGAAGAAATTTCATAAGAAAACGATTCTATAAAAATCCGTCCGGACATCTTCGCAGAAGGAAACCGCCGTGAAAGAGAAATCCCGAAAAAATCAAGGAGGTCGGAGGCGATTATGATTACCTGGAACAATCTGGATACCATCTCTGCCTATCAGGAACTGCAGAAGGTGGCGAAAGTAAATCTGAAGGAGGCAATGACGGGGGAACAGGGCGCGGAGCGCGTGGGTAAATACAGCGTGCCCATGGCGGCAGGGCTTGCCTACAATTACGCGGCGAAGCAGGTGGATGACAAGGTGCTGGAGGCTCTGGCAAAGCTTGCGGAAGAAACCCAGCTTGCGGAGAAATTTGAAGCCCTCTACAACGGCGAGGTGATCAATACCGGGGAAAAGCGCAGGGTGCTCCACCACATGACCAGGGGACAGCTGGGGGATGCCGTTTCGGCGGACGGCGTGGACAAGCGCAGCTTCTATGTGAATGAGCAGAAAAAGATAGCGGAACTGGCAGAAAAAGTTCACAGCGGCCAGATTACCAACGCGGCAGGAGAAAAATTTACCACCGTAGTACAGATCGGCATCGGCGGCAGTGACTTAGGACCCAGAGCCATGTACCTGGCCCTGGAGAACTGGGCCAGGGCAAACAATACCTTCAAAATGGAAGCCAGGTTCATCAGCAATGTGGATCCTGACGACGCGGCGGCGGTGCTTGCCGGCATTGATGTGGCCCATTCCATTTTCGTACTGGTGTCCAAATCCGGTACCACCCTGGAGACCCTGACCAACGAGTCCTTCGTGAAGGACGCGCTGAAGAATGCGGGGCTGGACGCCTCGAAGCATATGATTGCCGTCACCAGCGAGACCTCTCCTCTGGCAAAGAGCGCCGACTACCTGGCGGCCTTCTTTATGGACGATTATATCGGCGGACGTTTCTCCTCCACCTCCGGCGTGGGCGGCGCGGTATTGTCCCTGGCCTTCGGCCCGGAGGTGTTTGCCCGGTTCCTGGAGGGGGCAGCGGAGGAAGACAGGCTGGCGAAGAACAAGGACATGTATGCCAATCCTGCCATGCTGGACGCCCTGATCGGCGTGTACGAGCGCAATGTGCTGGGATACCGGAATACGGCGGTACTGCCTTATTCCCAGGCCTTGAGCCGTTTCCCGGCCCATCTGCAGCAGCTTGACATGGAGTCCAACGGAAAGTCCGTGAACCGGTTCGGCGAGCCCGTGGACTATGTGACCGGCCCCGTGATCTTCGGCGAGCCCGGCACCAACGGACAGCATTCCTTCTACCAGCTGCTTCATCAGGGGACGGATATCATCCCCCTGCAGTTTGTGGGCTTCAGGAATAACCAGATGGGCAGGGACGTGGTGATCCAGGACAGCACCAGCCAGCAGAAGCTTAGTGCCAATGTGGCGGCCCAGATCGTGGCCTTTGCCTGCGGGAAGGCGGATGACAACCGCAACAAGGATTTCCAGGGCGGCCGTCCTTCCAGCATCATTGTGGGAGAACAGCTCACGCCGGAAGCTCTGGGTGCATTGTTATCCCACTTTGAGAACAAGGTGATGTTCCAGGGCTTTGTGTGGAATATCAACAGCTTCGACCAGGAGGGCGTGCAGCTGGGCAAGGTGCTGGCCAAGAAGGTGCTGGCCCACGATACGGACGGCGCGCTGAAGGCGTACAGCGATCTGCTGAATATTTAATTTCCGATTACTACTTACCGCACTTTGCCGCAGAAAAGCAGATCCCTGCAAAAGGCGGCCGCTTTGACGAATGTATGTTCGCAGGGCGGCCGCTTTTTATTACCGGCAGAGAACTGAAAATTTCTCATGGAGATATGGGCTTGACATAAGTATGATGCCATGTTATATTATGTATGACAACATTTTGTTATACATAAAGGAGGGCAAAAGTGTGATACAGCAGATATCGGATGCAGAGCTGGAAATCATGAAAATCATATGGGGGAACCCCCAGGAAGTGACCCTGTTCCCCTATATCATGGAGGGGCTGGCGGCTAGGGGTAAGCCCTGCCAGAAGAATACTCTGATTGTGTTTTTGTCACGGCTGATGAACAAGGGCTTTCTGAGCGCCAGGAAAATCGGCCGCCGCAACGAATATACTGTGCTGGTTTCCGAGAGGGAATATCAGACGGCTCAGACGAGATTCTTCCTGGACAAGATTTACGAGGGGAGCACAAAAGGCCTGGTTTCCAACCTGATTTCCGGCGATCTGTTGACAGACGAGGAATATGAGGAATTGAAAAACCTGCTGGAGAAGGGGAGGGAGAAGCGATGAACGCGGTATGGAAAACTTTCCTGTCCATGTCCTTTTCCGGCGGCCTGCTTATCCTGGCGCTGCTTTTGGGGAAACGGTTTCTGAAGGACAGAATCAGCCGGCAGTGGCAGTATTACATCTGGCTTGCGGCGGTGGCACGGCTGCTCCTTCCTTTCGGACCGGAAGTGAGCCTGCTGGGGGAGGCCTATCAGGCGGTGGATCACGCAATTACTCAGGTGATCACCCAGGCGGCTTCCGGGAATGCTGCATGGGAAATTATCCAGGACGTGCTTCTGCAGCCGCAGGAGCCTGTGTCGGATGCGGCGGGCGGCGGCCCTGCTTTCACTGCGGGATCGGAGAGGGACAGTGGAGAGGGATGGGACAACGGAAATGGGAATAATCTGATGGAGGAAAAAGCGAATAGCCCGGCAGAAGGCCTGCGGTTGTCCCGGGATACCGGGGCTTTGCTGCTGAATCATGTCTGGCTGATTTGGCTGGTGGCAGCGTTTGGCCTGCTGATACGAAAGGCGACAATCTATCAGAGCTTTGTGCGCTATGTCCATGCCGGGGCCACCCCGGTTTTTGATATGGAAAGCCTGGACAGGATTTCCCTTGCGGCGGGGCAGAAGGGCATCAAAAAGCCGGTGGAGCTATGGGTCAATCCGCTGATTTCTTCGCCGCTGTTGATTGGCTTTTTCCATCCCTGTATCGTGCTGCCACGGGCGGATATTCCGGAACGGGATTTCCGGTATATCATTCTGCACGAGCTGACCCATTATAGGCGGCGGGACATGCTTTACAAGTGGCTGGTGCAGCTTACGGTCTGCCTGCACTGGTTCAACCCCCTTGTACATCTGATGGGCCGGGAAATCGACAGGGCCTGTGAGTTTTCCTGTGACGAGGCTGTCCTTATGGAAATGGGGAGCGGCAGTGCAGAGGCTTACGGAGAGACCCTGCTGGACGCTATGGCGGCAGTCGGGAGATATCGGGAGAGTCCCGGCGCTGTCACTCTGGGCGAAAATAAGCAGCTGCTGAAAGAGCGACTGGACGCCGTTATGAGGTTCAAGGTGCGGTCAAGGGCGGTGAAAGTTTTGACGGCTGCGCTGACTTTTGGCGTGGTTCTGGGCGCGGCCTTTATCGGTGTCTATACTTGCGGATTTGCCGCAGGTAATGCACAGGCCCAGGCGGTCGGAGGCCCTGAGGAGCAGCCGGACACAGCCGCCGGATTGCCGGATACAGCGGGCATGCAGCCGGACACAGCCGCCGGACAGTCTGAAAGAACCCATACGCACTCCTCGGACGCAGAGCGGTACTATGAGGACGGCAACCTGCCGCTGTTCCAGATTGTCTTCTCCCGGATGGGCGAGGAGGAACAGGAGATATGGCTGGATAAGATATATGAGGAGGATCAGATTGTGTTTTGGGGCGCTGCGATGGGCCTGCTGGAGGAGGACTGCGGCCTGATTCGGCATTATGCGGAAAAGACTTACGAGGATGGCGAAATCGCCTGGTTCGCTACCCTGGCCATGCACATGAGCAGGGAAACTCTGGAAGAATGGCTGGACAGGGCGCTGGAGGACGGAAGATGGAATTTCCAGTCGGCGCTGTTCGACATGCTGGGGCGTGGCGACGAATTCGATGAGCTGGAGGAAAAGCAGGAAAAGGAATGGGAAGCGGCCCAGGAGGCGGAATACCAGGCCGTGGGCGTCACCATGGACGGCAAGGATTATTATTACCAGGGGCAGCTTGTGAACCTTTTTCTGGACATTCGACCAGGCGGCTCCTTCTACACGCTGAACCTGAATCCCAAAGGAACCGTGAATATCAGAATCGTCCGGGGAGAGGATGGGAAAATCTCAGGTGTTGTCTATATGACAGAGACGGAAGCGGCGGAGCTGTTCGGGGAGCTGTATGGAGATGGCAATGTCCCGGAAGTGGAGTTGATTCCTGTCGCTCTGGAGACCGTAGCTGCCGGAGAGATCGTTTTCCTGGGGGAATATACCCTGTCCGAAGGAGATGAGATCCGGTATGACATTCTGGCGGAAACGGGAAACGGAATAGAAATTTTCTTCGCAAAGGACCAGGAGAGAAATACATTCTATTATGCTGCCCATATTATGCGTCAACAGGGCGAACCGCTGAAATGTACTGTGGATTTTATTGCCGGGCCTCCGGTACCTTCCGGAACCTATAAGCTGTACCTTCGGGGGGATGGCGATTTGGGAGATGTAAAGGGCAGCATTTCCATTGTATGGGCCGGGGAAGCATATGGGAGCAAATCTCAAAGCTTTCGGTAAGGCTGTTATTTTCGCAAGAGGCTGGAAGGGGTGAGATCTCCCCTCCAACAGAAGACGAAACACGATAATCTATGGGAAAAGGCGGAATTGTTTTAAACTTGAATCTGCTTAACGAAATGCCCATTATTGGCCTGGCTGCTGATAATGGGCATTATCTTTAAGCTCTGCAGGTGATTTTCTGACCAGAACAATTTTGGGGCTTCCGTTCAGAAGTTCAGGGACGGCCCCGGGGGGCGTGGAGATTCGGAGCATAGACTTGCCTGGGGCAGGCGGCACATCGATGGTCAGGAAAAGCGCCTGGAAAACAGAAGTCACTTAGGTTTCCCAGTCCTTTACATTTCACGGATTGGATGGTAAAATACTGATACGAAAGTATTTTGCGGCAGTCGTAGAAATCAGGATGTCCGGTGATGATAAGAGGGGGAGCGGTAATCCTGGCACAGCTGAGACGCTATTACCTTGACAGGGATATCAGTCCTGCTTTTCAATCGGTGATATTGGCAGGGGTGAATTACGACAAGGACAATCCGGACAAGCCCCACAGTTGTATCATGGAGAAAGCAGAGCTCTGAGAATGTGATTTCTGCCGGGAAATGTATTTCCGGCCCTGCAGCCATTGTGCAGGATGAGAACATTTCCAAAAGAACGTATGTGTTCGCGAATATAAAAGGATAAGGAAAGGATGAAGATGCTTCGAAGAAAGGTTTTGCCGGAAGAGGAGGAATTCCGGGATATGGTCATACCGGCAGCATTCGCTGCAGTCTGGTATACCATGCTGCTCCGCGCATTACTGAACCATACAACCGGCGGGTTGAATGCCGCGATATTTGCAGCAGCTGGGATACTGCCGTTGTACATAGCCGCTGTAAAGGGATGTGCCGCCTTATCCTGCCGGGAAAAGCGGAGGGAGGCGACAGCCGGGGGAAGGTGCTGCAGGGGCATCATAAGGTACGTGATTGGAGAAAAAGTTCCCTTCCAGGGCCGCCACGGACATATTTATTATCGGAACAGATACTATCTGATGATTGAAAAGCTGGAAGAGGGCTTTGATTCCGGCATGGAAATAAAAACTGCCGCCTACCGCGTCCCCGTTCATCGTTATCTGAAATCCAGGGAAGTGAAGCTTTATTCGGATAAATCCGGTTGGAAATGGTATGTGGAGGAATTGCAATGCGGCATATTCCGGCAGCCGTCCATTATATCGGAAGTGGGGGAATGCGATGGAGGGAGTTATATAGGAGATACAGTATTCAGTGTGATTTATATCATAATATTGATATTTATGTTTCTGCAGGTTATTTTTCCGGATCTTTAATCCACCGGGAAGTTGAACGCTTTCTTGTTCACAGTTTAATTTTATCAAAGGGAAGCGGGAAAATTAAGAATGGAGGTACACAATGGGAATAGAAGATTTTCTCAGCAGCAGGGATGAAAGGATGGACAGCCAGCTCCTGTTCACGGCGCAGATCGACAAGATGACGGCAGTTCTGCGCAGGACCCTGCTGATCGATAAGAGCCGGAGGGAGAATGACGCGGAGCATTCCTGGCATATAGCGGTCATGGCCATGCTTTTCCGGGAATACGCGGCGGAGCCGGTGGATATGGGCAGGGTGGTTCAGATGTGTGTGGTCCACGACCTGGTGGAGATCATCGCCGGGGACACCTTTGCCTACGACGTGGAGGGCAACCGGGGGAAAGCGGAGAGGGAGAAGGCCGCGGCAGACCAGCTGTTCGCCCGGCTTCCCAGGGAACAGGGGCAGATGCTCAGGACTTTCTGGGAGGAATTTGACGCCATGGAGACGGCGGATGCCAAATATGCCGCCTGCATGGACAGGCTGCAGCCGTTCCTTCACAACACCCTGACAGACGGTCACACCTGGGTGGAAAGCGGCACCAACCGCGCGGCGGTGGAAAAGAGGATGGCGGTGGTGAAGGAATTTATGCCGAAAGTGTATACCTGGGTTTCCGACAATCTTGACCATGGGATCGCGGCAGGATGGCTGAAGCCCTGAGGAGCCTTTTCGGGAAGTTTTCCATTCCGGCAGTTCCATGGCCAAACTGGGCACTTCCCGGGAAGAGGGGCATTTATGGAAGGGGACATCCGTTATGAAATATATGACTTTCAATTCTTCCTGCGCATATGCAGGCCTGGCAAATATGCTGGAGCGCTTTGGGATAGAGACGGAGGATCGGGAGATTGCGCTGGCTATGGGGCTGCCGTACTTATTTTCAAAGGAGAAGGGAGTGTACTGTGCAGGTCCCATGCTGCAGACGGCAGACTGGTTTCATTTATATCTGCGCCCCAGGGGAATCCAAATGACGGAAACCAAAACGGACAGGGCGGCCGTGGGCATCTTCCTGAAATCCGTCTCCTGCGCCATGCTGGGAATTGCCGTCCCCTCCGGCGGCAGGCATGCCGTTGTATACACAGGCATAAAGCAGGGACGGTACGGTTTTCTGAATAATAAGCGGCGTGATTCTCCGGAGCCGGAGAGCTTTCTTCTCACGGAGGAGGAGCTGGCGGCAAGGCTGGGCGACAGGGCGGTGATCGCAACGCTTGAGAAGACAGCGCCCCGGCCCGTGGAACTGACAGGCTATTTTCAGGCGTCTATCGGAGTACTGCGGGAGCTAAAGGAAGAAATATCCGCTTTCTGCGGGAAGGAGAGAAGCCTCCGGGAGCTGGCAAAGGCAAGGGACAGGCTTTTCCGGGCCGTTTTCCTGGATGCGGTCACCATGCTGGAGCTGATCGGGGAGGAAGAGCTGGGAACAAGGCTTCGCTTTTTCCAAAGGCAGCTATTGGATATTTTAAAAGAAGGAAAAGCGCAGATTCTCCAAAGCAGAATGCCCGTTGCAGAAGTGGAAAGGGCGATTGACGACTATATATGCCTGATTCAGGCAGGCGATGAGAACCGTAGGAAAGAGGCTCGAAAGTAAACTTTCACACAATAGGGTCACTTTCATGTATTCAGATTGGTAAGCGCGCTGAAGCGCGCAGAAGGGGACAATAATGGAAATTCACTATAAAGATATTATATTGCGGGATTACCGGGAGTCCGATATAGAGGACGATATCCGCTGGAATACCGTGGAGACCCAGTGGGCTGCGTGGGATGCACCCTGGGAGACGGAGGAGGATCTGGCATCCTTTGATCCCGGGAAGTTTCGGGAAGAGGAGCTGGAGAGGCTGAAGAATCCGCCCCGGGGATTTCGCTGGTCCCTTGAACTGGACACGGCGGAAGGCGTGCATATCGGAGGTGTCAATGCCTATCTGATTGATGAAAATCTCCAATGGGTTCGGGAAAGCGATCTGAAGCCGGGACAGAAATCCTTTCCGGCCCTTGGAATCGAAGTAAACGAATCCGCCTATTGGAGCAAAGGGCTTGGCACTCAGGCACTGACGGCTTATATCCGGTATTTTCTGGACAACGGCAGGGAGGAACTCTATCTGCAGACCTGGTCCGGCAATTCCCGCATGCTGCGCTGTGCAGAGAAGCTGGGATTCATCGAGTGTAACAGGGTTGTGGGGCTGCGCCATGTAAGAGGGGCGGTTTATGACGGACTGACCTTTAAGCTGGATGCGGAGAAGTTTCTGCTGCATGAAAGAGCATAGGCAGCTTAGACGGGCTCTCTTTCCGCAACGGAGGATCAAAAGAAACAGTGTCCGGGAATACAAATAGTTATACAGGCTTAAAACGGGGAGCACGATGCCATGAATGAGAGCAGGAGAGTAAATGAAAGCGGAAAAGGGGCAGTAAAACGGCGTATCTTTCAAATCATTCAGATCGGAAACAGGACGGATGTTCCCAGCATGTGTTTTGATCTCTTTATTATCCTTGTTATATTGACGAATATTTCGGTGACTTTTCTTCAGACCTTTGAGGGTGCGGCGAAATATGCGGATGCGCTGGGAATTGTGGAACTGATCACCATGCTGATTTTCCTGGCGGAGTATGTGCTCAGGATGTGGACGTCGGACTGCCTGTATCCGGACAGATCCTATCCTGCGGCTGTGCTGGGCTTTGCCCTGTCCTTTAACGGCGTGGTGGATCTGCTGACCATTCTGCCTTATTTCTGTCCTTTTTTTATCCCAAGCGGGGCCATTGCCTTCCGCATGCTCCGTGTGGTGCGTATCCTGCGGCTTTTTCGGATTAACGCCAGGTACGATGCCTTTAATGTCATTACCGAGGTCCTGAAGGAGAAGAAAAATGCGCTGGTGTCCTCCATCTTTCTTGTGTTGGTGCTGATGCTGGCCTCCTCCTTGTGCATGTACGGTCTGGAGCATGAGGCCCAGCCGGAGAATTTCTCCAACGCCTTCTCCGGTATCTGGTGGTCCGTGTCCACGCTTCTGACGGTGGGATACGGGGATATTTATCCGGTGACCATAGGCGGCCGGGTCATGGCCATCGCCATCGCCTTTCTGGGGGTGGGGATGGTGGCGATTCCCACGGGCATCATTTCCGCCGGCTTTGTGGAATATTATACGAAAATCAAGGTGGGGAGCTATTCTCAGCATGATGCGGATTTTATTACCCTTGACATTACCGGAGGACATCCCTATGCGGGACTTTCGCTGAAGGCGCTTGCCCTTCCCCAGGGACTTTATCCGGCGGTGGTGCTTCGGGGAGAGGATGTGTATACGCCCCATGAGAGTCTGGAGCTGAAGGAGGGGGACAGCCTTCTGCTGGGCACAGTGAGCACAGGCGGATTTGCATGTCGTATTGAGGAGGTCTGCCTGGAGACGGGACATAGCTGGATCGGCAGCAGGATAAAGGAGCTGGACATTTCCAGGAGAGTATTTGTTGTGATGGTGAAGCGGGGGAGCGAGAATATCTGCCCCCGGGGCGATACGCTGCTGGAGCAGGGAGATTTGGTGAGGCTGTTGGAGAAAATCAGATGAAATGGCAGGGATGGCAGTGATCTATATTGTAAGGAAGATACCGCCTGTAAACAGATTAATTTGAAAACACGGACGACTACCCGGGCTGAAAAAGAAATTGCAGAAATCATTTTTATATGATAATATAAAACTTACAGCTTCAGGCGGCAGGACGCACGCTGCCTTTGAGGCGGTCTGATTCCGGCGCTGTATTTAAAACATAAAGCCGAATGCGTCTACGGCAGAATGGAGACCTTCAATGAGTCAAATGAATAAAATACCTTATAAAATATATCTGGAGGAGAACGAGATCCCCGCAAGCTGGTATAACCTTCGGGCCGATATGAAGAATAAGCCCGCTCCGCTTCTGAATCCGGGCACGCTTCAGCCCATGACGGCTAAGGAGCTTCAGGGCGTTTTCTGCGATGAGCTGGTAAACCAGGAGCTGGATGACACCAACGCGTATATCCCTATTCCTCAGGAAATTCAGGATTTCTATAAAATGTACCGCCCCTCGCCCCTGGTAAGGGCGTATTGTCTGGAGGAAAAGCTTCAGACCCCGGCTAAGATTTATTATAAATTCGAGGGCAACAATACCAGCGGAAGCCATAAGCTGAATTCGGCCATTGCCCAGGCTTATTATGCGAAGAAGCAGGGCTTAAAGGGCGTTACCACAGAGACCGGAGCAGGACAGTGGGGGACGGCGCTTTCCATGGCCTGTGCGTACTTCGGGCTCGACTGTCTCGTGTACATGGTGAAAGTTTCCTATGAACAGAAGCCCTTCCGCCGGGAGGTGATGAGGACCTATGGGGCGACGGTTACGCCTTCTCCCAGCGACACCACAGAAATTGGAAGGAAGATTCTTGCCGAGCATCCCGGCACCACGGGAAGCCTGGGCTGCGCCATCTCCGAGGCTGTGGAGGCGGAAGCGGCCAGGGAAGGATACCGCTATGTGCTGGGCAGCGTACTGAACCAGGTGCTTCTGCATCAGACCGTCATTGGCCTTGAGACCAAGGCGGCGCTGGATAAATACGGAATCGTTCCAGACATCATTATCGGATGCGCGGGGGGCGGCTCCAATCTGGGAGGCCTGATTTCTCCTTTCGCGGGAGAAATGGTGCGGGGTGAGAGGAATTACAGGATTATTGCGGTAGAGCCCGCATCCTGTCCAAGCTTCACCAGGGGCGTGTTCGCCTATGATTTCTGCGATACCGGAAAGGTCTGCCCTCTGGCGAAAATGTATACTCTGGGCAGCGGTTTCATCCCTTCTGCCAACCATGCGGGAGGACTTCGCTATCACGGAATGAGTCCGGTCCTTTCCCAGCTCTACCATGACGGACTCATGGAGGCGGTCAGCGTGGAACAGACGGCCGTATTTGAGGCGGCGACTCAGTTTGCCAGGGTGGAGGGGATCCTTCCCGCTCCCGAGAGCAGCCATGCCATCCGCATAGCCATCGACGAGGCGATGAAATGCAGGGAGACCGGCGAGGAGAAGACCATCGTATTCGGACTTACGGGAACGGGATATTTCGATATGGTGGCGTATGAGAAATTCAACAACGGTGAAATGGCGGATTATATCCCTTCGGACGAGGAGCTGAAGCAGGGATTTGACGGGATCCCCCGATTTCCCGGGAATGAATTCTGATGGGGAAGCCATATTGCTTTTGAGGGGCGGAGCACAGTGCGGCTGCGGATAACAGGGAGGATAAAGGATGAGGGATTATGTGATTTGCATGGATGCTTCCGGGGATATCATCAGGGAAGCAGCGAAGGAGAACGGAATTGAATTTGTACCCATGGAGTATTCCCTGGGGGAAGAAATGCGGACCTCCAGGGGGTGCGAGGACAACGATCTGCTGAGAAAATTCTATGACGGCCAGAGGAACGGGGATCTGACGAGAACCTCCCAGATCTCGCCTTATATGTATGAGGAATATTTTAAGAAATTCCTGGAGGAGGGGAAATCGGTACTGTATTTCTGCCTTTCCAGCGGGTTGTCGGCCACCTATGAGAGTTCCATGCTGGCGGCGGGGAACCTGAAGGAGGAGTATCCGGAGACGGAAGTCCTTCCGGTGGATACCCTGGCAGCAACGGGAGGAATCGGGATTCTGGTGGAGAAGGCCATAGAGAATAGGAAGAATGGCATGACGCTTCGGGAAAATTTCGATGCCATCCAGGCAGTCATTCCCCATCTGCGCCATTATTTCATGGTCCAGGATCTCATGTACCTGAAGCGGGGCGGCCGCGTCAGCGCCGCCACAGCCATTGTGGGGTCTGCGCTGAATATCAAGCCCATGCTCATCATCGACGATAAGGGCAAGCTTGCCACCGTGGACAAAAAGCGGGGGAATAAGGCCGGTATGATGTCCCTGTTTACCTTTTTCCAGGAAAACTATAATCCGGAAGCCGGAGACATCGTCTATATCTGCGACGCGGATACCCCCGAGCTGGCGGAGAGCCTGGCGGCAAAGGTGAAGGAGGCTGCGCCGGAGGTGAAGGTCAGGAGGACCCTGCTTTCTCCCATCATCGGGGCCCACACCGGCCCGGGCATGCTTTCCATGATTCTGGTGGGTAAGTAGGATTGGTTTGGGACATATATCATATATGTCCCATTTTGTTCCCGTGAGCAATGAGCCGGGTCTGCAAAGCAGACTTTGTGCCGTTGCCTGCAAATACAATCTCCAATTGGATTAAGCATAAAGCCAGCTATCCATTGGCTTTGCGAATGCCACAAGGCTCAAATACCCCTCTAAATCCAAGGGAAAGAGATGAAATCGGGGGAAAATAACAAAAGCGAATTATCAAAAAGTCTGACAAATGCAGCGCAGAGATTTCAGGAGAATATCGGCCTATAAAGGGTGGTAAGAACACAATGGGATTAGCTGAATTTGAACGTAAAAAGGACGAAAAAATTAACGGCGTGATTTATAATATGCCGCGGCCTTCGGGATACAGCTATTGTATCGTGAATGGGAATATTCACAGGATAATTGCCAATAGATTAAGAAAAAGCAGATGTTTTGTCTCTGTGGAGAATTTAGACTTCAAATACCATCCGGATGTGAATGACGATTACCTGTGCCCGGATATCATGATTGTATGCGACAGAAAGAAATTAAAGGGCGGGGCTTACAGCGGAGTCCCCCGGTTTATCGCCGAGACCCTGAGCCCCTCTACGGCCAAGAAGGACAGGACGGAGAAGAAAGAGATTTATGAAGCCGCCGGAGTAGAAGAATACTGGATTGTGGCGCCCCAGGGGAAATCCGTTGAGATCTATTATCTTGAAAACGGGAAATACATTCTGGAGCAAAGCTATATCCTGCAGAACGATAAGGAACTGGAGCATTACAATGCGGAAACCGTAATTTCGCTGAGGGCATTTCCCCATATTCAGATGACTCTGGAAGAAATTTTCGATGGGATGGATTGACAATTTCTAGTTTTGTTTTTCCATAAAAGAAAAGAGGGAGAAGTCAGCAAAATCGGAATCTATAAAAATGGCAAATGAAGCGAGGAGACTTCGAGAGGATATTTGGACGAGGAGGAAAGAGGATGAAAGCGCACAAATATTGGAGCGTTGCCATGATAGTCTGCATGATCATGGTGATCTACACCGGGCATAAATTAGTCCGCAGCCGTACGGAAGAGAATTCCGTGGAAAACAATTCCTGAAAATGGCGGTACAGAGGATGAAGCTCCGCTGCGTTGTGGAGCGAATTACATATCAGAATCCGGAAAACGGATATTCCGTCCTGAAGGTTCACGCCAAGGGCTACGACGATCTGGTGACGGTGGTGGGCAATCTCCTGGACGCCGCGGTGGGCTCCGTGCTTCTGGCGGAGGGGAACTGGAAGGTGGATTCCAGGTACGGACAGCAGTTTATGGCGGAGAAATGGGAGGAAACCCTTCCTGCAACCGTCTACGGTATGGAGAAATATCTGGGCAGCGGTCTGATCCGGGGAGTGGGCCCCGGCTATGCCCGCAGGATCGTCCAGAAATTCGGGGAGGATACCTTCCGGATTATTGAGGAGGATATTCAGGCGCTGACGGCCATACCGGGCATCGGCAGCAAACGGATCCGAACCATAGCAGAGAGCTGGGAGCGGCAGAAGGAAGTAAAGAATATCATGCTCTTTTTGCAGCAGCATGATGTGAGCACGGCCTTTGCCGCCAGGATCTATAAGCAGTATGGGAATGACAGCATCCGGAAAATGCGGGAAAATCCTTTTCAGATGGCGGATGATATCTGGGGAATCGGCTTCCGCACGGCGGACCGCATTGCCGTGAAGCTAGGCTTCGGGAAGGAGGCTTATGTCCGGCTGCGCAGCGGTATCATGTATACCCTGAGTGAACTGGCGGACGAGGGGCATGTGTACGCGGAAACGGAACAGCTCATCGAAAAGGCCTCCGCGCTGCTGGAAGCGGAAGACTGCAGCATCGTCATGACAATGGACCAGATGCTGAAGAACCGGGATCTGATTCAGGAAGGGGAGGCTGTTTATTTACCGCCCTTTTATTATGCGGAGCTGGGCGTGGCGAACAAGCTGACAAGGCTGGCAGGGCAGCCGGCAGGAGACCGCCTGTGGACCCGGCTTGAAAAAGCCCGCAGGGAAACGGGAAACGCAAAACTGTCCGTGGATATAGGAAGAATCGAACAGTCTGTGAAAATGAAGTACGACGAGATACAGGCGGATGCCATCCGGCGGGCGGCCATGGCAAAGGTCATGGTGCTCACCGGCGGACCGGGCACAGGCAAAACCACCACCACCCAGGGAATCATCGCCGCTTACAGAGCCTACGGCCTGCGGATCCTTTTGGCCGCGCCCACAGGAAGGGCCGCCAAGCGTATGACGGAGGCCACGGGCCTGGAGGCCAAAACTATCCACCGGCTTCTGGAATGCAAGCCCCCGGAAGGATATGGGAAAAATGAGGAGAATCCGTTGGAAGGGGATGTCCTGATCGTGGACGAATGCTCCATGATCGATATTGTGCTGATGAATTCCCTGCTGAAGGCCATTCCGGAGAGCATGCGCCTGATTCTGGTGGGAGATACCGACCAGCTGCCCTCCGTGGGTGCGGGCAATGTGCTCAGGGATGTGATCGATTCGGGCAGGTTCCCGGTGATCCGGCTTACCAGGATATTCCGTCAGGCTCAGGAGAGCCGGATCATCATGAGTGCCCACAGAATCAATGAGGGAAAGATGCCGGACCTGTCCAACGGCCGGGATACGGATTTCTTTTTCCTGGAAGAGGAGGAAGCGGAGGCGGCTGCGGCCCGGATTGTGGATCTGGTGAAGAACAAACTTCCCAGGTATTATAAGACAGATCCCTCCATGATACAGGTGCTTACCCCCATGCAGAGAGGCGCGGCGGGAGCCGCCAATCTGAACCTTATCCTGCAGGA
Organism: uncultured Acetatifactor sp.; assembly: GCA_910589035.1. GTDB lineage: Bacteria > Bacillota > Clostridia > Lachnospirales > Lachnospiraceae > Acetatifactor. The sequence continues at coordinate 12,642 of CAJUSI010000042.1, read as the reverse complement.
GGCGCTCAATCCCGCGGGAGAGGGGCTTCGGCGGAGTGGTTATATATTCCGCCCGGGCGATAAAGTGATGCAGATCAAAAACAATTATGATAAGGAAGTCTTCAACGGGGATATCGGGACCATAGAATCTGTGGATATGCAGGAGCGCAGGCTTAGGGTGAATTTCGACGGCAGGAGGACGGAGTACGACGCCACGGAGCTGGACGAGCTGGTGCACGCCTACGCCACCACCATCCACAAGGCCCAGGGGTCCGAATACCCGATTGTGGTAATGCCGGTGCTGATGAACCATTTCGTGATGTTGCAGAGAAATCTCATCTACACAGGCATTACCAGGGCAAAAAAGATTCTTGTGATGGTAGGGACAAGGAAAGCGCTCTCCTATGCCATAAGGAATGTGACTGTAACCAGACGCAACACCCTGCTGAAGGAGAGGCTGTCGGGAGAGATTGTGAGGGAGTATCCTTCCTGAACCGGACAGGCCGGAACCAAAATCATGCCGTTCTGTACGGGATTTCATTGTTAATCGTTCTCCTGACGGGGAAAATTCAGGGAGCATCCCACTCACTGTACCAGAAAGCATCCGGGAGCATTTTACCAGGCCAGGAGAGCTGGCATCCGCCAAGCCTGGAGAGCTATAAGGAGCAGCCCGCTGTGCCGGAAAGCTTCAGGCATCTCTCTGGGCTGTAAAATGGCTGATCAGGGACTCCACCTCTTCCAGGCATGCGCCGCAGACCGTGCCTGCGCCCGTGGCTTCCTGAACTTCAGCCAGCGTGCTCGCGCCGGCGTCCACGGCCTCTTTGATCCGGGCGGCAGTGACGCCCATACAGTTACATACGATTTTATCCAGATCCATTTCAGTATCCTTTCTTTTAAAAATTTGTTTTCAGACTGTAACGCTTTTTGTCAGGTATGCTATTTATAGTAAACGACATTAAAATCTTTATTTTGGCACAATATGACGATTGTGGCTGCTGCAGTGGCTTTCTGCCAAAGTAAGGATAGCCATGACGTTTACTATAAGCTTAGGGTATACCTGTCTTGAATTCGTTACAGTTCAAATGTGCTTTTACAAATTTATTTTTGATAGGATATGTGAAAATTATATTTTTATACTCCCTTTTGGGAAAGATGCAGGCGTTCCTTTATGTGGAAAACTTTTATGGAGGATTACTTTATGAGCCAAACTTTTGCAGAAATGGAAGAGATGTACAGAGGCTGTGAAAAGATTTCATAAGATTGAGCTGCAGGAGTGGAAAGCAGAAGGCGCTATGATAGAACTGATAAAGCAGGTGGGGGAATTGGCAAAGCAGGTTATGATCAAAGAAAGATATTATGCTTTGGAAGGGGAAGTTCCTGATGTGGATGCGCGTTTGGGCAATGAGATGGCGGATGTAATTGCACAGATTATGAGATTAGCCGATTACTACAAAATTGATTTGGAGAAAGCTTTCTTGGAAGCAAGAGAGGACGAAGACAGATACTTAAAATCAAGAGGCGTCTGAATTTGATTCCAGCGAGCAATGAGCCAGGAGCTTGCACGGACAGTAAAGTCAATTCAATTAGCTTTGCGGAGCCGGCGAGAGAAACCCAATGATTTGAATCAGGCAGAAAATATGACGGAAAGCAGGAGAACAAATGACAAAGAAGAAGCTGGCATTGGAGATCATAGACCGATTGAAAAAGGAGTACCCGGATTCGGACTGTACCCTGGATTACGACCAGGCCTGGAAGCTGCTGGTAAGCGTGCGCCTGGCGGCCCAGTGCACGGACGCCAGGGTGAATGTGGTGGTGGAGAAGCTCTATGAGAAATTCCCGGATGTGAATGCACTGGCGGAAGCGGATGTAAGCGAGATCGAGAAAATCGTCCATCCCTGCGGCCTGGGAAACAGCAAGGCCCGGGATATCAGCGCCTGCATGAAGATGCTCCGGGATGAGTACGGCGGGAAGGTGCCGGAGGATTTCGACAAGCTCCTTGCCCTGCCGGGAGTGGGCAGGAAAAGCGCCAATCTCATCATGGGGGATGTGTTCGGGAAACCGGCCATCGTCACGGATACCCACTGCATCCGCCTGGTGAACAGGATGGGGCTGGTGGACGGCATAAAGGAGCCTGCAAAGGTGGAAAAGGAGCTCTGGAAGATTATCCCGCCGAAGGAGGGAAATGATTTCTGCCACAGACTGGTGGATCACGGCCGGGCGGTCTGCACGGCCCGGACAAAGCCCTATTGCGGCAAATGCTGCCTGCATGATATCTGCAAAAAGGCCGGGGTGGAGTAAGGACTCTGCATGTCCGGTATCTGCACTGCCAGTTCTGATAAAGGATCTTTGCGAATATACATAGTCATGAAAACAAAGCGCAGAGGAAAAACCGGAGCGTATTTAAATCCGTATATTTGCAGCCGATTTGACGAATGCAAAAAGCGATTTGCCAGGGGAATTCCATATGGACTTGGTAAGGAATAGTTAGAAAATGACGGAACGATTCCCGAATCGGTGAGAATGACGGAAGAATGCAATGGGCCGGATGGGAGAAGGCGTATGGAAATCTATGTGGTGAGGCGGGGCAACAGCGTCGACAGTATTGCGGAGACGCTTGGCGTGGATGTGGAAGGGATTATTTACGACAATCAGCTGGAGTATCCTTATGAGCTTGCCGTGGGGCAGGCTCTTTTGATTGACAGGGGCGGAAGGAAGGCGGAGAGGGAGATCTCTGTGAGCGGATATGCCTATCCATTCATCCGTCCTGAGGTATTGAATGAAACGTTGCCATTTCTGAGCGAACTGCCGGTTTTTTCTTATGGCTTTACGAAGAGGGGAGAACTGCTGCCTCCCCCATACGGGGAGGACGACTGGATGATCGCGGAGGCGGTCCGGTTCGGCGTCCTGCCCGTACTGACCCTGACGCCCTTCGGACCGGACGGAAATTTCAACAACCAGCTGATTCATTCCGTGGTCAATAATACCGGATACACGGAAAGGCTGCTATCAGACCTGCTGGAGCTTATGGGTGGGAAGGGATACAGGGGATTGGATATTGACTTTGAGTATATCCTGGCGGAGGACAGGGATGCCTTTACCGCCTTCGTGCGCCGTGCCGCGGAAGTCATGCGCGCCGCAGGGTATCAGACCTCCGTGGCGCTGGCTCCCAAGACAAGTGCAGGACAGGAAGGGCTTCTGTATGAAGGAAAGGATTACGGGGCGCTGGGGGAGGCGGCGGACTATGTGCTGCTGATGACCTATGAATGGGGCTATACCTACGGCCCTCCCATGGCGGTAGCGCCGGTAAATCAGGTGCGCAGGGTGGTGGAGTATGCCCTGACGGAGATACCGGCCCGGAAGATTAACCTGGGGATTCCGAATTACGGATACGACTGGCCCCTGCCCTATGAGAGGGGCATGACAAAGGCCGTTACGCTGGGAAATGTGGAAGCCATGCGGCTTGCCGCGCAGCAGGGGGTGCAGATAGAGTTCGACAATCTGGCGGAGAGTTCCCATTATACCTACACAAAGGAAGGAATCGTGCATGAAGTGTGGTTTGAGGACGTGAGAAGCCTCCAGGCGAAATTCAACCTGATCAGCGAGTATGATCTGCGGGGCTGCAGCTACTGGCAGATTATGAAATGGTTTCGGGCAAACTGGCTGCTGCAGGACCGGTTTTATCTGGCGAATGGCTAAAATACACAGCTCAGAGTTCTGAAAACGCTTTTCAAAACCTTTTTGGTAGAGTATAATGGATAAAACAGTATGGGGAAATCCGGAAGAGAGGGAGGAGGATGGAACTGATTCGGTGCTTCCATGAGAAGAAGGCAGATATAAGATTTCAGGACGGGGGATTGCCCCATGTGATCGGCGTCTGTAATTATCAGGTGGTCAGGGCTTCCAGGGATCGGGAGTATGCGCCGGAGGGCAGGGGATTTACATACAACCATGCGCCCATGCTGGCTTATTGGCAGGGATATTTTCTGTATGAATATCTGGCCGGTCCGAAGGGGGAACATGAGACGCCGTCAGCGGTATATCTGTGCAAATCCGGAGACGGAATACACTGGGAGCAGCCAGTGGAGATATTTCCGCCCTGTGACATCGGTATCCTGCCTTACCGGGGGCCGGGAAAGGAACTGGTCTCAGGGGATCGGATCGGACTGGTGGCACATCACAGAATGGGTTTTTATACTACGTCGCAGAACCGGCTTCTGGTCAGTACCTTTTATGGTATTTGCCCCAGCCCGCATATCAAACCCAACAACGGGTATGGAGTGGGCCGTGTGGTGAGGGAGATTTATGCGGATTTTACCATGTCGGATATCTACTTCCTCCGGTACAATACCCAGGGAGGATATAACAGGGAGAATGTGGATCTTTTCAGACCCTGCGAGGAATGCCCTGACGACGGATTCGTGGAGGCCTGCAGGGAACTCCTGGAGGACAGGGCAGCAATCTGGCAGTGGTGGGAGGAGGAACGGCTGGATCGGGACTTTTTCCCATGTGCGGGAGGCGCGGCGCTGGCTTACTATACACTTCCCGATCACGCTCAGTATATAAGGGGGATTACGGAGGCGAACCGCCGGCCGCAGGATACCGGTATGTGGATTGCCTACAGCGTGAACAAAGAGGATATGTGGATTGCCAGGGTGCCGGTTCCTGTGCGGACGCAGTGGAAGGGGCCTGTCTGCGACGATATGGATAGAATGGAGGAAGAAGAGCTGCGGAATATCTGGAATCTGTATGTGCCCTCCTGGGGAGGAGCCGGGCTGGAGGAGCAAAAAGGAAAGCGCAGGCTTCATCTCTGGGATGAAGATTTGTACAACAGGACCAGGGCGGAGCGGGTATTTGAGGAAAGCGGCAGAGTGGAAATCCGCCTGTCCCTGACGGTGGAGCATGTGTACCGGGACAGAATCATGCTCGGCGTGGAGAGCGGCGACGGCCGCAGGCTCTTTACTCTTGTATGGAAAGCAGACGGGGAGGCGGCTGTTCGGACAGGGGGCAGGGATCGGAGGCTGGGAGGATATACTCCGGGTCTGGAATCAGATTATGCCATAACAATCGACTGTCGGGAATGCACCTATGAAGTCGTAATGACACAGGGAAACAGGGAGTACCGGGAGGGCGGTGCGCTGGGAGCCGCGGCAGACAGTGCCGGGAGACTGGTGATTGCCACAAAATACGATCTGCCCTTTCAGGGACTGGAAGTCAATGGGCGTGACGGGGATATCGGGGATCTGCCGGGGGCTGACAGACCTGTGGAACGAAATTCTGTTTATATCAGCCGCCTGGAGGCACAGATTTCTGTTGTCTGCAGCAGCCTTGACTTTGGAGATCAGAAACGATAAGACTTTTGGCTGTCGGAGCCGGAAATGGCAAAATAATAGAAAGAGAGGAGGAAGCGCCTGTGAGAATGTATGATATCATTATGAAGAAGCGCAACGGCGGGGAGCTGACGAAAGAAGAGATAGACTTCTTTGTGGAGGGTTACACAAAGGGGAAGATTCCCGACTACCAGGCAGCTGCCCTGATGATGGCGGTCTACTTCCGGAAGATGACGGAGGAGGAGACGCTGGCCCTGACCATGGCCATGGCCCACAGCGGGGATATGCTGGATCTGCGGGACATTCACGGTTTTAAGGTGGATAAGCACAGCACGGGAGGCGTGGGAGACAAGACCTCTCTGGCGTTAACCCCCATGGTGGCCGCCTGCGGGATTCCCGTGGCGAAGATGAGCGGACGGGGACTGGGGCATACCGGCGGAACCATAGACAAGCTGGAAAGCTTTCCGGGCTTTACCACGGCGCTTACAAGGGAAAGGTTTATTGAGAATGTAAATCGTATCGGAATCGCCATTATGGGGCAGACGGCGGATCTGGCTCCCGCGGATAAGAAGCTGTATGCCCTCCGGGATGTGACGGCCACGGTGGACAATATGTCCCTGATCGCAAGCTCCATAATGAGCAAGAAGCTTGCGGCGGGAGCAGACGGCATTGTGCTGGATGTGAAGACCGGAAGCGGCGCCTTTATGAAGTCGGAGCAGGATGCCAGGGCACTGGCACAGGAAATGGTGACAATCGGCAGGAACGCAGGGCGTAAAACCATTGCCGTGATCTCCGATATGGATCAGCCCCTGGGTTATACGGTGGGCAATGCCCTGGAGGTAAAGGAGGCCATTGACACGCTGAAGGGAAAGGGCCCCGCGGACTTTACGGAATTGTGCATGACCCTGGGCAGCCAGATGCTGATTGCGGCGGGGAAGGCAGAAGACAGCGATACGGCAGGACAGATGCTCCGGCAGGTGATCGACGACGGCAGCGCTTTGCACAGGCTGGCGGAATTTGTAGAAGCCCAGGACGGGGACAGCCGGGCGGTATATGAGCCTGACATGCTGCCAGTGGCGGAGATTATCCGCCCCATTGCCGCTCCGAAAAGCGGCTATATCGAAAAAATCCGCTGTGATGAAGTGGGAATCTGCTCCCTGATTCTGGGAGGAGGAAGGGAAACCAAGGAGAGCAAAATCGATCTCTCCGTGGGCCTGGTGCTGTGCAGGAAGGCGGGGGACTATGTCAGGGAGGGAGAGCCCCTGGTCATGGTCCATGCCAATGATGAGGGACGGGCCAGGGAGGCGGAGCGCCGTTACCTGGCAGCCTGTACCATAGCGCCGACGCCTCCCCGGAGGAGGGCATTCATTAAAGACATTATTCATTGAATTGATTCTCTGTCCATTGACCTGCTTGTTCGCAGGAAGGCAGGGATTTTATCAAGGGAAGTATTTACTGAAAGGATCTGTCTGGCTTTTGAATGGATTCAGCCTATGAACGGTTGCTTGCAGCAAAGCTGCGGGGAACCGGATCCTGAGCGATTAAGCAGGCTCCCGCCAATGACCTTGCATGGTGCATAGATTGCAGACTGCGGTAATATAATGAAATATGAGAAGGAAGAATGACCGCATGTCAAAAAAGGAATTGAATAAGGAATCCAGGAAAGAATTAACAAAGGAAGCGCTGATCGAATCCCTGAAATTTCCAAAGGATGTCTGCATGGGGGCCTTAAAGGTCAGCATGACGGGCAACAGAGAGGCCTGGATCGAGAATTACCGGGGGATCCTGGAGTATACGGACAGCCTGATACTGCTCCAGGGCAAAACCTGCCAGGTATGCTTTGAGGGAACTGGTCTTTCCGTGGACTACTATACGAATGAGGATATGAAGATAAGCGGCTGTATCTGTGCCGTCAGATATCTTTGAAGGCCGTGCGGCAAGGCGTTGCGGGCAGGGGCTGCAAGAAGCTTCTCCGCAGGCAAGGCTGTGGACGGGGCAAGTCCCCACGGAGGCTGCAGGTGAGTCCTTTGGAGGCAGATTCCGCGGGGCCTGCAAGTATAGTAGGGAAGAGGATGGGCGATGGTAAAATTTCTGAAGTATATCAGGGGATATCTGCGTATCCGCGTATGGGGATTTTCGCCGGAACGTTTTATGAATCTGTGCAGCAACAAGGGAATCCTTCTGTGGGATATTGTGCGCGAGGGCGAATCCTATTATATGTATATCAGCCTGAAGGGATTCTGGGAGCTCAGGCCCATAGCGAAGAAGACGGGAACAAGGGTAGCCGTATTGAATAGATATGGACTGCCCTTTTCCCTGCCCGGACTTATGAAGCGCAAGGTATTTGTGCTGGGACTCTTTCTGGCCGTTGCCTTCTGGATTTTATCCTCCTTTTACATATGGGACATTGAGATTACCGGAAACTATCAGATCACGGAGGATGTATTTCAGGATTTCCTGGAGCAGAATCAGGTCAGCATCGGCATGAAGCGGCAGGATCTGGACATCGAGGAGCTGGAAAAGCAGATCCGAAGGAGCTTTCCCCAGGTGACCTGGGCTTCGGCAAGGCTGGACGGCACAAAGCTTTTGATCGATATCAAGGAAAACGATGCCCCCATCATAATACAGGAGCCGGATACCACGCCCGGCAGCGATCTGGTGGCCGAATACGATGGGGTCATAGTGGCAATGATAGTCAGGAGCGGCGTGCCGAAGGTGGCCATCGGGGATAGTGTGGAACAGGGCGCCGTTCTGGTGGAGGGAAGGATTCCGGTCTATAATGAGGATACCACGGTGCGGGAGTATCAGTATGTGGACGCGGATGCGGATATTCTGCTGGAGCACAGCGCCGAGTTTACGGCCCGCCTGCCCTTTGACCACATTGAGAAGGAATATGTGGGAAGGGAGAAGAAAAGCTGGTATCTGAAGGTGGGGGATCAGATCTGGAAGCTGCCCCAGGAGAGTCCGTTTCTGGTATATGACAGCGTGATCAGAGAGAGCAGGCCCCAGGTGCTTGATAAGCTCTCCATTCCCGTATTCTGGGGGGAGGTGACCTACCGCGAGTATCAGAATGTGGAGTATCTGTATACCCTGGAGGAGGCGAAAAATCTTCTTAATCAAAAATTAATGGTTTTTCTGGCAGATTTAGAGGAAAAAGGGGTACAAATTATTGAAAAAAATGTTAAAATAGAAAAGGACGATACATCATGGGTGCTGAAGGGGGAGTTCCTGGTGCGGGAGCCGGTGCGCATGAGCTCGGAAACTGTGAGGGATGATACTGAGGAAACGGATGAGAATGAATGATTTTACGGTAAAGCTGGATCTGTCCGCTGAGCATATGCGGAAGATATTCGGTATGAATGATGCTTATGTGAAAAAGCTGGAGCGGGATTTTGACGTGACGATAGTGGACCGCAACGGCGGAGTTGCGATTACCGGGGATGAAGGGATGGTGAAGAAGGCGGAGGGAGTATTGAAGCAGCTGGCCATTCTTTCGGGACGCGGGAACGAGATAGAGGAGCAGAGTGTGGATTACGCGATTACATTGGGGATGGAGAAGAAGGAAGGGGCATTGACGGAGATTGATACGGATTGCATCTGCCATACCGTGAACGGCAAGCCCATCAAGCCAAAGACCCTGGGGCAGAAGGCTTATGTGGATGCGATCAGGGAAAACATGCTGGTGTTCAGCCTGGGACCCGCGGGTACGGGAAAGACCTACCTGGCTATGGCCATGGCTATCACGGCCTTTAAAAACGAAGAGGTGGGGAGGATCATTTTGACCAGGCCCGCCATAGAAGCGGGAGAAAAGCTTGGATTTCTGCCCGGCGATCTGCAGAGCAAGGTGGATCCCTACCTTCGCCCGCTGTACGACGCCCTGTACCAGATCATGGGGGCGGAGAGCTTTGCCCGGAATATGGAAAAGGGACTGATCGAAGTGGCGCCTCTGGCGTACATGAGGGGACGTACCCTGGATAACGCCTATATCATTCTGGACGAGGCCCAGAATACCACGCCGGCCCAGATGAAAATGTTCTTGACCCGTATCGGTTTCGGCTCCAAGGTGGTGGTCACCGGCGACAATTCCCAGAAGGACCTGCCTTCAGGGATGAAATCGGGACTGGACATTGCCGCAAAGGTGCTGAAGGGGATTGATGACATCGCGTTTTGTACCCTGACCAGCAAGGATGTGGTACGCCATCCCCTGGTGCAGAAGATTGTCAAGGCCTACGAGGATTTTGAGGCAAAAGAGGCGGCAAGAGGGATGAGGAAGGACAGGGAACATACGAAGAGCAGGCAGGGAGGAAGGCGTTCATGACTTTTCTGGTGGAAAACGAGACGGAGGAGAGCTTTTCCTTTTCCCCTGAGGATACCATGAAGCTGGTGTGCGAGGCGGTGCTGGAAGAAGAAAGCTGTCCCTATGAAGTGCAGGTCAACCTGGTATTGACGGACAATGAGGGAATCCGGGAATTAAACAGGGAATACAGGGGGATTGACCGGGAGACGGATGTACTTTCCTTCCCAAATGTGGATTTTGACAGGGAAGGCGTCTTTGATATGGATGAGAATCAGGAAGCCGATTATTTCGACCCGGATACGGGAGAACTGGTATTGGGAGATATCATGATATCGGTGGAGAAGATGCGGGAGCAGGCTGCGGATTACGGGCATAGCCTTAGACGTGAATTTGCATTCCTTGTGGCGCACAGCATGCTCCACCTGTGCGGTTACGACCACATGGAGGAGGCGCAGCGCAATGTGATGGAGCGCAAGCAGGATAAGATACTGACGGGACTGGGAATTACAAGAGATTAATACCGAGGGATGACGGATGAATCAGGCGGAAATAAAAAGGCGGCAGACAGAGGCGTTTGCGGATATACTGTCCCTGGTAACAATATATGTGCTGGGACGGCTGCTGGGGAATACGGGAATTACATATGTGGCGGTAGCGGCGGAGGTCTGCGCATTCTTCTGCATTGCCATCGACGGGAGCGTGTCCGACGCCCTGGGGAGGCTGCTTCGCGGCAGGAAAAACAAGGGACAGCATAAGAACATGGCCAGAATGCGTGCCGGCAGCATGATTTTTCAGATGATTCTGGGGCTGGCCGGCAGTCTGGCGCTCCTGCTCTTTGCGCAGAGGATCGGGGAGAAGATCTTTCGGATCCGCTACTGCAGTCTGATCATCATGGCATTTTCGCCCCTGGTGCTGCTCAGAACGGTTGCTTCCGTGCTGTCCGGATATTTTCAGGGGGAGGGGTCTGAACTTCCCAGGGCCTTTGCGGGAATTTTCCGGCAGATTTTCTTATTCGGATTCGGGCTTTTGTTCGGCAATATTCTGCAGAAATACGGTGAAAAGGTAAGCGGATTGCTGCAGCAGGAGAATTTTGTCCCCATGTACAGCGGGCTGGGAATCGCGCTGGCGGCCGTCCTCGCCGAGCTCCTGGTGGTTTTCCTGCTGCTGTTTCTCTATAAGATCAGCCGGCGTTCCGGCAAAAGGGACAGGCAGGAGGGATATGCCACGGAATCCTACTGGGATTGTATCAGACATCTATGCGCCGGCAGATGGCCTCAGTTTATCATTGGCCTTCTGGTATGTCTTCCCCTGGTGCTGGGAGTGCTTCTGACAGGCAAGGCCGACGCTGCGGATCCCCAGGCGATAGCGGAATACGGACTGTACGCGGGGAAATATCTGGTTTTCTGCGGCGTGTTTGTTTCGCTGATTTCCATCTGTGTTCTGCCGGTGACCGGAAAGATATTTCTGCATTTCAGAAGGAACGAGAATCGCTTTGCCAAAACGGCATTTCAGTGCGGGGTTCATATTTGCATGGTGTACGGCATCTTTTTTTCCGTGTATGTGGCCTTTATGGGGGCAAGGATTGCCGGACTTCTCTGTCCCGATAACGGAGAACTTATGGCAAAGATGCTGGCGGGGGGCTCATCCGTGATCGCTTTTGTCTCGCTGTCTCTGTATTTTGCAAGACTTTTGCAGGCGGCGGGGAAGAAATATATTATACTCGGGGCGGTGGGAGGCAGCGTGGTAATCTATGTGATCACGGTGATGGTAATGTCCAGGGCGGGGATCCTGGCGCTGGTGTACGGGGGAATGACAGCCTCCTTTGTACTGTGCCTCATTCTCGGTATCTTTTCCTATCAACATATGTGGGTACAGGCGGACTGGCTGGGCGCATTGCTGGTGCCGCTGGGGGCTGGAGTGCCGGCAGGCCTGGTCTGTCTGCTGGTCAATCTCCTCTTTGCGTCTCTTCTGGGAGATCTGCCCACCCTTTTGATTGCGCTTGTGCTGTCCGGTGCGGTATACTGCGGAACGCTGCTTCTGCTTCGGAATATCAAGGAACATGAGCTGGAATCCATATACGGCGGACGTTTCCTCGGCATACTGGGACAAAAGCTTCGGGTATATTGAAGCATACAGGGATGAAAGCTTCGGAGATATTGCAAAATAATTGATTAAAAAATATATGACTGAAAAATATTTGATTAAGTCCCTTTTCGGAATTGCGTACCCGATAAAAATAAATTAACCTGTTGTGCTAGTTGATATCAGCTTTTCTCTTCCGGCCTGCAAATTTGGACGTGCCTGCTATTGCCATTCTTTCCGTGAGGACGGAGCAAATTACGGAAGGTGCCCTTCCAGGAAAGAGACCTATTTCGGTTCAAGGTCCATGCCATGATCACCTTGGAGGGCTATATCACGGCATTTGAGGTGACCCCGGCCTCGGTGGACGACCGGGAAGGGCTCCGGGATCTTGCAGAGAACCGCTTTGGCCTGATGATCCTGGAGGACAAGGAATATGCCGGGGAAGTCCTTTGAGATGACATGCGCAGGCAGGGGATATGCCTGATGTCATTGAAGCCTTCAAGCTATAAGAAGAACTGGCCAGCGGAAATACGGCGCCTCATCTTTCGTTTCCGGCGGAGGGTGGAGACCGTATTCTCACAACTTAGCGGGCAGCTGAATGCGGAAAAAGTACTTGCGAAAAGCTTTCGGGGATTATGTACCCGGCTGCAAAACAAAGTGTTGGGACATAATCTGTGCATGACATTCAGCAGCATATTCCGCTCCTCCTGTGATATTGGCAAAATCAAGAAGTTGATATTCTGAAAATATACACTTTCAGAAGCTGGAAGGGACTTTTTGCGCTTTTTTAAGCCCTTCATCAAACTATGCAGTTTTTAACTATAACTAGTATGCCCCACACCAATTAACCACATGTTTCACTTGTTTAAATTTCCGTCTGCGTCGTTGTCGTCGGTCAACGATGCCACCGCATCGCCTCCCTCCTCCGCCTAGCAGGCCGAAAATTTATCCTTCGTG
>CAJUSI010000041.1 GCA_910589035.1 uncultured Acetatifactor sp. | reverse complement strand
CTTGCGAGACCAAAGATATATGTCAGTATATATGAATGATAACTGATGAATAATCAACTTTGCAGGGAGCCCGGTGCGGGAAAGCCGCACGCCGGGTTCTGTAGAGGGGCAAGCCCCGTAAGGGGTTTGTCTACTTAACAGCTGCTTTCTACCAGAACAGATATCGATGATATCCTGCTGAAGGATGGTCAAGGGAGGTTTGAAGTATACATTTTAGCCTATAGGGGGAAATGCTCTGCTGAGGAGCTGATAAGCAAGGTCTATTATAAAAGACAAGATGGATATAATTATTCGGAGATAATAGAATACTTTCAGACACAGAAAATTGTTGCCAAATGGGAGGAGCTTCCCAACATAAATATCGTTTTTGTGGCGGAGGAAAATGCAGGGGCACAAAGCAAAAAATGTACAGAGTATACCGTCAGTATTCAGCAGATCGATGAAGAGAGGCTGCTTGCGATTGCAAAAGCAAACAGGAATGAGTATCAGGCGACTCTTGAATATCAGGATTCTATTCAATTTGGAGAATTAGAGGATGCGGGGCAGGTATACGTTGTGCTTTGCAGCGCGGACAGCCTGGTCAGAATCTTGACCAATGAAGATGGATTGATCCGGGCGAACATGTTTGATGACAATGTGAGGGATTATCAGGGAGACACGGATGTAAACCAGGAGATGGAGGCGACTTTGTCGGCCAATCCTGTGAATTTCGTCCTGTATAACAACGGAATTACGATTGTATGTGATAAGCTTGAGTCAAAGAGCAAGATTTTGAACATCAAAAATCCCCAGATCGTAAACGGCTGCCAGACGTGCAATTCGCTCTATAAGGTAAAGAAGAAGGGAAATGATTTGTCCCAGGTTCAGGTGATCGTGAAGGTGATCGAAGCCACCATGCCGGAAGTGACACAGGGAATCGTCAAGGGCACGAACAGGCAGAATATTGTTTATGAGGAGGCTTTTGAAACCATACGGCAATCACATCGAACTGGAGGATTTCTTCAATGTTATGCAGACGGAGGGGCTTTGCAAGGTCTATTATGAGAGGCGGTCTAAACAGTATGCACGGGATACTACAGTACAACCGTATCAAAAAATTACCTTCAGGGTGTTGATCCAAAGTATGGTGGCGATGTATATGAACCATGTTGAGAACTCGCACCGGCATGAATCAAAGCTCATCATTGACTATAAGAATAAGCTTTTTGTGGATGGGCAATCTTATTATCCATATTATGTGGCAGCACTTTTGGCATCGAATCTGGAGCGCATTATGAAACAGGATCAAAGCCTTAAGGATATGAGACCATATAAGATGCATCTGTTGTTCCTGATTCAGGAATTGAGTATGGGGCCTGCACCGGATATCAATGATAAGGAAAGGATAGAAGAGTATTGCAAAAAGCTGTTGAAGCTGCTGGGAGGGATAGAATATAAGCAGGCGGTTTTGAGGGCGGCGGGCAGATTTCGGCAAATAATGAAACAATGGGTTGCTGTAAAAGGTTCAGACTACAGATATGCTATAAAGGATAATCCGGAATTTAAGGATTTCATGTTAAGGAAGCTGCGGGGGAACAGTGTTGCGGAAGAGAATTCCGATGTATATACAGGAAGAGTGATGACCGTTACCACGGACAAATACGGCAATTTGTTTGGCTTTATTGCACACAAGCCGGAAAATGTATATTTCAACGAGCTGGATAATCCGAATATGGATATTTCCTATGAAGGAAAAACGGTTTCATTTCGGCTGACGCAAAAAGCCGGAAAAATCAGAGGGATTAATGTCAGAATTTTGTGACATGCGAATACGATCTATTCCCGGAAATGCCCTTTTCCGTGAGCTTCTATAGAAACAAGCTGGAATACGTATTAAAATCAGGAGGCATTTTGAAATTGACAGAATAATTGAATACGAGAGGAACCAGACTGCTATATGTCAACGTGATAACAGGACGTGTAAGCAGATACTATTGGATCTTTTTTGCGGTAGCTGTGGTATTTGGAGTGATTGCATTGGTTACCTTGAAACGTCTGCGTTTGGAAAAAAGACATAAATAATTATCGGCTACAGCGTAACTTATAATTTTTTGGGATAAATTTAGGGGAGGCAGCGACTCGTGCGGGGTCATTGCCTCCATAAAATATCCATAAAACTATCTGAAAAACCCCTTGCATAATCAGAACATATGTGCTATCCTGAATAAGAACAAATGTTCTGATATGAAGGTATTCTGATGCAGGGAGGTTGGAGAGGATGGAATATTTGATGACCGGACAGGAGATGCCCCTGGAGGACAAGCTGCAGGTGCTCACGGATGCGGCCAAATATGATGTGGCCTGCACCTCCAGCGGCGTGGAGCGCAAAGGGAACGGGAAGGGTATGGGTAACTGTGTGGCGGCGGGCATCTGCCACAGCTTTTCCGGGGACGGCAGATGTATCTCCCTGCTGAAGATTCTGCTGACCAACGAATGCATTTATGACTGCAAATACTGCAGGAACCGCCGCTCCAACGACATTCCCCGGGCCACCTTCACCCCGGAGGAGATCTGCACCCTGACCATGGAATTTTACCGCAGGAATTATATTGAAGGTCTGTTTCTAAGCTCCGGGATTATCGGAAACCCCACCTTTACCATGGAGCTGATCTGCCGTACCATATGGCTTCTGCGGAACAAATACCTCTTCAACGGCTATATTCATGTAAAGGCCATTCCCGGTGCGGCGCCGGAGGTGATCGAGCAGGCGGGCTTCCTGGCGGACAGGATGAGCGTGAACCTGGAGCTGCCCACGGCGGAGGGGCTGCGCACCCTGGCGCCCAACAAGCACAGGAAGAGCATTCTGACGCCCATGAGGCAGATCCAGAACGGGATTCAGGCCAACAGAAATGATCTGGTGCTGTACCGTAGCGCGCCGAAATTTGTGGCGGGGGGACAGTCCACTCAGATGATTGTGGGCGCAACGCCGGAGAGCGATTATCAGATCATCAATGTGGCGGAGAATCTTTATCGGAAATTCGATTTAAAGAGAGTGTTCTATTCCGCATTCGTGAATGTGACGGGGGACAAGAGCCTGCCCGCCCTACCGGGAGGTCCGCCTCTGCTGCGGGAGCACAGGCTGTATCAGGCGGACTGGCTGCTGCGCTTTTACGGCTTCCGGGCGGAGGAACTGCTGGACGAGCGGCATCCTTACTTTAATGTGATGCTGGACCCCAAGGAGGACTGGGCGGTGCGTCATCTGGAGTATTTTCCGGTGGAGATCAACCGGGCGCCCCTGGAAGAGCTGCTCCGGGTGCCCGGCGTGGGGGTGAAGAGCGCGCAGCGGATCGTGGCGGCCCGCAGAAGCGGCAGACTGGACTTTCCGGATCTGAAGAAGATAGGCGTGGTGCTGAAAAGGGCGCTGTATTTTATCACCTGCAGCGGGAGGCTCATGTATCCGGTGAAGCTGGAGGAGGATTATATCGTAAGGAACCTTACCAGCCCCAGGGACCGTATTCAATTCGGAAGCGACGGTATGAGCTACCGCCAGATGTCTCTCTTTGACGATGCGAATTTTATGCGGCCCATCGGGGTTACGGAGCAGAGGCAGACGGCCCTGGGGCAGCTTTAAAACGGTGAAGCGACGTCGGATGAACCTGTTTGTGACAAGAGAAATCTGTTCAGGAATCCTGTTGACGGAGAAGGATATTTTAATCTTTTTTATAGAGAAAATAGATTATGGCACAACGGAGGGGGCGTAAGATGACGGTATACAGATGCGAAGATACCCTGGAGAGCATTTTCACGGCGATTTACCGGGCCTATGAGGAGAAGAGAGACCATGAGGATACGCTCCTGTGCCTGACCGACGATCCGATTTTATTTTCGGAGGATGTGGCGGCAGAGGCGGATGAGGAGAGGGCCAGGAAGGTTATGAATACCCTGAAAAGGCGTTTTGGGAATGAGGACTGCGCTTCCCTCTGCATGGCGCTTGCCGCAGAGGATACGGACAAGGCTCAGGCGGTGTACCGGACGGTGGTGAAGGGTCTGCGCGCTGGAAGCAGGCCGGGGAGGCTTTTTGACAATCTGGCGGATAATGATATCCACAGGGCCTTCGCCCTGGCAAGGGGAGTGTCCAGGGAGGTGGGGCATCAGAAGGAATTTCTGCGCTTTCAGGAGCTGGACAATGGAGTCCTGTTCTCCGGAATCGGTCCGAAAGCCGATGTACTTACTTTTATCATGCCGCATTTTGCAGACAGGCTGCCTGTGGAAAACTTCGTGATCTATGATGAAAAGCGCAATTTATTCGGAATCCATCCGGCTGGGAGGGACTGGTATCTGCTTCGCGGGGAGGAAGCGCAGGAAACTCTGCGGCTCAGGTATTCGCAGGAGGAGCTGCGCTATCAGGAGCTGTTCCGTCTCTTCTACCATACCATCGCCATTCAGGAGCGGAAGAACGATAAGCTGCAGAAGGGGATGCTGCCCCTGCGGTTTCGGGAGTATATGGTGGAATTCTGGAAGGCGTAGGCGGGAAAAAGAGCAAAATTCCTCAAAAAATGCCCTGAAAAGCCTTAATTTTTGTAGGAATTACAAATTTACTTTTTTTGGTTTACGTCTATAATGATAGGGTAAAATAATCAGGTGACAGACTGATGGCATTTGAAAGGAAGGATGGAAATGGTTAAAACGATTCATTTGACTCCGGATAAAGTCCAGCATTTTGTTCACGTAGCCTCCAGATGTGATTTCGACATTGACATTTCCTATAATCGATATATTGTTGATGCGAAATCATTTTTAGGAGTGTTCGGACTGGACTTCCGCAGACCTCTGAAAGTGTCATATAACGGATATGACAGTGATTTCGAGGAGCTGCTCCAGAGCCTTGCCGCCGCAAGCTGAATGGGCGGAAAAGGTATTTTGCAGGCCGTATTTCAAAAACTCCCCATGCGAGATAGGCGTACTATCTGTATGGGGAGTTTTGCGGTTTTTTATGGAATTTACTGCTTAACGATTTCACTTGCAGGGAAACCAGACTGCATAACGCTGACTGGTTCCATCGCAGGATTACATTAGGCAGTGCTCAGCGTTATGCAGTATAGGCACAGATCGCCCGGTTCTCCGGGTCCCTTGCATGGGGCAGTCCGGGGGGGCGTATGCGGACAGAAGTTTGCCATGGAGACTGATTTTCAGATATTATAGTAAACGCCATAACCATTCTTACTTTGACCGAAAGCCATCACAGCAACGACAACCGAGCATGGCAAAGATAAGATTTAATGTCGTTTCCTATAACAGAAAGGAAAGGGCGCCCGAAAGTGAAGATTGCCAGAGTAGAAACAGCGGAACAGGATTTACCGGTGCAGATACAGGAGAATATGGGGCAGGGAGAGGGTCCGCCGGGAAATATCCCGCAGGGGGAGCTTCGGGTTTCCGTGCGCAATCTGGTGGAATTTATTCTGCGCCATGGGGATATAGATAATCGGCACAGGGCGTCGCCCGATAATGCCATGCAGGAGGGCGGGCGGATCCATCGGATGATCCAGCGCCGGATGGGAGCGGAGTATCAGGCCGAGGTTTCGCTGAAGCTGAGCTTTCCCATGAACGGATATGCTCTGGTGCTGGAAGGGCGTGCCGACGGCATTATCCGTCACGAGAATCAGGTTACCATCGACGAGATCAAGGGGACTTACCGGGAGCTTATCAGGATGCAGGCTCCCGCACCGCTGCATCTGGCCCAGGCGAAATGCTATGCCTATATGTACGGTGCACAGCAGGGGCTTTCCGAGGTTCGTGTGCGGATGACCTACTGCCATATTCCCACCGGAGAACTGCGGTATTTTCATGAGGAATATTCTTTCGGAGAACTGGAGAGGTGGTTTCAGGGGCTGATAGAGGCTTATGGGCGCTGGACGGATTATCTCTGGGAATGGCGGGCCGTCAGGCAGGGTTCCATAGAAGGGCTGGAATTTCCGTTTCCCTACAGAGAGGGACAGAAGGAACTGGCTGCCCAGGTATACCGGACTATATATCATAAGAAGAAACTTTTTCTGGAGGCGCCCACAGGGGTGGGCAAAACCATATCCACCCTTTATCCTTCCATTCAGGCCATGGGCCGGGGGATGGGAGAGAAAATATTTTATCTGACGGCCAAGACCATTACCGGAACCGTGGCGGACGGTTCCCTGAAGCTTCTTCGCACAAAGGGACTTAAGCTGAAAAGCCTGCTTCTCACCGCAAAGGAAAAGATCTGTTTTATGGACGAGACGGAATGCGATCCGGAGTATTGTCCTTATGCAAGGGGGCATTACGATCGGATCAATGAGGCCCTGTTTGCACTGCTCACAGCCCGGGAGTGCTTTGACAGAGAAAGCGTTGAGGAATATGCCCGTAAATACATGGTCTGTCCCTTTGAAATGGGGCTGGATATGAGCCTGTTTGCCGATGCCGTTATCTGCGATTACAATTATCTCTTTGATCCCCATGTATATTTGAAGCGTTTCTTTGGGGAGGGGACGGAAGGAAACTATATCTTTCTGGTGGACGAGGCCCACAATCTTCTGGAGAGAGGGCGGGAGATGTACAGCGCCGTCCTGCGGAAGGAAGACTTTACGGGGCTGGTAAAAGAACTGAAACAGACAGTGGTGTCAGAAACAAGGAAAAGGCGCAGAAAATCAGGAGTTTCCGGACAACTCAAGCTGGAAAATCTATCTGTATTGACAGAGGTGTCAGTAAAATATGAGATGCCGGAGAATGGATTTGAAGACGTTGACCGGATCAGTACTGACCTGCCGGAAGATGCGGAGGAGATGGGAGGAGAGGAGAAAACAGCCTTAAAAGGACATGGAAGAAGCGTTCTGGTGAGACAGGGCTACGCGGATAAGCTGATATACCAGATGGGAAAATGCAGCCGGGAACTGCTGGCCTTAAAGAGGGAATGCGAGGACTGCCGGATTGTGGAAAGCATTGAGTCCTTTGTCCAGAATCTCATGAGACTGCAGGCGGTCATGGAGGATTATCTGGAGGAACAGGAGGAGGGGCAGCCGCCTGTCCGGGAGCAGCTGCTGGAATTTTATTTTGAAATCTGTCACTTCCTTATGATTTATGATCTGCTGGACGAGAATTATGTCAAATATACGCAGCTGGAGGAGGAAGGCGGCTTCAGGGTAAAGCTTCTGTGCGTGGACCCCGGGGAGAACCTTGGAAAATGCATGCGCAGGGGGCGCAGCACCATTCTTTTCTCCGCCACCCTCCTGCCCATACAGTATTATAAAAAGCTGCTGGGAGGGGAGAAGGAGGATTACGAGGTCTATGCCAGATCCGTATTCAATCCAGCAAAGAGGGCGCTGCTGATTGCCTGCGATGTCACCAGCAAGTACACCAGACGTTCCGAGGAGGAATACTGTAATATCGCCAGGTACATTGAGGAAATTGTGAAAAACCGTCACGGCAATTATATGGTTTTCTGCCCCTCCTATGCCTTCCTGCACATGATTTATGACAGATATGTGGAAAACTATGCCGGGGAGGGCAGGGAATGCATTCTTCAGGAGGAGGGTATGACCGAGGAGGACAGGGAGAAATTTCTCTCCAGATTTCAGAGCTCCGGCAGCGCCGGGGCCGTGGAGGGCGGTTCTGGGGAACAGCCCACGGAGCGCTTCCTGATCGGGTTCTGCGTACTGGGCGGAATCTTCAGCGAGGGGATTGACCTGAAAAACGACAGCCTGATCGGAGCCATTATTGTGGGAACCGGGCTTCCTCAGGTCAGCGGGGAAAAGGAGATTCTGAGGGGATATTTTGAGGGAAGGGAGGAGGACGGCTTCGATTACGCCTACCGTTATCCGGGGATGAACAAGGTACTGCAGGCAGCGGGCCGGGTAATCCGCACGGTGGATGATGTGGGGATTGTGGCGCTTCTGGATGAGCGTTTCCTGCAATATACCTATCGCAGGCTCTTCCCCAGAGAATGGGAAAAATGCGAGACCGTATCAGTCAATACGGTTGCAAAGCGTGTGGAACGCTTCTGGGACGAATGGTTATGAAGGGAGTGAAGCGTGAAAAGGAATATGAGCGGATGACAATAAATTGAAAAAATATTTAGGAAAATATGGAAATGACACCTGGCTTATGATAAAATGACAGAGGTGTAAATGTGGATAACTCTGTGGATTTTGTGGATTTTTGGAGGTATAACCTGTTAAAAAAATGACATCACAATCAAGTTATCCACAAATGGCGCCGAAAAGGAGCCAAAACAGTACTGGATTGGTCAATATAATGTGGATAAAGGAGGAAGAAAGTATGTGGGCATATGAAAGCGTGTTTTATCAGATTTATCCTTTGGGGTTCTGCGGAGCACCGTTTGAGAACGACGGGGTATTGGAGCACCGTATTTTGAAGGTGGTGGACTGGATCCCCCATATGAAGAAGCTGGGGGTGAACGCTCTGTATTTTTCCCCGCTTTTTGAGTCGGACACCCATGGGTATAACACCCGGGATTACCGAAAGCTGGATCTGCGGCTGGGAACCAACGAGGATTTCAAAAAGGTGTGTGACAGTCTGCATGAAAACGGCATCCGGGTGGTGTTGGACGGTGTGTTCAACCATGTGGGCCGGGGGTTCGGCCCTTTTCAGGATGTGCTGAAAAACAGACAGGCATCTCCCTATGTGAGCTGGTTCCAGCGTATTGCCTTCGACGGCAATTCCAATTACAACGATGGCTTATGGTATGAGGGCTGGGAGGGCAATTATGATCTGGTAAAGCTGAACCTCCGTAATGAGGATGTGGTAAGCTATCTTCTGGAAAGCGTGAAATACTGGGTGGACGAGTTCGGCATCGACGGGCTGCGCCTGGATGTGGCGTATTGCCTGGATCAGGACTTTGTGCGCAGGCTGCGCAGCTTTACCGAGGGCCTGAAGGAGGATTTCTTCCTGGTGGGAGAAATGCTGCACGGGGATTACAATCGTCTGATGAATGAGAGCATGCTGCATTCCGCCACCAATTATGAATGCTACAAAGGGCTCCACAGCAGCTTTAACAGCATGAATCTGTTTGAAATCGTCCACTCTCTGCTTCGGCAGTTCGGTCCGGAAAACTGGACGCTGTACAAGGGGAAGCATCTGCTGTCCTTTGTGGACAACCATGATGTGACCAGGGTGGCGAGTATCCTGGGAAATGAAAAGCATCTGCCCCTGATCTATGCCCTTGCGTTCGGCATGCCGGGGATTCCCTGTGTCTATTACGGCAGCGAGTGGGGGGAGAAGGCGGAGAAATCCCAGGGGGATCCCGCGCTGCGTCCCTGCTTTGAGGAACCCCGGTGGAATGAATTGACCGATTGGGTCAGCTCCTTAAGCCGCGCAAAGAAGCAGTCGGAGGCGCTGAACTACGGAACCTTCCGTTCCGTGGTACTGACCAACAGACAGTGTATCTTCGAGAGAAAATCCGAGCATGAGAGGGTGCTTGTGGCGATTAATGCGGACGAGAAGGAATATACGGCCCATTTTGACGCGGGCTGTGGGACCGCGGTGGACCTGATCAGCGGACAGGAGCATGATTTCGGCGGGGGGAGCGCTCTGCCGGCTTACAGCGCTTATTATTGGAAGATGGAGAAATAGTACACCGGTGCATTAATTCAGCTATCGGCACCCGCTGTCCGCCCCATGGCCTCCCTCCTCCGCCTTGCAGGCTGAAATTCCGTCTTGCGGTGAAATCCGTTCTGTGCCATTTGGCTGGAAACAAACAGGTCGGCACGCTGAGGATAAGTATGCCATGGGAGCACATTTCGGAAAAGGAAAAAAGTTTCAACCTGTGCGGTTGAAAAAATTTCAAATGAATATTGACATATAATATTATATGTCGTATAGTATGGTTATCAGCCATGTTATACGGCATATAATATTATACAAAAACATATGATATCATATGGCGCAGGGATTCCGGTTTGAGGCTTCCGCGCAGCATTTCCGGAAATGTGCGGGAAGGTTCGGGCGCTGAGCGGCCAGGTCACGTATATTCCGGTATAATCATGGCTTCTGTCTGCCCTGGGTATGAACATAACAGGGAAGGCATGTATACTCGTGAACGCAATGAATTGCCGTTTTTCGTTCTGGATTGCCGATGCGTTCACCCGTTATACTATGCAGACGGCAGTTATTTGCGTTTGTGGGTATAATTTATGAAAATTTCCGGCAGCGAATTGCCGGGATAGGAAGAGGAGTAAAAAATTCAGGCGGGGCGGGCGGTATGTCCGGGGCGGCGGAATGCCGGCCGGGATACGGCAGCCACAGCAGAAAGGTGAGGAGCGGATTTGGATGGTATTTAATACAGGTGCGGCGCTTTTGGATGCTATCGTGCTGGCTGTAGTGTCCAAGGTGCCCGAGGGAACCTACGGGTACAAGATTACACAGGAAGTCCGGCAGGTGATCGAATTGTCGGAGTCCACGCTGTATCCCGTGCTGCGCAGACTGCAAAAGGATGATTGTCTGGAGATCTACGACATGGAATGTGCCGGCAGGAACAGGCGTTACTACAAGGTAACCAGCAGGGGATGGGCTCAGCTGCAGCTATATGAGAGCGAATGGCGGCGCTATGCGGATAAGGTCACAGGATTATTTGAGGGAAGGATGAGCTGATGAACAGAGTAGATTTTATGAACCAGTTGGAAAGACTGCTTCAGAATATTGCGGCCTCGGAGCGGGAGGAGGCAATCCAGTACTATAACGATTATTTCGACGATGCCGGGAAGGAAAACGAGCAGGCGGTTATCGAAGCGCTGGGCAGCCCGGCCAGGGTGGCCGAGAATATCAAGAAAGACCTGCTGGACGCTGCCGGGGGAGAGGAAGCGGCCGGGAAGGTGAAGGCTTCAGACAGGGTGCTGATGGAATACGGAAAAGGCGACCGAAACCGGGAAAACGGCAGAGAGGCCGGGGATGACCGGAAGGCAGAGGACGGCCGGAATACCGGGGACGGCCAGGGCGCCCGGTATGGGAGGGAAAGCGGCCCCTGGGGCAGTTACGTTCAGGGCAGCGATTCCGATGGAGGGGATTTCCGGGGAGGCTATTCCCATAGGCAGCCGGCGTATGCGCAGCCCGTAAAGGATGACAGGACGCCTGCCTGGCTGATTGCATTGGCCGCAACGGTACTGATATTACTGTCCCCTGCCATATTGGGCGTCGTTCTGTCCGTATTGGGCGTTCTGGGGGGCGGGCTGGCAGCCTGGTTTGTGATGATACTGGGCTTTGGCGTAGCGGCGCTGGGACTGTTCATTGCGTTTGTGGTGCTGATTGTGACGGGAATTATCTGCCTTTATGCGAATCCCTGGGTGGGAGTCGCCATGCTGGGCGGAGGGCTGATATGCGGCTGCCTGGGGATTCTGTTCCTGATGCTGACCGTGGCTATGGCTGGGATTGTCACGCCGGCCATCTGCAGGGGAATCGGAAATGTCTTTCGCTTTTTCTTTAAAAAGCGTGCGAAAGCTTAGGAGGTGACAGATCATGAAGAAGTTTATGAAGGGCTGTGCGATTACGGCGTTTATTTTTGCGGTTCTGGGGTGCGTGCTGGGAATGATCGGGAGCACCATGGCGGGCAGAACCACCATATCCCAGGTGGTGGAGGCGGCAACCGGGGGGAGAGTTTACCTGAACCCCGAAAAATGGTGGAGCTGGAGTATGAATATGGGAGGAGATATTCTGGATGAGATCGGCGATATTGATTTCATCGGCGATTTTGATATCGGAGAAGCCAGCATGTTTGACGCCAATAAGGATATTTATTTTGAAGGCGATGTGGAGAAATACTGCCCCGGCACCGATATACGGGACCTGGAGATTGAAGTGGGAGGCTGTTTCCTGGAGACGAAGGTTTCGGGGGACGACCGCATTTATCTGGAGATGAAGAACGCCCATAAATTTCAGGGATATGTGGAGGATGGGACATTATACATCAGGGCGACTACGGGCTCCGTGAACCACTGGTCGGATATAGGTAGCCGTGAGATCACGCTGTATTTACCCGAGAATTACAGCTTCCATGAGGTAAAGGCAAATCTTGGAGCGGGGGCGATGATATTTGACAGACTGAAGGCCGAGGAGGCTTTCCTGGAAGCAGGAGCGGGAAGGATCGCTGTGAACAGTGTGCAGGCGAAATCACTGGAGCTTTCCATCGGAGCCGGTTCCATTGAACTGACGGACATGGAGGTGGATACCCTTGAGGCGGAGGTGGGCATGGGAGAATTCCTGGCGGACGGCGCCATAAACGGCAGCGCCAGTGTGGAATGTTCCATGGGAAATGTGGAAATGGTGCTGGAGGGCAGCGAGAAGGATTTCAACTATCAGCTGGAAGGCTCCCTGGGCAATATCGATGTGGGGGACGAGAGATTCAGCGGCTTTTCCCAGGAGAAGGAGATCAAGAATCACGCCGGCAAGGATATGGAGATAGAATGTTCCATGGGAAATATTTCCATTCGTTTCAGAGAGTAAATGCTTTTGCAAAATTTTTAAAGCTTTGAACACCGCAAAGACCAGAAAATAGTCCATATGGAGGCTTTATGTGAAATGATGGAAGCACTTACAGAGGACACAAGGTTTACGGAGCTGGCGGAGGAAATGTTGGAAAAACAGAGAGAGGGAAAGGAGATTGTCCTGTGCGAGTATATTGATAAGCTGGAGGCCAGAGGAGAGGTGAAAGGAGAACGCAAACTGCTTACCCTGCTGGCGAAGCTGTACGCCCTGGGACGGGACGAGGATGCCAAACTCATTGTGAAGGATGAGGACACCAGAAAGAGACTGTATGAAGAATTCTGTATCACACATTCCTGAGCGGAAAACTATCCTCTTTCGGAGGCTCTTTCCTGTAAGATGGAAGTATGACTTTGTCCGCTTCTGTCAGAAACGGTTCACAGGAACGGCTGCCATACCTGGCAGATTTGCTGTTCTGCCATCTTTTAAAAACGATGAAACGAATATAATAAATGTAGCAGAGCATATAGAAGCCCAAAGCCTATATGCTCTGATTTTTATGCGCAGGCCCGCATATGAAATTTTGCTGCTAATGCAGCATGCGGGCCGCGCGGCGAGCAGGGGAGAAAAGATTCCCCTACTTGATTTTGCGCCCTGCAAGGAACGCGGCGAAACGCCATACTGTCGCAAATGCAGGAAGCCATCCTGAATCAGTGCAGACAACGGGCAATCATGCGCGGAAATCCCCCGGCTGCGGATTTCCCGGGGGAGCCTGCCATGCGGATGCTGCTTTAAAGCTCCACAAACAAATCCGCCCTGCGCATTGCGGGCCGCAGCGCCAGGTAGATGATGGAAGCGGCGATCACCGCCACCACGGCGTTGACGGAGGTGGTCAGGGCGCTGATCTTGACCAGAATGGCGGTGATATCCTGGGGCACGCCGAAGAGATAAGTCTTGTAGAAATAGCCAACCAGGGGGTCCGCCACCACATTGAAGACCATGCCGCAGGCGCAGGCTAAAATAGTGACGCCGGTGACATATTTGGGGGAGTGGCTTCTGCTGAGCTTGAAAATACCGTGGGCAACCAGACCCACGATGAGCCCGATGCACAGCTTCAGCAGAAAGGTTTTGGGAGCGCTGGTGACATAGGCAGTGGTCAGATCGCCGATGGTCATGCCCACCGCTCCGGCCAGGCCGCCCCAATAGCCTCCCAGCAGCAGGGCCGCCAGCACGCAGAACACATTCCCGAAGTGAAAGGAGGCCTTTTCCGTGCCTGCGGGGATGTCGATTTTGAAGAAGGCAAAGCCGATATAGCAGAGAGCCGTCAGAAGACCGGCCTGGGTCAGACGCTTAATATCCGTTTTGTCCTTTTTCTTTGTGCCCGCCGTGGCATTGTATATGCCCTTTGCGGTCAGCAGGATGGAAAAGAATACCAGTGTCAGACCGTAGGAATAAGGGCGCTCCAGACCAAGCTTTTCCGCCGAAAGCCGGCTCACCTCCGCGTTCAGTGCCTCCGGATCTCCCTGGGCGGTGCCTTCCTTTACGGCGCTTGCGGATGCTTTGGCCTCGGAAAGCAGCTTCCCCGCTGCCACGGATTCCTGATAGCTGGTGTTGTACGCGTACACGGCGAAAATGATGCCGGCGATCAGCAGTGCTGCGCCGACGATCAGCAGGCCGTAGCTCTTTTTCTTTTCATGCTCCTTCTTTTTCACTTCGCTCATTCTATTGCCCTCCTTTTTGGCCCCTCTTTTTCTTTCCGGCCTTATCCATTGACGTTTTACGCTTTTGCCGGTTTGGTCGGTTCTTTCCGGTGGCTGTTGACTCAACATCGTTTCCGCCCCTTTGCCGCCGGTACCTTCCGCCATTTCAGACAGTGTATCCCAAAAGTGGTATGATAAAAAGTGCCAGAATAAAAACTTTTTACCATACCAGATGAAAATAACCGATACCGGGTGCGGGACGGCTCTTTTTTCAGTCTGTTATAAAGATTTGCCCAAAGCGGGACGGCCTGGAACCAGGAGGCGGTATCCCGCCGGGGATATGGAATACGGCATTATGCAGAAATTTGTACGCTGGTTCACCCAGAGCAAGGACCGGGGAACCCGCATGGTGAAGAAGGAAACCTTCGAGTGTCCGATGGGCAGTGAAGTGGAGCTGGACGAGAAGTACGCCATGAGGTTGGCTCCGGTGCAGTATATGCAGAATAAGGAGAAGAGTGTTTTGAACTGACAGGTCAGGGAGCTTCCCGGCCAGTGTATTCAGGAGGTCTACTTTGACGTGGGCGAGATCGAATATTATGTGGATTCTTACTACGAATCCGACAGGAAGTCTGGGGCCTGCATACGCCTTTTCCCAGGCGAAGGATAAAGTCCTAAAAAGCGTATTGAAAAAAGTGACCAGTTGTGATAAGCTGAACTTAAGCAGATTTCCTATAGACATAGATTCTGAAAATCGAAAAGACAATTCTTGCAAATCGGAAAATTCCTGCTGAAAAATCATGAACCCAGGCGGGAGATTCCGTGGAACCTCCCGGAAAAATTGCAGAAGGGAGGTTTGGAATGGGAGAAAAAGACATTCTGGAAAAAGTATTGATGTCCTATGCCGACGTGTTTGCAGACTGCGAAAATGCGCTGGCGTACGGCGGGCGCAGACGGCTGGAGGCGGAGAAGATACACCCGGCCCCCTCGGAGAGCTTCTACCGGGGAAAGGAAAAGGTGCACAACCAGTTCAGTGATGTGAGCGCCTATCTGGTGGAGGACGGAGAGATCAGACTGCAGTACATCATCGGCAATGAGACTGCCCTGGAGGGAAGACAGGTGCTGAGAAAGGCCTCCTACCAGGGCGGGGCATACCGGGTCCAGCTGGAATCCGGCAAACCCGTATATCCGGTGATCGGCATGGTGATCGACTGGAGCAGGAAGGGGACGGGGATTCCCAGGAGTCTCCATGAGCTGCTGCGGCGGGATGGCGCGTCCGAGGAAGATCTGGAGCTGGTGGATGACGTAAAGCTGGCAGTCTACCACATGAACAATCTGCCTGCAAAGATCCGGGAAAGATTCACCAGCGATATGGGATTTGTGGTGGACTACCTGAACGAGGGAAGCTTTGAACACCGCAAAGACCAGAAAATAGTCCATATGGAGGCTTTATGCGAAATGATGGAAGCACTTACGGAGGATAGCCGGTTCACGGAAGCGGCGGAGGAAATGCTGGAAAAGCAGAGTAAGGGAAAGGAGATTGCCATGTGCGAGTATATTGACATGCTGGAGGCCAGGGGAGAAGCCAGAGGAAAAGCAAGGGGAGAAGTGGAAGGAGAACGCAAACTGCTTGCCCTGCTGGCAAAGCTGTACGCCCTGGGACGGGACGAGGACGCCAAACTCATTGTGAGGGATGAGAACACCAGAAAGAGACTGTATGAAGAATTCTGCATCACACATTCCTGAGCGGAAATTCAGTCTCTTCCGAAGGCTCTTTCCTGTAAGACGGAAGTATGACTTTGCCTGTTTCTGCCGGAAAAGGCTCACAGGAACGGCTGCCATACCCCGGCAGACTTTCCGCTCCGCTATCTAAAAAACGATGAAACGAATATTGTAAATGCAGCAGAGCATATAGAAGCCCAAAGTCTATATGCTCTGTTTTTTGGCGCCCTGCATGGAATGCGGCGAAAAGCCATACTGCCGTAAATGCAGGAAGCCATCCTGAAACGGGAAAAATTTTCCCGCGCATCCGCGGCTTTTGAACAGGGCAGGGGAATGTTATTGCATGAAATGCAGACGCGTGTTATACTCCTGTTCAGACGGTTCACTCGGAAAGTAAGAGGCCGTAAAGCACCTGAAGTTCCACAAAAGCTGCGGAGCCCCTGGCAAGTTATTTTTAACGGTTCCTTAGGCACTTAACAATGAAATCTTGCGCAAGATGGCAAAATTTTGGTTCCGGCTTGTTCAGGTTAGGCACTTAGCAATGAAACCTTGCGCAAAATGGCAAAATTTTGGTTTTGACTTGTCCAGGTTGGGACAGGAAAGAGAAGGAGATTTACATAAGATGAAGAAATCAGGAAGATGGATATCGGTATTTACATCAGCAATATTACTGTCACTGTCAGTCATACTGGCTTCCTGCAGCGATTTGCCGCCAGGAGACGCGTTTTCTCCTGGGATACAGGAAGAAGTGCCGGCAGGCAGAACTGCCGCAGACGAAATACCGGACGCATCCTTCGGTTCCGAAGCGGAGTCTGCGGGGAATGGTTCCGGCGAAGGGGCGGCCGGGCCAGGCTCCGGCGGAGAATCGGATATAAATTTTCCTGAGGAATCGGCAGAGGAATCGGAGCAGACAGCGGAAGAAGCACTCTCTCCAGAGAAAGTGGAAGAAATTGTCCACAGCTTTGAAGAAGCCGTATTTGTCCCGGACCTCGTATCTTCCGGCAGTCCGTATATCGTCTTAAACGATAATATCCCCTTTTTTGCAAAGGAGAATCTGCCCACGGAATCCTTTGAATACTATTCGGATCTGGATGACCTGGGACGGTGCGGCATTGCCTGCGCCAATATAGGGCAGGACATCATGCCCGTGGAGGAGCGGGGAAATATCGGACAGATTAAGCCGTCCGGATGGCACACAATCAAATACGATATTATAGATGGAATTTATCTGTATAACAGATGCCACCTGATTGCCTACGAACTGTCCGGCGAGAATGCCAATGAGAAAAATCTGATTACCGGCACAAGGTATATGAATATATACGGTATGCTGCCCTTTGAAAATATGGTGGCAGACTATGTGAAGGAGACAAATAACCATGTTTTGTACAGAGTCGTTCCCGTATTTGCGGAGGGAAACGACCTTCTGGCATACGGCGTCATCATGGAAGGCTGGTCTGTGGAAGACGGCGGAGAAGGGATCTGCTACAATGTATTTGTCTTTAATGTACAGCCGGGAATTCTGATCGATTACGCCACGGGGGAAAGCAGCCTGGCGGATTCCGGCTCCGCGCCGGACTCCG
The DNA here is from genome assembly GCA_910589035.1 of uncultured Acetatifactor sp. Lineage (GTDB taxonomy): Bacteria > Bacillota > Clostridia > Lachnospirales > Lachnospiraceae > Acetatifactor. The sequence continues at coordinate 31,434 of CAJUSI010000041.1, read as the reverse complement.
GGAACGGAACAGAGGACGCCTCGCAGAATCCCGGGGACGAAAATTCGCAGGTTCCGGACGCCCCACAGAATCCCGGGGATAAGGGTTCACAGGATGGGGATGATACAGATGGGGCCCAGGCGGACGCATCCCGGGGCACTGCCTATATTTTAAATACAAACACGAAGAAATTCCACTATCCGAACTGCAGCAGCGTGAAGCAGATGGCGGAAAAGAACAAACAGGAATATACCGGGAGCAGGGAAGATGTTATTTCCATGGGATATGATGCCTGTAAGAGATGCAAGCCGTAGGGCGATAATGCCCAGCAATCTGCTTATTCTGTGCCAATAGTTGTCATTATATTCCGATACAAGCCGTACCAGTTCCTTAATATGTTGAACATCAGTGGAAAAGATTGACAGAATGATTCGGGGGGTAGAATGAAAAAAAGCGGGAAATCCGTTATGAAATGCCGGAAAAGCGGAATAAGGATGACAGAGGAGGAAACGGGAATGTTTTGCAGTAAATGCGGAAATGAATTACCGGAAGGCGCGGCCTTTTGCGGTAAATGTGGGGCAAGGACGGGAGGCGGAACGTCCGGAATGGAAAGCGTATTATCAGAGGCGGGAAGCGCATTATCCGGAATGGAAAACATACCCTCCGAGGCAAAAAAGCAATCTCAGGACAGGAAGGCGGATGCGGGAAAAAATCAGGGGAGCGGGGCGGATTCAGGAAAAGAAAAAGCCGTAAAATCCCAGGCAGGGACAGATACGGGAAAGAAACCGGGCGGAAAGAAAATGCTGGTGTTGTGCATAACAGCGTGTGCGGCCGTACTGGCGGCTGCAGGACTCATTCTCTTCCTGGTGCTCCGTGGAGGAAAGCCGGGGGACGGGGAATCCCTGACGGCAGATGGGAAAGCAAGCATTCAGCCGGAGGACGGCGATGCGGCGGAGGATGGAAATGAGCTGGAGGAGGAAATCCCTCTTTATCATATTGCGGATGTAAATGCTATTGACATTTATGCCAGGAATGTGGTGCCGGGGGAGAAGGTTCAAGGCATTATCTGGGATAACACACTTTTCTACTGGCTGGAGGATGTAAGCCGTGAAAGCCAGGAGGACGGCTATCTGGCCAAGTGCCGGATCAGCAAGGCGCTGCTGCGGGACAGCGAGGGAGGCGGACTGATCCAGTATGAAGTGTACCGGGATCCGGCAACTTCGGAGATATATAAGATCGTCTCCATTGAGCAAAAGGGAGATACCCTGGTCCTGACGGATTATTATTATCAAAACGGAATCCCCAATTTCATCTTTGCGCGGGAGGACAGTATTTATACGCCCACATATGCCACCACTGACAAGTCCGGGGAACGGTATTATTTTTCGGGGAATGTGATGGCCAGATGGCGTATCATCCAGACGCCCGGGGAAATCGGGGAATATACCCTTACACTAACGGACACCTATTATACCCAGACCGATTATTTCCAGGAAGAGGAAGGAATTCGAAATATATATGATGAGACCGAGAGCCGGATGCTGAATGCGGCTTATAACACTTATAATGCCATTATGTCCCAGACGCCCGTCGGCCTTGCGGAGGGGGTGGTAAGAGATACCACCGGAGCGGGAATCAGCAGTGTAAGCGTTGAGATTCGCCGGAAAGAGGACAATGTGCTCCTGTACCGTACCGTTACCGGGGAGGACGGCGTTTTTCAATGCTTTGTGTACCTGGACGGCACGGAATGTGTCCTGTCCGTCAGTGGGGATGAAACTTTCAGGAATACCACTGTGTACGGGATCTTTCTGGCGGACTCCGGCCTGACGGGAGCGTACGGGAACCTGGTGCTGCACCGGGTGGCCGGGGATGAATATCCGGTACATATCAATGTATATACTGCGGAGGATGTAAAGAGCGGCGATGACGGAAGCCTGTCCAGGAGTCCGGTGGGCGGAGTCTCCGTTTCTCTGCGGGAGGGCGTGGGAGCTTATGAAGGAGATATAGTCCGCACTCTCCAGGCCGATGAAGGAGGAAAGGTGGATACCACCCTGCCTTCAGGCACCTATACGGCCCAGATCGATGTGCCGGGCTACACCAGGAGTTTTCTGGAGATTCAGGTGGATGAGGGAGAAACCACGGCGGACAGCTATATTCTCCCGGCCATTGCAGAGGGCACTACAGGAGTGGTGCTTACCTGGGAAGGCGGAGAGGCGGATCTGGATTTGACCCTCTTTACTCCGTTCCAGTCCACAGGCGGCGACATGGCAAGAGTGGGCGGACGCGTTATGGACGACGGATACGGAAACCGTCTGCTGTCTGATAACAGTGCCGGGTGTGAGGTAATGTATGTGAATACCGCTCAGGACGGGAGCTATAAGGTGTATGTGAATGACTACACGGACAGCCAGGCGGGAAATTATACGGTAAGTACGCTGGCAAATATCAATATCCATATCTATATATACGACAGCAATGGTTTCGTGGCGGAATATACCTTCCCTATGGGACAGACGGGCGTGGTATGGGAAGTGGCGGAGATCAGCGGCCGCCAGATTACGCCCAGCCAGCGAGTGTACAGCCGGATGGAGGGCAAGAGCTGGTGGCTGGAAAGCAAGGAAGTGTGGATGGCGGAGGAAGATGCCAGGCTTTTAGAGCTTTTGAATAGCGGGAACAGCAGGCTGGGAAGTCTGATGGACACTCTTTTGACTTTGAGGGAAATGGGCGGCGGTGATATTCAGGCGGTTCTTCAAGGGACTCCGGAAGGAATAGGGACTTTTTTCGGCCTGGAACACGGCACCCCGATATTCTGTATGAATGGGTTTGACTATGCCCTGGGAATGGAGGGGCTGGGGCTGGAATATTTTGACGGGGACGGCTGGTATCTCCGTATGACGAAGGAGGATGCGGAGAATTTCTTTTATTCGGTCTGCGGAAAAAAAGTAGAGCTGGATTTCTCCGGCTATGCCGGATGGAATGACCCGTATCTGCAATTTGGATATGCTGACGGCGGCGCATGGAGAAGGGCGGACAATTTCACTGTGGAACGTGTGAATGCAAATACATGGAAGGTCAGGGCGAACAGCACAGAATATTCCAACGGTTATGACGGAGGGATAGCATCGGCCAGGGTCTGCTTTAACGTGGTAAGGAACTCGAACAGCTATTTTGACGGATACAGTCTTACCGGTTTCGCGGTGGAGGAAGAGGCGGATATGAGCTGGGCCAGGGCATATTATGATTATCTGACGAAGGATCCGGAGGGGATTGCGATGATGGAATACGGATTTGGGTCAGGGTGGCAGGAGTATGATTACCCATATGTTCTGATCTATGTGGATGGTGATCTTGTTCCGGAGATTTATCTGAAGGGAAGGGATTGGGCAAGTGGGGATGCGTTATTGCATTTCCATGACGGAAAAGTAATAGAAGCACATTTTTCTGATTCCGGAGGAAATTATCTTCCATATACGGGACTGATGCTCAATGCTAATCTTAAATCGGGTGGTATATCGGAAGATATTTATAAGTTGGAAAACGGGGAGATGACAATGATTGGCGGATGGTACGGGCATTTGTCAGATATAGATCCGGAAACAGGATATCCTATCGAGACAGACCCGAATGAGCCAATTGTGGTAATTAAAGATGGCTTCAAATTGAATGGGGTTGAGGTAACCCAGGAGCAATATGAAGAAACCATTAACAGTTATTTGGGAGGGGCAGAGTTCCAGCCCTGTTTATATGGCCAGGGTCAGAATCAGGACCTGATATCGTACCTGGAGTTCCTTATGAGCTGTGCGGACATAAACTTTTAATTTCTACTATAAATATCCGCCAATTAACTCCAGGGGAATACCTGTTGAAAAACATTATGCTTCTTGCTGTCAAATTCCGGATCCCGGTTCTCACAGTAATACCGGGTCCGGAAAGGCTTAATTTCGGCTTCGCCTAAAATGCTGTGAACATTTTTCAAGCAGATTCAAGCAGAGCATGACACTCTTGCGGTTGACTCCGACTTGGGAGGAACCTTAAAAGGCATACTTAACAGCTCTGTGAGCATGGGCTTTGCAATCTTTCAATTACACAGCTGTGGTGTTTATTGGCATCCTCCCTGTCATAATTGATCCCTACAGCCAATATCTCCCCCGCATACCCTTCCAGCGCCTGAAGGTAATGCCTGTCCTTGATCTGCTGTATGGCCGCGCTGACGGTCTTGTCATATTTCAGCTCTACAATAAGCGCCGGCTTCTTTACGGAAGGCAGCGGCAGAAATACCACATCCGCATACCCATGACCGGCGGGCAGCTCCCGGATGAGCCTGTAATCCTTTCTTGCGCTGTAATAGGCGAGCCCAATTGCACAGGAAAGAGAATTCTCATCATTGTATGTCAAAATAGACGCGGCCTCCGTATGTGCCTGGTCAAGTCCCCTGGCCACACTCTCAGCATCCCCTGCCAGCGTATCCTTCAACAGCTTATCCGATGCCCTCAAAATGCGCATGACTTCCGGCCATCCGCTGACGCTCATGGCGTTTTCGAACTCTCCCACAATCTCTTTATTGGGAATGAATGTCTCTTCCTTCTCGGAATCATAAGCCAGATACCCCAGGTGAATCAGCAGCGTAAGTACATCATCCTTTGTCCTGAGATTCCGCATGTCGTTCTGGAAGCTCCGCGTGTTGATCCTGACGCGTCCGCCTCCAAGCATCTGTACGATATCCGCGCGAAGCCCGTCGAAGTCCATATCAATATAGATTTTCAGGGCCTCGTAGGTTTCCGTTGCCGTCCAATAGTTGGAGAACTCTCGGAAGCTCATAGCTTCCACCACAGACTTGGGATTGTATACATGCCGATACTTCCTGAACTGATATCCGTCATACCAGCTGCTGGCTTCCGTAAAGTCCATTCCGAAACGCTCACACAGTGCTTTTACTTCCTCTTCCGTAAATCCGGTATACTCTTCAAAATTCCACTGGTTCGTCATGGAGTATTCCCGGAACATGTTCAACGCCGAATGCAGTCCGTATTTTTTAACGGGCAGGATGCCTGTCATATAGACAAGGGCGATATACTGCTGATCTTTCAAAAGATTCCGTAAAAAGTCCAGATATTGTCTCTGCAGCGCTTCCGACTCCTGCCGTTCCCGCATGATGCAATCCCACTCATCTATCAGGAATATAAATGAATGGTCCGTTTTCGCATAAATTTTCCGAAGCGCCGCGGCGAGTCCCATATCCCGTCCATGCAGAATCTCCCCAAACTCTTCGGACAGTTCCTCCAGCACTTCCTGCTCCAGGTATTCCGTTGCCTTTCCGGGCACCGCCTCAATCAGGAACTGCTGCATATTCAGATAAATGACATCGTAGCGGTTCAGATACTTTGGAAAGGACTCCAGCTCTTCTATCCTGAGTCCCGCAAACAGCTCCCTGGAGTCGCAGCCCCGGCCATAGTAGGCGGCAAGCATTTCAAGCGTCATGGACTTTCCAAAACGTCTGGGCCTGCTGACGCAGATATATTTTCCTTTTGTACTAAGTAACTCATTGGTACACGCAAGCAATCCTGTCTTATCCACATAGATTTCAGAACGAACCGATTCCCAAAAACCTCTGTTACCCGGATTTAAATAAATTCCCATATGCCCTGCTGCCGCCTTTCTTTAACTTCTATGGTTTGCGACTCACCCCGATACTGCTTCTAACTCTTATTTTACCATATACCGGACTGCGTTTCAATGCAGCACGGATTTATAATCCGCTCAAAATCCATTTAACATCATCTGCTTCGCCAAATAAGATCCCGAAATCCCCTTTCCGGTATTGGGGTGCACGGCGCAGTAGGTGGCGTCAGCTATGAAAATCAGCAGAAATACAAGGCAGAGCACGACCTTCCATTTTCCGGGGATTTTGTCATACATCCTGTCGTACAGGGGCAGGAGTCTGCAGACTAAAAGCGCTCCTCCCAGGCCGAAGACCGTCGCCCCCAGCAGGCAGACACGCCCGTTCAGATTCAGAAAATGTTCGCTGTAATCCCACCATCTGATGCCCCAGCGCAGCTCCAGGAAATAGCTGGTCAGGTATTCCAGAACCGAGCAGGCAAGCGCCGACAGGAGGAATACCAATAGGGGGTTCTTCCGAAACCGGCGCAGGCAGAAAACAAGCAGGAGCCCTCCCACTCCATAGATCGGAAGATAGGGCCCCCTGTATACGCCCCTGTTGATGAAGGCGTGGTCTGTAAAAAAGAACAGCGCCACTTCCCACAGCCAGCCGATAAAGGAGAGGGCGAAAAACAGCAGGACATAATAATCAAATTCATGTAATATTTTCTTTTTCATCATGTCTTTCAGTATATCCCACTTTACTGGAATTATAGAAATTTTTACATAATACAGGCGGAATAGCCGGCGCAATCGGAGCGGAAAGCGGACGGGCTGCGCCAAAGGGAATTTCCGTATAGGAAAAATCTGCCGTATTGCGAGAGCGATCTTTCCTGTATGATAAAGAAATCCTTGCGTAAAGGGACTTGTTGTGCAATAATATGTTCAGAGAACAAGCTATTGAGTAACAGACGCAAAGAGGGGTTGTCACATGAGTGAGAATCGGAATTGGAGCAGTACCGGAGAACAGATAAAAGGCGCTCTGTCGGAGGCCCTGCAGACCGGAAATTTTAAGAATCTGAATGAGCTGGTATCCCAGACGGTAAGCGATGCCGTGAGCGAGGTGGGAAAGCATGTTTCCCTCGGCGGCATCAACATACAAAGGAAGGAGCGCAGCGATTCCGAGCCTTTCCGGGAAGACGGCCAGGAAGCCCCCCAGAATGAAACCGGCGGGACGGTAGAGATGCCGGTCTGGCAGAAGAGGGCCCAGGAAAGAGCAAGGCAGAAGCAGATAAAACAGCAGGAGGAATTACAGAAGCAGGCCCAGCGCAAAAGCCTGCCGGCAATTAAAATCAAGAGGGTGGGCAACGTATCCAATGTGCTCTACCAGGTCTTCGGCGGGATAGGGCTCGGCATTACGGGGCTGGTGACCTTTATCAGGATGCTTGTCATGATTTGGGGAGAAACTACCCTGGCGGGCTGGATTGTAAATCTGATCTTCCTGCTGGGATTCTACGGCATGATTCGGTTCGGCCTTGGTCAGAAAAGGCGCCTGAAACGGGCGGACCGTTATCTGCAGCTGTGCGATTACAGGGTGTACGGGGAGATTGAGAATCTGGCAAGGGGAACGGGAAAAAAGGAGAGCTATGTGGTAAGGGATCTGGAGAGAATGCTGGCTCTCGGCATTTTCCCGGAGGGACATCTGGATGCCCGGAAAACCTGTTTCATGCTCAACGACGAGGTATACAGGCAGTACCTGGAGGCAGAGCACAACCGGAGGCTTCGGGAGGAGGAGAACCGTAAGGCTCTGGAGCAGAAGGAAGTCTCCCAGCCCCCTGAGAATCCGCCTTCTCCGGAGACAGTCCAGGAGCAGGAGACGGAGCTACATACCATGGTAGTGGAGGGAAAGGAATATATCCGCAAGCTCAGGAATCTGAACGACCGGATTCCCGGGGAGACCATATCCGCAAAGCTTTTCTGCCTGGAGAATCTCCTGAAGGATATTTTTGACAGCGTGAGAGTTCACCCCGACCAGATGCACCGTATGCACAAGCTGATGAATTACTACCTGCCCACCACCTTAAAGCTGGTGGAATCCTATGAGGAATTTGACCGGGTGAGTACGCCGGGGGAGGAGATCAGAAAGGCCAAGGCGGAGATCGAGAATACCCTGGATACGATCAATCAGGCTTTCCGGGAGCTTTTAAACACTTTGTTCCAGGACGCGGTCTTCGACGCCACCACGGACGCTCAGGTCCTGAAAACCATGCTTGCCAGGGAAGGACTGACCAGGGAAATGGAATTTGCCGCTGTGGACAGGAAATAGAGCGGATAAAATAAAATGAAGAAAGATTGGATGGAGGGAAACCAAATGAGCAATGATCTGGATGAAATGTTAAAGGAAGCGCCGTCGCTGACCTTCGAGCCCTTTGGGGGACAGACGGAGGAGAAGGCGGAAATACAGCCGGTGAAGGAAGAAGCGCCCAAGGTTCCGGAGGTGGTACTGACTCCTGCCGAGCAGAAAATGGTGGATGATTTCGCGGCGCAGATCGATATCAGCAACACCCAGATGGTGCTGCAGTACGGGGCGGGCAGCCAGAAGAAGATTGCTGATTTCTCCGAAAACGCGTTAAATAATGTGCGGACCAAGGATATGGGGGAGATCGGGCAGATGCTGGCCGATGTGGTGTCGGAACTGAAGGGGTTCAACGAAGAGGAGGAGGAAAAGGGATTCTTCGGTCTCTTCAAGAAGGGCGCAAACAAGTTGGATAACCTGAAGATTAAATACGACAAGGCAGAGGGGAATATCAACAAAATCTGCAAGGTCATGGAGGATCACCAGGTGACTCTGCTGAAGGACGCCGCCATGCTGGATAAGATGTATGAGCTGAATCTGAATTATTTCAAGGAGCTGTCCATGTACATCCTTGCGGGCAAGCAGAAGCTGGAGCAGGCGAGAACCGTGGAGCTGCCAAAGCTCCTGGCCAAGGCGGAGCAGAGCGGGCTTCCGGAGGATACCCAGGCGGCCAATGATTACGCCGCCATGTGCGAGCGCTTTGAGAAGAAGATCTACGATCTGGAGCTGACCAGGACCATTTCCATGCAGATGGCTCCCCAGATCCGTCTGATTCAGAGCAACGACGCGGCCATGTCGGAGAAAATACAGTCCACTCTGGTGAACACCATCCCTCTGTGGAAGAGCCAGATGGTGATTGCCATCGGCTTAAGCCATTCCTCGGAGGCGGCCAGAGCCCAGAGAGAAGTGACGGATATGACCAACGCCCTGCTGAAGAAGAATGCGGAGACCTTAAAGACGGCCACCATCGAAACGGCGAAGGAAAGCCAGAGGGGCATCGTGGATATTGAGACCCTGACCGCCACCAACAAAACCCTGATCAGCACCCTGGATGAGGTGATGAAGATCCAGGAGGACGGACGCGCCAAGAGAAAGAGCGCGGAACAGGAGCTTGTCAGGATCGAGGACGAAATGCGCCAGAAGCTGCTTAGCGTGAGCAGCGCATCCAGGCAGATGTAAAATAAGTTTTCCTGACAACGAAATCCAGCTCATCCTGGTAGAGTTTTGCTTCCGGCTTGTCCGGGGCAGATCGCTTTCCGGTAAAGTCCGGTATGGCAGAAAGGCTTTGTCATGGTATTTTCCGACCCGGCATTGAGATAGCCGGTGACAGCAGCGGAAGCTGGCATGTGGCTACTGAATATTGTTTGGAAATAAACGAAATAAAGAATGCCCGGAAGATAGAAATAAAAAAGAAGAAAAAAGAAAATAGGAATAACAAAGAAGAAAACAGAGGGGCTGTGCGCATATTTGGCTGCGCCGGCCCCTCTTCCTTTTGGGGATATAGAATCCTGATTTCGCCCTGTCCGGGTCAGGAAAAATATGGCCCGGAGACCTCAGAGAGGTCTTCTACAGGATAGCCGTCACCTTGTAATCCTGATCCTCCACGGCCTTTTTCAGCGCTTCGTCGCTGATTTCGACACTCAGCTTTACCACGGCGGTTCCCTTTTCATGGCTTACCGCGGCTTCTTCCACCTGGGCCAGGGCTTCCAGGCATTTCTTCACTCTGGCCTCGCAGTGCCCGCACATCATTCCTTCGATTTTCATAGTCTTTTCCATTGACTTTCCCTCCATGTCTTCTTGATTTTTGTTTTTCTGCTCTGTATTATCTTGAAAAGCGTGCTCCGGCCCGGAGGAATGCATAGCATTCTTCGAAGCAGATCTGCCCGCTTTTTTAGCGGTGCCGTGTATGGATACCAGGTTCAGGCGCAATGCGTTGGTTACCACGCAGAAGCTGGACAGGCTCATGGCGGCGGCCCCGAACATGGGGTTGAGCTGCCAGTGAAACAGGGGAATCCAGACGCCCGCCGCCAGGGGGATCCCGATGACATTGTAAATAAAGGCCCAGAAAAGGTTTTCGTGGATATTGCGGAGAGTTGCGCGGCTTAGGCGGATAGCCGCCGGCACATCCGCCAGACTGCTCTTCATCAGTACCACATCCGCGGCGTCGATGGCGATATCCGTTCCCGCGCCTATGGCGATTCCGATATCCGCTCTGGTGAGCGCCGGGGCATCGTTGATTCCGTCTCCCACCATGGCGACTTTTCCCTGCTGTCCCAGGGTGCGGATCACATTCTCCTTGCCGTCCGGAAGGACGCCCGCGATCACCTCGTCCACCCCGGCCTGGGCTCCGATGGCTTTTGCCGTTCGCTCGTTATCCCCGGTCAGCATAACCACGCGGATTCCCATATCCTGCAGCTCGCGCACCGCCCGGGGGGCGTCCTCCTTCATCACATCCGCGACGGCGATCATGCCCGCCATCCGGCCGTCCCTTGCAAAAAACAGAGGGGTTTTGCCTTCTTCGGCAAGGCGCTGGGATTGCTCCAGAAGCTGAGAGGGCACTTTGGCCTGGGTGCTGATAAATTGGTAATTGCCGCCGGCCAGTCTTTCGCCCCCGCATACGCCTGTGAGGCCGTTCCCCGGGAGCGCCGTGAAGTCATCCGCCTCCATGGCCCTGATCTGCTGCCGGGAGGCATATTCCAGGATGGCGCGGGCCAGGGGATGTTCGCTTTTTTGCTCCAGCGAAACTGCCAGACGCAGCAGCTCTTCCTTCGAAATTCCCTCTGCGGGGATCAGATCCGTCACCTTCGGCGTTCCGCTGGTGATTGTTCCCGTCTTGTCAAGGGCGACAATACCTGCCTTTCCGGCCTCCTCTAAGGACACGGCGGTCTTGAACATAATTCCGTTTTTCGCTCCCACGCCGTTTCCCACCATAATGGCAACCGGCGTGGCAAGGCCCAGGGCGCAGGGACAGCTGATGACGAGGACGGAAATGCCCCTGGCCAGGGCAAAGCCGACGCCTTCGCCAGCAATCAGCCAGACCAGGACGGTCACGGCGGCGATGGCAATTACGGCGGGCACGAACACGCCGGATACCCGGTCCGCGACCTTGGCAATGGGAGCCTTTGTGGCGGCCGCGTCGCTGACCATGCGGATGATCTGGGAAAGGGTGGTGTCCTCGCCCACCCTTGTGGCCCGGCATTTCAGGAAACCGGACTGGTTCACGGTGGCTGCGGAGACATTGTCCCCGGCGGCTTTGTCCACAGGGATGCTTTCTCCCGTAAGGGCCGCTTCGTTGACGGCGCTGTTGCCCTCCAGCACCACGCCGTCAACCGGGATATTTTCACCGGGACGGACCGTAAAGATATCTCCCTTCTGCACCTGTTCGATGGGTACCGAAAGTTCCTCTCCGTCCCGCAGGACGGTTGCGGTCTTGGGCGCAAGCTTCATCAGCCCCTTCAGGGCATCAGTGGTCTTTCCCTTGGAACGGGCTTCCAGCATCTTTCCCAGGGTAATCAGTGTCAGTATCATCGCCGCCGACTCAAAATAAAATTCATGCATAAAGGACATTACGCCGGCCATATCTCCCCGCATCTGGGCGTCGGTCATGGCAAACAGGGCGTAGGTGCTGTATCCGAAGGCCGCCGTGGAACCCAGGGCAACCAGGGTGTCCATATTGGGCGCTCTGTGCCACAGGCTTTTGAATCCGCTGATGAAGAATTTCTGATTGATCACCATGATAACGACAGTCAGAAGCAGCTGCAGCAATCCGGCAGCCACATGATTACCGGCCAGGATCCCGGGCAGGGGCCAGCCCCACATCATATGCCCCATGGATAAGTACATCAGCAGAATCAGAAATCCAAGGGAGGCAAGCAGGCGCCGCCTTAAGAGGGGCGTATCATGATCCGCCAGGGCGTCCTCGTTCTGCGCCGGGACTGACGAGCGGGCGTGCGCCGTCTTCGGGGAAGCTCCGTATCCGGCTTCCTCCACCGCCCGGATAATGGCGTCTGCGCCGGCCGTTCCCTCCACCCCCATGGAATTGGTGAGCAGGCTCACCGAGCAGGAGGCGACACCCGGCACCTTTGAAACCGCTTTTTCCACCCGGGCGCTGCAGGCGGCGCAGCTCATTCCGGTGACTGTGTATTGTTCCATCATAGCCTCATTTCTGCGCTGTGTTTTTCATAAAAATGGCATTGCCATTGGCTCTGCGGACGCGGAACAGTGCCGGACAGCGCCCCGGCACAACCCCTTTCCTTCTCCGCATTGCCGGATGTAAGTTTCATTTCATCAATTTCTGTAAAACGGCTACCAGTTCGTCGACCGTTTCCTCTTTTCCTTCCCGGATATCCCTGGTGACGCAGGTTTTGATATGATTGGCGAGCAGTACTTTGTTAAAGCTGTTCAGCGCGGCGTTGACGGCCGCCACCTGGACGAGGATATCGGTGCAGTAGGCATCCTTTTCCACCATGCCCCTGATCCCGCGCACCTGTCCTTCGATTCTGTTCAGGCGGTGTATCAGGTTCCTGAATTCCCGGGGCTCGCGCTCCTTCACTTTATGGGTGCAGCATTGCTCCTGTGCAGGAGTCCCGTTTTCCCTGTCCTGGCCCGGCTGTTTTCCGGTATTGTCCTGATCATCCTGGATATCCTGATCATCCTGGTTATCAGGATATCCGTTCTTTTTATATTTATCCTGTTCTTTTTCCATACGGTTTTCCCTCCTGCAAGGAATGGCTCGAAGATTCCCGTTTGGCTTCCGCGGGGTTGTTGAGTTTCTGAGCTTATGATATATTATATACCCCCACGGGGTATAATGCAAGATATATTTTAAAGTATTTCCAGGAGGGCTTCTATAAGCGTATTTTCAGAAGGGCGTTACGATTCCTGCCACAATGTCATTTGCGGAAGGACTGTGGGAGGTGCGCTCCCGGGGGTGCTCCCGGGCGGAGGTGCGCTCCCAGGCGGAGGTGCTTTCTCAGACGGAGGTGCTTTTCGAGACGGCGGTGCTCTCCGAAAGGACTTTTATGAGACTGTTCGATAGGCGTTCCGAGGAGCCTCATGCACCGGCAATGCTCGCCAGAGGGCTCCCATTGCCGGGAGTCTCCTCTCCACATCTCACCAGTGTCTCATGAAAAGCCCTTCCGGAAGCACCGCCTGTATACAGCGCCATGTATGTATCATTGGAGAGCAAACCGACGCCTGCTCCGTTATTTTTCACGGCATGGTTTTTTAGCTGGCATGTGGACGCAGTTCCTGTAAAGGACTGTAAAAATGTCGGTACTTAGGCACCGTACTTTGTGCCAGGACGTCGCATTTTGTGCCAGGACGCCGCATTTTGTGCCAGGACGCCGTAATTTGCGCCTTTTGTACCATTACGTTTTTTCTCCGCGCGCAGCGTGTTCGAAAGCGTGTCCATACAGGAATGACGGCCATCTGCCAGCGATACGTCCCCACCCCGTGAAAAGTACCCCTGCTCCGGAAAGTGGACGAGAATTCATATAGAAAGTATTGACAGGCTGGTTAAAAGATAGGTAAAATATAAAAAAGGATAGGAGGATAAAATCATGTTTTGTCATAATTGTGGAAAAGAAGTGAGCGAGGGAGCGGTATTCTGTTCTCAGTGCGGTGCGAGGCAGAATACAGGAAATGCTGTGGAAGCTGAGAAGAATGCTGCAGGTATACAGGCAGGGAATGCTGTGCCCGGGAGCATGCAGGAAGGAAGTGCCGCGATCGGGAGCGCACAGAATGCTGAGCCCGGGAGTGCGCAGGGAGGGAATGCTGCGGCCGGGAGTGTACAGAATGCTGAGCCCGGGAGCATGCAGGAAGGAAGTGTCGTGCCCGGGAGTGCGCAGGGAGGGAATGCTGCGGCCGGGAGTGCGCAGAATGCTGTGCCCGGGAGCATACAGGAAGGAAATGCCGCGATCGGGAGCGCACAGCCGGGGAAGAAAAAGAAAGGGAAAGGCGGGATTATAGCCCTTGTCATTGTAGTGGTGCTGCTCATTGGGGCCGGTGCGGGAGCTGCGCTGTATTTTACCGGCGATGCCTATATGAGCCGTAAGAACATGAAGCTGGCGGAGGAGTGCTTCGATGCGGAGGAGTATGAGGAAGCGCTTGCATATTATGAGGAGGCGTTGAAGTTGGATCCGGGTCTTACGGAGGCCTATCTTAAGTCCGCGGATATCCGGGTTATGGAAGGAGAGTATGAGGAGGCTATCGGCATACTGGAGAAAGGCCTGAAGAAAACCCGGGAGGATGAGGATGCCCAGGAGGAAATAGAGGGGAAGATAGAAGAAATAGGGCATTTGGAGAATGAGGCGGCGACGGCAAAGCTGCAGGAGTATCTGAAAAATGAACTGGAGCCCCAATACGGCTATGCGGATTTAAACGCCAGAAGCCAGTTCTTTGACTGGAATGTCTCTTTTGAAGAGAATAAAAACTGGACCGGGGCAGCCGGTATGGCGAAGGCTGAAATCCGCGATCTGGATGGGGACGGAAGGGATGAAATGCTGGTGCTTGTCCTGAAGGAAGAGGAGATCAGCCTGAGCATTTATGAAGTGGAGAACAATGTCCCCGTGAAGAAAGCGGAGCATTCGGAGGAACGCATTTGGGATATGTTCGGTTATGAGGTGCTTTATTCCATGGTGGACGGCGGGGGCGTTCCTTATCTTTTCGTCAAAGAGGAACTGTCCGGAATCCTTTCTGACGGCTACCAGGCAAATATCAAGCTGTATCGCTATGACGGCACAACTTTCTATATGCCCCTTGGCATTCTGCAAACAGGGGGAGGTTCGTCCGATTTTGAATTTAAGGCATATGAATATGACGCATTCGGAAATCTGCTGAATGAAGAGACGGTATATGACGAGGTCTACGATCATGAGGTAAATTACGACAGCGCATATTGCCGTGAAAGGATAGTGGATTTATTCGGAAAATACGGCCTGGCACTTGACAGCGGGGCTGCCGCAAATCCGGAACAGGATCTTTTTGCCGATCTGCAGGCGGCCGGAGGATATCAGGAGCTGCTTTTCCTCAATATGTGGGGAGTCTATCTGGATGAAGGGGCGGAGTATCATTTCAACGACTGGGACAGCCCCATCCTGGTTTATGAAAGCTTTCTCAGAGGAGAAAAGACGGTCCGCACCAGGGCCGGCGCCTGGTTTTCCGATCAGGAACAGATGGATTTAACTATTCAGGACATGCTGGCCAAGGTGGAGAAGGTATATCTGGAATACAGCGAAAAGGATACAATTACCAGGATTGAGTACGCCTATCTGGACTGCGGCGGCGACGGCGTGGAGGAGCTGGCGGTGAGGTTTGTGGGGCTGGATATTTATTCTCCTGATGACGACAGCGATCTGACGGCAATAATTGCCTGCAGGGACGGGGAACTTGAACTGATCTATTCCCGTGAGTCCTGGGCAAGGAGCGGAACCGCAATTTATTCTTACGGATGTATTTATACGGGGGGCTCCAGCGGAGCGGGGGACTACTGTGAAGAGCTGGAATACATAAATGCGGAGCATGAGGTGCAGAGTATATGCCAGATAGAAATTCTGGGAGGCTGGTGGGTCAGCTTTGTATCGGAGGAGGCATATCAGGAGGCCTTTGATGCGGAGACGGCGGATCCTCGAATGCAAATTAGTATTTATACGATAAACGGCTCGGAATATCATGTGGCAGAAATATATGACGAGTCTTCCCAGGAATGCCAGAATTATATTGCCCTTTGCCAGGCGGAGGGTAAGGTATTTGTTCAGGAGGAAGAGATTGAAGCTATGCTCCTCCAGCGGATGAAGGAACTGGGAATAAAGGACGAATGGAAGCTGGACACGGAATTGTACTGGAGATGGCTGTGATATTAATTCGCCCAATTTCGCTCTTGACAAAAGGGAACATTTATCCTATAGTATCCAATATATTGATACCGGGGGCAAAATATCTTTTGACCCCGACATCATTATAAATGAAAGGCTGCGACGAAGAGGAGTACGCATTACCCCTTAGCAGAGAGGGCGGCTGTCCGGGAAGCGGATGCTGAGAGGCTGTCCAAAGGAAGGAATGCGGAAGGTAGCTTCCAAGCCGGGGGCCTGAAAGGTACGGAAGGGAACGGTTATGTTTTCCGGGTATTTACTAGGGTTTCACGGGTTATCTCCGTTATAGGATGGGACTTTATTCCCGCGGGCAATGAGCCGGGCGGATGCTCCGGCATCCATTTGGTGAATGCCGCGAGGGTCACATGCCCCGTTGTTTGCAGCGGGGATGTTGACGGGAAGTCGCTGAGGCAGTCCGGGATGCGGAATATCATGGACTGCGAACAAAGGTGGTACCGCGTTGATGACGCCCTTTGCTGATGAGAGTCGGCAGAGGGCTTTTTATCGTATGTAAGATTCTCCCGTACGATAAAGCTTTCCGGAAGGCACAGCCCGCAGGCGCGGAGGAAGAGAAAGGAGCAATTATGAGCAAGGAACTGGCGAAGATCTACAACCCCAAGGGGCTGGAGGACAGATTGTATCAGAAATGGCTGGAGAAGAAATATTTTCATGCGGAGGTGGATTACGGCAGAAAGCCCTTCACCATCGTAATCCCGCCCCCAAATATCACGGGACAGCTTCATATGGGCCATGCCCTGGACAACACCATGCAGGACATCCTGATCCGTTTCAAACGGATGCAGGGCTGCAACGCCCTTTGGCAGCCGGGTACGGACCATGCCTCCATCGCCACGGAGGCAAAGATTGTGGAAAAACTGAAGGAGGAGGGCATTGACAAGAACCAGCTGGGCAGGGAGAAATTTTTAGAGCGGGCCTGGGACTGGAGAAGAGAATATGGCGGGCGCATTGTGGAACAGCTGAAGAAGCTGGGTTCCTCCTGTGACTGGGACAGGGAGCGTTTTACCATGGACGAGGGCTGCAACCGGGCGGTCACGGAAGTTTTCGTGAAGATGCATAAAAAAGGATATATCTATAAAGGGTCCCGGATCGTCAACTGGTGCCCTGTGTGCAATACCTCTATTTCTGACGCGGAGGTGGAGTATGAGGAGCAGGCAGGTCATCTGTGGCATATCAGATATCCTGTGATGAACGAGGACGGTACGCCCAGCACCACGGAGTTTTTAACCTTTGCCACCACCAGGCCTGAGACCATGCTGGGGGATACTGCCGTGGCCATTCATCCGGAGGACGAGAGGTATGCCCATCTGATTGGGAAGAGCGTTATGCTGCCGCTCATGAACCGGGTGATCCCCGTTGTCACGGATACCTATGTAGACAGGGAATTCGGCACGGGCGTAGTGAAGATCACCCCTGCCCATGACCCTAACGACTTTGAGGTGGGAAAGCGTCATAATCTGCCGGAAATCAATATTATGAACGACGACGCTACCATCAACGCCAACGGCGGCAGATTTGCGGGCATGGAGCGCTATGAGGCCAGAAAGGCCATCGTGAAGGAGCTGGAAGACTTAGGCCTGCTGGTGAAAATAGAGGATTACGGCCACAATGTGGGTACCTGCTACCGCTGCCACAGCACGGTGGAGCCCCTGATCAAGGAACAGTGGTTCGTAAAGATGGATGAGCTGATAAAGCCCGCCGTGGAGGCCGTGAAGGAGGGCCGGATCCGGCTGGTTCCCGACCGGATGGAGAAGATATATTATAACTGGACCGACAATATCCGGGACTGGTGCATCAGCCGGCAGCTCTGGTGGGGACACAGGATACCTGCCTATTACTGCGATGACTGCGGGGAGGTCGTTGTGGCGAAGGAAGCGCCGAAGACCTGCTCGAAATGCGGCGGGAGCCGCTTTACACAGGATCCGGATACGCTGGACACCTGGTTTTCTTCCGCCCTGTGGCCGTTTGAGACACTTGGATGGCCGGAGCAGACCGAGGAGCTGAAGTATTTCTATCCCACGGACGTGCTGGTGACGGGATATGACATCATCTTTTTCTGGGTAATCCGGATGATCTTTTCCGGTTATGAGCATATGGGGGAGAAGCCCTTCCACACGGTGCTGTTTCACGGACTGATCCGGGACAGCCAGGGAAGGAAAATGTCCAAATCCCTGGGCAACGGCATCGACCCGCTGGAGATCATTGACCAGTACGGCGCGGATGCCCTGCGGCTTACACTGATCACCGGCAATGCCCCCGGAAACGATATGCGTTTCTATTATGAACGGGTAGAAAACAGCCGCAATTTCGCCAACAAAGTGTGGAATGCTTCCCGTTTCATCATGATGAATATGGAGGGCAAGACCGTGACGGAGCCTGAGACTGCCGATTTCCAGCCGGTGGACAAATGGATTCTGTCAAAGCTGAACACCCTGATAAAGGATGCCACCAGCAATATGGAGAGCTATGAGCTGGGCATCGCCGTGCAGAAAGTCTACGACTTCATCTGGGATGAGTTCTGCGACTGGTACATCGAGATGGTGAAGCCCCGCCTTTATAACACGGACGACGCCGCCGGCCAGAACGCGGCCCTTTGGACATTGGAGACTGTCCTGACCGACGCATTGAAGCTGCTGCATCCTTATATGCCCTTCATCACGGAGGAGATCTTCTGCACTCTGCGGGAGAGGGAAGGCTCCGGAGCGGAGGCAATGGAAGAGGAGTCCATCGTCATCAGCAGATGGCCCCTGTACCGGGAAGAGAGAAGCTTCCCGAAGGAGGAAAAGGACATCGAGATCATCAAGGAGGCCGTGCGGGCCATCCGCAATGTCCGCAGCGGGATGAACGTGGCTCCCAGCCGCAGGACCCACCTGTTCCTGGTCAGCGAGAGCGATGACTGTATAAGGACCTTCACGGAGGGCAGGCTGTTCTTCGCGTCCCTGGCCTATGCCAACGAGGTGACCATGGTGCGCAAATCCGGGGAAGATGCAAAAACGATAACGGAAGAGGGTTCTGCCGCAGCGGCGAATCTGGACGATATCACCAAAGACACCGTGTCCGTGGTGATTCCCGGGGCGACGCTGTATGTTCCTCTCGCGGAGCTGGTGGATGTGGCACAGGAGATTGAGCGCCTGCAGAAGGAGAAGAAGCGGCTGGAAGGGGAGCTGGCCCGGGTGAACGGCATGCTTTCCAATGAGCGGTTCCTGTCCAAGGCTCCTGAGGAGAAGATAGCCCAGGAGAAAGAGAAGCTTGAGAAATATACCCGGATGATGGAGCAGGTTGAGCTGCGGCTTGGTCAATTGGGCTGATATATGCAGCCGTCCGGATTCCGGAAAAGTATATGCTATTGAAGGAGGTATCCTGGGATGAAGAGACAGACCATAACCACATTTCAGCAGGCGGCAGCCTATATCGATGAGATACCGCGTTTTACTTCCAAGCATACGGTGGAGGAGACGAAAGCCTTCCTCCGCCGGCTGGGAGATCCGGACCGAAAGATGCGCATTATCCATGTGGCGGGCACAAACGGAAAGGGTTCCGTCTGCGCCTACCTTCGCAGCATCCTGGAGGCCGCCGGATACAGCGTGGCGCTGTTTACCTCCCCCCATCTGACGGACATCAGGGAAAGATTTACAGTGGGCGGGGAAATGGTTTCCAGGGAGGAATTTCTGGGGGCGTTTCTTCATGTCTATGAGATGCTGGACTGGGAAGCTCTGGAACGGGGAGGGGAAAAGGCCTATCACCCCACTTATTTTGAATATCTGTTCTTCCTTGCCATGGTGCTGTTCGCGGGGAAAGAACCGGATTTCTGCATTCTGGAGACGGGGCTGGGAGGGAGGTTAGATGCCACCAACTCCGTCTTCCGGAAAGAGCTGGCCGTGATCACCCATATCAGCCTGGACCATGTGGGGGTTCTGGGGGATACGGTGGAGAAGATCGCCTTTGAGAAAGCCGGCATTATGAGCGCCGGCGCCCCGGCGGTATACTGGAGCACCGGCCCGCAGACCGATGCGGTGTTTGAGCGCCGCGCCGGGGAACTTGGAATTTCAGCATATTCCGTGTCGGAAAATGACTATTCTTTTTTAAATTTTCAGAGAAAAACCATTGATTTTTGTGTGAGCACTGAGTATTATAGATATATTCCCCTTACCTTGCACACGACCGCTGCATACCAGATGGAGAATTGTACCCTTGCGGTCCGCGCGGCGGAGGTGCTGGACGGAGGAAAGAGCATCACGGCAGAGCATATCAGACAGGGAGCGGAGTCCTGCTTTTGGGCGGGCCGTATGGAAGAAGTGCTCCCTGAGGTCTATGTGGACGGCGCCCACAATGAGGATGGCGTGAGGGCTTTCCTGGAGAGTGTGGAAAAGGACGGATGGAAGGGGACAAGAAGCCTGCTTTTCGGCGTGGCAAAGGATAAGGATTATGAACATATGGCCCGGAAGCTGACGGAGGCCGGCCTTTTTGACAGGATTGCGGCCGCCCGGATGCAGAGCGGACGGGCGTTGCCGGCGGAAGGACTGAAGGAGCTGCTGGGGAAATACCCAGGACCTTCCTTCCGCGTATATGAGGATGTGGCTACCGCCTTTCATACATTGCTTCGGGAACGGAGAAGCGACGAACGCATATATGCGGCGGGTAGCCTGTATTTGGTCGGTGAGATAAAGGAGCTGCTTAGAGATGATAAATTTTGAGGAAGAATTGAAGAAATTCCATCCGAGCCTCGAGGTGGAGGACGCGGTGGATGCCATATACAGCCAGGATCTGACGGATATAGCCGATCTGCTTTTGAAGAAAATAATGGAACCCGAACAGGGATTTGTACAGGAATATGAAGAGGAGCAATAATGTTTTGTTATAATTGCGGATGCCGTTTGTCGGAGCATGATTTCTGTACTTCCTGCGGTGCGGATGTATCCCTGTACAAGAAGGTGATTCATGTCTCCAATATGTATTATAATGAAGGCCTGGAGAGGGCCGGAGTCCGGGATTTGACCGGAGCCGTCATAAGCCTGCGTCAAAGCCTGAAATTTGATAAGACCAATATCAAGGCCCGTAATCTGCTGGGTCTGGTTTACTTTGAGATGGGGGAGGTGGTTTCCGCTCTCAACGAGTGGGTCATCAGCAAAAATATGAGTCCGGAGAAGAATATAGCGGACGAATATATTGAGAAGATACAGTCCAATTCCACCCGCCTGGAGTCCATCAACCAGACCATTAAGAAATTCAACCGGGCGCTTTCCCTGTGCAATCAGGGCAGCCAGGATCTGGCAGTCATCCAGCTGAAGAAAGTATTGTCGATGAACCCAAGATTTATACGTGCCCATCAGCTGCTGGCGCTCCTTTACATGGAGAGACAGGAATGGGAGCGGGCCGAGCGGGAGCTGCGCCGGTGCATGGAGATAGACAGGAACAATCTGCAGACCATGCGCTATCTCAAGGAGGTGGAACAGATCCTTACGCCGGAGGAGGGCGGGAAGCCGCCAGCCAGGAGGAAAAAGGAAGAGGCCGTAAGATATCAGAGCGATAACGAGATGATCATTCAGCCACTGAACGTAAAGGAGCCCCGGAGGAGCGGCATTTCCACCTTGCTGAATATAGGGATCGGGCTTGTAATCGGTGTGGCCGTTACCTGTTTCCTGGCAGTGCCTGCGGCCGAATCGAAGGTGAGGAATGAGGAACAGCAGATCACAACGAAGATCAGCGGGGAATCGGATGCAAAGACAGCAAGGATACAGGAGCTGGAGAACCAGATCCGGAATCTGGAAGGCAGAATCGAAGAGCTGGAGGGCCAGATAGATGGATATGTGGGCGAGGAGGGAATGCTGCAGACCATCGACGGACTGCTTCAGATCGCCGCTTCCTATACGGAGACGGGGGATATTCATGTGGCCGCCGACGAGCTGGAGGATATATCCCAGCGGGTCAATATTGAGGAGATGCCGGAGGGGTATCAGAGACTGTACCGGTCGGTTCTTGCATCCATAGGACCGGACCTGGCGGCGGAGTATTATAACGAGGGCAATACGGCTTACTGGGCGAATAACTATGCCGAGGCCATACCGCCGCTGGAAAAGGCGGTGTACTATGACGCCTCCCATATGGAAGCGCTGTATCTTCTTGGGCAGGCATACCGCATGAACGGGGATAATGAGGAGGCCATCGCGGCGTACGATAAGCTGATCGAGCTCTTCCCCGACACACAGAGGGCCGTGAGCGCCAGGCAGTTCAGGGACAGTCTTGCGCCGGCAAATTAAATGAGAAACATTTGAGGAAATATATTAAGTACGAAAGAAGAGAACCTATAGGCAATATAGGTTCTTTTTTCGTACCTAAAGCCGGAATCCTGCGTGCCGGACAGGCAGCCGGCCTTTGGAGGAGTTAATCATGACATCGGCAAAACAGAAATAATACAAAAATAACAGAAAGGAAGAGCGGAGTATGGAACAGGTTACTGCGGGAGACTTCAGGATCATTGACAATTGCCTTATGATCCGGCTGCCGGAAGAGATCGACCACCATGGGGCGGGGATTATCTGCGAGAATGCAGACCGGTATCTGGTCAGGGAGGAGGTGTGCAATGTGATATTTGATTTCGAGAAGACGAGGTTCATGGATTCCTCCGGGATAGGCATCATTATGGGGCGCTACCGGAAGATTGCCTGCTTCGGCGGGCGCGTCTATGCCATTCATGTGGACAGGCAGATACGCAGAATATTCAAACTGTCGGGATTAAATAAAATAGTGGAGGTACTGGAATCATGAGGAATGAAATGGAGATTATTTTTGACGCCGTCTCGGAGAACGAGAGCTTTGCCCGGGTGGCGGTGGCAGCCTTTATCGCCCATCTGAATCCCACTGTGGAAGAGATGGCGGATATCAAGACAGCGGTGTCGGAGGCGGTGACCAATTCCATCATACATGGATATGAAAATACGGAAAGGGGTGCCGGACCCGGGAACAATCCGTCAATCCGGCCTTTTCGAAGAAAAAATGACAATAATGTCACAGAAGAAGGGGATGCCAATGCGGGATATCCGGGTAAAGTACGGATACACTGCATACTGGAAAAGGAAATGTTACATATTGAGGTGGCGGACGACGGAAAGGGAATTGAGGATGTGGAGCGGGCCATGGAGCCCCTTTTCACCACCAGGCCGGAGCTGGAGCGTTCCGGGATGGGATTTGCGTTCATGGAGGCGTTTATGGATGACCTGGAGGTGGAGAGTACTGTGGGCAGGGGGACGAAGGTTCATATGATAAAGAAAATAGGAATGAGCGAGTGGATCTCGTAAGTTGGGGGTTGGTATATGGAAGAGATGTCAGTACTGATTGCCAGGTCACAGGCGGGAGAAAGCAATGCAAGAAAGGTACTGATAGAGAACAATCTGGGATTGGTCCGCCATATTGTGAAGCGCTTTGCGGGCAGGGGACATGATATGGAAGATCTGTTTCAGATAGGCACCATCGGGCTTATGAAGGCCATCGATAAATTTGATTTAAATCTGGGACTGAAATTCTCCACCTACGCGGTCCCCATGATCACCGGGGAGATCAAAAGGTTTCTGCGGGATGACGGTCCGGTAAAGGTATCCAGGACCATCAAGGAAAACGGATTGAAGGTAAAGCTTGCCAGACAGCGTCTGCAGAGTCTGGAGGGCAGGGAACCCACCATACAGGAGCTGTCGGAGGAGACGGGGCTGGATCCGGAGGATGTGGTGCTGGCCATGGAAGCCTCCATTGAGGTGGAATCCATCTACTCCGCCGTCTACCAGGATGACGGCAGCGAGGTCTACCTGGTGGATAAGGTAATACAGAAGGACAATACTTCCGTGGGCCTCAGCGTGGTGGGAGGCTGTGACGGGGAGGATCCGGAGAAGGAGGAGCTTCTGAACCGTATCCTGCTGAGGCAGCTCCTGGACAGCCTGGAACCCGGGGACAGGGAGCTGATCTGCAAGCGGTATTTTCAGAATAAGACCCAGACGCAGATTGCTGCGGAAATGGGAGTCAGCCAGGTACAGGTTTCCCGGATGGAGAAGAGAATCCTGCTGAGCCTGCGGGATAAGGTGGGATGAGTATCGGGCTGCCGATACCTTAACTTTTTATAAAAAACGGAGAATTCCCTTCCTTTCTGAGAGCAATTCGTTTACTATAAGAGGGTAGAGGAACAATATACAGGTTGGCGGTGAAATTTTGCTGCGCTTCCTTTTGATCAGAGATACCGTGATAAGATTGCCCTCCGCAGCACTGTGTCCGGAAACAGAGGCGTTGGCGCATCCGCAAAATCGGAAGCGCAAAGCCGCATAGATACAGGGGATGGAGGTTCCGGGAGGCTATAATGGTATCAGGGAGGCTGGTATGAAAAAGAAAATAGATACGACGATTTTACATGAAAGCGAATGGGAAATGATGCAGCGGGAGCGGGCGGCCAGGAGACGCAGGGAGAGAGGATCCGCCCTGCTGATCTGTCTGCTGCTGCTGGCGGCGGTGGTGCTGCTGACAATTTTTATCTGTATCCTGGTCATGGGCAGAATGCGGAACGAGGGGACCGGCGAAGTCCCGGAAACCGTGGAGAGCGGGGACGTGTCCCAGCCGGAGGAGGATGCCAGCCAGGTGCTGTCGGATTCCATCGTCTATTCCCAGGAGGAACTGGAAGCCCAGGTGGAGAATGCCAGAGCGCAGGCCGCAGCCCAGGTGCTGGAGGACATCCGGACGGGGCTGAACAGCGGGGATTCGATTATGCAGACCCTGCGCCCCCTTTATCCGGAGGATCTGATTGTATACAGCGGGGGGCAGTATAATTTCGTCCCCATCAACCGCAGTCTGAAGCAGAACGGACTTGAGGAGGAATGTCTGAATATTCTGGAGACCGGCGAGTACCAGTATCTTCAGGACGGGCAGGTAATATCCCATAAGGGAATCGATGTGTCCAGGCATCAGGGAGGGATCGACTGGAGCCTGGTAGCTCAGGACGGCGTGGAATTTGCCTTCCTCAGGGTGGGCTACAGGGGGTACGGCACCGGCAAGCTGCTGGAGGATGACCGCTTTGAGGAGAACATCCAGGCTGCCCTGGCGGCGGGAATCAAGGTGGGAGTCTATTTCTACAGCCAGGCCGTGAACGAGACGGAGGTGCTGGAGGAGGCTCAGTTTGTCCTGGAAAAAATCGCCCCCTATCAGATCGACTGCCCGGTGGTATTCGATGTGGAAAAGGTATCCGGGGAGGATGCCCGGATGAACCGGCTTTCAAAGGAAGAGCGCACCGCTCTCACGGTGCTGTTCTGCCAGACCATCGAAAATGCGGGATATAAGCCCATGATTTATTATAATACCGAGATGGGAGCCATGATGCTGCAGCTGGAGGCCCTGGAGGAATATGACAAATGGTTTGCGGCCTACACCGACGATTTCTACTACCCCTATGCATATCGGATCTGGCAGTATTCCCAAACGGGAAAGGTTCAGGGAATCCAGGGGAATGTGGACTTGAACATCAGCTTTCAGCCCTTGTGGGGAGAGTGAAGCAGGCTTCCGGAATCTTCCGGCGGAAAATGGCGGCTCTCGTCAGGCATCGTGCTAACATCAGCTTCTGACTCCATATGCAGTGTAGCGCACAAGATTGTGGTATAATTTTATATAGTCCGTATCATACTAATCAGTAAAAAAGGAAAGGCGGCTGATAGTATGATGCGGACTTTTTTTCTTGCGGCCACGGGGACAAGCTATGGACTGCTGGCGGCAGCGGGGGTGTTCACCGTGCTGGCGGCGGTGGGCCTTGTGCCACGGTTTGCGGGTAAGACCCATACGGCCGGGCAGGTGCTGCTCTATGAGGAGATGGTGATTTTCGGGACCATAACGGGCTGTCTGCTCAGCGTCTTTGCAAGGTACTGCCAATTCGGAGCATGGTGGCAGGCGCATTTTCCCCGGGCTGCCGATCTGTTACACGGGATCGGAGGAGCTGCCCAGGCGGTGTTCGGCCTTTTTGCCGGAATGTTTGTGGGCTGCCTTGCCCTTGCCATCGCGGAAATGCTGGACAGCATCCCCATACTGACAAGGCGGATTTCCTTCCGCCATGGCCTGGGACTGGCGGTACTCAGTATGGCGGCGGGAAAGCTTCTGGGGTCCCTGTTTTATTTCTGGACCGAGCTGCACAGGACGGTGTAAATCATATGGCCTGTCAAAACGGTTCATGGAATATACGCTGTGACATGCTGGGGCTCACAATCATACATTGTATGTTGGCAGCATTTCCCGACAACCCCATGTCAGCGGTATACATCCGGCAGGGGCCGGACTGAAGCGGAGCGCGGGGCAGCATTGCCACTTAATGCCCCGGTATTGCAGAAGCGTTCACTCTTATACGTTTAGATTGGCAATTATTTTCATTCATGAGTATATCGTTCATAAGTATAAATTAAGAAATGTGTCCGGAGGGTGAATGGGTAACGTAAATGTGTATTTAAAATGCGACAGAAATGTGGAGGTGCAGTCGGAGGATGTGTTCCTGAAGGACGTGGGGTCCCTGCGCTGTGCGGATAGTGTGACTGCGGCCAAACTGAAGGCTTTGAAGGTGCATCACTTCGGAAAGGATGAGGTAAAACGCTGCGTTATCAGCAGCCTGAAGCTGGTGGAGCTGATGGAGAATACCTGTCCCAATATCAGTGTACAGATTGTGGGGGAACCGGATGTGCTGGTGGAATGGATCAGCGTGGACCGGCACAAGGGCTGGCAGCAGTGGATAAAATGTGCGCTGGTCTGCCTGGTGAGCTTCTTCGGCACCGCCTTTACCATCATGGCTTACCATAACGACGTGGGTATCAACGATGTGTTTACGGAGATCTATAAAATGGTGATGAACCGGGAACCCCAGGGGCTGAATGTTCTGGAGGTGTCCTATTCCGTGGGGCTTGCCGCCGGAATTATTCTCTTTTTCAACCATGTGGGCGGAAGGCGGCTCACCAAGGATCCCACTCCCATCGAGGTGGCAATGCGCAATTATGAGGAGGATGTGGACAAGGCGCTGATTGCCACCGCAGGAAGGGAGGGAAGGGAGGAAGAGGCGTGAGGGGAAGCCTGTTATGCGGCCGGTGGAGGAAGAACGGAAGGACATTGTCCGTGTATATTTTTTTCACGTATGCGCATACTAAGAATGGGAAACCGGGATGTATGCGGCGGGGAAACATATTCCGCCTCATGCTCCCGTGTGCGGAAAAGAAGACGTCGGGCGAAGAGAGAAGCTGAGCCGGAAAACAGCAGGGCGTGCGGAGGAAAATGATGGAAGAAAAAAATATGACGCAAGAGGAAAAGAAAACACAGCAAAAGGAATATGAGCAGTACGTCAAGGAGATGACGCCCACTCATAACCTTTGGCTCCAGATGCTGAAGGCCTTCATCACCGGCGGCATTATCTGCTGCATCGGCCAGTTTATCCTGAATTATGCGGGCAGCCTTGGGCTGGACAAGCAGACCGCCGGCAGCTGGTGTTCCCTGATCCTGGTTCTTTTGTCGGTGGTGCTCACCGGATTCGGCATCTTTCCGAAGATCGTGAAATGGGGCGGCGCGGGAGCCCTGGTGCCCATTACGGGCTTCGCCAATTCCGTGGCGGCGCCGGCCATCGAGTATAAGGCGGAGGGGCAGGTTTTCGGGATTGGGTGCAAGATTTTCACCATCGCCGGGCCGGTGATTCTGTATGGGATCTTCAGCAGCTGGGTGCTGGGAGTGATTTACTGGATTGGAAAGATGGCGGGAGTATTTTGAGGGAAGTCACGGAAAAGATATAGAAGCAAAATTTGTATTATGAGCAGGATGGCAAATGAAAGGATTTGTTATCCTGCTTTCTATTGTGCTTTTGGCTTTTTTCTCTTATAATATGGATAAGTGAGTGAAAGTAAAGGGGATGATTTTCTTGTCAGAAATATTCGATGAACTGGAACAGGCCAGGAAATATGGAAATAAGATTCATATTACAGATATTGCAATCAAAAAAGTTCGATATATTGAATACAAGGATTTGACGGATGCACAAAATGCAATTATGCAACGGTTAGCAAAAGAGGTATTGTTTCTTTCGCAGACATACAATGACAGTAATGAGGTTGCGATAACCTGTGATCTCGCATTATCGGATCCGTTGGAGAGTTATGGAATCTGTCTGGGGGATGAGCATAGTGTGGATGTTTGTTCTGATACACAGTCCAATCACCTGATTGTTTCTGCAAAGATGTGTACGGTTGTAATTCTCCATAATCATCCGTCTTTACAGACATTTTCATTAGATGACATTCGATTTTTTGTGGCAAACAGAGGAATTTCCATTCTGGTTGTAGTCAGTAATCAGGGGAAGATACACTATTTGTACAAAGATAAAAAGTATTCTGAGAGGGAAACAATACAATTATATAACGAGTGTGTGGAGGGATTGGATCGTTTCTCTATGATCAGTGAGCGATATCATAGAGCGTTGGCATTTTTAGCAAGATGTAGTGAGACAGGACTGTTTTATAGCTAAGGAGGGATTATTTTATGAGCAGGAACTATGTGCTGAATGATTTAGAGTTTGATAATATTCCGTTGAAAATTATGCTGCCTATAGACAATGAAGAATGCGATGAAAAAGAATTGCAGAAAAGCAGGGAGAAGAATCGGGAGCTCATTGAAAAAATGAGGAATAATAAAAAATATAAGGAATTGGTCTCAACACCTTGAAACCTGTGCACTGTTCGTACATGGTAGAGACAGAAGAAAAGATAATCACTTTTGAAGAGCTGCTTGAAATGGCCAGGATGTGCATAGGATATGAGGAAGAGTATTATGAGGGGTGCGGACAGGCGATCTTTGCCATTATGAAAGCAGCGTTTATAGCGAGAGAAGGGACAATGGTATTTTGCAGTAAAGAGTAGCGGCGGATACGATCGTGGAAAGAACATCTCATTGAGCGCAGGGGAGAGGAAAGGCATATGAAAAAGGCAATGGCTTTACTCCACCAGCACATAAGTGATTTCCCGGGTGCGGCAGTTCAGGTATGCGGCGGGAAGAAAGGTATAGCTCTTATAGCCCTCCATATCAGAGGCGGTTTCCACGGAAATGATCCAGTCTTCCGGCATTCCATCCAGGGGATCTTCCCCCGCAAGATACTCGTTATATTTCTGCATATGAATTTTCGAGATATAATATTTTTTCAGCGCTTCTTCCCGGGATACAGAGAGGTCTTCCAGAAGCACTTCCCACAGGCTTTCCGTAATTTCTTCATGTCTGCCGCATAAATATTCCAGATTTCGAAAGAAGGTTTCCTGTTCCGAAGCGGGGCCGTCCAGCTCAAGAACGGGAAAATAATTTCCGAAAGGAATTTTCTTCTCACTGCAGGTTAAGGTATCCTCAGCGCTGTCCCGCTCAAAGAGCAGGCTGCCGAATACCTTGTCTTCCAGAACTACCTGGGAAATATATTTCTCCCGGTATTTCTCTTTCCGGCGCTCTTCTTTTTTTATGCTTCGGGAAAGCAGGAAGCAGCCCAGCGCGATCAGACAGGGAACCACAATAAGCCCTGCTATTCCCCATGCGCGATAAATGTGAAACACAATGAAACCCAAACCCAGGATGGATATAAGACCATAGAATACCGTTGTGCAAAAGTCCCATATTCTGGACTTCATTGATTTATCAGATTTTTTCTTTTCTTTCTGTTCTCCCATCCTTTTCCTTCCTTTCGCCTGCACCGCTCGAAATTGTCTGTACTAAAGGGGCTTCCCCGATAGAGCTTTACTGATATTGTACTTAAGAATTATACCATTGTTTCGGGAGACGGGCAAGAAGGGATGAAGTGCTATGGTATTTCTAACCTGACCAGCCGGCTTTCTATTGTACTCCTGGTCTTTTTCCATTATAATATGGATATGTTGAAAGGCGGATGGGAATAGATATCGGTGAGCATGTGGGAAGCGAGTGCCTGATCAGGAAAAAGGGCGGATGAAATGGAAAAATACGGCAGAAGAAGAGGATGAAACCGGAAATACAGATTGATAAACGGGAATTTTATAGAACGATGGCAAGGCTTGCCCTGTCAATCGCGCTCCAGAATCTGATGCTTGCATCGGTGGCGGCGCATGTGGCTTCTGGCCATTCCTTTGGCACTTGCGGCCGCGTTCGTCCCGAATTGGTCTCCGCTTATAGTTTATGCCTGTACCTGCCTGGACGAGGTGGGGAAGATTCCCTGGGCTTTATTCCGTTTCCGGAAATATAAGTGGATGAGAGATTTGACCAGATAAGCCAAAAGCAAAGGGATTGTTGGGAAATGCCGTCAACATACAATATGTGGCGGCGAGTTTCGCTGTATTGCAGCATATATTGCGGAAGGACAGACATTTCCCGACAGCCCCGCTTTCTACAGCTCTG
The DNA here is from genome assembly GCA_910589035.1 of uncultured Acetatifactor sp. Taxonomy (GTDB): domain Bacteria; phylum Bacillota; class Clostridia; order Lachnospirales; family Lachnospiraceae; genus Acetatifactor. The sequence continues at coordinate 1,230 of CAJUSI010000041.1, read as the reverse complement.
CCATCAGGCCCTGGAGCAGCATAATGTGATACTCCTCGTCCCGGATGATTCTCCGCAGCACCGCGTCCACGCATTCATCCTTTATCTTTCGGATATGAGCTTCGTACTGGGCGATGGCTCCTCTTTCGGCCTCCACATCCGCACAGAGCATCCGCCTGGCATCCCTGGAGAGCGTCAGGTAGTCCGGCGTCCAGGGCATCTGCTTTCCGTTCGACTGCCTTACGGAGAAGCTGACCTCGCCGCCCAGGAGCTGAATCAGCTCGCCCAGCTTCTGCAGATGCATCATTTCCGCCATGGCGATGCCCAGGAGCGTCCTTGCAAGGGGACAGGCTGTCTGGCACAGCCGGTTCTCATTATTGATATACTGGGTGATGGCGGACAGCTCGGACACCGGGCCGCAGTAATCGAAAGACAGAATTGCGGCATAGTCCGGATTCCGGCGCTCCACCTGTATGGGCGGATAACGCAGCTCAAGCATGGCCGGCTTTATGCCGCTCATATCGCAGGACATGAGATTGCTGTTTCGTTCCATAGGAAAACCTTCTTTATTGTGATTTTGCAATATTATATGTAAGGATTTTGGATATGTGTTTTATGTTTTTGGATCAGGTATTCCTTTGGGAGAGAATGGACGCAATGGTATTAGCAATGATAGTGGAAAGCAGAAAGCTGACTTTATAGATTTCATCGTGACAAAATGTTGGAGTAAGGGTATAATAGAATTTAAGGATGTGATGCAGAAGTATAGAAAAGAGTAATTGTGATATATATAAAGGAATATGAAAACTGCATAAAGGATATTTAGAACGAAGGTGTATAATTTGGCGCAGAAAAGCAATAAAGAAGAACTGAAAGATTTAGAGATGGCAAAGAAACGCAACCATAAAATTATGATTACGGAAAAAGCTATCAAAAAGGTGCCAAGGATACGATATAAAAATATTCCTGAAAGTGAATACAATACAATTCAGGAATTAGCGACAAATGTATTGCAAATCTCCAAGGATGAAAATGATTCGAACAAGGGTGCAATAACATACAGTATAATCAACCATCTCTTTCCGATTTTTCTTTGTCAGATGTACAGTTTTTACTATGAAACAGAACCTTTCGGGTAGCCAAAAAAGCGCAGACTGCCCCTATAACAAGATTCTGTCTCAAAAATTTATGATTAAGCGGGCTGTCCTGCCATGGCTGTAGGAGCCTCCCAGCCTAATGCTTTTAGTTTCT
>CAJUSI010000040.1 GCA_910589035.1 uncultured Acetatifactor sp. | reverse complement strand
TGACGAGTTTGACGAAAACACCAAAACTCGGATACTGCCCTTTGTTCTCGATATTCATAATCGTGTGGGACGTACGCCCCACAAGCTCTGCAAGGTATTCCTGCGTCCAGCCTCTTTTCTCGCGGGCGTCTTTTATCGCCAGTCCGAGACCATGAAAATCAAATCTATCTTCATAATGTTCCATACAATATCACCCAAACTTATTTTATATTTAAGGTGTTAGTATGTGAATTAAATACAATTTTATGTTTGGTATTATTTAATTGCATGTTCTCTAAAAATACCCACTTGACATATGTATGACGCTGTGTTACTCTTAAAGCGTAACACGATGTCATACTTGAAGGAGGAAATCAAAATGGTACAGCAAATATCAGATGCGGAATTTGAAATTATGAAAGTGATATGGGCTAACGGAGAAAAGCCGACGCTTTTTGCCAGTCTTACGGCAGATTTAGCAGCAAAAGGAAAACCCTGGCAAAAAAATACCCTTATCACGCTTTTAAACCGGCTTGTCAATAAGGGGTTTTTGAAAGCAAAAAAAACCGGGCGTTGCAATGAATACACCCCTCTTGTGTCGGAAAGCGAATACCACAAAACCCAAGCCAAAAATTTTCTGGATAAAATTTATGAGGGAAATGCAAAATGGCTTGTTTCCGATTTGATTTCTGGCGACCTGTTGGCAGACGAAGAATATGAGGAACTGAAAAAGCTCTTGGAGAAAGGAAGAACAGAAAAATGAACATTCTATTGAAAATGTTTTTGTCTATGTCATTTTCCGGTTCATTGTTCATCCTGCTGTTACTAGCTGGAAAAAGATTCCTTAAAGACAAAATCAGCAGACAATGGCAGTATTATATTTGGCTCATTGTTGTTGTACGGCTGTTATTGCCTTTTGGACCGGAAACAAACTTGATGGGAAAAGCCTATCAGACAATCGATCAGGCCATAACCCATTCTGTTTCCCTGCCGCAACAGCAGTCACCCTCTGGTGATACAAATGCTTTCAATGTTCCTGCTTCCGGTATGGAACACGACAACCAGAATACTGTCAATCCTAAAGACGATTCTATATCCTCCCGCCCGGTTGGGGATATTCTGTCTTTATTTTCCAACCATGTTTGGCTTATCTGGCTCATGGTTGCATTGATTCTTTTGGTACAAAAAATAACGGCATATCATAGCTTTATTCGATATGTTAAGGCTGGATTAAATCCGGTTTCCAATGTTGAGCAATTAGACCGGCTTTCAGTTATTGCGGAACAGACTGGCAGGAAAAGACCAGTAGAGCTTTGTGTCAATCCGTTGGTTTCGTCCCCTCTGCTGATTGGATTCTTCCGGCCATGTATTGTTTTGCCAAGCGCAGATATTCCGGAGAAGGACTTTCAATATATCGTATTGCATGAATTAACGCATTACAAACGGTGGGATATGTTTTATAAATGGCTGGTACAAATTACCGTCTGTCTGCACTGGTTCAATCCGCTTGTTTACTTAATGAGGCGTGAAATCACAAAGGCATGTGAATTTTCTTGTGATGAAGCAGTCCTTTCAAAAATGGGATATGATAACGCACAGGATTATGGAGAAGCTCTGCTTGACGCAATGGCAGCGGTTGGAAAGTACAAGGAATCTCTTGCCGCTGTTACTCTAAGTGAAAACAAACAATTATTAAAAGAAAAGTTAGGTGCGATTATGAACTTAAAAAGAAAATCAAAAACAACTTTATTTGCTACAAGTGTGCTGGCGCTGTACATTATTTTAGGAGCGGTTTTTGTTGGTGTTTATCCAGCTGCCGCCGCCGATCAGCCGTCAAATGAGCCTGCGGCATCGGGCCTGAATAAAAATGCAATATCTCCCGCACAAAAGGAAAACGGTTCGCATAATGAAGTATTTTCCTCACAAGCAGAGCAATATTATGAGGACGACAATTTACCTTTGTTTGAAATTGCCTTTTCCCGATTGGACGAGAAAGCTCAATGTGAATGGCTGGATAAGATTTATGCAGATGACCGAATCCGTTTTTGGAAAACTGCAGTCAATATGCTGGACGTGAATTGTGCTTTAATTCAGCAGTATGCGGAAAAAATCTATGATAACGGTAGCATTTCCTATTTCTCCACCTTGACCTCGCGCATGAGTGAGGAAACATTGGAAGAATGGCTGGGCATAGCAGCGGATGATGAAAAGTTCAATTTCCAGTCCATCTTATCCAATTCACTGGGGCAGGGCAATAAATTTGTACACTGTCTGAAACCCAGAAAGCGGAGTATCAGGCGGCAGGCATTACAGTTGACGGCAATAATCATTACTATCAAGGACAGCTTGTCAACATCTTTTTGGATATGCACAGGCTGGTCGTAAACCCGGCTGGAACGGTCAATATCAGAATTCAATAATTTTCAGATGTGACTCGTTAAACCTTATAGGAAAGGAAGGCCAAATATCCGGAATTTTTTATTGAAAAATAAACGGAAAAAGTCTATACTGAAAAAAACGGTTCGGGAGTGTAGGAGGGTTTATGAAAAAGAGTAGAGAGAGTTATAAACAGAAATGCGGGCTGCTGAATAAGATGGCCCTTTTGGCTATTACAGCAGGTGTGGTTGCCTTTGGGGCAGGCTGCGGGAACAGCGCCATGGACAGAAAGGAGGCGCTGGAATTCGCTCTGGCAGATGCGGAACTGACCGCAGGTGACATTACTGTCACCGGACAGGAGATGGAACAGAAGGATGGTAAAACCTACTATAAGATCGCCTTTACATCCGGTGAGTACGCATATTATTATGAGATTGACGCTTTCTCCGGCGCCGTGACAGGGGTGAGTATCAATGCGGTTTCTGCAGGCGGAAGTCAGACGGAGCAATCCGAAAATGCCCAGGGAGACGGAAATGGGACTCAGCCCGGCGGAGAGCAGGGCCAGGGAGACGGAAGCGGCAATCAGCCCGGCGGAGAGCAGGGCCAGGGAGACGGAAGCGGCAATCAGCCCGGCGGAGAGCAGGGCCAGGGAGACGGAAGCGGCAATCAGCCCGGCGGAGAGCAGCCCCGTGGAGACGGAAACGGCAATCAGCCGGCATGGGGAGAAGGCCAGCCCGGCCAGGTGGGAACCATGGATTCTGCCAAAGCCATAGCCCTGGCGGACGCAGGCCTGACGGAAGCAGAAGTAACCTTTACGAAAGAGAAGCTGGACTGGGACAACGGTCTGGCGGTATATGATATCGAATTTTACACGGCCGACAGGGAATACGAATATGAGATTAACGCCGCTACAGGCGCAATCATGGAAAGAAACGAAGAGGCATTCCAGAATCCCGGAAATTACAGCGGGGGGACGGATTCCCTGATCGGAGAGGATAAAGCAAAGGAAACAGCAGCCGCCCATGCGGGTTTTTCCACTGCAGAGGTTTTCTTCACCAAGGTAAAACTGGAAGAAGAGTATGGGCGCATGGAGTATGAAATTGAATTCTATAAAGATCGGGTGGAATACGAGGTTACGATAGACGCCGTTTCGGGCACGGTGCTGGAGTATGAGAGCGAGTATGATGATTGATGCTTTTATTTCTGCACGTAAAGTGCCGGGCGGCCATGTCTGCGCGGACACGAAAGCCGATTTTACCGGCTTTGCGAATGTGGTGGAGGGTAAAAGCCAACAGCAGATTTTAAGGGGGGCTTCCGTCCCTGCATGATGAGAAGCCGAACAGAGCAGGAGGGTAAATTGAGCGATATCATGAAATTTTCTAACAGGGAAGAATTCAGGGAATGGCTTTCAGGAAATTGTCTGTCGGAGGCAGGTATCTGGCTTTTATTCGGCAAGGCCGGCGGGCCGAAGACCATAAAGGCAGGAGAAGCGCTGGAGGAGGCGCTCTGCTTTGGATGGATCGACGGACAGATGCAAAGCATCGACGATATGACATACAAAAAGTATTTTTCCATGCGCCGGGAAAAGAGTAAATGGTCGGAGAAAAATAAAGAACTGGTCAAAAGTCTGGAGGAGAGAGGACTTTTGACCGATTTCGGAAGAAAGAAGATAGAGGAGGCCAAAAAGAACGGCCAGTGGGACGCCCCGAATCCCATGGCGGTGACGGAGGAGCAGATCGCGCAGGTTTCCGCACTGCTGGAAGGATATGAGCCGGCCTTCACCAACTGGGGAACCATGCCTTCGTCGGTAAAGAAAACATACACAAGGGCGTATTTTGACGCAAAGACGGATGCCGGACGGGAGAAGCGAATCGCCTGGATGGTGGACAGACTGAATAAAAACCTGAAACCCATGTAACTGCCAGGGACATCTTATTAAGAAAAGAAAGGTAGTTTTTTATGAAGGATTCGGAAAGACAGTATATGGAAAAGGCAAATTCCAAAGAATATTCGGCGGATGTGGAAGCGCTGATCGCCCTGCTGGACGGCTGCACGCAGGCTGGGGAGAGCAGGATTAAATTGGATGTGGTGGAGGGCGGGGGCGAAGTGCTGTCCCATAAATACCATCATGGCCGCTGCGATGTGGGAAGCCCCTGGGCTTGCGGTGCAGCATTTGATGTGCTGGAATAAAACGCCCGGATTACTGTTTTAAGGAAGACAGAGCCGAAAAAAGACAGGACTGAAAATAAGACAGAGCCGGAAAAAGACAGGACCCGAAATAAAGAAACGGGCAGTTATCCGTTCCGAATAACTGCCCGCAAACCGGAAGCTTAATCATAGGACTTTAAGACACTCTCCACCTCCGGCATGGAATCATGAAAGACGCCGGACTTCAGATCGTTGTACACCGTCTCATAGAACCGGAGAATCTGCTGGTTGGTGGTCTCACGGCAGCGGACGATCTCCGCAAAGGCCTCGGCTTTTGCCTTTCCTGCGATATTCCCGGGGGAATATTGATGGCCGCTGTCTCCGTCGCCCATCTTAGAGAGATTCTCAATCGCCATATTCAGGTATTCCGTCTGCTGCTGAATTGCAGCTATCTGTCTGAAAAGCCAGGTAATGTCAAATTTCACCCCATTATCAGCCGAGGTATTCCCATTGCCTGTATTATTCATCATGCTGCCTTCGGTATTCATATTGCTTGTATTATCTGCCATCTCTTTATCCTCCAAAATAATATTCGGCGGACACGCAAGGCATATTTTATTCTCAGAAAGGAAGCGTGCCCGGCCGTTTTTCACAAGACCTCTGGCCCTTCTGGGCCAGGTCGCTTCATATTCGTTACCCTGCTCATCTACAACAGAAATGTTTTTTGTAATGGGTATCCTCCCCCTTCGCTGTAAATTTGCATTTGCTGTTTTAAAATGCATCTGCGTATCTGGATTTGCTGTCCTAAGACGTATCTGGGCATTTACGCCCGTTGTGTCCAGACATGAAATGCCTGCTTCCATTGCTCAGGATGCATTTATGTGAATGATACGGAAAGCCGTTTTTTATGATGGGTGCCGCCCCCGATCCGCAGTTTCAGTATATTCGATTGCGCGAAATATGTCAATATTCAGAAGATCGAAAACAGGTTAAGCTTATCCGGGCTGCCTGTACAGATCGGAGTTTATGAGTTCACGCCCTCAAAGATTTCCTGCAATTTCATGCTGATGTGGGGGAAAGCCCGCAGACGGATTTCGGCTTCGGCATTGTAGTGCGCTTCCTCCGCATCGTCCTGCAGGATATAGCTTTCTTCCAGGACATAGCGGCCTTCTTTGAGATAATAGATTTCCAGATGGCCGTCCGGGGAGACGATCCAGTATTCCTCCACGCCCGCTTTCTCGTAGATATCCTTTTTCTCCGCTCTGTCCCGCCTGGCGGTGGAGGGGCTCAGGGTCTCAGCTATGAACCTGGGAACTCCGCTGTAAGCGCCGCCCTTTAAATGCTTTCTGTCGCAGATGATCATGATGTCCGGGCACAGATAGTCGTCATTTTCGTCCGGATGGTACTTGAAGTCCAGGTTCTCTATGGAAACGATACATACACTGTCCTTTAATCCCTGCTTTATGATTGTGTAGAGATTCCCATTCACGATTCCATGCTTATAGCCGGGCGCGGGTGACATATTATAAATCACGCCGTCTATTTTCTCGTCTTTCCTGCGTTCCAGTTCTGCCATTCCCATGTTTCCCATCTCCTTTTTGCTTTCATTCTATCACATACCGGTATGTTTGCCAACAAAAATCCGGTTTAACGGGTTGTTCGCTGAAAGCCGCATACACATAGAAGCAAAGCAGCGCTTCTACAATAGAAGCAAAGCAGCGCTTCTATTGTCAAGATTCTATTGTCAGGATTCTGTTGTCAAGATTCTATTAAACGTCATAACTATTCTTACTTTGCTCGAAAGCCATCACAGCAACGACAATCGGCATAGCATGTCAAACTAAAGATTTTAAAGTCGTTTACTATAAATGCGTTCACGAGCATAACAAACAGTATAGAACACTTGACAACAGTAATATACTGGTATATACTGTTTACACAGGGAAAGAGGTGAGGAAAATTAAGATTATTATCAATAATTCATCCATGGTTCCCATCTACGAACAGATTGTGGATCGGATCAAGACCCTGATCCGCAACGGGGAACTGAAGGAGGGGGATATTCTGCCTTCTGTGCGGGTCCTGTCCAGGGAGCTAAAGATCAGCGCATTGACCGTGAAAAAGGCTTACGACAATCTGGAAGAAGAGGGCTTTACGGTAACGGTCCACGGAAAAGGAACCTATGTTGCGGCGGTGAATTCCCGGCTGCTGCTGGAAGAACAGAAGAAGGAAGTTGAGGCTGCGCTGGAGGAAGCTGTTGAAAAGGGCAGAAGATACGGAATCAGCGATGAGGATATCAGAAGCTTATTCGAATTGATTTTGGAGGAATGATCATGTTAAAAATTGAGAATTTGAGTAAACAGTACAGTACTTTTTCCCTGGACTGCTCCATGGAGGTCAGACCGGGATGCATTACGGGGCTGATCGGGCAGAACGGCGCAGGGAAGAGCACCACCTTCAAAGCGGTGCTGGGGCTGATTCACCCGGACGGCGGCCAGATAGATGTCCTTGGAAAGAAACCGCAGGATTTTACCTCTCAGGACAAACAGAAGCTGGGCGTAGTTCTGTCGGATTCCGGCTTCAGCGGCTATCTGTCCGTGAAGGATGTCATCCCCATTCTGGAGGGATTATACAGGAGCTTTGACAGGAAATTTTTCCTGGAGCAGATGCAGAAATTCAATCTGCCGGAGGATAAGAAAATCAGGGAATTTTCCACGGGCATGAAGGTGAAGCTGAAGGTCCTGGCGGCCATCTCCCACGATGCGAAGCTGCTGATCCTGGACGAACCCACGGCGGGACTTGATGTGATTGCAAGGGACGAACTGCTGGATCTGCTGCGGGAGTTTATGGAGAGGGACGGAGAACGTTCCATTCTCATCAGCTCTCATATTTCCACGGATCTGGAGACGATTTGCGACGATATCTATATGATTCATGACGGCAGAATCATCCTCCATGAGGATACGGATGTGCTGCTGAGCGATTATGCTCTGCTGAAGGCGGAGGAGGGCCAGTATGCAAAGCTGGATAAGCGGTATATTTTAAGGACGAAAAGGGAGAGCTTCGGATACAGCTGTCTCACCAACCAGAAGCAGTTCTATGCGGAGAATTATCCGGAGCTTGCGGTGGAAAGGGGCGCCATTGACGAAGTGATTAAAATGATGATTCGAGGTGACAGGATATGAGAGGATTGTTGATTAAGGATTTCAGGCTTATGAAAAATCAGGGCAGATCCCTGATAATTATCGTGGCAGTGGCGGTGGCTGTGAATCTGTGGATTGATAACTATGCATTTATTATCGCTTACCTGGGATTTATAGGTGTTTCTCTTGCAATGAGCACGATCACCTATGACGAATATGACAACGGAAATGCCTTCCTTTTTTCATTGCCCATCACGCCGAAAGAGTATGCCGCGGAAAAATACATTTTCAGTCTGCTGTTTGTCGGAGGCGCCTGGCTGATCGGAACGGTGGGAGGCGCGGCCATGCAGCTTGCAAAAGAGGCGACAACCATGGGAGATATCTTTGCGGTGGACCTGATGCTTCTGCTGGCATTGATTCTCATACTGGCGATAATGCTGCCCTTTCAGCTGAAGTTCGGGGCGGAAAAGGGACGAATCATCAGAATAGTCGTTTTGATGCTGGGGGTTGGCATAATCGCGGCGGGAGTGCAGCTTGCGGAGATGTGGAATTTATCTCTGAGCGACAAAACGGTGTCTCTGCCGGTATTAAATACGGAGACCGTTGGTGCAATCGGTGCCGTGTTGGCGGCGGCAGTGCTGTATATATCCTGGAAGATCAGCGTATCTATTATGAAGAAAAAGGAATTTTAGAATCCTGCCGCAGATTCAAATAGAACTTGCCCAATCAGTTAGACTGTACTTGGAAATGAGCAAATAGCAAAATGTCTACACTTTTTCATAGAGTTATTTGTCTCAAAGTCATACAAGCCGGCTTTAATAGCGTCTAATTTGCAGATTGCGGCGAAACTCAGCATAATTATAGTAAACGACATTATAATCTTTATTTTGGCACAATATGACGATTGTGGTGGTTGCAGTGGCTTTCTGCCAAAGTAAGGATAGGTATGACGTTACGATAAAACAGCACTGATACATCGCTGAAAAGCAGGGTGAAGGAAAATATTTGAGCATTGTATATAGCCATTTAAAACATTTAAAGCACCAGAAATCTGCAGGAATTAATGATGGCCTGAGAACAGAATTCCAGAAATTCGAATAAGATTTCCGTGAGAAGGACATACTACTCAGCATAGAGATGTCTCTCCCGAATGGAGCTGCCTTATAGAAAAATACTTCCGTAAATGTATTCTGTAAGATAAGGCTGACCCATGAGGAAGACGAACGCAAATGCAGAGAAGGTATGTCCTTTTTGCATGGTGGAGAATTCATGATAACAAAGCTAAAGGGTCTCCCCCGAGCTACAGAACCCAAGCGGCAAAAGCAAGGCATCCCCCCCGAGCTACAGAACCCAACCGGCGGAAGCAAGGCATCCCCCGAGCTACAGAACCCAAGCGGCAGAAGCAGGACGCCCCTCCTGAAATGCAGGAGCGGGAATGCAGGAAGAAGTTCAGAAAAAGGAGAATAAAAGAATGATAGAAGACGATACCATCAAGCTGTTGAGAGAATGCGACGCAGGCGTGAAAATGGGGATTTCTTCCATTGATGACGTAATAGAATATGTATCCGAAGAGGACTTCCGAAAGGATCTGAAGGAATGCAGAAATCAGCACATTAAGCTGAAGGACGAGATGCTCGATCTGCTCCGTGAATACGGCGACACCGGAAAGGAGCCGGATCCTGTGGCAAAGGGAATGTCCTGGGTGAAGACCAATGTAAAGCTGGCGCTGAACGAATCGGACAAGACTATCGCAGGGCTGATAACGGACGGCTGTAATATGGGGGTGAAATCCCTCAACAAATATTTGAATCAGTATAAAGCGGCGGACGAAAAATCCAAAAATATAGCGAAAAAGCTTATTCGCCTTGAGGAAAAGCTGGAGACGGATATCCGCCGCTACCTGTAAACCGGGCAGTCTGTCCTCCATGCATTCCGCTATTGGATAATAGAATATGAATTTGCAAGATACTTTGCAATTCTATTATCCAATTTCTACAATTGAAAAAAATCGAATATCATGGTATCATAATTATGTCAGGTAAGAAGGATGCATTCTGCGTCCGTGCGGGCCAGGGAGTTTACTCCCGCCAGGGTCAAATACCCCGCTGGTGACAGCGGTATATTTGATTTGGCATTTTTGTGAGGATGATGATATGAGAATAGAACGGGTGGATGATAAAACGGTTAAATGCTTCCTCTCCAATCAGGAGCTGGAGGATTATGATATTGATTATAAAGACTTTATACTCCGCAGCGATAAGGCCAGGGAGATTGTCCAGGAAATCATAGAGCAGGCCAGGGAGGAGGTGGGCTATCAGCCGCCGAAATTCGCCTTTGATCTGCAGATTATGATGGTGCCTGATCAGGGCCTGGTTCTGACCTTTTCGGACAGGGATCCGGAGGTAAAAGAGAGCGACCAGTTCATAGAATGTCTCAGGGAGATGAAAAGGATTCTGCAGAGGACCCGGGACAGGATGGAAAAGGGGGCTGCGGGACAAAACGAAGAAAACGGGGAACAGCAGGAATCCGGAGGGGAGAGCGGCAAGTCTGCCGGAAAACGCCGGAAGGAGCGCCCCGGTTTTGCCGTGTTTGTTTTCTCGGGAATACAGAGAATAATGGACTATGCGGCCATACTTCCTGCCAATCTGATGGTGGACAGCAGTCTGTATGAGATGGATGGCTTTTATTACCTTTATCTGCTCAAGGGGCGCGCATCCTATGAACGCTACAGCAGAGCCTGCGTTCAGGCCATGGAGTTTGGAAGCCTCTTTGCCGCGGACGAATCTCAGACCTTCCAGCTGAAGGAGCACGGACAATGTCTGATTGCGGAAAAGGCGCTCAGGAAGCTGCGTGGGTGAGAGGGCGTGAGCGCCGGAGACCTGTATGGATGAGAAGGCAGGCACCAAAGACCTGCTCAGGCGGGAAGGCAGGAATCACAGATCTGCGGGGCTTAGAAGGCATGAGAACCCGGGAACGGCATGAGTGTGAAGATATGACGTTCGAAAGCGGTGCCGGTAGGGCATAGGACCAAGGGTACCGTAAAAAGGATTAAATGGGGGTTATGGATGGGAGCTAAGGGATTCAGAGAGAAGCTGGAGGGGAGGGAGCTGAAGCTCTTTGCCGTCTTTTCCCTGTTTCTGCTGTTTGCGGCGGGGGCTGCGGGCATGCGGCAGGAGGGACAGGGACCGGCGGAGGTAATCCGGGGATTGTGGACGATCGTGATGTCGCGGGATGCGCTGATTACGGATTATTTTGAACTGGCGGGGTATGGTGCGGCGTTTCTGAATGCGGTGCTGGTGATGGGCATGGGCCTGGCGCTGATGCACAGGGAGAAGATCAAGTACACAGGCCTGACTATGGCGGCCATGTTTATCAATGTGGGTTATGCCCTCTGGGGGAAAAATCCCGTGAATATTCTGCCTATTTTCCTGGGCGCGTCGGTCTACGCCAAGGCCCATGGCTTCCGCATGAGCAAATATCTCTATACCACCCTTTTTGGGACCAGCCTGGCTCCGCTGGTGACCGAGCTGATTTTTCTTCTGCCATTTGGCAGGGGAATTAATCTGCTGATAGCCGTGGGAGCGGGAACGCTGATCGGCTTCGTCCTTCCGGTGCTCTCCGTACATACGGCCACCATGCATGGAGGCTTTAATTTATTTAACGTGGGATTCTCCTGCGGGATTCTTGCCTTCGTTATAGTCTGTGTGCTGAAGGCCTTCGGACTGGAGAGCAATCCCGTGATGATCTGGCGTGAGGGAAGACCGCTCTGGATCGGGATCGGGCTGTACGGCTTTTTCCTGCTGGCGTTTCTATACGGTCTGTATCTGGAAAAAGGCGATTGGAAGGGACTGCTGCGAATATGGAAGCACCCGGGCAGGGCGGTGGCGGATTTCGTCCTGATGGAGGGTGTGGGATGTACCCTGATGAATATGGCGCTGGTGGGCGCCCTCTGCACTACATACATCTGGCTGATCGGAGGGGATTTCTCCGGACCGGTGGTGGGGGCGATTCTCACCGCCTTCGGCTTTTCGGCTTTCGGCTCGCATGTGAGAAACTATACGCCGGTGCTGGGCGGGGTATTCCTGGCCGCGCTGGTGAACCAGTATTCGCCCACCACGCCGGGGGTGCAGCTGGCTTCGGCCTTTGCGGTGGGCCTTGCTCCCATAGCCGGACGCTTCGGCGTCCTTGCGGGGATAGTTGCCGGCATGCTCCATATTGCTATCGTCATGTGCACCTCCCAGATGTATGGGGGATTAAATCTGTATAACAACGGCTTCAGCGCGGGCTGGGTGGCAATTATCATGGTGCCCATGCTGGAAAGCTTTATGCTGGAACGCAGGGACAGAAAGAGGAAACGAAAAAATGCTTCATGAACAAAGGAAAGTGGCAAAGATTATAACGGAGCTCACCATGTTCTTTTTGGCTATCGGTGCGGATACCATCCAATCCGGCATTGAGAAAAAGGGCGAAGAGGGAACGATTACCCTTCGGGCCAATTACAGCCCGGACAATGAGGAGAAGCTGGAGGATCTGGAGAAATGCCTGAATGAACAGAGGAATGACGGCATTGAGGATATCTACTGGGAGTTGGCGGGCAGCGGGAATTACGGTGAAACCTCGCAGCTGATGCTGGTAGGCCTGATGATAGACAAGGCTGAGATCAATATTGAGGATGGGTTCGTGAACCTGAAGCTGTATAAGAAGTTCGGGTGGGAGTGAAATCTTTTCATATAATCTCAGATCCTGTGCAGGCGGTTCCCGGGTTATTTTGTAACGGTTTTTTACTTGGGCAGCCGCACAACAATAACAGTCTTGGGCCGCGGATATAGTGTACGGTATGGAAAGCTTTTAGAAGATGTCTGATAAATGTTTTTGACCGTGAGTATAAATTGAAGATTTGAGAGATGACTTCAAGGGGCCGTAAGAGGGAGATTTGTGCAAGGAGGAGCCCATGAATACGAGAGAAGAGGCATTGGACTTCGGACTTTCATTCCCTGATACCTACAGGGAGGCCCCCTTTCATGATGCTAACTGGCAGCTTGTAAGGGTAAAAGGGAGCGGGAAGGCTTTCCTGTGGACCTATGAGAGAAACGGTTATATCAACCTGAATGTAAAGGTGGATCCGGAGTGGAGGGATTTCTGGCGCAGCGCCTATAAGTCCGTAACCCCGGGATGGCACCAGAACAAGGAGCACTGGAATACCGTTATTCTGGACGGGAGTATTCCGGACGGCGATATCCGGCGGATGATAGCCGAAAGCTATGACCTGGTGACGGACAGCCCCTCCCGGCGGATTTATGAGGCCGTGAAGAGAATTCCGAGGGGCAGGGTGGCGACCTACGGCCAGGTGGCGGAGCTTGCCGGGGATAAGAAGATGGCACGGGCGGTGGGGAACGCACTGCGCAGGAATACCGCTCAGGAAATTCCCTGCCACAGAGTGGTGAACGCCCAGGGAAAGCTCTCCGGGGAGTTTGCCTTCGGCACAGGCGCGGGCCAGGCGCAGCTGCTGGAGGCGGAAGGCGTGGAAGTGGCAGAGGGCAGGGTGGACCTGGATAAATACGGGATGCAGGCGCCGGAAAGGCAGGATGATCTGTATGAATAATTTCGACTCTCTTTTTTTATCCCAGTCCTATCAGGACGTATGGGCTGACTATTGCCGGTCGGTTTCCTCCGAAGCGTTTCCTGCATGGGACTATATTATATTGACCGCATCGGATGAGAATCAGGCGGAAGGGTACAGGCAGCAGATTGCGGACAGGGATGGGCTGCTGCCCGTCCGCACGCATTTTGCGGTGATTCCCGATGAGGGAGGAGTGCGTGTGGGTTCCGGCGGCGCCACTCTGTCGGTGCTCAGATACATATACAAAAGGGAGGAGAAGCTGACGGGCAGGGGGCATTTTGACGGCTTATGTGTTCTCGTCATCCACTCCGGCGGCGACAGCAGGCGTGTGCCCACCTATTCGGCGCTGGGAAAGCTGTTCAGCCCGGTACCCCGCAGGCTGCCCGACGGCAGGGCCTCCACCTTATTTGACGAATTCCTCATTACCATGGCCTCGGTGCCGGGGCGCATTCGGGAAGGGATGCTGCTCCTGTCCGGGGATGTACTGCTTCTGTTTAATCCTCTTCAGATTGATTTCCCCGGCAGGGGAGCCGCTGTGATTTCCTTTAAGGAAGGGGTGGAGACGGGGAAGGATCACGGCGTGTTCCTGAATGGGGAAAACGGAAATGTGAAGCGCTTTCTCCATAAGCAGACCGTGGAGACGCTGACGGAGGCAGGGGCGGTGAACGAGAGCCGCTGCGTGGACATCGATACAGGAGCGGTGATCTTTTCAAGAGAGCTGATGGAGGCCTTGCATACGCTGACGGCCGGGGAGGTGGCATATCGCAGGTATGTGAATGATACCGTCAGACTGTCCCTCTACGGAGATTTCCTCTACCCCCTGGCGGAGGATTCCACTCTGGAGGATTATTATCTGGAAAAGCCGGAGGGGAGATTCAGCAGGGAGCTGCAGGAGGCGCGCACCGCTCTCTGGAAGGCGCTTCGGCCGTTCCGGATGAAGCTTCTCCGCCTTGCGCCGGCCAGATTCATCCACTTCGGCACTACCCGGGAAATCCTGAGCCTTATGTGCTCCGGGGTGGATACGTACGGGGCTCTGTCCTGGAGCAGAAGAGTCAACAGCAGCATGGGCGGTACGGCCGCAGGATACAACAGCGTGCTTTCGGACAGGGCGGTCATAGGGGAGAACTGCTATCTGGAGGTATCTTCGGTACACGGCGGGGCGGTTGTGGGCAGGAATGTCCTGCTGTCCTATATCGATATTCATGAGGAAGTGATACCGGACAATATCGTGCTTCACGGTTTAAAGCAGAAAAACGAAAGATTTGTATGCCGCATCTTCGGGGTGGAGGATAATCCCAAGGAGAATAAGCTGTTTGGGATTTCGCTGGAGGAGATTGCCGGGAAGCTTGGCATCGGCCGGAAGGAGCTCTGGGACGGGGAGGAACACACGCTCTGGCTGGCAAGGCTTTATCCGGAATGCGATACCGTCCGGGAGGCTGTGGCGGCGGCTCTGAACCTTCATGCCCTGGTGTTCGGAGGCGGAGATCCGGTCTCCTGGAGGGCCGCGGAACGGAAATCCCTCTGTGCGGGCTTTCATGAGGCGGATGTGGCTGCCATTCTGTCCTGGAACAAGAGAATGCAGGAGCTGGTGCAGATGGACGAGATTGCCAAGGCCATTGCCGCCGGAAAGCCTGCCAGGGAGCTGCCAGATCTTGCATCTCTGACAAAGGTACAGATGCAGTGGCTGGAAAAACGCCTGCAGAAAGGCGGTTTTCTGGAATCCATGCGGCTGAATTATTATATAGGAAGAGCTCTGGGAGGGAAGGAGGGGGATAAGTACATCGCCGCCTGCTTCCGAAATATCTCGGATGCCGTGCTGCAAAGCTCCAGAGAGCGCCTGCAGTACAATGATACCTGCAGGATTATCTCGGAAAGGCATGCGGTGAAGCTTCCCCTGCGGGTGAACTGGGGCGGGGGATGGAGCGATACGCCGCCCATTTGCTTTGAAACGGGAGGAACGGTGCTGAACGCGGCCATTGCCCTGAAGGGGGAACTGCCGGTGGAGGTGACCTTGGTGAAGATCCCGGAGAAGAAGATCGTCTTTGACAGCCGGGATATGGATGTACATGGGGAATTCGACAGAATAGAGCCGCTGCAGGATATTGGGGATCCCTACGACCCCTTTGCGCTGCAGAAGGCCTGCCTTCTGGCCTGCGGAATTCTTCCGGCCCGGGGAGGGGATCTGGGAGAAATTCTGGAACGCCTGGGGGGCGGCTTCGAGATGCACTCCGAGGTGGTGAATGTGCCCAAGGGAAGCGGCCTGGGCACTTCCTCCATTCTTTCCGCGGCCTGCGTGAAGGCGGTATTCGGATTTATGGGAATCTCCTGTTCCGAGGAGGATCTGTACTCCCATGTGCTTGTGATGGAGCAGATTATGTCCACGGGAGGCGGCTGGCAGGACCAGGTGGGAGGCGTGACGCCGGGGATAAAATATATTACCGGCATGCCGGGGCTGAACCAGCAGCTGAAGGTAACCCATGTGGAGCTGAACCCGGAGACAAAAGCGGAACTGAACGAGAGATTCTGCCTTATTTATACAGGACAGAGGCGCCTTGCGCGGAATCTGCTGGCGGATGTGGTGGGGCGTTATATGGGAAACGAGCCGGACAGCCTGTTTGCCCTGAACGAGATCCAGCGGGTGGCGGCACTGATGCGCTTCGAGCTGGAGAGGGGAAGGGTGGACGAATTTGCGAAGCTTCTGGACTATCACTGGGAGCTGAGCAAGAAGGTGGACGCGGGAAGCACCAATACCCTGATCGACCAGATTTTTCTCTCCGTTGAAGATATGATAGACGGAAAACTTGTGTGCGGCGCCGGGGGCGGCGGATTTCTGCAGGTGATCCTGAAAAAGGGAGTGGGAAAAGAAGCCGTCCACAGGCGGTTAAAAGAAGTGTTCCGGGACAATCCGGTGGATGTCTGGGACTGTGAGCTGATATAGAAGTGCAGGAGGAAGATGACTGGAAAGCATCCGGCGTAAAAAACCGGATGTTTTTTTCGTGCTTTAAATCTTTTCTCTGAAATTTTCCGTCTTATAATATATACTTTAATAAATCATGTAAACGGAAGGGGGCAGCCATGTGCGGGACGAAGAAATGATCCGGCAGATCAGGCAGGGCAGGACAGAACTGCTTGATCCGCTGATCGACAGATATTATCAGGATATTTTCCGGTTCTGTTATTACAGGACGGGCCAGGAACAGACCGCGTATGACTGCGCGCAGGAAACCTTCCTGCGGATGTTGAGGTTTCTGGGAAGCTGTGAAGAGACACGCAGGTTTAAGAGCTGGCTCCTGAGCATTGCCCTGAATGTCTGCAGGGATTATTACCGGGCGGCTTCGGGGAAGGAGGTTCCCCTGGCGGAGGAGAAGGGAGAGGAATATGATGCGGACGGCTGCTTTACCGGGCAGTATATGCCGGAGAGCGGAAGGGGGAACGGAGAGAAGCCCTACGGACAGGCGGAGGACAGACAGGTTATTCGGCAATGCCTGATGCGCCTGCCGGAATTTCAGAGAGAGGCAATTGTTCTGTATTTCTATTCCGGATACAAGGTGAGGGAAATTGCAGGCATTACAGGGGTTGCGCTTCCCACCGCGAAATCCAGGCTCAGGCAGGGAATGGAGAAATTGAAGAAAATATTTGAGGAGGAGGGGCTCCATGAAGCGGACTGGTGAGAAAGAGCTTCGGAGGATTCTGGCGCAGAATCCTCTGCCGGAGACGAAGAGAGAAGAAATTGTGCGGCTGAAACAGGAAATAAGGATGCGGGCGGATACCATGCCAGGGTACAGCCCTCCGGATAATTCGCTTTTTATGATGCTGCTGCGCCAGATTCCCTATATCACGGCGTGGGTGTGGACGGTACAGATGGGGACAGTGATTTTCTTTGCCCTGCTGTACCGGGACGTCTTTGAAAGCAGGGAACCGCTCCTTCTTATGTCGCTGGCAGGTCCGGTGCTGGCGCTGCTGCTGGTGGTGGACCTTGTGAGAAGCTTTGGCTGCAATATGTGGGAGATGGAGGCGGCCTGCCGCCATGACTTAAGGCAGCTCACCGCCATGCGCATGTGCATCGTGGGTGCGGCGGATATGGCAGTCCTGGCCGCGGGAAGCGCATTTTATGGGAGAAAGGAAGGAAATATCTGGGAATTTGCCCTGTTTGTGGTACTGCCTTTCCTGATGAGCAGCAGTGTATATCTATGGGAGCTGAAGCTTTTTCCGAATAAATGCGGGGGCTATGTCCTGGCCGTGACCGGAATTGTGCTGATGCTGGTCTGCATGCCTGTACTGCGCATGATACACGGCAGGATGCTCACATTCTGCCTGAACTTGGCCCCCCGGTTCACTGTATTGGCCCTGGCCTTTTTCGGTATTATGACAATCTGTGCTGCCGTCCGATTGTGCGGCGGACTCAAAAGCGGAAAGAGAGGAATGGAGAAATGGAGCTTAGAGTAGAAAAGTTAACCAAACAATACGGCAGCAAGATTGCGGTGAACAGGCTGGATTTGTGCCTTCACCGGGGAGTCTACGGGCTGCTGGGAGCCAACGGTGCGGGAAAGACCACCCTGATGCGTCTGCTGTGCGATATCCAGACGCCTACGGCGGGGGAGATTTTCTGCGACGGACAGGAGATTCACCGGATGGGGGAGCGGTATCGGAATCTGCTGGGATATCTGCCGCAGGATTTCGGGTACTATCCGGAATTTTCCGCCTTTAAATTCATGCTGTACATGTCAGCGGTGAAGGGCCTGTCCAGGGCCTGCGCCAGGCAGCGCTCCCTGGAGCTTCTGGAGACGGTGGGGCTGCTGGAGGTGAAGGACAAAAAGGTGAAAACCTTTTCCGGCGGAATGAAGCAGCGTCTGGGCATTGCCCAGGCCATGCTAAACAACCCGGAGATTCTGATTCTGGACGAACCTACGGCAGGGCTGGATCCCAAGGAGAGGGTGAAATTCCGGAACCTCATCAGCTCCTTTGCGGCCGATAAGATTGTCCTTCTGTCCACCCATATCGTTTCGGATGTGGAATACATTGCGGGAGAGATTCTGGTGATGAAGAAGGGGACATTGGTGCACACCGGCAGGCCGGAGGAAATCCTGCGGGAGATCCGGGGGAAGGTTTGGGAGTGCCGGGTGCCCTCCAATCAGGCGGAGCGGCTGTGCCAGTCCCTGAATGTGGGGAATCTGAGAACCGAAGGGGAGGAAACCGTGCTGCGCGTTATCTCGGATACCCTTCCGGCGCCCGGGGCCAGGGAGGTGGCGCCCAATCTGGAGGATCTCTACCTGTATTATTTCAGCGACGAGGATGCAAAATAAAACCCATATGGCCGCTCTTCCCTTTGCATGAAAGTAAGGCGCTGATGAGAGTTGCCGGAGGGTTTCCGCTGAAGATTTTGGTTCCGGCTTTTCCGGGCCAGGGTTTAAAGTAACAGAATATGGATTTATAAAAAAGGAAGAAAGGAAAA
Organism: uncultured Acetatifactor sp.; assembly: GCA_910589035.1. Taxonomy (GTDB): domain Bacteria; phylum Bacillota; class Clostridia; order Lachnospirales; family Lachnospiraceae; genus Acetatifactor. The sequence goes on along the minus strand of CAJUSI010000040.1, from coordinate 2,978 downwards.
GGTGTATTCTATGTGGCAGTTGATCATATTTGAAATCCAGAAGCTCATGGGGAAAAAGCTCACCCTGGCGTGCCTCCTGGGAATGGCGCTGATGGAGGCGGTCATGATTGCAAACTACATTTATCCCAGAGGGGAGGCGGTGCAGTATTTTCAGGAGGGAGAGCTGATGACGCTGGACGGAAAGGAGGGCATTGAGGCAGCCCAGGCCATTGCGGAGAAATATCAGGGGCCGTTGACGGATGCAAAGGTGCAGGACATTCTGGCGGAGTTTGACATGGAAGAGGAGGATATGAAAAGCCATGGTCTGGATCCTTCCATAGAGGGAATGTATACCCATAATTTTCTCTACGCTTCCCTGAAGGCCTTCTATGACGGGAAGGGAGTCTGGAACGGCATGACGGTTGGGGAGGTATACGGTGAGCTGGGACAGGATCTCAATGTGGGATACAGCTCAGGATGGATCTCCATGCTGACAGCCCTGCTCAACACCCTGATTTCCTTGGGTTGTGTGCTGATTATTATCCTGGCACCCCTTTTTGCGGAGGAATACACCCGGGGGACGGATGCTCTGATTCTCACCGGCGCTTACGGGAAGAGTAAATGTGCCCGGGCCAAGATTATCGCGGGATTCCTGGTTACATTGGGATTGGTGGAGATTGTAATCCTGACCTTTGCCGCCGTGTACCTTCTGGCCTACGGAACGGCAGGTCTGGAGGCCTCCGTCCAGGTAAGCGATTCCGGCGCATTCAGGAACGTTTCCTACCCCATGAACTGCGGGCAGGCGGTACTTTTCGCCCTGCTGATGTGGTTTACGGCAAGCCTGGTGCTGACGGCGGTATCCGTCTTCGTCTCCGCAGCGGCAAAGAGTGCCTTCAACAGCTTGGTGATCTCCTTTGTGCTGTTCGTGCTGCCCCTGTTCATCAACTGGGAGTCCCTGGGAGCACTGAACCTGCCGGCCCAGTTCCTGCCTATCCGGCAGATGCGGCTGTTTGAAATATTCGCATGTCCCCTGCTGCATGCGGGCTCTCTGGAACTGAATCTGATGTGGCTGTCCATCCCCCTGGCCCTGGCGGCGGTAATCCTGGGCAGCCTGTACGCAGGGCGCGCTTTTGCCCGGCACCAGGTGGTCTGAAGATTTATCCGGCGTCCGGATTTTGCCGGAAGGTGCAGAACCTTGCTGTCAGGAGCCTGATCCGGCCCATGAGGCTTAAAAATCCAGCCGCAGGAGGCATTCGCCGTTTTCCATCTCCCCGGTGTCGCGGAAGCCCGCCTTCTCATATACATGCCAGGCACGTTTGTTGTCCGGATGACAGTCCAGAACCATAAAGTCATATTTGCCGCTTTCCCGGGCCAGACGGATAATCTGCTTTAAGGCCTCCAACCCGTATCCCCTGTCGGCATGCTCTTCCGGAAACATGATTCTCCAGACCACGAGGCATCTTTCCTCTGTATCCTCGTCCAGCATCATAAATCCCACGGGCATGCCGTCATGGTAGATTGCAAAGGGATACACATCCCCGTCCTCACGGAAAAGCCATGCCTGGGCCAGGGAATAGGCGTTGGACGCCACAAAGTTTTCACCCTCCGGTCTTTTCATATGTACGATTTCGTCAAAGTTGTCTTCGGTAATTGCCTGAAAATGTATCATTGTGCATTCTTCTTTTTTAATATACTGCGCACCAGTTAAATTTACAGTATGCCCCGACTGCAGACCGCCAGCCAGGTAGCTTTCGGGTTGCGGTACTGTAAATTCTGGCAATCTGCAGTATATTATACACCGGCAGACAGGGAAAGGCAAGCGTTAAGACAACCTTTGCCACATTGTCAAGTGGTGAAGTCAAAAATCAATTCATATCATATCATGGTTGTTTCATCTGCCTTTCCTTCGTTCGGATTTTTGCGGGAAAATCTGAACGGGGCAGCGGGGAACGGTATCAGGGGCGAGGTTCGGCGGGGCTTTTTTCTTTTACCGCTGTCCGGCAGTTATCTTTTATATATTTTTAAGGACGATTCCATCGCTTTATACCGAATCCCGCCAATCGTATAGTCATTCAATCTGTGTATTACAGATTATCAGTATTATCAGAACGATTATACCCGTTATGGTTTTTCTTGTTCCGGCAAAAAATACACAGAGAATAAATACATACAATTATAATCCAAAGACCAATTCCAAGTAAAAATACAAGATTGTTGTTTTGTACAAACAAGACAAGCAAACACTGAATAATCCCAAAAGGAATTGCTGTGTATCCAGCAAATCTATGTGTTTTTTGCCAGCATAGTTTATCCTTTAGAATCCAGGGCAATTTGAACCCAATGTGGCTGCGATAAGGCATTTGCGGCAACAGGTTCCCGACTAACACCATTAAGCCCCCCGCGATAAGCACAATACTTTTCATGTAATTCATCTGCAAACCGCAATATTCAGCTACCGTTACAAAATAGAAGAGAAAAATTCCAAGCCCCAGGAGGTTAAGCGCAGCCAGAGTAATCTCATTTCTCACTTCGCTGTTACTTTTGGAGATTTTATGAGGAAAAAATGCTAAAACAGCTAACACAAGCAAAAGAACAAAGCAAATCTCAATAAAAACCCAACGGGAAGGGCTTTGCATAAACAAAGGGATTTCGCCGGGAAGATACTTAAAGCACAGAACCGTACCTATGATGAATATAATCAAGAATATCATATTCAGACTTCTATATAGTTTCATTCTTGTTTCCCTCTTTTCCAGTCAATTTATTTGTGTCAAAAAACTCCAAAAATGCGCCTAAAGTTGTTTGCAATACAGAAGCATTAAGGGAATAAGTAACGGACATCCCCGTCCGTTCGCCTGTCACTAACCTTGCTTCTTTCAAAATATCAAGGTGCTTTGATATGGCAGGCTTTGAAATCGTAAAGTTTTCAGAGATTTCCTTCGCCGTCATATCACCATCTGCGAGCAGCTTTAGGATCTGTCGTCTGGTATCATCAGATA
>CAJUSI010000039.1 GCA_910589035.1 uncultured Acetatifactor sp. | reverse complement strand
GGTAGCCAAGCCCGGAGGGGATAAACGCTGAAGGCATCTAAGCGTGAAGCCCCCCTCAAGATGGGTTATCCAAGGCGAAAGCCATAAGTCCCCCCGGAGAGTACGGGGTAGATAGGGGTGGGGTGCAGGCACAGCAATGTGCACAGCTGACACCTACTAATCGGACGAAAGCTTAACCAGGAAGAGGAAGAGAATCCGGGAAACCGGGAAGGATGATGGATTTGGATTTCAGTGTTCGGTTTTGAGGGTACAGGGGGAAGGAAACTCAACAGAATTTCGACAAGAAATTCACTAATCCTCGATAGCTCAATGGTAGAGCACTCGGCTGTTAACCGAGTTGTTGTAGGTTCGAGCCCTACTCGGGGAGTTAAAATAGTTTAGCAAAAACCTGTAGACAAGGCTGTCTACAGGTTTTTGCGTAATTATGGAAGAGAGACATTTGGAAATGAATAGGGAAAATCGGAAGTGTACTGATATTATGGTATGGAAAGATGGTCAAACAGTGCAAATGGAACTCCGTATTGGAATACGATTTGGTTAATGTTTATTCTACTGGGGGGATTTGTATTCTGCTTAGGTATTAAATTACTCATTGATTATCAAAGATCTTTATTGTCCCAAATGCAAACATGAGAGTTTGAAAGAAGCGGAGCCATGCAGATAAATGTTGTTATGAAGTATGATAAACTATCTTGTTTATGTTGACTGGAGAAGAACATGAAATCTATTTATCGAAATGAGCAATCCAAAACGGCGGTCTGGCAGTTATATGACAGGCAGATGACGGATTTGAAAATTCCGTATGCGGACCTGTTTGTTGATACTTCCTTTGAAAAAACACATATAATCGAATGCGGCAATTTGAAAGGAAATCCTCTGTTGGTCTTTCATGGCGGCAATGCGACAACTGCATATAATTTGAAATATTGCAGATTTCTGCTTGATGATTTTCATGTTTATGCTGTTGATACGATCGGACACCCCGGTAAAAGTGCGGAGGTTTCTTTATCGCCCCGAAATCAGGATTATGGGAAATGGGCGGTTGATGTGATAAAGGGATTAGGATTTAAGGAAATGGCTTGTTTTGGCGGTTCGTTTGGTGCAGGAATATTGGTAAAAGCCATGTGCGCTGCGCCAGAGGTCATTAAATGCAGCGTATTGATGGTACCGTCTGCCATTCAAAATGCCCCTGCATATAAAAGTGCAAGCATGGCATTTCCAATGCTCATGTATTGGCTCTTACATAAAGAAAAATGGTTCATGAAATGTATCCTCCCGATGGCAATAACAGAAAGCAGCATCACACAGGATATTTTGGAAACTGCCCGTTGCAGTATTGATAATGCAAAAATAAAAGCTGTTATGCCCAAGAATGAAAGCTGCAAAAATCTTCGTAAATATCAAAAACCTGTTTTAGTTATGGCCGCAGAGAAAGACTGCTTATTTCCTGCTAAGGATGTACTTTTGAAAGCGGAAAAAGTATGGAAGCAGAGTAAAAGATATTTGCTAAAGGATAGAGGCCATATAAATGAATTGACGGATGAAGAAAAGAAAATGATTATAGATTTTCTGATTGAGCAGAAAGTGAACAAACAATAAACCACTGTAAAGCCCGGCGCCTGCGGGCTTTTTCTATGGACAAAAAATGCGGGCACCATGGAGCAAGTCATGAAAGCTGAGAAATATATATTTCTAATTTGCACGATTTGATAGTAAGTTATGATTTATGTAATTGAAACATAACGACGGAAATTCTATAATAAATTCAGTATTTTAAGTATTGCAGGCTCATCCATGAGAATCTCTGGCAAGACGGCATCGAGAGCACGGGTGTGGAATTGACCGGATACAGGAAGGAGAAACAATGAGTGTTTGTGATGTGAGAGAATATGGGGCTAGCGGGGACGGAAGCACAAACGATACGATTTCTATTCAAAGGGCCATTGACCATTGCGCACAAGAGGGCGGTGGAACGGTGCTTTTGGAAAATGGGCAGTACATATCCGGCACATTGCGGCTCCGGTCTAATGTAACTCTGAAGATCAAAGGAAACGCAAGGCTTTTGGCCAGCAGGGACATTCGGGATTACCTGGAGGATGTGCATCATAACAGATATCGGAATGAACAGGCATTGGACCGGTGCCTGATTTATGCGGAGGATGCAGAGAATGTAGGGATAGTGGGAAATGGAGAGATCAACGGGTGCTCGGAGGCGTTTCCCAACGAAGGAAGTATCTACAGGCCCATGATGCTGCGTTTTCTGCGTTGCAGAAACATTCGGATATCGGATGTCAGGCTTTACAATTCCGCCGCCTGGACCACCGCCTTTCTGGACAGCAGCCATATCTGGGTGGACAGGGTGGATATACAGAACCGGAAGCGCTATAACGGCGACGGGCTGGATTTTGACGGCTGCAGCCATGTGTTTGTGACGGACTGCCATATTCTGGGGACGGATGACAATCTTTGCCTGCAGGCCGGTAGCCGGGAATATCCGGTACATGATATCCATGTGTCGGGATGCACCTTTTCTTCCGTCTGTGCGGCCATCCGGATTGGGCTGAAGTCCATAGGGAGTATTTATAATGTTGTGATACAGAACTGTACCATGCATGATGTGTGGAGGGAGGGCATTAAGGTGGAGTGCACGGAGGGCGGGGAGATCTCCGACGTGCTGGTGGACAATATTGCCATGCGCAATGTGTCCAGGCCGGTCTTTCTCATCTTAAATAACCGTTTTGAGCCGGAGGGGTGGGGGAGTTCGGTGGAGCTGCAGGAAATGCCGGAAATCGGCGCCATGAAGCGGATTACCATATCCAATCTGCATGCGGCGGACGACGAGGAGATGGCCCATCCCCACCTGCGTTTCGGAAACGACGTTATGGGAAGCCCTTCCTTCAATGGGATCCGCATCGATGCAGAAAAAGGCCACCCCATAGAAGAGGTCACTCTGCGGAACCTGCATTACACTTCCATCGGCGGTGTACATCTGGCGGATATCCCGGAGGAATACCCGGAGGTTGTGGACAGGAGAAAGGATGCTGTGTCGGAATCTTCGGAGAACTATTATCCGGACTGGAGCAGGGCGGCGTTTATGGATATCAGGAATGTAAAAGGGCTGTGTCTGGACGGAATTGTGCTCCGGGCGGCAAGGAGGGATGAGCGGAGGCCGGTTATCCTGGAGGGCTGCGAGACCCTTGTGGAGAAGGTGTTTATCCGCGAGTAAGGGACAATTCCGAATCCGAACAAGCAGGAACCGGAATTTTGCCAGAAACCGCAGGATTTCGCTGCCAGGTGTCTAAGGCGCGAACAGATTCTCCTCGCACTGGTGGAGATTTCTGTACTGGCTGGGAGTCATGCCGGTGGCCTGTTTAAACTGTCTCATGAAATGTGTCCCGCTCTCGTAGCCGCAGAAAAGGGCAAGGGCGTCTATGGACATATCGGAGGTGCGCAGATAGTAGCAGGCCAGGCGGATCCGGGCGGCAATCATGTCCTGTTTGTAGGTGACGCCGAAAAACTCTTTGTACAGGTGGAGAAAATGAGAGACGCTGATGCCTGCCTCTGCGGCAAGCTCCGCGGCGCTGCACATCTGGAAAGGGGAGTTGATGAGCCGGGTCCTGATCTCGTTTAAGGTCCCATAGTATCTGCCTTCTCTGTTGAGGGACGAAGGGGCGTTCAGCTGGTTGGCAATGGAATAGAGGAGGGCGTGCATCAGGGAATCCGTAACCTCCTGCTTATAGGGGTGATCGGAGAGCTTTTCTGCCACCACAAGCCTGCTGTATTCGGTCAACGCGCCCATGTGGGGAAGGGGCAGAGGCTGGTTCATGGGGAGGGAGAGCCGCTGCAGGAGGTTCTCATCCTCGTCATGCAGCTCAAAGTGGAACCAGTCGTCATTGAAGTGCGGTTTCCCATAGAAATAGTGGATATAAGAATGGGGGGCGAACAGCAGGGCAGTGTCCGGGGATATTTCGGTTATCCTGTCCTGGCTTTCCAGGAAGCATCCGGACTTGATGAGGAGCAGGAGGTAATTGTCAAAGCCTTTGGAGTGGCGGATGTCCATGGGAGCTTTGTGCATGGAATCGTAGCCGCACATGCTTACAGTGATCATGATGTCTCCTTTTCTTTTGAACCGGGTGTGCCGGAATCCGTGTTCCGATTCCGGCTCTGCGGTTTTGTCTGTAGGTACGCTTCGGATTTCTGTTTTGGTTTATATGTCCATCCTACCATAACCGCCTTGATTTTACAAGACGGGAGGAAGAGGCGGCAACAGTATCACAATCGTATTCGTTATTTTCCAAATTCAAAAATCGCTATAGTTCCGGTTTTTTTAATATGGGATTTGCTTCATGTTGATTGTATAATAAGCCTGAAACGCAAACAGGCGATAATGAATCACGTTTCCCTGATAATAGATGGCAGCGGGAGAGGCGGCGCTGCTTTTGGATCGGGGTAAGCGGAAGAACAGATTATGGGAGGGCAGAGTGGTGCGGGAAAGAAATAAACAGATGGATGTGCTGTTATGCATGGGGATATTATTGGTTGTTCTCGGGCATGTGGGAACGTACAGCTGGAAGACAGAATTGTTTGACTGGTTTGTGATATATTCTTTTCATATGCCGTTGTTTTTCTTTATTTCGGGTTATTTCTATAAGCAGGAGAGGGAGCGGGCATATGGGCGCGCCATATTCAGGATGATCCGGAAATTTGTGGTGCCTTATTATATCTGGAATCTGGTTTATGCCGTGATTGTCTTTGCCCTGAAGGCTGCGGGGCTGGTTCGGTTTAACCTGGACGGCAGCCTCCGCAATTTTATTGTCACGCCCTGGATGACGGGAGACCAGTACCAGATGAACAGCCCGGCATGGTTTCTGCTCACGTTATTTCTGGTGGAGGCGGTATATCTTTCCCTGCATAAGCTCGTTTCCTTCCTTGGGATAAAAAGTGAATTTATTCTGGCAATTCCCTTCCTGGCTATGGGAATTGCGGGCGGCGGAATGATGGTTTACGGGGTGGCGGAGGGCGGCAGGCTGGTGATGGCCAAGCTGCTGTACGGCATTGCATTTTATCATCTGGGGCATTTGTACAGGACGGATTTGGAGAAAAGGGACAGGATAAGCAATCCTGTTTATTTTGGGCTGCTGTTTGTCATCCAGTATTTTCTGATGGTGAAGACAGACGGTTTTCCGTACATCAGCATGTGGAACGGCAGCATTACTACCATGGGGAAGAATGTAGTCCTTCCGGTGGCCGTGGCGCTTACGGGCATTGCGTTTGTGCTGCGTGTTTCCAGGATTCTGGAGCCTTCTCTGGGGGACAGCAAAATCGTAAAAAAGCTCAGCATGTCAACGAAAACTATTATGATGCATCATTATGCGGTGATCGTGTTCTTTAATGTAATTTTATCATTGGTTCATATGCATGTGCATGAATTACCGTATTTTGATGAAAACTGGGTATCCGTGCTTTATAAGTATCCGGGGCCTCATGACCATGTGGAACTGTTTTCTCTGGTCTATATTTTGCTGTGCCTGACGGTTCCCGTTGGGGGCAACGCTTTGTTTGGGGCAGTGAAGAATCGAGTGGGCAGCGTTATCATTCCGGCTTTTCAGAAGCGTTTCCATACTCCGGATTCCGGTGCGCCGTATCAGAAATGAATCAGATGTGCAATAAGTGCGGAGAAGAAGTGCGGAAAGGGAATCCGGCTCCCGGTGCGCGAGACAGATGTCTGCCGGAAAGTCCTGCTGAAAACTGTACCGGGCAGCTTCGGTTTATCCGGATGAGGAAATGCCCGGTGCCGGCGGCAGTGCCCGGCGCGGCTGCAGGGGTTATCATTGCAGGATTTGATAGTAAGTTTGCGGTTTATGTAATTGAAATGCCGTTGCCGGGATTCTATAATGGAATGGAAAAAAACATTCTGTTATCCACAGTCTATACTAAGATGGAAAGAAATCTGTTCCGTTAACCAGGGGCTATAATGGAATCAGGGACAGATTCTGTTAACCAGCGTTTATAATGGAATCAAGGACAGATTCCGTTATCTGGGGTCTATACTGGAATTAAGGACGGATTCCATTATCCAAGGGCTATAATGGGACGGACGAAAATAGCCTGGGCCGGCAAAAGCTGCTCGGGAACAGCATGGAAAATATGGGCGGAAAGAGGTTACGGTTTATGAAAGCAGCATTGGTTCAGACAAAGCAAAACGGGTTATATCGGTTTGACAGGCCAGGCACCTTCATCCCGGGGGATGAGGCAGTGGCACTTCAGCAGGAAATGATAGGGCAGTGCCTGGAGCTGGCGGAGGGCGCCGTGGGGAAGGGCTGTGATTTGATTGTCACCACGGAGGCCGTCAATTTCTGCGGGCTTGAAAGCGCTCTGGGAACTTCCTGCGCGCCATATATTTCGATCTATCCCGAGGATGCCTTGTTCCGGAAGCTTTCCGGGCTGGCGCTGCGGGCCGGAAGCTGGCTGGTGGCGGGGGTATATAACAGGCGGCCGGATGAAAGGGGGCAGCTGCGTTGTTATAATTCGGCCTTTGTCTATGACAGGAAGGGGCGGCTGCAGGGGATATATGACAAAATCCATTTGACGGAAGCGGAGCAGGAATGCTTAACCTGCGGGCATGAGACATTGATCGTGGATACGGACATGGGCAGGATGGGGATTGCGGTCTGTTATGACATGCAATTCCCGGATGTGTGCGGGCGCTGCAGGGAGGCCGGGGCGGAATTCATGGCGGTGCCTACCTGGGGATGGGAGCATGGGTACGGCATGGAGCGAATCCGGGAGACCGGGATGGCAGTGGCGGCGGCAATGGCGGTGCCCTGTTGGATGCCCATCGAGGGGGAGCGGATGCCCAGCGAGCTTGTGAGCGGCACAGGGCAGGTGCTTGCCCGGGCGAATTATGAAGGTGCGGAGTTGCTGATAGGGGAGCTTTCGTTACGGGCGCATAGTGGGGCTGTGTAACTGATTTCTTAAGCGGTGCCTGCGGAGGAAAGACAAGGAATATGGCGGGAAAATGCGATATTATAGGAAGCAAATGCGGCTTCCCATAGACGAATGCGGCGCAAAGAGATGCGCCTTTTATCAGAAGCGAAGTGCATGCTTCCCTTAAGAAATATTAGAGGAGCGATATGGAGGTAGAAAGATGGAATTAGAACAAATTGCAAATGGTATATGGAAATTGCGTATCGGAACACCGGAGCAGCACACCCCGGTGGCGCTGCGCAAATTCCCCATGAGTGAGGAAGCGCTGGGGAAACTGGCGCCCGCAGAACTGCCAAAGCAGGCGGGGCAGATCGCCTGGCGGCAGAGCCCCAGGGGGCTGCAGATTACGCTGTCCATGGACAGCAGCGAGGATATCTACGGCTTCGGGCTGCAGCTGAAGAGCATGAACCAGGCGGGCCGGAAGCGGATGCTACGGGTGAATTCGGATCCGGTGGCGGATACGGGGGAGGGGCATGCGCCGGTTCCCTTTTACGTCTCCACCGGGGGTTACGGGCTGTTGGTGGATACCTTCCGGCATGTGGAATTCTATATGGGGACGAGCCTGGAAAAGGGGCGTTCCGAACAGCGCAGGGAGGTGAACCAGGCCCACAAGGAATTTTCGGAGTCTGCCCTCTATGCGCTGAAAAAGAATGCGGAAGTGCGCAGGGTCATCATTGACCTGAAGGCGGTGGACGGCGTGGATCTGTACCTGTTCGCGGGTTCCGTGAAGGAGGCGGTGCAGCGCTATAACTTGTTCTCCGGAGGCGGCTGTCTGCCTCCCATGTGGGGGCTGGGAGTTTGGTACCGCTCTTATGGAGGCAGTGACCAGGGGGCTGTGGAGGCTCTGGCGGAGGGCTTCCGCAGGGAGGAGATGCCCGTGGACGTGCTGGGACTGGAGCCGGGGTGGCATTCCCACAGCTATTCCTGCACCTATCAGTGGTCATACCTGTTCCCGGAGCCGGAGGCCATGATAGAGAAACTGAACGGACAGGATTACAGGATCAATCTCTGGGAGCATCTTTTTGTATACCCGGCGGCGCCTTTTTATCAGGAGCTTAAGCCCTATGCGGGGGAATACGAGGTGTGGAACGGGTTGGTGCCGGATTTCTGTACGCCGGAGGCGGAGAAGATTTTCGCGGATTATCACAGGGAGGAATTCGTGAAGAAGGGGATTGCGGGCTTTAAACTGGACGAGTGCGACAATTCCGATTTAAATGCTTCCAACTGGTCCTTCCCGGATGTGACGGAATTTCCCTCCGGCATGGACGGAGAGCAGATGCACGCCGCCATCGGAGGACTGTACCAGAATCTGATTTACCATGTTTTTCATCAGGAAAATAAGAGGACGTATTCCCAGGTGCGGTCCGGCGGGGCATTGGCGGCTCCATTGCCTTTTGTGCTGTATTCGGATTTGTATCAGCACAAACAGTTCATCCGGGGGATGGTCACGGCGGGATTTTCAGGGCTGCTCTGGGCGCCGGAGGTGAGGGACTGCAGGAACGGCGCGGATTTGCTCCGGCGGATGGAGACGATTATGTTCTCCTCCCATGCCATCTATAATTGCTGGCGGATTCCCAACCCGCCCTGGAAGCAGGTGGATATCGGGAAGAACCTTGCCGGGGAATTCATGGAGGATGCGGATTATTACACGGATGTCTGCAGAAGGTACCACAGAGTCCGGATGTCCCTTTTGCCCTACCTGTACAGCGCTTTCGCGAAGTATCAGAGGGAGGGGATTCCCCCTGTGAGGGCGCTGGTATTCGACTATGAGGAAGACACGATGGTACGGAATGTGGACGACGAGTATCTTCTGGGGGACGACCTTCTGGTGGCGCCCATGACACTGGAGGACGGCCTGGAGCGGAAGGTTTATCTGCCCGGGGGAAAATGGCATGATTTCTGGGATGGCACGGTCTATGAGGGTGGCAGGGAGCATGCGGTTCATGCGGAATATGACAAGATTCCGGTGTTTGTCAGGGAAAACTGTATCCTGCCCCTGGCGGACCCCGTGGAGGCCGTGGGAAAGGACACGGTGTTTACCATACGGCCGAAGGTGTACGGCAGCGGCGGCGAGGGCTGTGTGCTGTATGAGGATGACTTTGAGACCTTTGACTATGAGAAGGGCTGCCGGAATGAGGTCCGCATAACCCGGGATGAGGATGGGGAAATAAAGGTATGCCGGACCGGGGAGGCCGGGAAGCGTTATGTGATTGCAGTTTGAAATAGGCTGGTATAGCTCATTTTCATTCCCTCGCGGGTTTGATGCCATAGTGCCCAAAGGACACTTTCTGCTTGCAGCGTTCAGGTAGAAGCCAGGGCTGGATAAGCTCGCTGCGAGGTGGCATATTAACCATATGTTTGACATATTGGGCAGATTACCTATAGCCAAAGATGAGAGACTCACTAAAGACAGGATTATTAAAATTGAGTTATACTGGTACCCTGTTGCATTAATTCATGCGTAATGTATGCCTGATGTACGCGCCGGGATAAGGTGGAGGAGAGAGGCGAGCGTAAGATTTCGTTATTAAGCATCTAACAAAATCGTTACAGATTAATGGGGCAGGCATCATGCCATAGCAGACGCTGAACGGTCCAAAACAGTGAGCATGCGGCAGACTTTAGAGACAGGGACAGACAACAGAGACAGGCATGAAAGAAGGGAAAGAGAAGAATGAATAAATTACAGAATCCGATTCTTCGGGGATTCCATCCGGATCCCTCCATCATCAGGGTGGGGGAGGATTACTATATCGCTACGTCCACCTTTGAATGGTGGCCGGGGGTGCGGCTGCACCATTCCAGGGATCTGGCCCACTGGGATCTGATAGAGTATCCGTTAAACAGGGTTTCGCAGCTGGACTTGCGGGGCGTGGGGCCGTCCCAGGGGATCTGGGCGCCCTGCCTCACCTGGGACAAGGGGATTTTTTACCTGGTTTACACGGTGGTGAAGGCGTTTTACTGCAATATGTACGATACGGAGAATTACCTTGTGACGGCCCGGGACATCCACGGCCCCTGGTCTGAGCCTGTGGCGCTGAACAATTTCGGCTTTGACCCCTCCCTGTTCCATGATGACGATGGGCGCAAATACATGGTGAGCATGGTGACGGATCACAGGGTTCCGAAGAAATATGCGGGAAGGCTGGTATTGCAGGAATTTGATGCCGAAAAAGGGAGGATGACGGGGCCGGTGCGGGATATTTACCGGGCGGAGGGAATCTTTCTGGAGGGGCCTCACATTTTCAAGCGCCGGGGCTGGTACTATCTGTTCAGTGCGGACACGGGCACGGGAGAGGCGCACGGCCAGACAATCCAGCGTTCCCGGGATATATGGGGGCCTTATGAGATGTACCGTCCCCTGGATGAAAAAAGGCAGGAGGGGGAGGCTTATTCCATTCTCACCTCCAGGCACCATGAGGACATCCTGCTGCAGAAGGCCGGCCATTGTGACCTGGTAGAGACCCAGGAAGGGGAGTGGTACGCGGTGCATCTGTGCGGCAGGGCTTCAAGCGGGCGCAACCCGGAGACGGCGGAGCGCTTTGCGGGGGCGAGGCGGTATATGCTGGGCAGGGAGACCGCCATCCAGAAGATGCGGTGGACGGAGGACGACTGGCTTGTTCTGGACAAGGGCGGCAACACGCCCCAGGAGGAAGTGGAGCCGCCGCGGTGCGCACTGATGGGGCGCTGCGGAGGGGCAGAGACAGATGCGTATGCGGAATGCGGTAAAGAGCAGTGTAGCGGCGGGGCAGAATGCGTCCAGGAGCAATGCGGCGGTAAGGCAAAGTGTGTTCAGGAGCAGCAAAGCGGCAAGGCAGAGTGCATCCAGGAGCAGCGCAGCAGCGAGGCAGAACTAAGCCAGGAGCAGTGCGGTGGCGGGGCAGAATGCGACCGGGAGCAGCGCAGCGGCGGGGAAGAGTGCGTCCAGGAGCAGTGCGGCGGAGAGGCAGAATGCACTCGGAAAAAGTATTGCTGTGCGATGCCGGGACATCCGGCAGCCTCGGAAGCGGAAGCCGGACGGGACGACTTTGACAGCCCGGTTCTATCCCTGGATTATCAGTCCCTGCGGATTCCCATGGATGAGCATTATCTGTCCCTGGCAGCGCGCCCCGGGTGGCTGCGGATGTACGGGCGCAGCGGCCTGGCGTCCCGCTTTTCCCAGACCCTGATCGCCCGCAGGGTGACGGAGTACCATATGGAGGCGGACACCTGCGTGGATTTTGAGCCTGAGGTTTTCAAACAGATGGCGGGACTGATTCTGATGTATGACACGGATAATTATCTGTACCTGCATATTTCCCACGACGAGGACCTGGGAAAATGCATCACTCTTCTGAAGGCGGAAAATAAGAAGTACGAGTATCTTACGGACTATATCCCCCTGGAGACGGGCAGGGATGTGCTCCTTGGCCTGAAGCTTCAGGGGACGAAAGTGCAGTTTTATTACGGATATCGGGATGAGGAGGCATTGCGGGAAATCGGACCCTGCACAGACGCCAGCTTTCTCTCGGACGAAGCGTGCAGGGAGGGATGGTTTACCGGCTCCATGGCGGGAATCTGCTGTCAGGATTTGACCGGCTTCGGAAAGCATGTGGATTTTGACTGGTTCCGGGTGCAGGCCTTCGCAGACGCCATGTCTGGTGTGTAGGGAGGCGCCGGGTTACATATTGAAAAAATGTAAGGGAAGCAATTCTTCGCAAAACCGGTGGTCTCTCCGAATTGAATTATGACAAATGTGTCATGCCGAGGAGAAATGCCGCGTTGGAAGGGGACACCTTGGCGAAATTTTGAGAGGACATTGTGTATAACTTCTCGGAATCTTGACAGGCAAGATCAGAATGCCTGCCGACGGCGCTGTGTGCCAGTGGCACACGTCTGGCATGGACTGCAGCGGAGCGCAGACCAACGCAGTACCGGTGTGGACAGCGAGTACACATTGCGCAAGGATAATGCAATGGTGTACCGGGAGATTCAAAGAGGATATTGTGTATGAAAAGGAGGAGGCGCAGATATGGAGTGTTATAAAGAATGGGCCGAAGCCCAACTGGAGAAAGCACGGGTCAAGATGGCATGGGTGAGCGAGAAAAACCGGCAGCGGATACCCTATACCACGGATGAAAACGGAAATTATGACGACAGGGCGGACGAAAGCCGGGAGTGGAGCCTTGACGACGGATTGAACTGGTGGACCAACGGTTTCTGGGGCGGTATCATGTGGCTGCTGTACCAGGATACGAAGGACCCGAAGTACATGGAGATTGCCAGATTTTCGGAGAGAAAACTGGGAAAATGCTTCCAGGATTTCTACGGTCTGCATCATGATGTGGGATTCATGTTTCAGCCTACGGCGGTGGCGGACTACCGACTCACCGGGGACAGGGACGCCAGGCGGATCGCCATGCATGCCGCCAATCTTCTGGCGGGAAGATTTAACCCTGCGGGCAGGTTTATCCGGGCCTGGAACGAGGTGGGGGACAGCGATACCAGGGGATGGGCCATTATAGACTGTATGTTTAATATCTCCCTGCTGTACTGGGCTTCGGAGGAGAGCGGAGATCCCAGGTTCCGCCAGATTGCCATGCTGCACGCGGACACGGTGATGGAGCATTTCATCCGTCCCGACGGCTCCGTGTGCCATATCGTGGAATTTGACCCGGAGAGCGGGAGGATGGTGAAAAGCCATGGGGGACAGGGCTTCGGGGAAGGCTCCTCCTGGACCAGGGGGCAGGGCTGGGCATTGTACGGTTTTACGAATAGTTATGCACATACGGGAAAACAGGAATATCTGGACACTGCCAGGAAGGTGGCCGCCTATTGCATCCCCCACATTCCGGAGAGCGGCATCATCCCCGTGGATTTCAGGCAGCCGGAGGATGTAAAATGGGAAGATTCCTGCGGGGCCTGCGTGATTGCGGGCGGGCTGCTGGAGCTGGCGAAGTTCCTGCCGGAGGCGGAGCGGGAGGCCCTGGCAGAGCCGGCCTTCCGGATTCTGAAAGCAATCACCGACACCAGGGCGGACTGGACCGGAGACTGCGACGCCATCGTGCAGGGCTGCAGCGCCGCCTACCACGCGGAGCGGCATCATTTTACCATGGTGTATGCGGATTATTATTTTCTGGAGGCGCTGTATAAGCTGGCGGGGGCGGATATCCATATGTGGTAGAACAGTGTTTCAATGAAGGGGACGCGGCCTCACAGGGCAGCGTCCCCTTCCTGCGCCCTGTGCCGCTCCCGGTACTGGTTGGGCGTCATTCCCGTATTTTTCTTGAAATAGGTATAGAAATAATTGGGAGAGGTGAAATCCAGCCGCTCGCAGATGGACTGGATGGAGTCCTCCGTCTCCTCCAGCACTCTGCAGGCGTACTGGATTTTTTTGTCCGTAATGTATTTGGACAGGGAGACTCCCATATGCTCCTTGAAAATATTGCGCAGGTAGTTGGTGGACAGGTGAATTCGGGAGGCGATCAGCTCCACGGTAAGACTGCCGGAGCTGATAAGCTCCTCCACACAGGCAATGGTTTCCTCGATGATTCTGGGCTTTTCGCTTATGTTCTGCCGGATTTCCTGAAGCTGAGAGATGTCCTCTGTAATCCGCTGTGAAAACTGCTTCCTGACCTCCTCCAGGGTATAGCGGTCATAGGGGTCGCTGTCATAGGAGAACTGGCTCCTGGTCTGGAGCCCCGCCTGGGATTCCGCAGTCCCCAGCGAGGTATTCAGCGCCATGAGGTTCAGGACGATGTTGTCTATATGGCCGCCGGCCAGGCACTGGAAATAAGCATCCAGCTTTTCCGCAGCCGCAGACTCCCGGCAGGAGAGTACGGCGGAGACGATTTCCTTCTGTTCCTGGAGCAGGATGCCGGAGCTGTTCTCCGCGGGCAGGTCGGTGAAGTTGAGGACGCTGCCGCCGCCTGACAGAAAACGGTAGCGCAGGGCTGTCTTCGCCTGGGCATAGGACTCCGGCAGGCTGGAGGGTGTGTCGCAGGGCAGCCCCATACCCGCGGTAACGGTTTCATGGAAATATTCGTCCATGCACTGGCCGGCTTTGGCGATGAGGGGTGAGAAACGGCGGGCGTCGTCCGTGTCGGAGAACAATACATAGGCCAGAATTCCGTTTTCGATTTCCACCCAGAGGGAATCCGGCATCAGCTCGGAGGCGATATTCTGCAGGGAATCCAGCATGAGCTTGTAATCCGGCGGATTGCTGGAGAGGAGCTTCCGGGTGCCGTCCAGGGAGAAGAGGACTACCTGGTAGTATTCCGCGTCAAAGGACAGATCGTACTGGGCCAGGATTTTCCCGTTCAGGGCGCTGAAGTAATGGTCGGCGGTAAGGAGACGCTGCAGGATATGCTGGCGCTCAGCCATTTGAATCTGCTTCCGGTTCTGGGCGGTGGTGTGGACCAGGCTGCTCACGGTGTCGGTAAGGTAGGAAATTTCGTCCGAATGGTTGCCCGCAGTCTGCCTGTAGTGAGGTTTCAGCAGTTTTATCAGGTTGTTTACAGGCTGGTAGAGGGTGTAGCTAAGAAGCAGCGACAGCCCCAGGCCCAGGAAGGTGAACAGCACGAAGGAGGCCAGGGTGGAGTAGAGCATGGTATTTTTGGTGGAGAAGGGGGATTCCGCCAGCAGCGTTACGTAGGTGAAGCCAAAGGAGGCGCTTTTCCGGTACAGCACATTGTAGCGCCGGGAGTCAAGCTTCACGGACAGCTCTCCCCGGGCGCGGCTGGAGGCCTGTATATTCTGATACCAGCCGGTTTCCGACAAATCCGCGCCGAAGGCCATGTCGCTGCTGCTGTTGATCACCAGACCGCGGCTGTTTATGACAAGCGTGTCGGAATAAACGGCGTTGTGGTTCAGCAGAGATTCATAAGCGGAGCGTTTCAGGTTTACTACGAATGCATTGCTGTTTCCGACCCGGAAGGCCAGGGTAATAACGTCCGCCGGCGCATGGTCGGCGGCGCTCCTGGGCAGGAAGAGAAAATTTTCCGCGGAGCCGGAGGTCCGGTCCAGAAGCTCCAGGATATGCCGGTCGTGGAAGGAAGTCAGGGTCTGCCGTGTAGTGGTGCTGGAAAAGACCATGTCCGCGCCGAAGTTAATCAGGTAGAAGGAATCTATGAGGTCATAATAATTCAGAAAATCATCCTTCAGGGAGGAAAATTCAATGGATAATTCCGAAGAAAAATGATCGGCATAGAGGATGTCGTTTACAGCGGCGTTATTGTTGGCCAGAAAATAACAATAGCTGTACAGACCGTTCAGGGTGGAGTCGCTGACCGTTACGGACGCGTCCATGTTCTGCAGGCTGCTGCTCATGATTTCCTGGGAGTATCTTCGCGTGGTGAGGACGGAAATGATAAGGGTAAAGCAGAAAAACAAAATAAAGGTGGTTATGGCAAGGTGACGGAATATTTTATGGAAATAAACATTGTCTTTGCCGATGGCGGGACGTATTTTGGTCATTTTCATATGGTTTCTTCCTCATTTGGTGTAAGGCGTGTATGGTTTATACAGTGTTTTCAGTTTACCATAGGATAATCTGCTTTTCAATATTTCGGAGAAAAAATGGCAAGTTTGCAATAAAGGATATTTTTTTGCAGGTTTTGTTAGTTTCAGGAGACTGGGGAATATGGTAGAATATGAGAACAGGGAAATAGCAGGGGGACAGGAAGAATTAAAGAAAGCAGTAAGAAGGGAATACAGATTTATATATGCTGAGGAAACGAACGGATAAGGATGGAAATAAAGTGAGAGAAGGGCATTGATAAGGAGAAGGATATGGGATACGGAGGAAAGGTATGAAAAGGGAGAAGGACATTATGAAGGAAGAAAAGAAAACCGGGGAGCGGCAGAAGCGAAGGCGGCAGCTGTTTCCTGTCCTGGCTGCGCTGTGTCTGGCGGCAGCGGCAGCGGCGGTGTTTCTGTGGATGGGAGGAAACGGGAGGAAGGGGGAGGAGCCGGTTACCCTGCGTTTCCTGCTCTTTGGGGCGGAAGAACCACGGGGGATGGACGCTGTTTTGGAGGAATTCGAGAAGAGAACGGGGGACACGCTGGGGCTGCGGATTGAGATCGACTGGATAGAGGATGCGACGGAGTACAAGAAGCTCAGCGATGTAAGGCTTTCGTCCATGGTAAACTACGACCTTGTATTTGACGCTGCCTGGATACACCTGGACAGCATGCAGGAGAAGGGGATTTACGCGGACTTAAGTCCTTATCTGAAGAATCCGGACTACCCGGGGCTTTACGGGGCCTTTTCGGAGAAGATTCTGGAGAACAATCTGGTGGGCGGGGAGCAGTGTGCCCTTCCGGTGTGCAGGACTTACGGTTCGGGGATTCCCTGCATTTATTACAGGAAGGATCTGGCGGGGAAGTATGGCATGGATTCCGTTGAGAACGAGGAGGAACTGAAGGCGTATCTGGAGGCGCTGCTTGCCCATGAGCCGGAAATGATACCTCTGGTGCTGCGGGGGGACCGGGGATTTTACAATTTTCAGCCCAATCCCCGGCCGCTGAAGGAGGAACAGGCCTCCAGGCTGGTGTATCCGGTGCAGATCGGGAAGGTCCGGGTGGTGGCACAGCTGGATGAATCGGGAACCCGGGTGGAAGCCGTCGGGATTATGGGGGATCAGGAGGGCTTCGGGGATTTCATGGAGGGACTGCAGTATGATTTCCTGATTCCTTCTCTGGAGGGGTACCGGGAGTGGAACAGGTATTGTGAGGAGGATGTGCTGAACCGGCAGGATCAGGAGGAGGTCTTTTGGTCCGGAGCAGGGGGGGCATACATCGGAACCCTGGATGACTATGAGGAAGTGGAGCGGATTCTGACCAGCCGGGTGGAGGGCGCGGAGCTTGGGGCATATATCATAAATGAAGGGATCAGGGAGAAGCGGGAAGGAGCCGTGGCAAGCAATTACCGCGCCAACAATTATGTCTGTATTCCGGCGTCCTCCCGCCATGTGGAGGAGACGGTGCGCTTCCTGGACTGGCTGTTTACGTCCAGGGAGAACCATGACCTGTTCGAGTACGGGGTGGAGGGAATCCACTGGCGCGCGGAAGGGGAGGAGCGCTATGAACAGATTCCGGATGAGGAGGGAGAGTATTATCTCTTTCCCGGCTATACACTGACGTGGAATTCCCATTATGTGAGATTCCCGGCACAGATGCCCCCGGAAATTCTGGAATACAAGGAATATGAACTGCGGGAGAGCTCTTTCTTTGAGCAGCGTCTGAAGGATTTTTCCTTTGATGACACTGCTGTCAAAAATTCCATGCAGAAGGTGGTTCCCATCCTGAAGGAAGCCTGGTACCCGCTGAGCAACGGCGTGCTGGAGAATCCGGTGCAGACCATGCAGGAGGCGGTGGAAGAGGCGAAGAGGTATGGGCTGTATGATATCCTGGAGGAGGTGAAGCGGCAGCTCCAGGAATATCTGGATAATCAGGGGAATTGAAGAAACGGAGAATGATAAGGTAAAAGGGTAAGCAGAACTGTCAACTATGAATTTTAACACAGGGACTTTGAAAAGTAATTCTTTTCAGAGTCCTTTTTTGATGCGGACTTTGAATTTTCAACACATCAGGGCAGTCGGTAAAAAGTCGGATTGCAGGACAGGGGGCGCTGCCTGTACAATACAGCCAGATATCACAACATTCTATGTGAGCGAGGAGGCATGAGGGTGAAAAAAGCAAAATTTTTGAAAGCGCCCATTCTGTATGGCCTGTGCCTGTGCCTGGCAGCGGGAGCCGTATGGTCCGGAGGCGTGCCGAAGGCCAGGGCAGAGGGGAGCGGGAAAGAGGAGGACGGGGCACTTCCCCTGTCCGGAGTACAGGAGGGAACTTCCCGGAGCGGATTTTCCAATGAAGGAATCTCCTATGCGGAATATCTGGAGGCCCATGCCGGGACGGCGGCGGGGGCGGAAGCGGTTCTTCTGGGAACGGATGCCCTGGCGGGAACGGGGGCGGATGTCACTGTATTGGAAGAGGAAGCCCTGGCGGAGCTGCTGGCGGAGACGAATGCCGCAGGTCTGGACGGAGGGACTCCGGAGAATATGGCGGCGGGAACGGATGCCGCAGGATCGGACGAAGGAGCCCGGAACGGGATGTATGCAGGATCGGGCGGCACCGGTCCGAACGGGGATGCCTGGACGACAGGCGCGCTTCTGTTCCGGGGCGGGGACAGCTACGCGGAGTACAGCCTGGATCTGAACGCGGACGGAATGTACTATCTCTCCATAGAGTATGCGGCCACGGAGGAGACCGGCCGGAATCCTGATGTAAAGATAACGGTAAACGGAGAAATACCCTTCCGGGAAGCCGGGGAGATGGATGTTCCCAGGATTTTCCGGGACAGCACATCCATCCGCACGGACAGTGTGGGCAATGAGGTGGCTCCCAGGCAGACCTGTGTCTATGGCTGGCAGAGGCATACGCTGATGAATACCAACGGTTATTACGACGGCGCATACCGCTTCTATCTTCCGAAAGGAAAGAATACGCTGCGGATTCAGGGCAGCGGCGCGGCGTTCCTGCTGCGGGGCGTGGAGCTGGTTCCTGCAAAGGAGGCCATGGGCTATGAGGCTTATCTGGAGGAAACCGCCGGGGCGGGCGGGAAGGATACCTCGGGAGTCCTGGTAAAAATCCAGGCGGAGAGTGCTCTCTATAAATCGGATTCCGTACTGTACCCCAATTACGACAGGGTGAACCTGGCCACGGAGGACAGCGCTGGGCAGTATAACAATGCGAAATACATACGGATCAACACCATGGGCGGCAGCCTGTGGAACACCTCGGGGCAATGGATTTCCTGGCAGGTGGAGGCGCCGGAGGACGGCTATTACAATCTGGGCTGCAGGTTCCGCCAGAATTACCTGGACGGGCTCTTTACCAGCAGAACCTTCTATATAGATGGGGAGATACCCTTCGGGGAGCTTGGGCGGGTGGCTTTCCCTTATGATGACGAATGGCAGAATATGGTTTTGTCCGACGAAAACGGTTCTCACTATAAGGTATATCTGACAAAGGGAACCCATGAAATCCGGATGATGTGCACCATGGGAGATTTTGCGGACACCCTGCGGCAGGTCAATGACTGTGTCTATCAGGTGAACGATCTGTACCGCCAGATCATCATGATCACGGGCACCAGCCCGGATCCGTACACGGATTATTTCCTGGAGGACAGGATTCCGGGGCTGATGGATATCATGAAGGAAGCCCGTGACACCCTTGCGGAGCAGACGGACACCATCGTGAAGCTGGTGGGAGGACGGGGAAGCAAGACCGCCATCCTGGAGACCCTTAAAGTGCAGCTGGACAGCTTTATCGAGGAACCGGAGGAGATTCCGCTGAGACTGTCCGGATTCAAGGATAATATCAGCGCAGTGGGTTCCTGGCTGGTGGATATTCAGTCCCAGGGGCTGCTGCTGGATTATCTCTATCTGAAGTCGCCTGATGTGGAAGCGCCAAAGGATGAGACGAACTTTTTCTCCAATACAGGGTATTCCATCAAAAGGTTTTTCGCATCCTTTGACGATTCGGTCTATGCCGGGGATTCCGGGGAGGGGCCGGCCAGCGTGACGGTGTGGCTGAATTCTGCCTCTACCAGCGCCACGGGACGTGACCAGGCACAGATTATCAAGGATATGATAGATGAGGATTTCACGCCGCAGACAGGCATCCGGGTGGATCTGCAGCTGGTGCAGGGCTCCCTTATCGAAGCCACCCTGGCGGGCATGGGACCGGACGTGGCGCTGATGGTGGCGGAGGACCAGCCGGTGAATTTCGCCATCCGGGGAGCATTGCAGGATCTGACGGCGTTCCCGGACTATGAACAGGTGGTTGAGCGGTTTTATGATTCCTCCGTGCTGCCCTTCTGGTATGAGGGCGGGCTGTATGCCCTGCCGGATACCCAGGTGTTCAACATGCTGTTTTACCGCACGGATGTATTCGAAGAACTGGGAATCCGGGCGCCGGAGACCTGGGAGGAGTTCTATGCCATCCTGCCGGTGATTCAGAGAAACAATCTGCAGATTACGGTGCAGGATATCTTCCCGGCGCTGTACCTGCAAAACGGCGGGTCCTATTACTCGGAAGACCAGACGAAAGCGCTTCTGGACTCCCAGGAGGCCATAGACGCCATGGCGACCTACACGGATTTATATGTAAAATATGGATTTGAGATTAAGACAGACTTTTACTCCCGGTTCCGTTCCGGGGAGCTGGTGATGTCCGTTCAGCCCTACAATATGTACAATCAGCTCATGGTGGCGGCTCCGGAGATCAACGGGCTGTGGGCCATGGCGCCCATCCCGGGCGTGGAGGGCGCGGACGGGCAGGTGAACAATTCCCAGAACGCTACGGTTACCGGAAGCGTCATGCTGGATTCCTGTAAGGACAAGGACGCGGCCTGGGAATTCATGAAATGGTGGGCGGACGGCCAGGTGAAGGCCAAGTATGCCGTGGCCCTGGAGGGCATCCTGGGCGCCAGCGCCAGGTTCACGCCTGCCAATAAGGATACACTGGCATTGCTGCCCTGGTCCGAGGAGGAAGTGGAGACCCTGACCCGGGCCTGGGAGAATGTCATCGGGATACCGCAGCTGCCGGGCAGCTATTACACGGCCAGGGGCCTGACCAACGCTTTCCGCAGCATTGTATACAACGGGGATTTCCCCAGATACGCCATGCGGGTGCAGAACAAATATATCAATGAGGAAATCACCAGGAAGAGGCAGGAGTTCGGACTGAGTACAGGAATGGGGGAGACGGAATGAGAGAGCAGATTGTTTCCATATGGAGGATATTTTTCCCGAAGCGCCAGAAGAGTACACTGACTCTGTGGCAGCAGGTGAAGCGGAGCAGGACCAGTTATATGCTGCTGGCGCCCTATTTCATCCTTTTTACCATCTTTACCATCATTCCGGTGTTTGCTGCCATCGGCCTGAGCTTTACTTATTTTAATATGCTGAATGTGCCGGAGTTCATCGGGCTGTCCAATTACAAGGCGCTGTTCCTGAATGATGAAATCTTCCTTCTGGCCATCAAGAATACCATTGTCTTCGCGGTGATTACGGGGCCCATCGGCTATATGCTGTGCTTTATCCTGGCCTGGTTCATCAATGACCTGCCCAAGCCCCTGCGGACATTCATGACGCTGGTGTTCTACGCCCCCAGTCTTTCGGGGAACATGTACATGATCTGGCAGTATATTTTTTCCGATGACCAGTACGGCCTGGTGAATTCGGTGCTGATGACCTTTATGGATATCGGGATTATCAATGACCCGATCAAGTGGTTCACGGATGAGAAATTCGTGATGGCGGCTTTGATAATCGTGCAATTCTGGCTGAGCCTGGGCGCGGGCTTCCTGGCCTTCATGGCGGGCTTTAAGACGGTGGACCGCTCTATCTACGAGGCGGGCTCCATAGACGGCATCAAGAACCGTTTCCAGGAGCTGATTTACCTGACCCTGCCCTCCATGAAGCAGCAGATGCTCTTCGGGGCGGTAATGCAGATTTCCTCCTCCTTTGCGGTGGGGCAGATTTCCATCGCACTGGCGGGCTTCCCCAGCACCAACTACGCCGCCCATACCATCATGACCCATATTCACGATTACGGCAGCGTGCGCTATGACATGGGATATGCCTGCGCCATTGCGACGATTCTGCTGCTGGTGATGCTTCTGGTGAACAAGGTTATCCAGTCTGTGCTGGTGGAGAAGGATTGATAAGGGAGGAAACGGGGCATGGAGAAAAGTAAAACAGCGGTAAAAAAACCGCACCTTTCCTTGAAGGAGAGGTGGAAATACAGAAAGAAAAATGAACTGAACCGGTCAATGGGGGGCAATATTGTGGTATTCCTGCTGCTGGCGCTTCTGGGGGCGTTCATGGCGCTTCCGGTGGTGTATTCCATCGTGCAGGCCTTCAAGCCCATGGAGGAGATCTTCATCTTCCCGCCCCGGTTTACGGTGCAGAATCCCACGGGGAAGAATTTCAAGCTCATCGGACAGCTGGCGGACAATCTGTGGGTGCCCTTTTCCAGGTATCTGTTCAACAGCGTGTTCGTGAGCTTTGCGGGAACCCTGGGCAATGTGCTCATCTCCTCCATGGCGGCGTATCCTCTGGCGAAGCATGATTTCCCGGGGAAGAAGGTGCTGTTCCAGCTGGTCACCATTTCGCTGCTGTTCACCGGGGGCGTTATAGAGCTGCCCCGCTATATCGTGATGGCGAAGCTCCATATCATCAATACTTATTGGGCGCTGATCCTTCCGGCGGTGGCTTCCTCCATGGGGCTCTTCCTGATGAAGCAGTTCATGGAGCAGCTGAGCAATTCCCTGCTGGAGGCTGCCAGGATGGACGGGATGACGGAGTTTAAGATTTTCATCAAAATCGTCATGCCCCTGGTGAAGCCCGCGTGGCTGACCCAGATTATCTTCGCCTTCCAGGGGGTGTGGAGCATGACCGGAGGAAATTATATTTATAAGGAAAGCCTGAAGCTGTTCCCCACGGCTTTGGCGCAGATTCAGTCCGGAGGAATCTCCAGGGCGGGGGTGGCTGCGGCCGCGGCGTTAATCATGCTGATACCGCCGGTGATTATGTTCCTGGTGACCCAGAGCAGTATCATGGAAACCATGGCCCATGCCGGAATCAAAGAATAATGGGGAGGAGAGAGAAATGCGCAAATGGAAAACGATCCTTTCGGGAATCTTTGCCATAGCTGTCTGCCTGACGGCTGTTCCGGCAGCCCCGGTGAAGGCGGATTACCGCTATGATGAGTTCGACGAGGGCATAGCCGCCCAGGCGACTCACACGGCGGAGGCAAGTTATAACGGAAAGCAGCTTGGCATCGGAGATTTTAAGCAGCCTTCGGATTTTTATGTGCATGAAGATGCGACAATATATATTCTGGATAACGGAAACAACAGAGTGGTGGCCCTGGACGGGGATTTCCGGGTGGACCATGTGATAGAGGAGATCCGGTACCGGCAGGAGGAGCTGGATATCAGCGGCGCCAAGGGGATCTATGTGTCTCCGGCGGGGGAGATTTACATTGCCGACACGGCGAATGGCCGGGTGATAGCAATGGACCAGGAGGGGCAGGTGGAAAGGCTTTATACCCGCCCGGATTCCGTACTTTTCACGGACAATGTGACCTTTCTGCCCCGGAATGTGGTCACGGATACCATAGGCACGGTCTATATCATCAGTGAGAATTCCACCCAGGGGGCGTATATGCTGAGTCCCGAGGGAGAGTTTCTGGGGTTCTACGGGCGCAATGAGGTGGACGTGACGGCGGATGTACTGTTTCAGGCGGCCCTGCGGAAGTTTGCCTCTGAGGAGCAGCGGGCCAGGATGAGCAATTTCATTCCGGTGGAGTTCTCCAGCTTTGACGCGGACAGCGAGGGTTTCATCTATACCGTGACGGGATATTCCAGTACGCCAAAGGATTCCTCCATGATCCGCAAGCTCAACCCCCTGGGGCAGAATATCCTGGCCAACGAGTACAGGACCTGGGGCGACGAGCCGGAGGGGAGCGTGTTCCGGACCAATTATGTGGATATCGCGGCGGATGACGGCGGTTTTATCTATGCGCTGGATTCCTACAACGGGCGGGTATTCCTGTATGACGACACGGGCTTCCAGATTTCCATCTTCGGCGGCGCGGGCAGCCAGCTGGGAACCTTCGGCACTGCCGCGGCCGTGGACACAATGGGCAGCAGGGTACTGGTACTGGATTCCAGAAAAAACAACCTGACCGTGTTCAAACGCACCTCCTTCGGGCAGCTGCTTATGGACGGGCTCACTCTCTACAATCAGGGAAAGATGGAGGAGGCCCTTCCTTATTTCCAGGATCTGGTGAAAATGGACGCCAATTTCTTCTATGCGTACTACTGCATGGCGGAGACCTATTACGATATGGGGGATTACCGGAAGGCGGAGGAGTACGCCACGCTGTCCCATGAGTCCCAGGAAATTTACTCCAAGGCGAAGAAGATGCTGCGCAACGACGGAATCAGGAATCATTTCACGGCGGTGTTCCTGTTGGTGGTTCTGGGGGCGCTGGGGCTGATGGCGGGCGCTAAGGTCATGAAGGTGAAGCGTAAGGAACGGTACTGGACGGCGGTGAAAAACGGGGAGCGGCAGATGGACGGCTTCTATGCCAGGATGCCGAAATGGAAATACCCCTTTTACATCCTGCGCCATCCCGTGGACGGATATCATGAGCTGAAGAACAATAAGAAATTTTCCTTCCGGGCCGCCAACCTGATTCTGACAGCGTGGGTGCTGCTGGAAATCCTGAACTGGGGTTACATAGATTTTGATTTCCGCACCAGATTCCAGGATGTGTCCCTGCCCCAGGTGCTGCTGACAACGGTGATTATCTTCGGGATGGTAGTGGTGGCGAACTGGTGCTTCTGTACCCTGATGGAGGGGAAGGGGCGTCTGCCGGAGATCTGGGTGTGCTGTGCCTACGCGCTGCTTCCCTATGTGGTCTGCGGGTATATCCGACTGGCGCTGTCGTTCCTGATGGTATATGACGAGGCGGTGTTCCTGAATTATCTGATTATCATAGCGGGTGTATGGAGCTTCCTGCTCTTTCTCCTGGGGCTGTCCGTCCTGCATGACTACAGTCTGGGGAAGACCATGGCTTCCTTTGCCCTGACCGTGTTCGGCGTGCTGATTGCAGTGTTCTTTGCGGTGCTGCTGTCCGGACTGGTTGTTCAGATTTACAGCTTCTTCATGACGGTATACAGTGAAATTCGCTATCGGATGCTGTGAGGAAGGGAGGAGAATAAGATGAGGTTGAAAAGAAAGAAAGGCAGAAAAGCATATGCATGGTCCCTTCTTCTGGCATTGGCCTTACCGTTGGCTTTCGGTTCCATGCCCTGCGGGACGGCGTATGCGGAAGGGGAAGCATCCGGCGCGGCAGGGCAGTTCGGGAAGCCTTCCGACGGGAACTACGCCATGAAGGTGGCGGAGAACGACGGCTTCGAGCTGATGGCAAACGCGGACGGGACCATTGCCGTGCTGGATAAAAGGAGCGGGCATCTCTATGAATCCAATCCCCGGGAGGAGGATCCGCTGGCAGCGGGGATCAACATGACGAACCTGCGCAGCCAGCTCTATGTGACTTACGCGGACACAGCGGGCAATGTGAGCGTGAAGAACAGTACCACCGAGTGCGTGAACAAGGACTGGCTCACCTTCACAGGGACCGGGGACGGGGGAATCCGTTTCCTGTATGATTTCCAGGCGGCCGGCTTCGAGATTCCCGTGGAGTACCATCTGAACGATAAGGGCCTGGTGGCGGAGATTGTAGTGGAGGATATCGTGGAGGGCAAGGGGGATTCGCTTTTTCACCTGACAGATATCGCTTTCCTTCCCTTCTTCGGGGCGGCCGGGACGGAGAGCGAGGGATATATCCTGGTGCCGGACGGCTCGGGGGCGCTGATTTACCTGAATAATGACAAGGCCTCCTACGGGGCCTATTCCCAGACGGTCTACGGCAGGGATCTGTCCCTGATTACAGAGAAGCTTTCCGCGGACAGCGAGACGGCGAGGCTGCCGGTGTTCGGCATGAAGGACGGCAGCCGGGGATTTCTGGCCATCCTCTCCCGGGGGGAGACCAACGCTGCGGTGAACGCCATGACCAGCGGCACCCTGAACAGCTATAACAATGTGTACGCTTCCTTCCGGTACCGTCCCTTTACCAGGACCACCTTCCTGCAGGGGAATACCTATGCCTCCAACGGGCAGGGCGGGGACACGGTGATATCCCTGACCATCTCGCCGGTGACGCCGAAGACGGAAAGATACCGGGTGGAATACGTATTGCTTTCGGAAGAGGAGCTGGACTATGTGGATATGGCGGATGCCTATAAGGATTATCTGAAGGAAAGGTACGGCATATCTCCGGAGGCGAACCGCACGGAAGCGCCCTTTTATGTAAACCTTCTGGGGGGACTGCGGAAGGAGGAATACATCCTGGGGGTGAAGGCCCGCATCATGGAGCCCCTGACCACCTATGCCCAGGCGGAAGAGATTCTGGGAGCGCTGGAGGAAGCGGGAATCGGGGACATGGCGGTGAAGTACACCGGGTGGCAGAAGGGCGGCATGGAGTCCAGGGTGCCTTCAGGCGTCTCCTATGAGGGGAAGCTGGGAGGGAAATCCGGATTCGCTTCCCTGGCGGAGTACGCGGGGCAGAAGGGCATAGAACTGTTTCTGGATCTGGATTTCGTGAATCTGTACGAGGGCGGGGGCGGGATTTCGGAATATAACGACGCGGCCCAGACCGTGGGCTCCACCCCGGCTTACCAGTACACTTATGATTATAATTCCATGGGAAAGAACAACCGGGATCGGTGGAAAATCCTGGCGCCGGCAAAGATTTTCCAGGTGGCGCAGGAGGTGCTGGAAGAGAAGGATAAGTTCTATGGTGCGCAGCCTGCCCTGTCCACCCTGGGAAGCGGCCTTTACTCCGATTTTACCCACAAGGAGAACGGGATTGACAGGGCGGATGCCCTGGGCGTCTGGGAGAATGTGTTCACAGCGTACAGGGACGCATTTGATTACATATGCGTGGACAATGGGAATGCCTATACCTTCCCCTATGCGACCCATATTTATGACGCGCCCACCGGTTCCTCGGAATACGATATCGAGGACGAGACGGTGCCCTTCTACCAGATCGTGCTGCACGGGATGGTGTCCTGCTCCACGGAGCCCCTGAACCTGAGCGCGGATCCGGAGCGGCTGGTATTGAAGGCGGCGGAGACGGGAAGCAGCCTTTCGGCCTGCCTGATGTACGCGGACAATGAGGTTTTGAGCGATACCAGGTACAATGCCATATTCAGCGGCAATTATGAGGCCTGGGTGGATACCCTGGCGGGGTGGTACGGCAGGACGGCGGAGCTTCTGAATCAGGTGAGCGATGCGGAAATCACAGGGCATTGCAGGCTTCAGGAGGGTGTGTACCGGACGGAGTTTTCTGACGGGACTGTGGTCTATGTGAATTATACGGAAAAAGCGGTGACGGTGGAGGGCACGGAAGTGGCACCGGAGGATTTTATCTATAAGAAAGGGGGCGAGCGATGATGGCGGAAAATAAGAAAAAATCTTCCAACAAGAAGAAAAAGAACGACCTGCGCAGGAAGGAAGCCCTGTACGGCTATCTCTTCATCTCACCCTGGCTCGTGGGATTCCTGGGGTTGTTCCTGCGCCCCCTGATCACTTCCGTAAAGTATGCCTTCAGCAAGGTGAGCTTTACGCCTGCGGGGGTGGAGACGAGCTTTGTGGGGATTGAAAATTTTACCAGTCCCTTTCAGGATGTGTACTTTATCCCCAAGACCTTCGGCCCCGGGGTGTCCAGTTTCTGGTATGAGGCTTCCCTGGTGTGTGTGTTCAGCCTGTTCATCGCCATATTGCTGAACCAGAAGTTCCGGGGGCGGGCGGCGGCCAGGGCGCTGTTCTTCCTGCCGGTGATCATCGCAAGCGGGGTGGTGATCCAGATTCTGCGCTATAACGGTCTGGACACGGATCTGGAGACGGAGAACAGCTTCGTCTTCAGCAGCGACGGCCTGGCGGTGCTGCTGAACTCCATCGGGTTTCCGGACAAGATAAGGCAGGTGTTCGAGCAGATATCCAACCGGATTTTCGACATCGTGTGGCTGTCGGGAATCCAGATCATCCTGTACCTGTCCGGCCTCCAGAGCGTCCCCAGGGCGGAATACGAGGCGGCCCAGATTGAGGGGGCCACGGCATGGGAGTGCTTCTGGAAGATTACCTGGGTGCGGGTGTCGCCCATGACATTGGTGGTGGTGATTTATTCCATTGTGGATTCCTTCACCAATGTGTCCAACAAGATGATTAAGTTCATCTCGGAGGGGACCACGAATATGGGCGTAAGCTGCGCCATGGGGTGGCTGATGTGCGTGATTGCAATGGTGGTGCTCATCGTGGTGGGCGGTTTGATATCGAGACATGTATTCTATGTGAATGAGGAGTAACGGCATCTGCCTGCCCGTGCCCTGTATGCCGGGGAATTGTCTTCCGGTTCTTTGCAGGCACTTCCTTATGGGCGAATGCGCGGGGCATCAGGGAATCCCGTCACGGGGCCTGGAGCGCGGTATGGGCGGATGCGGAACTGGAATGAGAGGTAGGCCATGATAAAGGCGATAAAGAATAAAAATAAGAAAACCATAAAGGCGGCGAAGCTGGCGTGGTCGGTGGTGCGGTTCCTGCTGTTCTTCATCATCGGTTTCGTGATTATCTATCCGCTGCTGCAGATTCTTTCCAAGGCGTTCATGCCGGTGGAGCAGTATTCGGATCCCAGCGTCATCTGGATCCCCAAGTCGCTGACCATGACCAATATCAAGGCGGCGATGATCGGGCTTGACTTCTGGCCCGCCTTTGGGAGGAGCGCGGTGCTGTGTCTCTCCTGCGCGGTGATACAGGTGGTGATGTGCGCTATTGTAGGATATGGATTTGCAAGATTCCGTTTTAAACTGAGGGGGCCGCTTTTCGCCATGGTGATTATGACCATTGTGATTCCCACCCAGCTGGTATTCCTTCCGCTGATGGTGCAGTACCGGTATTTTGACTTCTTCGGAATAAGCCGCCTGCTGGCGTTGATTACGGGAAAGGAATATACGGCGTATACCGCGAACCTGCTCAACAGCAATCTGACCTTTTACCTGCCCTCCTTCCTGGGAGTGGGCGTGCGGTCCGGACTGTTCATCTATATCTACAGGCAGTTTTTCCGGAATATGCCCAAGGAGCTGGAGGAGGCGGCGAAGATAGACGGCTGCGGGCCCTGGAAGACCTTTGTGAAGGTGATGATGCCCAATGCGAGATCCTCTGCCCTGACGGTATTCCTGTTCTCCATTGTGTGGCATTGGAACGAGACCATGATGTCCAATTCCTTCTTCAGCACGGGGAACAAGAACCTGGCCGTGGCAGTGCAGTCCCTGGCGGACGCATATAAGAATGAGGCTCTCATCGGCTCCATCGTGGAGAGCGGGCTGTACGGCGCCAACGGGCGCAATCTCCAGGCCGCTCAGGGAATGGCCTACGGGGGCGTGCTGCTCTTCCTGATACCGCCCCTGGTGCTGTATCTGTTTACCCAGAGGTTCTTCGTGGAGGGCGTGGAGTCTTCCGGGATTAAGGGGTAGAATAAAGTCGGTTATAACCGAAAGGTTTAACATAAATACATTTCAAATTTCAAGGAGGTTTATGATGAAAAGCAAAAAAATGATTGGTTTACTGATGAGTGCGGTGATGTGCGCAGGCTTGCTGGCAGGCTGCGGTGATTCGGGCAGCGAGGAGAGTTCGCCCGCAGGGAATTCCCAGGGGTCTGAGAGCACGCAGGATTCCTCAGGCAGCTCCGACGATGCACAGAGCGGCGGGGAGAGCCAGGGAGAAGGGGATGACCAGAGCGCCGGTACAGAAGGCGGCTGGAGCTATCAGAGCGTTGAGACTCTGGAGAATCCCAATGTGACCATCGCCCTGTACTGGGATGCGGACGATGTGGTGAAGTCCGCCATCGCTGAGTTTGAGGCGAAGTACGGCGGCAAGGTTACCGTCAATGTGGTAGGATGGAACAAGGGGGCGGACGCAATCCAGGAGGCCATGGCTACAGGGGATCTGTTCGACCTGGTTTACACAGAGGGAAATGCCAGGTTCCCCGGGGACGCAGTGGATAAGCTGTATCAGCCCATCGACCAGTACCTGGACTACAGCGTGTGCGACAAGGCGTCCGCAGATGCGTTCCTGTACCGCGGCGAGCACTATGTATACACCAACTCCGCTATTACATCGCCCTATCTGATCATTTACAACAAGACGCTGTTTAGCGAGGAGGGCAAGAAAGACCCGGTGGAGCTGTATGAGGCCGGAGAGTGGACCTATGATAAGTTCCTGGAGTATATGGAATATTTCACCCGGGATACGGACGGCGACGGCGAGATCGACCAGTGGGGCCTTGGACCCAGATTTAAGAGACAGAATTTCGGATTTGCCAATGACGGCATGCCTGTCTATGAAGTGGGCGACGGCAAGCTGGCGGTGGGTATCGACACCGAGGAGTGCATGCAGTGGTTTGATTTCCTGAACAAATTCGGCCAGATTAATACAAGCTGTCCCGGAGACAGCGGCTGGCTGGAGGCAAGGCAGTGCGCCATGTTCTCGGAAGCCGGCCCCAGCGCAGGACTGTCTAACGACGGAACCAGCACAGACGAGTTTGACTTTGTCCCCCTGCCCACTTATGACGGAAGGCAGGCCACCACGCCCGTGTGGGACAACGGCTATGCCATGGTGAACGGCGCGCCCAACCCGGAGGGAGCGGCTGTGCTGGCATCCATGATCTGCAAGGCGAAGTTGGATAACTATACGGCGGAGCTGGAGAGCAAGTACACCGCGGAGCAGATTGCAAGGTACAATTCCATAATGGAGAAGATCGTTCCCCAGAGAAGAAATTATGCCAATGTCTCTCATGTAGGCGAGGGCGATGCTCTGGACGGCTCTCCCGCGCAGACCATCGTGGAGACCTATAAGTCCCAGCTGGAGGCGGAAGTGGAAGCTTATAACGCGGCTCTGGAGCAGTAAAGAGGAGAAGGACCGCCGGATGCAATGTACCGGGCGGGCAACGGATCCTGAACGGAAACCGGAAGGATACCGGCAGCGGTATTGCCGGTCTATGAAAATGCAGGCACATGGCGGTTTACACTGCCGTGTGCCTGCGGCTTTTTGTCATAATATCAGGAAAATTCTCTGAATGATGACAGAAGAATAAAAAAACGCCAAAAGGTGGATGCGTTCCAGAGTCTGTTCCATTGACAGTTTTGCTGTGTCCTTAAGTAAAAACAGACATTGCAGAATTTGATAGTAAATTGCGTTTTATGTAATTGAAATGCATGGTTTGGAAGCTCTATAATAGAATCCAGGACAGATTCTATTATCAAAGTTCTATAATATAGTATATACCGTATCGACATCTGTTAAAACTATACTGCATTTTTGTAAATGTCAGGGAATCCGTAAAAACGAGATTTCAGTGGGGATATGTAATGGAGCCTGGAGATTTTGGAAGGCCATAAATGGATAAACGGAGGATGGAAGAAGAGGATGAAGGAAGTGGAAAATATCATATTGAGCAGGAATTTTTGCCAGTTAAACCGGGAGGAGGAATACCGGGTGACACTGGAAAAAGTGACGGATGTGTCGCAAAAGGAGGGCATCTGTCTGGAACTGGAGCTGTACGGGGAGGATGTGACGGAGCTGGAGGTCACGCTGTATCCGCTGCATATCGCCAGGCCGGAGTTTTTCCCTGAAATCCGGGGGCGCGCGGCAGTGGCGGGGAAAGGAATGCACCGGTTGGACATTCCTTTTGAACAGTTCGAATTCCGGCAGATGGTGAGGGCGTTTCTGAACTATCTGGACGGGATCAGCGTGAGGGTGCTCCGGGGCGGCCCGGTGCTTGTGAAGGAAATCAGCGCCTGCAATATGGGGGATTTTCAGGTGCGTGTGCTGCGGGATTCCCTGGCAGGGGAGAGCGGCACCAGACTGGAGTATACCTTCCTGCTTTCCAATCAAGGGGAGAACAGGAGGCTTGTGAATGTGAGCCGGATTCTGTACGGGAAGGAGTGCCTGCCCGCGGAATATGAGAGATATGTGGAGCTGGCGGGGGCGGAGACCCGGGAGTATAAGGTAACGTTGGGGATGACGGAGGACATTCCCCGGGGAGGACTGGAGAAGAGCGAGTTCCTCTTTGTGCCGGACGGAGACGGAGTACAGGGGAAGCGGGTGACGCTGTATGCTGCAAAATCCAGGAAGCATCCTTACCTGTTCCTGACCGGGGAGCAGTGGGAGAGGCGTACCCGGGCGATTATGGCTGATCGGGGCGCTGCGGTTGGCGTCGCGTCTGTGTCCGGCGGAAATTCTGCGGTTAATGATAATAGTGCATCTGCATCCGGCGGGAAGCCCATGGCGGACAGCGCGTCCGGCGAGAAATCCGGTTCTGAGAGCGGAGCGCTGTATGAAGCGTTCCGGAAGGAGTATGTGGAGCGGACTGAGAACTGGAAGGTGCCGGAGGTATCCATGGCGGTGGATTATGTGTACCCCAGCTATTCCCAGAATGATTTATTTCCAGCGGCGGTGGCATGGAAGGTGACAGGGAACGGGGCTTATCTGGATAAGGCCATGGGGTATCTGCGGGGGCTCCTGGACGGGCAGAGGGGATATTTGACTACGAAAATATCTTATTTCCAGTTCGTGGAAAGCAAAGAGGAGTATGCCAGGGGAGATTTCAAGGTGTGCCGGGCCCAGAATGCAGGATGGGTGCAGGAGGCGGAGTTTTTCCATAAGGTGGCAATCTCCTATGACCTGCTGTATGAGCATTTTACGCCTGAGGAGCACCGGCAGATGGAAAGGTGCCTTCGGAATTATATGGACTTCGCCGCATGGAGGCTTACGGACGGGGACGGGAATAATTTCCAGGTAGCGGAGGCGGGGGCAGGGCTGTTCTGCGCCATGGCGCTGCAGGATTACGGATGGGTGCAGCGTTTCCTCTATGGATATAACGGCATAACGGACCTTTTGTCGGCGGTATTTTTGGACGACGGGATGTACTTCGAGGAGGCGTCCGGGTATGTGAGGCTTGCCGGGGAGCTGTTTCTTGACATAGCAAACGGGGCGGAGAATTTCGGGATTTCCCTGAAGGATGTGAAAATTCCGGCTTCCTTTGACAGGAATATCCTGCATTCTCCCTGGGCCATGCGGGAGAGCTGGGCGGAGGACGGGAAGCCCTTCCTGGGGATGAGCTTCCGGCGGTTTGAGACGTTTACCCAGCCTGTAAGGTGTCTGAAGGATTATTTCGACTGTACGGCGAAGCTGCTGACGGACAAGGGGATCATGATGTCCGTCAACGACAGCAATGAGCAGGATATGACGAAGCTGTACCAGAAGGCGTACTATCTGTACGGGGATCCGCTCTATGGGCAGATAGGCAGCCTGGCGGCTGCGCCGGAGACGCTGCTTTTGCGGGAGGAGGCGGAAGCGGCAGCATCGGAGAGGCTGCCTTTGGGTGAAAAGACAGAAGCATATGAACTGGGGAAGGGCTCTCTGCTGTTGTCCGGCGCCGGTTTTGGGATTCTGCGTGAGGAAGTCGCGGAGACGGCGGCGCGCGGAATTGAGCCGGAAGCAGGAGAGAATGGAGGAAGCAGGAGAGAGCCGGAGGGGAAGGCATTGCAGGGGGGCAGCCCGGTTCAGGCGGTGCTGAAGTTCGGAAGCCACGGCGGATACCATGGGCATTATGACAGGCTGAGTCTGCTGTCGTTTTTGAAGGATGGGAAGACTTTCCATAATAACGAGTATGCCTGGTTCGGATATGATTCGTTCCTGTTTAAAATGTGGGTGCAGACCTCCGTCGCTCATAACATGACGGTGGTGGACGGCAGGATGCAGAAGCCCTCGCCCTGCCGGTGCGTGTATTTCGCGGCGGATGAGAGGGTGGGAGACCTTGAGGGAAGGGGTACTGCGGAAGCATTGCCGCGGGAAGGAACACAGGATACTGTGAATGCCGGGAAAGCATCGGCGCAGGGAGGATTACAGGATTCTGCGGATGGCAGGAGGCATCGGAAAGAGGCTGGCAGGGAGACGGATTCCATGTCGGAGACCTTCAGCGCGGTGTGCGCCCAGACCGTCACGGAATGGATTGACCCGCCCTATGGGGGACAGACGCCATACCCGCTTGTCTTTCCGGAGGAGAAATGCGCCAGAGAAGGGCGGTTTATTCTGATGCCGGAGCAGCCCCGGGAACAGGGGGCTATCGGGACATATTCAGAGCCGGTTTTCCAGAGGCGGATGCTGATTTTGTTCCATGGGTACTGCATTGTCTGGGATTACCTGGAGGGGCAGCAGGAGCATCGGTTTGACTGTCTCTATCATCCCATGGGGCGGTTTGACGGGAAGATTTATCCGGAGGAGGTGCCCGCGGACGGGTTTGACGGGTGGACATTCCGGGAGCGTTTTTCGGAGGATCCCTTCGGAGCAGGGCAGTTTATCCAGAATTGCCGGAGTGTGAGAGCGGATGGGACGCTTCGGCTGCATTTCCGGGATGCCGCGGCGAGGGTAAACGGCAACGATATCCTGGACAATCTGCCGGAAACCACCCTGTGGCGCGCCTGGCCGGAGAGCGGCGAGGTGACAGTGGGGAAATATCCCCAGAAGGGAGACACCTTTACGGAGGAAAACCGCAGGGCCTGCGCCGGGTATCTGGACGAGCCGCTGAAGAAGACCGTGAGCTTTTCCGCGGAGGGCAGAAAGGCAGGGTTTATCACGATTCTGGAGGCCGGGGAGAAAACGGGACGGATAAAGACGGTAGAATGCCCGGATTTTAACGCTGTTTTGATAACGGAAAGGAATGGAAGCCAGTGGCGCATTACCGCGGAGGGTATGGGAGAAAAGGATGCGGCGGTGCGGGCGGTAATTATTCGGCAGAGGTGAAGGGGCAAAGAGAGCAGTACGGCGGGAAGAGATCATAGAGTCCGAAGGACAGCCGGAAAAGATAAGGAGATAAACGAAATGGAAAATAAAGTAATCATATATCCTGTACCGGAAGGAGCGGCCCTGCAGCGGGATTACAACGTGCGGGTGCGTCCTCTGGGGGAGGAAGAGTGGCAGCAGACAGCCTGCTATCAGGTCAGGGTTGACGGACACGAGGTAAGGGCGGCGTCTATGGCATATTTTGATTTCCAGGGAGCCGTGGAGGTGGAAATTACACTAAACCGTTATTACTGTATCTATAAAGCGGACATAAGGCCTCTTTCCCTGGAAATCAAGCCGCAGGTAGAACCCAAACGTGTCAGCTTTGTGCTGGACAGACCCGCAAACCTGTCCGTGGAATTCAACGGGGAACGCTTCCATAATCTGCATTTATTTGCCGGTGAAATAGAGGAAGCGCCGGATAAGCAGGGAGAAAACGTCCTGGTGATAAGGGGATCCGGGGGCCGGGGAGAGAGCCTGGGAGATGAGAGGAACGAACTGCTGCGCGGCATGCCGGAAGGCCGCCTGGTGTACATAGAAGCAGGCGTCCACTATGTGACGGAATGCCTCTGGCATCTGCCTTCCCACACGCAGGTGTATCTGGAAGGCGGGGCGATTCTGCGTGGCGCGCTGGTCTGCGAGCATGCGGAGGACATCCGCATCTTCGGAAGAGGAATGCTGTACCTGGCGGATTTCAACCGCTTCGGCGGGGTGAACGGGCTCAGGGTGAGCCATAGCCGCCATATCGAGGCCGAGAACCTGATTTTCGTCAACCCGCCCCATTACACCGTGTATCTGGGGGACAGCGAGAATGTGGAGCTGCGAAATGTGAAGTCCTTCAGCTGCGAGGGCTGGAGTGACGGAATCGATATGATGAGCTGCCGGAATATTACGGTGGACGGGGGATTCCTGCGTACTTCCGACGACTGTATCGCCATCTATGGGAGCCGTTGGGACAACCGGGGGGACAGCCGCAATATTACGGTGAAGAACTTAAGCGTGTGGGCGGATGTGGCCCATCCCCTTATGATCGGCACCCACGGCGCCCATGAGGAAAACGGGGACACGATAGAGAATGTGCTGTTTGAAAATATTGACATTCTGGAGCATCACGAGTTTCAGGCGGGATATCTGGGCGCCATGTGCATCAACGCGGGGGATAAAAATGTGGTGCGCGGCGTGACCTACCGGGACATCCGCATCGAGCCGTTTGCCCATGGGAAGGTGCTGGACATTCAAGTCAGGTGGAACAGGGATTACAACCCGGCACCGGGCAGGCTGATTACGGGTGTGCGTTTCGAGCGGATTTCCGTGATGTCCGGCCCGGGGGAGGAACCGTCCTGCATCTGCGGTTATGATGAGGAGAACCGGGTGGGGGAAGTGGTGATCGATTCCTTCTATCGGGACGGAGTGAAGGCACAGAGCCTGGAGGAGATGAATGTCCGGGTGGGCGGGTTTACTGATAGAGTAATCTGCCGCTGACAGTGAGGGAAAGCTTTTTTGCCGTATATGCGGATATGAATTGGCAGTATAATGATAAGAGGATGGGGTAATTCCATGAAAAACAGGATTGATTTATTGCATGAGTGGAAAAGGGAAGAAGAGAACACGGGAGGGGCGGGCAGCAGCGTCCGATTTGTATTTCCGAAGCCGGAAGGGGCGGGGATGCGTCCTTATGGCTTTGATGTGATAAATGACGGTGCGGCGGATGTGATGGGGTGGTACGGCCTGCGCCTGTGCCTGTCTGCGGGGAAGGAGAATACGCGGATTACGGTGCGGGCGGGCTTCGCCGGAGGGGAAAGCCTGGAGACAGACTTTTGCCTGGCTGAGGCGGGGGTGCATTCCTGTGATGTTGCTTTGGAGGATTTTGATGTAGAGAGGGCGAGGACGAATATCTGGAGGGAACTGGTTTCCCTGGAGGTGATATTCGCAGAGGCGCGGCCGGAAGAAGCCCGGCTGGAGGGGAACTTGACTTTGGAAGGGCAATCGGAAGAAGTCCGGCTTGTGAAGGACTTATATGGTGAAGAAATAGCGGGGGAAGCCCAATCCGGAGAGCGTCTGGCTGCAGGAAAGGGTTCTGCTCCTTTCGCGGAAATCCTCTCCGCCGAGCTTCTGCGGGGCAGCAGGATTGCCCTGGAGCCGGGCATTCTCGGAAAAAGCGGTGAAACGGGGGAAACGATACGCTATACCGTCACGGTACATAACTGCCAAAACCGTAGGCAGTGCGTGAAGGTTTCCCAGGCAGTGGCAGGATGGGAGTCCATGTACGCCGAAATTGAGCCTGTGAACCTGTGCCTGGAGCCCTATGGCAGCAGCCGGGTGGAGATTTCCGTCCGCATCCATGACTATATGCCGCCCGGAGCCCATGAGAAAACCACGGTGCGTTTTCTGCCGGAGGGGGACGCTTCCGGTGCCCGGGAGCTGTCCTTCCAGACCCTGCGGGCTTTGAGGCATCCCTATATTTACCATACAGAGGAAAAATGGCGGGAAGTGGCGGAAAATATCCGCAGCAATCCTGTCTTTGAGCCGGGCTTTGAGAAGCTCCGCAGGGATGCGGACGGGTGGGAGGTGCCGTCTCTGGTGCCCTTTGGGGAAAGGGATTATTGCTGTGACACTTATCAGGAGCATTTTATCATGTCCTGCGCCTATCTGTATTCCATTACCAAAAGGAAGGAATACGCGGAAAAGATTGCCGGGTTTTTCCGGGCATTTGCGGACCCTGAAACCGGATACCCGGTGCGGAAGAAGGGCTGCAGCCAGTCCTATGTGCAGGAGGGGCATTTCTTTCAGCATCTGGCCCTGGCTTACGATATGATTTATGAGGCGGGGGTATTGTCCCGGGAGGAGCATGCCGGAATTCAGAGGTGCCTGCGGATTTATATGGAGATTCTGGACAGGCATATCTGCAGCGGGCATATCTCCAACTGGACGCTTTCGGAATTGACCGGGGCGGTCTACTGTGCTATGGTACTGCAGGATTTTGAACGCATGGAGCGGTTCCTTTTCGGGCCCTGCGGAAGCTTCGAGCAGCTTTCCCACGGCGCTTTTTCCGACGGCTGGTGGTATGAATGCTCGGTGGGATACAATATCTGGGTATCCTCCATGTTTCTCCACACCGCCCATGCCCTGCTGCCCTTCGGCATCAATCTGATTCATTATCATTTTCCCCTGTTCTACGGGAAAGAGGTGGACAGCATTAACAGGGGGCAGAAGAGGGAAATCCGCCACGGGATGTACAATGAGAAATGGGGCGGCATCCGGAAAAACTATATCTGTATCAAGGATTTGTTTGACGCGGTGGTTCCCTTTTTGGATTACAGGGGAGTCTTATTTGGCATCAACGACTCCGACGAGAAGAAGATAGAGGGTGTCCACTTCGGCTCTACCTTTGACCTGGCGTATACTCATTACCGGGATCCCGCCTACATTCCCATTATACAGCGTTTTGATACCGTGGATCCGGTGTTCGGGCACGGGGAGCTTGCAGAAAACATTGTATCGCATGGCTATAATGCTGCTGAAGTCACGGCATCCGGGCAAAATGAGCCTGCTGTGCCGGATCAGGGACATGGTTTCAGCGAGTCCGCGTTAGCGGGGCAGGAAGCAGCCATGGAGGATGGGGCAGGCACAAATCCGCAGCCTCGGGCGGCTGCCATGCCGGAATACGGAAATGCCTGTGCGGACAATATCGGCATTGCCATGCTGAGAAGCCGGAAGGAGGGGCGTCCCCCGGAAGAGCAGATTCAGGCTGTGCTGCGCTACGGCTCCCACGGATATGCCCACGGGCATTTTGACCGGACGGAGCTTCTGTCCGTCATGCGCGGCGGGAGGAGCTTTTTCAATCCGGAGCATGTCTGGTGGGGATATGGGCATTTTATGTACAAATTTTACGTCCAGAATTCCAATACCAAGAACATGGTGGTGACGGACGGCAAGATGCAGATTCCCGCGGATGCCAGGAGGGTGCTGTTTTACAGCGGGGAGAAGCTGCAGGCCGCAGGGGTGCGCACCACAGCCAGATGGGGATACCCGCCCTATGGCGGCATGATTTATGAAAGAGGCCAGAGCCTGCAGGAGCGCTGCGAATACAACGCCAGTGACCTGCCCTGCTATGACGCTGCGCCCTACGGGGAAATTACGGATTTGACGGAGCCTATAACCCAGACCAGGGTGATGGCGGTACTTGACGACTGTATTGTAATATTTGATTCCATGAAGGGAGAGAGGGAGCACCGCTATGAGAGCCTGCTGCAGATAAAGGGCTTCCGGAGCCTGATGGCTGTGGGCGGGGAAGCCTGTGCGGCGGCAGAAGAGACAGGCGTCCCGGAAGCAGTCCGGGAGGGAGGCCTCTCGGGGACAGCAGAGCAAAAGGACAGCCCAGGAGCCGGCCGGGAGGAAAGAGCTTCCGACACAGCAGAGCAGAAAGGCAGTACAGGAGCAGCCCGGGAGAAAAGCCCTTTCGAGACGGTTGGGGAAGAAGGTGACATGGAAACAGCCCGACAGAAAAAACTCCTGAAATATGAGGGACATACCGGCAAAAAGTCGGAGGAGCCCAGATCCGACGAGCAGTTTATCACCGATTGCCGCTGGTACCGCGCAAAAGGAGCCACCCGCGCTTCCTTTGAGGCAAAATACGGGGAGGGTGAGGATCTCCGGGGAACCCGGAGCCGTTATAACGAACCCGGCAGCCTGCACATGGACGTGTACACCGCCTGGCCCCCGGAAACCATACAGTGCACAGGGCTTGCCGCGGAGGACCTGGGACAGAAATATCCCTATGAATTCAGGCTGTGGGACGAAGAAAGCTGCCTGGAGCATTTCTGCGCCAATCCCTGGCTTCTGGGGGCCAGAAAGCTGGACGTTGCGCTGCGCCCGGAAAGCCGTACCCTGAAGCTGGAATTTATCAGCAAACCGCTGTACAGCGAGCAGCGCTATCCCCACGACTCCGGGCAGTGCCTGTTTCTGGGAAATGCCCGGGTGGAACTGGAA
Source organism: uncultured Acetatifactor sp. (assembly GCA_910589035.1). Classification (GTDB taxonomy): domain Bacteria; phylum Bacillota; class Clostridia; order Lachnospirales; family Lachnospiraceae; genus Acetatifactor. Next base: position 88,903 of record CAJUSI010000039.1, on the reverse strand, counting down.
AACGGTGAGACAATCCCGCTCTCCGAGTTGAGGGGAAACCAGCAGAATATTGACCCGGGAAAGGGAACCGGCAGAGATTACGAAGGGGGAAGGGTTCTGATAGAGGGAACGGAGTACCCGGACGCGATCCCTGTCAGCGCGCTGGACCACAGCCGGGAGAGCTTCCTGGAATATGACCTTGCGGGGCTGCGGGCCGTGCGTCTTACAGGCGTCATCGGCGTGGATAATTTCCCCGGTGAGGAGGGACAGCGCCGGGTGACCTACGGCGTGAGCCAGAGGGCTGTCCACGGCAGGTTTATCACGGTGATAGAGCCCTACGGGGGCAGGAAGCGCCTTTCCTACGTGGAAGGGCTTTCCCAGGATGCTGTCAGGATCCGGTATGAGGACGGCAGTCTGCAGGAGATATCGGTCAGGGACATTGACGGAGAGCCCAGGGTAGAGCTTTGCACTTGCAGAGAGGACGGCTGGATTACGGAAATGAGCTGAAAGCGAAATTGTAAATTTTTGCGGAGTACTGCGGAGTTAAAAGAAAAGGAGCTGTCGCATCAATGATTAGGGAATCAGCGAGGTGACAGCCCCTTTAAATTTTGGGGTTCTTTTTCATATAGAATACCAGGTTATAATAGTTTGAAATTCATTCCAAAAGTTTTTTGCAGAAAGTTGAAGATAACCGGAAATATGTTAAAATAAGGAGAAGCACGTCATTTCAGACAGGACAAGGCAGAAAAAAGTTCTGTAAAAAGGAGGCAGCCATGGCAGGAATTGCGGACAAATTCATCAAATTAAAGACATCCATCGGAGGAAACCGGGAGAAGACAGGGTACGAGGATACCTTTGGGACGCCCAGGGAGGAGCTGCAGCATATCACCCGCCCCAATAAGGCCAACACCAGAATCCTCAGTGAGCTGGAGTTTGCTCTGCATCTCTCTCAGGAGAACGGCGGGCGCCATGACCAGGTGCTGGGACAGGCGCTGGATTTCCTGTTGGAAAAGGTGGACGCCCAGGGCGTTCTCACCAATCAGGACTGTGAAGCGGCGGAAGAAATTCTCGCTCCCCTGGGGGAGGAAGCCAGAAGCTACAGGCTGATTCTGGCGGCCCATGCCCATATCGACATGAACTGGATGTGGAGCTTCCACGAGACCGTGGCGGTGACTCTGGCAACCTTCCGCTCCGTATTGCACATCATGGATCAGTACCCGCAGTTTAAGTATTCCCAGTCCCAGGGCGCCGTATATAAGATTGTGGAGGAATACGACCCGGAGCTGATGGAGGAAATCAAAAAGAGGATCGCGGAGGGCCGCTGGGAGGTGACCGCCACCGCCTGGGTGGAGACGGACAAGAATATGCCCACGGGAGAGTCCCTGCTGCGCCATATCCAGTATACCAGGGAATACATGAAGACGGTCTGGGGCGTGGACGGACTGGAGGTGGATTTCTCGCCGGACACCTTCGGGCACAGCGCCAATGTGCCGGAAATCGACCGGTTCGGCGAGGTAAAATACTATTACCACTGCAGGGGAAACGGCGGACCGGAAATCCTTTACCGCTATAAAGCACCATCCGGGAAGGAGGTCCTGGCCTACCGGGAGCCCAACTGGTACAATGGGGCCATCACGCCCCATATGGCGGCGGGATTCCCGGAAATCAGCAGGCGGTGCATGGGCCTTCGTACAGGCCTGGTGGTCTACGGTGTGGGAGACCATGGCGGCGGCCCCACCAGGCGGGATGTGGAGCGGGCGCTGGAGATGATGGAGTGGCCCATTTATCCCCGGATTCAGTTCGGCACCTTCCATGAATTCTTCAGGGAGGCGGAGGGCCTGTGGGAGAAGCTGCCGGTGGTGGAGAGGGAGCTGAATTATTTCGCCCCCGGCTGCTATACCACCCAGAGCAGAATCAAGAGGGCCAACCGCCGACTGGAGGCAGCCCTGCTGGACGCGGAGGCCATGTCCGCCATGGCCGGGAGGTTTACCGGCTTTGCATTTGCCAGGGAGCGGATGGAGAAGGCCTGGCGGGATGTGCTGTTCACCCATTTCCATGACATCCTCACCGGCTCCTGCGTGCAGGATTCCAGGGAACATGCCATGGGGCTGTTCCAGACCTCCATGGCCGCGGCCAACACCCAGATTCAGAATGCCATGTATCATATTGGCCGAAATATTGATACTTCCTCCATCGCGGCGGATGTGGATCCCTATTACAGCCAGTCGGAGGGCGCGGGGGCCGGCTACGGGATAGAGAATTTCGTGGGGGTGCCCAGCACCGAGCGGGGCGGCGGGCGCACCCGGATCTTCCATATTTTCAATACCCTTTCCCGGGAGCGGTGCGGGACGGCGGAGCTGACCGTCTGGGACTGGACCGGGGATATGCGCAGGATTCATATGACCGACTGCCGGGGGGAGGAAATCGCCTTCCAGCTGCTGGATAACCGGATGCAGGATTACTGGAGCCATAAGTATATGCGCATACTGGCGGAAGTGACGGTCCCGGCGCTGGGATATACCACCCTGGTGCTTTCCGAGAAGGAGGCGGAGGCGTATCCTGTCTATCTCCAGGAGAGGGAGCATGTGGCCGGTGCCTATGAGGATTATCTGCTGGAAAATGAATATCTGGCCGTCACGATTTCCTCCGTCTCCGGACGTATCGTGTCCATGCGGGAGAAAGAGACCGGGACGGAGCTCATCGGCCGGGACGGGAGCGCAGGCTTCACCTATATCGAGACGGAGACCGCCACCTCCAACGCCTGGAAGATCGGCAGGTATCTCCGGGAACAGCCGGTGGAGCGCTGCCTGAAGCTGGAGTCTGTGACGGAGGGCCTGCTGCGCCGGAGCGTGAAGGCCTGCTGGCAGATCGCAAATTCCAGGTTAGAAGCCACTTACAGCCTGGATAAGGGGCAGAAGGCCGTGAAGGTGGAAGCGAAGGCAGACTGGAATGAGAGCGGAAGCGATATGATTCCGGTTCTGGATTACCGCATCCCCCTGTCCTACGAGCCGGCGGAGTATCAGTATGACATTCCGGCAGGCGTTATCCGGAGAGGCCCCCTGCACAATGATGTTCCCGGCCTGCAGTATGGGACGGCCCTGCGGGAGGCGGCGCCCTGTGCAATCCTGATCAGCGACAGCAAGTACGGCTACAGGGGGGAGAATCAGAAGCTTGCCCTGACCCTGCTCAACAGCTCCACATATCCGGATCCTTATCCGGAGAGGGGGATTCACCATATTGCGCTGTGGCTCGGAACCTGCAGCGGCGATGCACGGGAGGCGGAGCAGATGGCGGAGGCCTGCAATCACGCCCTGTTCTATCAGCCTTCCAACTCCCACCATGGCAGCCTGCCCATGGAAGGCAGCCTGCTGAGGGCGGAGGCAAAACACACGGTGATCTCGGCCGTGCTGCCGGGGCGGGACGGCAGCGTGCTGATCCGCGCCTATGAGACAGCGGGAGAGCGGGAGGAGGTCTGCCTGGAATTTGCGGCGGAGGTGGCGCAGGCCAAGTCCGTGAATCTGTTCGGGAAGGAGCAGGGGACGGAAGCAGCGGTTTCCGGGCGGAAGCTGACATTCACAGTGGAACCCTACGCGCTGGCCCAGGTGGAGATTCGGTTTGCCTGAGAATACGGAAAAATCCGGAACCGGGCAGCACCATGAGGGAGGCGGATGGATAGAGGGCCGGGAGCCTTTGTACGCGCTTTCGGTATTTCTGCGGGGGGAAGGCAGGCATACCTGATTGGGCGCATATAGAAGCCCGGAAAGCAGTGATAGACGGCAGGCCGTCTATATTTTATCAAAGATTATGTAAGCTTTGTCTTCTTGCGGAACTGCGAGGGGGACATGCCGCATTCCTTTCTGAAGAAAATGGTAAAGTGATGGTAATCGGCAAACCCCAGGTGTTCCGATATTTCCTGTATGGAAAGCGCCGTGTAAAGCAGCATGGACTGGGCAAGCTCGAAGCGTTGTGTGAGATAATGCCGGTACGGAGAGATGCCGAAGGCTTCTTTAAATACGTGGATTGCGCGGGAAGGGGATAAATGGACACTGGCGGCCGCCGCCTCGATCTTTAACGGCCGGGTCAGGTTCTGCTCAATAAAATTCTTCATCATTACAGCCTGCGTATGTTCCTCGCGATAACTGCCGTAATGGGAGGAGAGAGCCTGAACGAGTTCATGCAGACAAAGCGCAAGTCTTCCGCAGCATTTAGATGGATCCTTTTCGATGGTATCAAAGAGATTATAAAAATACTGCTGCTGTCCAAAGCCGGGGATTAACAGAGCCTGATTCAGACCGTAATCGGAGAGCAGGTGACGAATCAGGCTGCCGCCGGCGTTCAGCCAGATCTTGGTCCAGGGCGTTTTGGCGTCGGAGTAATAATGATGGCATCTGCCGGGCTGCAGGATATAGGCATCCCCGGCATATACCTCCGCCTGCTCGTCGTCCTGGCGGACATATCCTTTTCCATCCAGCACATATTCAAAGACATAGATGTCCGCATTGCCCCGGTAAATAGCGTAATTGGGACTGGGGAGGGTAATGCCTGCCACCAGGGGGAGAAAGGCAGGCGTACCGGCTCCGGTGTATACCGCATATTTTTCCGTGCCCGGATTGTTCACTTTCGGATGTTCTTTCATTTGTACGGTTCCTCTCTCTCGTGCTTTCCTCAGGATATACCCGCCGCCGGACGGATGCGGAATCTAAGGTGCCGGCAATGGTATGACGAGGAGCGCTTTCGCCAATTCATGAGTATAGAATATAGCAATTTTATATACATTTCAAGCTGTTTTTTCACTGGAAATCCCTGATATGTGCATTATAATGAAATTCAGATAATAGGATTCTGTTACAGAATATGGCTATATACCAGACTTGGCTGCTAATCCATAGGATGACCGCTTGCTGCGCTTGTAAATGTTAATGGCTTTCTGCCATGATAATTATCAGCTTTTTTGTTCCGAAGAGCGGATTTATTCCTGCACAGTGCCAAATTCGGATAAACCGAAACTATAATATATGCCATTTTGCGCAGGCTTTCGCTGTTGAGCGCCTAAGGTACCGGGAAGAGCCGGCTGTGGATTGTACAGAATCGCTTCACAGAACTATGGTGAAACTACACTTACCAGAGGAGGTAAATAAAAATGAACAATATTCCAAGACCGGAGCACCCCAGGCCCCAGATGCAGCGGAAAGGCTGGAGGAATCTGAATGGAGAATGGGATTTCGCATTCGATTTCGGGAACAGCGGGATTGCCAGGAAAATGTACGAGGAGACGCAGCTGGACAGGAAAATTACGGTGCCCTTCTGCCCGGAAAGCGATCTCAGCGGGATCGGCTACAAGGACTTTATGCCGGCTGTATGGTACCTGCGCACCTTTGAGCTGACGCAGGAGCAGCGCAATGGGCGGGTCATGCTGCATTTCGGGGCGGTGGATTATGAATGCCGCGTCTGGGTCAACGGCAAAGAGGCGGGCACCCATAAGGGAGGTTATGTTTCATTTCAGTTCGATATCACTGATCTGACGGTAACCGGGGAAAACCGCGTCACGGTACAGGCGGTTGACGACCAGAGAAGCGGCAGGCAGTGCAAGGGAAAGCAGTGCGGGCTGTTCCATTCCTTCGGCTGTGAATATACCAGGACCACGGGAATCTGGCAGACGGTGTGGCTGGAGTTCCTTCCTTCCGATTACATAGAAGGCGTACAGCTCTATCCCAATATCGCGGATGCCGCGCTGACAATCAAGGCCCGGACCAGGGGAAGCGGGATCCTGCGGGCGGAAGCCTGGTATGACGGTACCCTCTGCGGAAGCGCCGAGACGGAGATCACTTCCGGAAACGGCTTCCTGAAGCTTGGCTTATCACAGCTTCATCTCTGGGAGGCCGGAAACGGGCGCTTATATGACCTGAAGCTTTTCTTTGGGGAAGATGCCGTGGACAGCTACTTCGGCATGCGGGAAATCAGGATCGACGGGGAGAAAGTACTGCTGAACGGCAAAGCGGTGTTCCAGCGCCTGGTGCTGGATCAGGGCTTCTATCCCGACGGGATCTATACGGCTCCTTCCGACGAAGCTCTGGTGCGGGATATACAGTTGTCTCTTCAGGCGGGCTTTAACGGGGCCAGACTGCATCAGAAAGTGTTCGAGGAGCGGTTTTTGTACCACTGTGACAGGCTGGGCTACTTGGTCTGGGGAGAGCAGGCCAACTGGGGGCTTGACTACAGCCGTCCCGACGGGCTGAAATGCTTCCTGCCGGAATGGATGGAGGTGCTGAAGCGGGATTTCAACCATCCTGCCATTGTGGGCTGGTGCCCCTTTAACGAGACCTGGGATTATGAGGGCAGGAAGCAGGATGACGAACTTCTCCGCCTGACTTACCTGATGACGAAGCAGTACGACGCTACCCGCCCCTGCATCGACACAAGCGGGAATTATCATGTGCAGACGGACATCTACGATTTGCATGACTATGAGCAGGACGCGGATGTTTTCGCGGAGAGATACAGGGACTTTTCCCAGGGAGGGCCTCTTCCGGACAATCACGGATACAGGCAGACGCCGGTGGAGGGAGTTCCCGTCTTTATCAGCGAATACGGCGGCATCAAATGGAATGTGGATCAGGCGGACAGAGACGACGCATGGGGATACGGAGACGGCCCCAGGACCATGGAGGAATATCTGGAGCGGTACCGCCGCCTGACAGATGTGCTCCTGGACAATCCCAGAATGTTCGGCTTCTGTTTTACACAGCTGTATGATGTGGAGCTGGAGGTGAACGGCCTGTATACTTATGACAGGAAGGCCAAATTTGATATGGAGATTATCCGGCAGATCAACAGCAGGAAAGCGGCTATTGAGACGGAAGAACATTAAAAATGCAAAGGGTCATTCCAAAGCCCGCTGCTTGGCGATATCCTGAGAATTATCTGAAAAAACGCGGGCGGAAAGCTTATCTTCGGGTCTCTGGAATTTCGACCCTCTGGAACTTCGGCCCGGCTATGGGAAGTAATAGAGTTTTTTGGTAATGGCGGTGTGATTTACGGGGCGGTGGAAACGGAAGAGAACGTATTGAGGAAAAGCTTTGTTATGGAATCCGCAACAGAACCTGAGTCAATGAAATTATATGATATTATCATGGGATAAACAAAAAATTCGATAGTATCGGAGAGGCTGTAAACATACCGCTGCTGTCCAAAGACTGGAAACAAGGAGCAATCATGGCGGAAGGTTCGGAAAGCGGTCCCGTGATTACACAATCAGGAGGGCAGAAAATGGGAAAAAGGAAATATGCGTATTTAAAGCCGGCGGATATCAAACCGGAGGGATGGCTTAAGAGACAGCTGCGGCTGCAGGCGGAAGGGCTGTCCGGTCATCTGGATCTGATCTGGCCGGATATCCGGGACAGCAGATGGATCGGGGGAGACAGGGAAGGGTGGGAGAGAGTGCCCTACTGGCTGGACGGCTTTGTTCCTCTTGCATGGCTTTTGGAGGAGGAAGAGCTCCAGAGCCGTGCAAAGCGATATATAGACGGAATCCTGGAAAGGCAGCAGCAGGACGGCTGGATCTGTCCCTGTGCTTTGGAGGAGCGGGACCGCTATGATGTATGGGCAGCCTTTCTGATCTGCAAGGTTCTGGTGGTTTATGAGGAATGCAGCGGCGACGGACGGGTGGAACAGGCGGTTTACGACGCGCTGAAGCAGCTGCTGTCCCACATCAGTTCAAAGACCCTGTCTGGATGGGGGGCGGCCCGTTGGTTCGAATGCATGATCCCTCTTTTATGGCTGTATGAGAGGCGGCCGGAGCCGTGGATGGAGGAGCTGGCTTATGTGCTGGAGGGCTGCGGCATAGATTATGAGAAGCTTTACGCCAGGCTTTCCTTTGAGAAACCGAAGGTCCGCTCCTACTGGACATTTTTAAATCATGTGGTGAATACGGCCATGGCGCTGAAGTCCAGGGCGGAAATGAGCCTTCTGACGGGGGAGGACCCGGATGCCTTTGCCATGGACTTGTATAGAAAGCTCACGGAGAAGCACGGTATGGCCATCGGGCATTTTACAGGGGATGAATGCCTCTCCGGAACCAGTCCGATTCAGGGCAGCGAGTGCTGCAGTATTGTGGAGGCCATGTATTCCTATGAAGAGCTTTTGTCCATAGGGGGGAACCCCTTCTGGGGGGACCTGCTGGAACAGACGGCATTTAACGGTCTGGAGGCTACGGTCAGCGCCGATATGTGGACGCATCAGTATGTGCAGATGACGAATCAGGTGGAATGTACCAGAATACCGGAGGGGAAGGCGCCGTTCAGCTCCAACGGCGGGGATGCCCATACTTTCGGGCTGGAGCCCCATTTCGGCTGCTGTACGGCCAACTTTAACCAGGGCTGGCCCAAATTCGCGCTGTCATCCGTCATGAGAACGGAGGACGGCCTGGCGGTGACGGCGATTGCGCCTGTGAGCGTGGAGACAGCGGTGGGCGGAAAGAAGGTGAGGCTTACGGTGGATACGCAGTACCCTTTCCGGGATACCGTGAGGATAAGGGTTGCGCCGGAGGAAGCTTTTGCCTTTGCGGTTTCCGTCCGGATTCCGGGATTCGCCCGGGAGGCCGGGGTTCGCATCGGGGAGGAGCGGTGCCTGGCGGAGCCGGGAAGCTTCTTTACCAGGAAGAAGCTGTGGGAAAAGGAAGAGGAGATAGAAATTACATTCCGTTTTGAACCGCAGTTTGTAAAGCGTCCCAGCGGTATGGCGGCATTGCGCAGGGGACCGTTGTTCTATGCGCTTCCCATCGACGCAAAATACGAGAAAATAGAGTATGAAAGGGATGGTGTTATCCGGAAATTCCCTTACTGTGATTATGCCATTACGCCGGAATCCCAATGGGGCTTTGGATTTGGGGAAGGGGAAGCAAAGGCAGTATATAGGGATTTCGGAGAAATACCCTTTGACAGGAAGAAGCCGCCGGTAATGCTGGAAATGGAGATGGTTCCCATAGCCTGGAAAAAAGAGAACGGCATATGTGCCGAGCTGCCGGAGTCTTTGAAACCGGTGGGGGAACCGGTGGTAAAGCGCCTCTATCCATACGGGTGTACGACGCTTCGCATGACGGAGATGCCGAAGATCGGAGGGCTCCGGGGGGAATAAGAGGGCAGGACGGATTATATCACACACCCCGGAATGTACCGGGGCGCCGGAAAGGGAGGGGAAGAGGCAGGGCCAGAGATGGCAGAGAAAACAGAAAAATGCGATTGCGGCAGAATATCTTCCAGGCAGTCAGGGTAATTGACCGGACTGCCTGGAAGATATTTTTATGCACTTTGAAACATATATCCCGCAGCAGGCTGATGGGGTATCAATCTTGCATCGCGGCAAGCTGAAAATGTTCTTTGGACATTTTGGTATGCGTTTTAACACATTATGATCTTCGCGGCATTCGCAAATCTGTCCGTGCAGGCAGCTTCCCGGCTCTTTGTTCGCGGGAATAAAATCTAAAATGATATAATGATATGGCTATTGTGTAAAAATGTATTGCAAGATAAGAGCGTTTTGACGTAGAAACAAGAAAAAGAGGAAATAAAATAGGGAAAATGATGAAGTTAAAGCGGCAAAATCAGAAGAGAGTCTATATAATATTTACATGCATGTATAATTCAATGGGAAATTTATATAAAATGCATTGACATATCATATAATGATATATATAATATGTTATAGCAAGAGACAAAACGAAAGGAGTGAGAAAATTGGCTGAGCTTAAAGAGAAAAAGCAGAGGAGCGGGAAGCTGTTCTGGAAAAGAGAAGGCTTTCAGGGGTATCTGTTCATGGGACCCACGTTAATCGGATTTCCATTGCTGTGCGCCTACCCGATGATCTACTCGCTGTATTGCGCTTTCTGCGATTGGGACGGGTATAATGATCCGGTGTTTGCGGGACTGAAAAATTTCAAGTACATATTGATGACGGATCCCGTATTCCCGAAATCGGTGAAGATCACGTTGATCTATGCATTGATCAATGTACCGGTGACATTGATTCTGGGAATGGCGCTGGCCGTGCTGCTGAACAGGAACCTGAAGGGAATCAGGATATTCAGGGTAATTTACTACCTGCCCACGATTGTCCCGGGAATCGCCTCCATCATTCTGTGGCAGTTTATCTTTAAGAGCGATGTGGGAATGCTGAATGGCTTCCTGACGCAGCTGGGCCTTTCTCCCGTAGGGTGGCTGACAGACGAAAAGATTGTACTTTTCTCGCTGAGCCTGATGAAATGGTGGGGCGTGGGCGGGATGATGATTGTATTCCTGAGCGGCCTGCAGTCGGTGCCGGCGGATATCTATGAGGCCGCGGAGCTGGACGGAGCAGGCGGCTGGGCGAAATTCAGGAGCATCACATTCCCGATGGTTACGCCAATCGTGTTCCTGCAGCTGATTACAGGCCTGATCGGTTGTCTCCAGTCCTTTGCGGAGGCGCAGATCATGACTGCGGGCGACCCCAACAACGCGTCCCGGTTCATCAACTATGATATTTATGAGACGGCTTTCAACAGCGGCAGATACGGGAGAGCCAGCGCGGAGGCATGGATTCTGTTTCTGATCATCATGGTGCTGACGGTCATTGTCTTCCGGTCGTCGGAACAGTACGTGTATTACGAGAACGAATAGGGGGGAAGGATATGGGCAAGAAGAACAAGGCGAGAGCCGGCCTGGCGATAAGGTATTTGCTGATACTGATATTTGCCGTTCCCATGGTGCTGCCGCTGATGTGGATGTTTACCACGGCGCTGAAGGATAACGGGGCAGTGTTCAAAGTGCCGCCCCAGTGGATTCCGGACACTTTTATGTGGGAGAATTTTACCACGGGTCTTCTTCAGATCGATTTCTGGAGCCGCTTCCGAAACACCCTTTTCCTTGCGGTTATCATCAGTATAGGACAGGTCCTCAGCTGCATGAGCGTCGGATATGCACTGTCCAGAATAAAGTTTAAGGGGAAGAAGCTCTGGTTTTATCTGATTATAGGAAGCGTGATGATTCCCGGCATGGTGACAATGATTCCCATATTCCGGATGTGGACGGCCTTCGGGTTTTACGGGACATGGTGGCCCATGATACTTCCGGCATTCCTGGGCGCGCCTTTTCAGACCTTTCTGGCCAGGCAGTTCATGAGTACACTGCCGAAGTCCTATGACGACGCGGCCCGTATCGACGGCGCCAACAGGCTGCAGGTTCTGGTACATATTATCGCACCCATGTGCAAGCCCCTGATCACCGTGATTGCCATCCAGGCTTTCCAGGGGGCATGGAACGATTATCTGACCCCATTGCTTTATGTGATAGCAAGGCCGGAGAAATGGACGCTGTCGCTGGCGGTAGGCCGTATGAGCAGCAGTACTTATGGGACTCAGTGGAATCTGTTCATGGCGGCCGACATTATATATCTGCTGCCGATACTGATTATTTTCTTCCTGTGCCAGAACTATTTTATGGAAGGGCTGGGCTCCATGAACAACTCTGGAGTGAAATAAATATCCGTGAAACGGCCTGCAGGAAAAGGAAATAGAAACAAAAGAGATAGAAACAGTAGATTCTGTTGCTATAAATAATGGGATCCGGATAATGGAATCTCGATCACAATTTTAAATGGAGGGAAGTAGTATGAAAAAGAAAGCTTTAGCAACTCTTGTAGCGGCAGCAATGGCGGTATCCGTGCTCGGCGGCTGCGGCAATGACGGCGGAAATTCAGGATCCGGCAGCGGATCCGGCTCCTCTTCGGAATCCACGCAAAAGAGCAATTCTGAGGACAACGGCTCTGCGGACGGTGCGTCCGACGGAGAGGTGGTAACGCTGCGCATCGTGGACTGGGAAAGTGATACCATGAACGACGCCATGCAGGATGCCTTCGACAATGTGTTTTCCGTGGCCCATCCGAATATCAAGGTTGAAATCGTCAAAGGCTCTTATTCCGATTACAATCAGGCGCTGCGCGGGATGATTACCGCAGGAGAGGCGCCGGATGTATTCCAGCTGGGATACGATCAGGCATGCTCTTTCTACAGGATGAATCTGCTGACAGACTGGGCTGAGAAGGTGGAGCAGGAGCCGGAATTCGTGGAGAGCTTCTACGCCGGCACCATGCAGGGATGGCAGTACCGCGGAGCGACTTACGGCTTTCCCAGTCTGGTGAATGTCTATGGCATATTCTATAATAAGGAGATTCTGGAAAATGCGAAACTGGAGGAGCCGAAGACAGGCTGGACATGGGATGATCTGTGGACCTATGCCGGGACGCTGGCGGATCCTTCCTCCAACAAGTACGGTATCTACGGACTCGGCAATGCTGCCTTTGACATAGCCAATATCAGTACAGCGGCAGGGGGGCACCCTTTATCGACAGTCTTACGGACACAACGGCAGTTACCGTGGATGATAAGTTTATCGAGGCCGCTACAAAGAGAAAAGAGCTGATAGCGGACGGCATTATTCCCCAGACATCTTATGACGGCGGAAACCAGCAGTCCATGTTTGAAGCGGGAGAGGTTGGGCTGTATTACTATGGACAGTGGGAGATTGATAATCTGCTGCGCAGCTGCCCGGATTTAAACTGGGGATATGCGGCCACGCCTAAGGGCGCTTCCGGGGCGACTACCACATACGACACAGTGGGCTGGGTATCTCCCAGGGATCTGGCGCATCCCGAAGAGACATGGGAGCTGATTAAGTTCATGAGCGGCCAGATGTATGAGAGCGTATTGAAGGTAACGCCTGTGGCACCCTGCGCCCACAAGGACTATGCGAACGTATTTTATGATGCAGTAACGGAAGCCGGGCACCCGGAAGCGGCGGAGGCCGTGCGGGAGATGATGTCCGTGGAGACAAAGAACGGTGTGCGCTATGCGGCGGACTGGGCCAGCGACGCCAGCAAGATGTGGGATGAGGGCTACAATAATTTCCTGGACAGCAAGGCCGATACCGATTTGAAGGAACTGGCAGATAAGGTGAATGAGGTGATTTCGGCAAATCAGTAACCAACTGCCAATTGAGAAACAATTTGAGAAACAATTTGTGAGCAATTGACAGGAACTGATAAAAACAATTTTATAACAATTCCTTACGAAAGACCGGTGGGGTTGTCGGGATATGCTGTCAGCATACAATATATGGTTGTGAGTTCCATCACATCACAGTATATATTGTGAGAGGACAGTCATCTACCGACAGCTCCGCTGCTTTCATTTCGTAAGAAACTGCTGCCGTGATATAAAAATTGCTCCGCATGATCGCACTGCGGCGGAAAGGAATTCTGACAGAACTCCGGACCGGTTACAGGAAGGGAGCCTGATTTTGCTGTCTGATGGTATCACAGGAATTTTGGTTTGACATATCAATTCAAAAAGGATATACTGATAGCAATGTAAGCGGGGTGTGTGAATGGAGAAGGAACTTTTATATCAGAAAATATACAATGATCTTTTACAGGGTATCAGATCTCAAAAGTATCCGCCCGGAAGCCGTCTTCCATCAGAGAAGGAACTGGCGGAGCAATACGGCGTGAGCCGTATTACGAGCAAAAAAGCGCTGGAGATGCTGGCCGATCGGAATCTTATTACCAGAAGGCCCGGAAAAGGCTCTTATGTGCTGGAGAATGCCAGGGCAGAGGGGGAGAAAAATGCGGGCTCTTTGTCAGGAGCCCCGGAGGGCAGGGGAAGACTGATCGGCGTGGTATTGGACTGTTTCGGCGCCGCGTACGGCAGCGATATCGTCAACGGAATCGAGAGGGAGTGCAGAAAGCAGAATTTTCATATGATTCTGAAATGTACATACGGCAACATGACGGAGGAGTCAAAAGCCATAGAGGAGCTGATTGCGCTGGGAGTCGAAGGCATCATTCTGATGTGCGTGCAGGGGGAGACCTACAATGCGGATGTGCTGAGGCTGTCGGTGGAGCAGTTTCCCATCGTCATGATTGACAGGGAGCTGACCGGACTGCCGATTCCCTGTGTTTGTACGGATAATTATCAGGCGTCCAGAGATCTGATGGCGCTGCTGATTGAGAGGGGGCACAGGGATATTTGCTTTCTGTCCCATCCCTCCATGCAGACATCCAGCGTGGCGGCGCGCTTTTCGGGCTATCTGGACAGTCTGCTTGAGCATGGCCTGAGAACCAATGAGGATATGTGGCTGAGAAATCTGCATGCATTTCTCCCCCGGATGGGTGAAGACGAAGGGGAAGAGCGCATGGACATTAAGGCGGTGAAAAGCTTTATCCGGAAGTACCCTCATGTGACCGGCTTTTTTGCCGTGTGCGTGGAACTGGGAATCATGGTCTATAAGATACTGCGTGAGATGGGGCAGGACAAGGAGAAGGAGGTAGTGTTCTTTGACGGAATTGACGAAGCCTGCGATTCGAATCCCGTCTTTTCCCATGTGGTGCAGGATGAATATCTGATGGGAACCATGGCAGTCAAATATCTGAAGAAACGCATTGAAGGGAAGGAAGTGCCGAAGAGATATAACGTTCCCTACAAGGTTATCAGGGGGGAGAGGCAGGAACAGGAGTAAGAGCGGAAGGGCGATTGGAGATGGATCCGATGCCCTTTTCTTTTTATCCTTTCTTTTGCACAGAAAATGCCGATAAAATCCGTTCAGAAATTGACATATTATTAAATGACATATATAATATATTCAATGGAGCTTTGGAGGGAATGGAATGAGGAAACTACATTTGGCGGCTTTGTGTTTCATCACAATAAATCTGCGCACCGCCTCTATGAAGGCGGGATGAGATAGAAATGAGGAGGAACAGGGATATGAAGATACCGGAAAGCTTAGGGAAGAGGGCAGCGGAACTGGAGGAATACTACCAAACCCACTGTGGGGCGCTGGCTCCGCTGGTTTCCAGATGCTTTTTAAACACAATGGAGACCACGGTAAAGCAGCTGGAGGACGGCAGCTATTTTGTTATCACAGGAGACATCCCCGCCATGTGGCTTCGGGATTCTGCAGCACAGGTCCGGCCTTATGTGCAGTTTGCCGGGGAGGATGCGAAGCTGCAGGCCATACTGGAGGGCATCATCGCGAAACAGGCTGAGCTTGTCTGTATTGATCCATATGCAAATGCCTTTAATGAGTCCGCCAATGGGGCGGGCCATAAGGACATAACGGTGCAAAACGATCATGTGTGGGAGCGGAAGTATGAGGTGGATTCTCTGTGTGCGCCGCTTTATCTGGGATATCATTACTGGAAGACCACAGGGATTGACAGAATTTTTACTGAGAGCTATTATGAGATGATTGCTGCGATTGTGAAGACTTTTCAGACGGAACAGGATCACGGAAAATCCGAATATTATTTCAGGCGCCATGACTGTGAGAAAACCGATACCCTGCCCAATGAGGGAAGAGGGACTGCGGTGAAAGTGACGGGAATGACCTGGTCGGGATTCCGCCCTTCTGATGACTGCTGCGAGTTCGGCTATCTGATCCCCTCCAATATGATGGCAGTGAAGGCCATGGAGTTTGCGGAGGAAATATGCCGTGAGTACTATGGAGAGAGCGAACTTGCCGGCAAGTGCAGGACTCTGTCCGGAGAGATCCGCCGGGGCATCGAGAAGTACGGGGTGGTGGAGCATCCCAAATACGGACGGATCTATGCCTATGAAACGGACGGATTGGGCGGCTGGAACCTGATGGACGACGCCAATTCCCCCAGCCTTCTGTCCATGCCTTATCTGGGTTACTGTGACAGGGAGGATCCTGTCTATCAGAATACCCGCAGATTTATCTTATCTGCGGACAATCCCTATTATTTTCAGGGGAGCATTGCGAGGGGAGTGGGAAGCCCTCATACACCGGAGGGATATGTGTGGCATATCGGAATCATCATGCAGGCGCTCACATCCGTGAACCGCAGGGAGATAGAGGAGTGTCTGGATATGCTGGCAGGAACCCATGCCGGAACGAATTATATGCATGAATCCTTTGATCCATCGGCTCCGGAAGTGTATTCCAGGCCGTGGTTCGCATGGGCTAACACGCTGTTTGCGGAGCTTTTAAATAAGCTGATGGAGGAAGGCTTCTGGCAGTGAGATTGTTTTTCCATACTTTCCGGGGCGGGTACAGTAAATGCGCTGTGGAAGGCGGGGCGTCCGGCGGAGGAAAAGGCAAGGGATGAGGCCGATGCGGGAACAGGCTCTCAGAATCCCGGCAGGCAAAATCAGGACTCCGATAGATTGTGGAGAACTCCGATAAAGCGTGGAGCAGGAAAAGAGGGGGAACCGGTGAAAAAGTTTTCCGGAGCGCTCCACAGAAAGCGGAAGAGAGATTCCAAGAGCGTATGGGACGGAAACGGGGAGAGAGGAAGTAAGATGAAAATACTGATCGCAATGGATTCTTTTAAAGGCTGTATGACATCCCTGGAGGCGGGGTATGCGGCGGAAGAAGGGGCAAGGCGTGTATTTCCGGATGCCGGGATCCTGGTCCGGCCGCTGGCCGACGGCGGGGAGGGGACGGTGGAGGCGCTTACGCCGGGGCTGGGCGGCGTGATACGCACGGCAAGGGTCTGCGGGCCGCTGGGCCGAAGCGTGGACTGCAGGTATGGGGTCGTGGAGCGGGAAAAGCTCGGAATCATAGAGATGTCCGGGGCTGCCGGTATTACCCTGATAAAGCCGGAGGAAAGAAATCCCATGTCCACTTCCACCTGGGGCGTGGGCCAGGTGATTCTGGAAGCCGTGAAGGAGGGTTGCAGACGCTTTCTGATCGGGATAGGCGGGAGCGCCACAAATGACGGGGGACTGGGGATGCTCAGGGCGTTCGGATATGAATTTGTCCGTGAGGACGGCAGCCAGGTCCGTGAGGCGGCGGATTTGGGCAGGATTGCGGAAATCCGGGGGGATAAGGTGGCTCCGGAGCTGGCGGAGTGCGTGTTCCGTGTGGCATGTGACGTCACAAATCCGCTCTGCGGACCGGAAGGAGCCAGTGCGGTCTTCGGTCCCCAGAAGGGGGCCGCGCCGGAGATGGTGCGGCAGCTGGATCTGGGCCTGGGACATTTCGCGGAGGTGACGCGGGGGCGCTATCCGGAGGCAGATCCGGCGGCACCCGGGGCAGGGGCTGCCGGAGGCCTGGGATTTGCTTTTCAGGCTTACACCAATGCAGTGCTGGAGCCCGGAATCCGGATTGTCCTGGAAGAGATGCGGCTGGAGGAGAAGATAGCCCGGGCGGATCTGGTGATTACCGGGGAGGGGAGACTGGACGGGCAGTCCATGATGGGGAAAGCGCCCGTGGGGGTGGCAGGGCTGGCAAAAAAGTACGGGAAAAGGGTGCTGGCATTTTCCGGCAGCGCGGCGGAGGACGCCAGGGCATGCAACGAGGCCGGAATCGACGCTTATTTTCCCATTCTCAGGGAAGCGGTTACACTGGAAGAGGCCATGGAGAAGGAGAGGGCGCGGAAGAATCTGAGGGATACGGTGGAGCAGGCGCTGCGCCTGCTGCGGATTTAACCAAACTCAGCCACTGCCGACAGGATGTCTATAGACTGCACCGGCAAATTCGGAATCACGAGCCGGATGCAGCCTGCCGCATATTTTGGGTGGGGGAGACGGAGCGATATGTCCGGAAATGCGGCGGGAACTGTATGATTCTGCACGCTCAATGCAGGGTGAGGGAGTTTTGCAAAAATCCTTGCAAAAAAATAAAAATTTCCCTTGCCAAATAGTTTCAGCTATGGTAAAATGTTGCTGTTGGGTTATCAGACAGATGAATTTGTCCGGCAATTCGACAATAGAATGAGATTACGACCGGAAAGGCGTATAGGCAAGGCTCCATGGTCAAGCGGTTAAGACATCGCCCTTTCACGGCGGTAACACGGGTTCGATTCCCGTTGGAGTCATAAATGCATGAAAAAATGCATATATATTGGTATGGCGCAGTAGCCAAGCGGTAAGGCGTGGGTCTGCAACACCCTGATGCACCGGTTCAAATCCGGTCTGCGCCTCTGAAGAACCCCGATTTACGCGGGGTTTTTTACTGCTTATTTTTCCCTGCAATGCCCATGTTTCCTTAAGTCTCTGTATGATGGGGCTTTCCGGACAATCCTGAACGACTGTAGAAAGCTGATAATTCCAGTGCTCAATGAAATATTCCGCGAATCCTATACCGGGGAGGAAATAATAGAGCTTTTTCCTAATGGGTATTTCTTAGATCAGCGGGATGCTGCGGACAGGAAGCGGATTGCCGATATAAATTTAATCCAAAAGAGGGTTCAATTCCCCGCAGCTTGCTGCGGGGAGTTTCATTAGGAAATGTACCAAAAAATACCAGCTTGAGTGCGAGAGCAGCCTGCCGGACGGATAACGATACGGCGGTTATATATATTCGGCCATACAAAAAGACACCAAATAAAAGAAATATATGATCGTTACACCGGGTGGTACGCTGCAATATGATGTGCCGCTCATGAAAGTACAGGCATATTCCCTGGATGATATATTTGAAAAGAATCTGCCTATGCTGTGACATATTGGATCTCACCACCGCATATTGCATGCTGACAGCATTTCCCGACAATCCCTTCGTCTTTCTCGCCCTGCAGATCTCATTCTTTTGTCAGGACATGTCTGCTGAAAGACGGAATCCACCTATCCCAACCGTCAATTATACTGCATAACGCTGAATCCTGCCTGATGCAATCATGCGATTGAACCAGGCAGGATTCAGCGTTATGCAGTCCGGTTTCACGGCAAGTGAAATCGCTAAGCAGTATATATTATAGTTGTGTATTGATCATCATTCCCAGGACTCCTGCGCCCGCAGCGGCATAAAGGCTGTTTAGAATCAGGCAGACTTTCATTAAATTGCTTTGGGCCTTTGCCTTGGTGTATGAAATAATGGTGAATACTCCACTGAAAATCATAAACACGGAATAGCAGGCAATCATAATTTCAGCCGCAGGCGATTCCAGGGCCCAGCCATAAGTTCTGAGCGGGAGAATCGTCCATGGGATAAAAAGCATAATGGCGCTGACAGTGGTTAAAATTTTCTTTTTCATTATAATTATCTCCTTTCAGCCTGCCCGAAACGAAGGCAGGAAATGCCCAAACATAAGATTGTAATCAGGGCGGCAACAGGCAGCCACGGCATGAGTTCGACCTGCGCCGTATCAAGATTTGCAGCAAGCTTACCATATTCCGCCGTTATCATAAAGAAGGGATACGACATCGGATAGGCAAACCACACCTTTGTACTGATTATCAATACCGACGGTACTATGGATGCCAGGCCAATGCCGATTGAAAAAACCGGCGTCTGGATACAAACCGAAAACATCCAGAAAACGGCAATCATCGGTATTGCGGACAGAAATATCAGGCTGATCTCCTTCAGGACAAACAGCGGCGGCAGGATAAAATGATAATCCTGTGTCCCGGAACTGATGGCAGCGCTGACATAGTACATGCCTGTCATCATTAAGATTTGTGCTGCCGCCAGTGCAGTCAATACAACGAACTTGGCAATACATAGTTTCGCTGTGCTGATGGGCAGAGAGAGCATTTTCAAAATGCCCTTGTTCGTTCTTTCCGTCTGACTTAAAAGAACTGTTGCGACCACCATACCTGCGGGGAACATAAACCACGCCATACCCAGAAAACCCTGAATAAAGAAATTGTTTTCCGGGGAAATTCCCTCCGCCTGCATACCGAAATTCATTTTTGCATTCAGAACAGACGGTATCCAGAGAAGAACGGCGGCCGCAGCCATAATGAAAAGGATTTTAGAACGGCGTATTTTACTGAACTCTACGCCAATAAGTGTAAAAAAGCTCATGCAAAGCACCTCCTTACCTTTACGAGTATGAGCTGCGCCATACCGCAGACAGCAAGCTCTGCGGCAGCACCGCAGATATAGTGCGCTGACCGCGCCATATCCGTACCCGGAAAGATCTGAAAAGGCATTGCAAAGGGAAAGAGAGAAAGCGCAAAGTCCGCTGTCGGCAGCATAGTGGCGGTAAAAACGCATATTACGCCGATTCCGAGGGATATCCACATATTCCTGCAGGCTTCCGAAATAAGAAGCGACAAAATAATGCAGGGCAGCATCAACAATAACGAATACCCGAAACATTTGCACAGTTCACCCCAAAAGCCGCTTCCGGTTTCAAACCAATGATAAGAACAGAATGCGACTGCTCCTGCCTCAAGGACGAGCACGAAAAGGCTCATAAAAATTGTCAAAACCGCTTTGCTGAGGAAAACAGAGCTTTCCCTGACTGGCAGGGACGTCATTTTCTGCATAGCGTTGTCGGCGTATTCCGTATGGTATAAAAGGCAGGTTCCGGATACTGCAAGCAGCATATTCAGCATTGCCATCATCTGCCAGTTTGCACCCAGCAAAATCCGTATCGGACTGCCCGGCTGGTTAAGATACATTTCCGAACGGACGGCCATATTGCTTACAGGGACGGCTGCCGCCAAAATACCGCCGCCAAAGAATACCGGTAAAAAGCCGGTTCTCTTTACCTTTCTGCATTCCAGAGAAACACTCATCGCACCGCCCCCCTGTATCTGTTATCAGCGTCGATCAGGGCGAGGAATGTATCCTCCAGATTGTCCGCAGGGAAGCCCTGTGAAGCTGCATTGAATTTAAGCTGGTCAGGCGTTCCCTCAAACAGCAGGTGACCGTGATTCAGAATACCGATGATATCAGCCATGAGTTCTATTTCGGACAGCAGGTGCGACGACACCAAAACGGTACAGTTAAACTTTTCCGGTAGAGAACGGATCAGCGTACGGATTTCGTGTATACCTGCGGGATCAAGCCCGTTTGTCGGTTCGTCCAGAATCAGGATCGGAGGCCTTCCGATTAAGGCGCCTGCAAGACCTAACCGCTGTTTCATTCCAAGGGAATATTTTTTTGCAAGCCGCTTCTTATACTGCGTAAGCCCCACGATTTCCAGCGCCTCCGCTACGGAGGATCCGGGCAGCCCCAATATTTTGCGGATAATTTCGAGATTTTCTTCACCGCTTAAATTTCCGTAGAATGCGGGAGCTTCAATAAACGAGCCGATTTCTTTTAGAATCTGCACTCTGTTTTCGGAGTACATCTTCCCGTCAATCGTAAATGAACCGCCGGTAGGCTTGGTAAGCCCCAAAAACATTTTCATGGTGGTGGATTTCCCCGCCCCGTTCGGACCGAGAAAGCCGTAGACAGTTCCTTTCGGGATATGCAGATTGATACCCGAAACCGCAGTAAAATCAGCATATGATTTTGTCAGGTTATTCGTTTCAATGATATTCATTATGTTTTGCTCCTTTCTTATCATCGCAGGTACATTGTAGCTTCCCGACCTTGCGCTGTCCTTCCCGTGTCCTTACATTTACTTTACATTTCAAAGTATATTAGAAAATGACACATTTCTGTGGTATAATGACCATATTCGCGGCATGAAACGGCCGGATGGCATTGTGCCAGCCTCTGCCCGGGACTTGCAGTGATCATGATAATAGAAACCACAAAGGGAGGCAGACCCATGGACTATGATTACTTAAAGCAAAAACGCATTTTGCTTGTCGACGACGGGCAGGAGCTTTTGGATATGGTCGTATCTATCTTAAACGAAGAAGGATTTCAAAATATCAAAACGGCAAAAACGGTAAGGGAAGCGGTTGCGGTTTCTGAGACCTATCAACCCGAACTTGCAATCCTTGATGTAATGCTCCCTGACGGGAATGGGTTTGACCTGATGGAGCGGCTTAAAAAAGCGGCTGATTATCCTGTACTGTTCTTAACTGCCCGCGGTGAGGATGACGATAAGTTCCGCGGCTTCGGACTTGGCGCAGACGATTACATGGTAAAGCCGTTTTTGCCGAAGGAGCTTTTATTCCGTGTAAATGCCATTCTCCGCAGAAGCTATAAAGCGGAAAATCCCCTTGTGAAGCTGCATGACAGCGAAATTGATTTTGCGCGTGCAGAGGTCGTAAGGAACGGTGAGCATATTTCCCTTACGGCAAAAGAATACGGCATCCTCGCTGCCCTGTATCGGAACGCAGGGCGGATTGTTACGATTGACGCTCTGTGCGAAGCGGCCTGGGGCGATAATCCTTTCGGCTATGAAAATTCGCTGATGGCCCATATCCGCCGCATCAGAGAAAAAATCGAAGCAAATCCGTCCCGTCCTGTTTCGCTGATAACGGTGAAAGGGCTTGGATATAAACTCATGGTGGAGGGCAGGTGACATGAAAAGCGTACCGAAACTGATACGGCGATTTGTCGGTATCATGCTCTTGGCCTCGGTGCTGCTCCTTATTCTGAATTTTGCTTTATTGGTGATATATACGCTGCATCAGGCGCCGAATGGTTCTCCCTGGAAAACGGCACAGGAGGCTGCCGATCATTTGTCCAAAAATGAAAACGGATATGCTTTGGACGAAGAAACAGCGATGGAACTTCAAAATGCAGATATATGGGCGATACTGATTGAAAACGCAACAATGAAGGTAGTATGGCAGACAGATAATCTTCCCGAAACCGTACCTGTGACATACACCGTTTCGGATATAGCGAGCCTTACCCGCGGCTATATCGACGGGTATCCTGCATTTACAGGAGAAGCCGAAAACGGACTTGTAGTGCTGGGCTATCCGAAGGACAGCTTCTGGAAGCATATGTGGCCGAGCTGGGATTATCATTTCATTGCCAACCTGCCCAAAACGGTTCTTTCTGTTCTGGCAATCAATATAGCCCTGATCTTTATCATCTATGTGACTGCCAATTCCAGGCTGTTAAAATCCGTGAAGCCGATTGTGGGCGGAATACAGGCTTTATCGAAGAACGAAGAAGTCCATATCAGGGAAAAAGGGCTATTATCCGAGCTTGCGGTAAACATTAACAAGACCTCGGATATTTTGCAAACCCAAAGCAGGCAGCTCCGCAAAAGAGAAACCGCAAGAGCAAACTGGATCGCGGGAGTGTCCCACGACATACGAACCCCTCTGTCAATGGTAATGGGCTATGCCGGACAGCTGGAAAGCGATATGCGGCTATCAGAAAGCAGCCGCCGAAAGGCTGCGGTTATTGTACGGCAAAGCAGACGGATGCGAAACCTGATTAACGACCTGAATCTTGCATCCAAGCTGGAATATAATATGCAGCCCATCAAACCTGAAAGGCAAAATCTGATCGCCGTTGTCCGTCAGGTCGTAGTCGATTTCATCAATATGAATATGGATGAAAAGTATATGATTGAATGGCAGACGGACGAAGCATTAACCTCCTGTACCGCAAATGTGGACAAAGACTTAATGAAAAGGGCAGTAAGCAATCTGATTCAAAACAGCATGAATCATAACGGGCAGGGCTGTCATATCTTCGTTCGTGTAATAGCTGAAGATAATGTATGCACTGTCGTTGTTGCTGATGACGGCACAGGCGCCACAGATGAGCAGATTGAAGAACTGAACAACACGCCGCATTATATGGTGTGTGACGAAAATACTTTCGAACAGCGTCATGGATTAGGGCTGCTCATTGTCAAACAGATCATATTTGCGCACAGCGGAAAAATGCTGATAAAGCATAGCGGATACGGCGGCTTTGAGGTTGATTTAAGTCTGCCAATGCAAGACTCGTATTGGGTAAATCCCTGATATCCGCATTCAACCCGAACCCCACTGATGCATGGCATCCAGCACGGGGAGGATACTGCGGCCAAATTCGGTAAGAGAATACAGGGTTCTGGGAGGTTTCTCCGGAAGAACCTCCCGGCTGATCATCCCGTATTCTTCCAGATTATGCAGCTGCTGTGAAAGCATTTTGGGCGTTGCATTCGGAATCATGCGCTGCAGCTCCATGTAATGAAGCGGCTTTTCCGCCAGATACCAGAGAATACGTGTCTTATATTTTCCGCTGATCAGAAACATGGCGGCTTCCACGGGACAGCTGAACCGGTCTTTTGAATAATCCATTTTCGTGTGAACTCCTTTTATCCCTGCTAATATACTCGCGGAATCTCTCTTCCGCTTTCTGCAGAACTTTTTTGGAACCTTTATCACCGGTTCCCCTCTTTTTCTGCTCCCTGTAGAGCTATCCGGCCCCTTGGCCTATCAGAATCCTGATTTTGCCTGTCGGGATTCCGGGAACCTGTCCCGCTACCCTTTTGGGAAGTATCTACCCTGAAAGTGCATTCTTGCGGAATCCGTGCACTCTGTTAAAATAAAGGAAACGGTTTCATAACACGTTCAGTATATAACAGAAAGAGAGGATTTGTCATTATGAAGTTTATTGAAATTGCCAAAAAGCGCTATTCCGTGCGGAGCTATCAGGACAAAAAGGTGGAGGAAGAAAAGCTGCGGCAGATTCTGGAGGCTGCCCATGTAGCGCCCACTGCAGCCAATCTCCAGCCCGTGAGACTGATTGTGGTGCAGAGTAAAGAAGGGCTGGAGAAGATAGGAAAGGGAGCCAATATTTACAATGCGCCGCTGGCAATCATTGTCTGCGCGGATCATGGGAAGGCATGGGTACGGCCCTTTGACGACAAGCAGACTGCGGACATAGATGCCACCATATTGACGGATCACATGATGCTGCAGGCAACGGATGCAGGACTTGGCTCCGTCTGGATATGTTATTTTAAACCGGAAGTGATATGCAGGGAATTTCATCTTCCGGAGGGACTGGAGCCTGTGAACATTCTCGCAATCGGGTATCCGGATGAGGAAGCTGCGGATCCGGAGCGCCATTCCCAGGCCAGAATCCCCATGGAAGAGCTGGTATCCTATGAGACCATGTAGAGATCGTCAATGGTAAAAGGGGACTGTGGGGGAATAAGCGCAATCCGCAATCCGCGCTGCGGCCTGAAATCTTAATCCGCCTGGAGCAGGAAGGAGAGGCAGCATCTCTGAGGACGGCCGGAGATCAGCCGGGTGCCGTCGGTATACCCCTCTTCCCTTCCGGCCAGCTCCCGTATCAGGAGCTGCCGCAGGAAGGCAATCCGCTCCTGACAGTCCGCATCCCCTATGGCGTCATGAAGCTCTGCGGGATCCCTGTCCAGGCGGAAATACTGCTCCCGCCCCGACTGCATAAACCAGCAGTATTTATCGGTTTTGGTTACAATGTACTGATTCCCCAGGTCGCCGCCGCTGTGTTCTCCATGGAGGTATTCCCGCTCCGGATCCCGGAGCAGGGATATGCCGTCAATGGATTCCGGCGGCTGGACGCCGGCCAGTTCCGTCAGGGTAGGGAGAATATCACGCAGCTCCGCCAGCCGGTCCGATACGGTTCCGGGGGTAATTCCCGGCGCATTGGAAATCAGCAGCGGGATGTGAATGCTGCCCTGATAAGGTCTGGTTTTCCGGAAGGTATGATGATCCCCCAGCAGCTCCCCGTGATCGGAAGTAAAAAGGATTACCGTATCCCGGAGAGAACCGTCATCCTTCAGGGCGTCCAGCAGCCGGCCGATCTGATTGTCCAGATGGCTGATGCAGGCATAATATCCGATCTGAGCCTGGCGCATGAGCTCGGGGTCGGAGGAACCGGTATCCGCGTCCGAGAATCTGCCTATTCTGTGCAGACGTTCCTCGTCCGTCCAGTCCCCCAGGGGAGGAGGGGTCAGATGCTTGTGCCGGTACAGCTCAAAAAAGCATTCCGGCGCATCAAAGGGCGGATGCGGCCTTAAATAGGAGGCCATAAGGAAAAAGGGCATGGAGCGGTCACGGCGGCGCAGAAAGTCGATGGAGCGGTCCGTCACCCAGTTGGTGGGATGCAGGCATTCTTCATACATCCAGGGGCGGGCGGTGAAGGAATTGCACTCCAGGCCGCAGTCCGTCACATCCCGGTCGATTCCCAGCCGGGTCTTGAGCCAGTAGAAATAATCGTCGGCAACCTTCTGGTTTTCCCCGTAGGGGACCTGGGCGTTCCGATAGGCATGCAGGTAACCGTCATGCAGTTCCACATGATGGAAGCCCATGAGATTTCGCAGGGGATGCACATGCATTTTCCCCACGCATTGGGTATAGTATCCGGCCTTTGCCAGTTCCCCGGCCATGGTGACAGGATAATTCCAGGCCACTCTGTCCTGATAGCCCACACGTCCGTGATGCTCCTGCTTCAATCCGGTATGCAGGGCGCATCTGGCCGGTATGCAGCTGGGACAGGCCGTATAGGCATTGATATACCGCCTGCCGCCTGCGGCCAGGTGGTCCAGATACGGGGTCTTCACATCGGGATGCCCTGCGATTCCCATACAGTCTCCGCGCATCTGATCTGTCATAATCAGCAGGATATTGGGGTGATTGTTCTTGTTCATAATACCTCCTAACCCGGATAAACCGGAACCAAATTTACAGTCGTTTGCATTCCTGCGGAAAAAACTTCACACAGCCGAAAATCATTTTCTCCGGCGGTCAACTGACAGTTTCCGCCCTCTTTCAGCGTCCCGAAAAGGATTTCATCCACCAGGAGAGGCTTGACTTCGCTCTGGATTACCCGCTCGATTTCTCTGGCGCCGAACTCCACGCTGATTCCCTTTTTCTGCAGCAGCTTTTTCGCCCGGGCATCAGGAATCAGCTTTACATTTTTGCGCAGAAGCATCTTCTGCAGTTCGCCCAGCTTTTTCTCCACGATCTGTTCTGCCATCTTTTCATCCATACTTCTGAAAACCACGATCCGATTCAGACGGTTGCGGAATTCCGGCTGGAAGATGCGTTTTACCTCATCCAGAATCACCTCAGCGCTTACGTCCTGTCCCTGGAAACCGATGCCGTGCTTTCCCATGCGGCTTGCTCCTGCATTGGAGGTCATGATCAGGATGATGTTGCGGAAATCCGCCTTCCGGCCCTGGTTGTCCGTGAGGGTGGCGTAATCCATCACCTGGAGCAGGATATTGTAAATATCGGGATGGGCCTTCTCAATCTCGTCCAGGAGAAGGACCGCGTGGGGATGCCGGCGGATTTCCTCTGTGAGAAGACCGCCCTCCTCGTAGCCCACATAGCCTGCAGGAGCGCCGATGAGCTTGGCCACGGCGTGCTTTTCCTCGTATTCGCTCATGTCGAAGCGGATGAGGCGGATGCCCAGCTCCTCCGCCAGGCTCCTTGCAATTTCGGTCTTGCCCACGCCGGTGGGACCCGCGAACAGCAGGCTGGCCAGGGGCTTTCCCTCCTCCAGAAGTCCTGCCCTGGAAAATTTCACGGCGTTGACCACCTGGGAAAGCGCCTCGTCCTGGCCGTAAATCCGGGAGAGCAGGCGCTTTTCCAGAGTGGCAAGGGTTTCCGTCTCGTCGTGTTCCACGATCTGTTTGGGGATATGGCAGATTTGGGATAAAATTTCGTCAATCAGTTCCCGGTCTACAATCTGGATTTCCTGTATCTGGATTTCCTGCGCCAGGGTTTTCGGCGCCGGGTTTTGTGCCGGGGCTCCCTGCGTCTGAACTTCCGGCGGTAAGTTTTCCTTCGTCTGGGGGTGCATGCACCTGTAAGCGCCGGCCTCGTCCAGCAGGTCGATGGCCTTGTCGGGCAGGAAACGCTCAGTGATATATCTGGCGCTCATTTCCGCCGCATAGTTCAGCACACCCTCCTGGTAGGTTACGCCGTGGAAGGCTTCGTAGGTCTCTTTCAGTCCTTCCAGGATTTTGACGGTATCCTGGATATCCGGTTCTTTGATATCGATATTCTGGAACCGGCGCACCAGGCTCTTGTTTTTCTCAAAATGCTTCTTGTACTCCTCATAGGTGGTGGCGCCGATGAAGCGCACATGTCCCGCCGCCAGATAGGGCTTCAGCATGTTGGAGATGTCGAAGGTTCCGCCGTTTACCGCTCCTGCGCCCACGATATTGTGGATCTCGTCGATGTAGACGATGGGCTTTTCCTCCCGGCAGAGGCTGTCCATGACCTTCTTGAAGCGCTTCTCGAAGTCGCCCCGGTACTGGGTGCCCGCCAGCAGGCTGCCCAGATCCAGGGAGAAAATTTTCGCGCCCCGGAGAGGCTCCGGGACCCGGTTGTCCTCCAAAAGACGGGCCAGACCAAGGGTGACGGCGGTTTTGCCTACTCCCGGCTCTCCCAGGTGCAGGGGATTGTTCTTCTCCCGGCGGCAGAGGATCTGCATGGTGCGCTCCAGCTCCTCCTGCCGGCCGATGAGCGGGTTCGCCTGGTCCAGCTGCTCGTTCAGGCAGACGGCGTATTGGCGCCAGAAGCTGTCCTCCGTGCCGTCGTATTCCGTCTGGCCGTCATCCTCCGGAAGCGGTCCGTATGCCAGGGGATCGCCCGGGAGGGCGGCTCTGCCTTCGCTGTATCCATCTTCATAATCCTTCCTGACATTATTGTCGAAATTGTCTTTCGAGCTGTCATCGGAACTATTGTTATTCGGATTATTACCGGAACTGCCGTTCAAACCGATACGAGAACCATCATTAGAATCGCCGTCTGTATCGGCCCTTCTGTCTCGGGACAGTATCTCATTAGGCGGATTCCTCAGGACGGGGCTGTTACCGCTGCGGGAATCAGCGGATTTTTTCCCGGCAGTTCGGTTCTTCCGGTTCCGTATGGAATCGATCTCTTCACATAGAATGGTCATTTCCCGCAGAAGGGAGGCATGATCCACCCCCTGAACCTGCATATAATACGCGGCATGGCTCTCCGGCAGGGCATACAGCGCATGGATGAGATGGGGCAGCTCCACCAGGGACTTCTCGCTGTTCTGCGCCGATTCCCAGGCGTAGGACAGCATCAGCTCCGTGCTGTAGGAAAATGCGGGGGAGCCGTCTTCTTCAGGCTCCTTTTCTTCTGCCGCCGGGCCATCTGCTTTTACGGGGGAGTCTCCGAAATTTCCGAAAGCTCTCAAATCTTCAAAATTCCCGTCCTGGGTCTCCATATTTTCTTCCAGCCAGGTCTTCAGCTGATAGTCCAGCTTTCTGACATTACCGCCGCAATTTTTAAAAGCTTTGGCAAATACAGGATTCCGGCAGATGACATACAGGACAAGCTCGGGGGTCACATATTCGAAACGGGCGTGCTGCGCCAGCTCCAAAGTCTGTTGAATCAGTTGCGCTACTTCGGGTGATACGTACATATTATGCCTCCTCCACTGTCATGCGGAAGGGGAAGCCTTCCTGGCGGGCCCTCTCGGAAGCGGAGCGCACTTTTGTGACAGCAATGTCATAATTATAGACGCCCACACAGGCCCGGCCGCTCTCATGTACCGTCATCATCAGGCGCTCCGCCTCCAGAAGATCCTTGCGGAAAATATCAATAAGAATTTCCACTACGAAATCCATGGAGGTAAAATCGTCATTGTGCATGATTACCCTGTAGCGCTTCGGTTCACGGATATCGATTCTGGTCTTTTCTCTGGTTTCTCCCTGTACGGACATGATGGATTCCCTCCGGTATGCAGGTTTCAGAGCCTGCAATATTTATTTTCCTCGCTCATGCCTGATTTTATCATGTCCGGGGCGTTTTTGCAATGCCGTTATCTGAAGGAGACTATATTCTGCGGTATTCCTGCAGCTTTCTGAAAGGCTGCCCATACTGGGAGGACATCATGCCGCGCCATGCCTTTTTCCTCAATATTTCCCGGGGAACGCGTTTTAGGTTCTTAACAACGAGATCTTACGCAAAATGACTGAATTTTGGTTCCGGCTTGTCCGGGTTAGGATAGGGAAACAGGATAATCACGTTGACAGACAGCAGGTACACCGATACAATGAGATAATGACAGAGACGGCGTGTGCAGCAATGTATGTACTGCGGCAGAAAACGATGAAAGAAAATGAGGAACAAAGAGGAAAATATTTTGGAATTTCTATAATATGACATGATGATGTCATATTATGTGCTGTATGATAAACTTATAGTCAGGGAGGCAGGCGCCGCTTCCTGGCTGAGATATCCGGCAGATAATATAACCGTCATTACATCGCTTAGTGAAATATAACGCGAGGACGCGCCTGTGACGAATCCGATACGGGAAAAGCATGGAAAACGAAAGGAGAGCGACACCATGGAAAACACAATGAAACAGGAACTGAAAACCTGTCAGAGATGCGGGATGCCCATGCAGGAGGAGCAGTACAGAACCAGGATTCATGTATTGCGGAAAAAATTCAGGAGGAACCCGCTATGACGATTCTGGAACAGGTGAGCCACGAGACAATGGTATTCATGCGGGGAAAGTACCGTCTGGATGAAATCGGAGACGGAAAAGACGAATTAAAATTCAAACAGGGTTCAAGAACCATTGTCACGATTTATATTCGAGAGGACAGATTTACCTTTCTGATTATTTTCGGAAAGAAGGAACGGGAATGCTTTGACGCACGCAGACAGGAATTTTCTCCATATATCCTCGCTATTTACGACAAATCGACCACCTATCATGACGGGAAATGGATGTCCATCGACGTGGTATCTCTGGAGCAGCTGGAGGAGGTCAAAAAACTCATACTGATAAAAAAGAAGCCCAACCGCAAGCCTTTTCCGAAAGAGAATGCATTATACTCCGGGTGTGGCCAGCGATGCGACCTGTGCGTTCATTATGTGGGGACAAGCGAAGAGCAACGGGCGGTTATGGAACCGCCGTTAAGCAGGATGTGGAAGCAGACAGACTGGAGCATGCGCTGCGGAGGGTGCTCCGATGAGGCCTGTTATTGTAAGGAGGAGCCGTGCCGTGCCAAGGCCTGTGCCTCTGAAAAGGGACTGGCAGAGTGCAGGGAATGCGGGGAATTTCCGTGCATCCGGGCCACAAGCGCGGACGCGTGTTCCATGATACATACGGAGGTGCACTATGCCGATGAGATCACCTGGGGCATTCTTCCCTATGTGCCCATGCAGTATGAGGAGACATAAAATACTGGAACCGCGCATGCTCTGTGAAATGTGATACAGGAAAAACATAGGAAATCGACAGAAGGAGGATATATACCATGGCAGTCAAACTGTTGGAAATTAAGAAAGAAAGCTGGCCGCCTGCGCGGCTGATCGGAAAAAGATATACCGGTGCCCCCAACTGGGGAGAATGGTGGGAGAATGACTGGTTCAAGATATTGGAGGCGAACCAGTGCCTCCCCAATAACGGGGATGCCTATATAGGCGCCGTGCATATCGTGGACGGGATGCCGGAAAGATGGATCGGTATGTTCTTCCCGGCGGACACGGAAGTCCCGGAGGGATTCGAATCCATCGATATAGAGGCCCTGGAGTATGCGGTATGCTATCTGTGCGCCAAAGAGGGCGGCGGAGAGTTCTTCACCATGGAGACCCACAATATGTGCCTGGAAGCGCTGCGTGCAGAAGGCTTTACCAGAAAAGAGGACGACTGGTGCTTTGAGAGATATAACTGCCCCAGGTATACTGCCCCGGATGAAGCGGGGAATGTCATTCTGGACTATGGGATTTCTGTCATATGATTCCTTAGCCCGGACAAGCCGAAAGCAGAATTATGTCGCTTTACATGAGAATGCGTTCTTAAGCGCCAGGAAAGTATGTCCGGTGTAATGGGTGCTGTGTGGAATGACAGCCGTATATCGAACTTTTATTTAATCCCAAAGAGGGTTTAAGTGGGGCTGTCGGGAAATGTGCTCAATCTACAATATATGGCTGAGGGTTCCGGTGTGTTATAGCATATATTGTAGGAGGGCAGTCATTTCCCGGCAGCCCCAGTTTCATTTAACCGCTGTAAATTAACACGCATATTTATGTTGCTATTTTCAAGGAGTTTGTATATAATAGAATTCAAAACGGGATTCTATTATAGGTATAGGATTATAGAATCCGGTATTGGTTTTTATAGATAGAAAACAGAAGGAGAGGATGACTATATGCCCAATATTAAACCAATATCAGATTTAAGGAACTATACGGAAGTATTAAAGGAGGTAAGCGTAAACCAGCCGGTATATCTTACCCGAAATGGCAGAGGTGCCTATGCGATTGTAGAGGTTGACGAATTAGACCGCCTGAAGGCAACAATAAAGCTTTTGACGAAATTAGAGGAAGGGGAGCAGTCTGCCAGAGAAAAGGGATGGTTGACAGCAGATGAGGTAGAAGCTGCACTGGGATTATAATATGTCAAAACTGGTTTATACGCCGAAAGCCCTGGATGATTTGCAGGGAATAAAAACATATATTGCAAAGCAATTTGGGGGAAATAACTGGTAGTTAAGCCTAATTATGTTTTCTATAGGAAAGAGAACGATATAGTGAGAGTTATTCGCATTCTAAATGAAAAACAGGACTTTTTGCAGATCTTGCTACATCCTGAAACTGCGCCGGTACTGGGAGGGCGTTATGCCGCACCATTTCTTGAAGAAGGCCGTAAAATGATGATAATCGGGAAAATCCAGGTGGTTGGAAATTTCCTGGACGGTCATGGGAGAATGGCGCAGCAGGTTCATGGAGATCTCCAACCGCAGGGAAAGGTAATAGTGATAAGGCGTGGTCTGATATTCCCGCTTGAACACATCGTTGGCCCGGGAGCGGGAGAGATGGGCGTGGGCGGTGATTTCGTCGATATGCAGGGAGCGGTGGATATTCTGCTCGATGAAGCATTTCATGGCAAAAGCAGGGGAAGTCTTCTCCTGATGGCTGATCAGCACTTCCGAAAATAACTGAATGTAATGATGAAGAAAGAGAGCCAGTTCGCTTCTGCAGTGAACCGGGTCTTTTTTCATAATGGTAAAGGCTTCCATGAGATATTCTTTGTCCTTGAAATTTTCCACATAGCAGTTGGTATTCAGGTGGTAGTCCGTAAGCAGATGCTGCACCAGCATGCCGCGAACATTGAGCCATACCTTGGTCCAGGGGTCGTGGGGATCGGAATAATAGTGGTGGTAGGTGCAGGGGTGGAGAATGTAGGCGGCTCCGGCTCCCAGGGCCACCTTCCGGTCGTTAAAGTACACATGGCCCCGCCCGCTGATGATGTATTCGAAGACATAATGGTCGCCGTTGGGGCGCAGAATATGATAATTGGGATCCGCAAAGGTGATGCCCGAGGACAGCGGGGAAAACTCCGCGGAGTCCGGCCCCAGATAAAAATAATATTCCTCCCTGGCTGTTCTATAGATATCAGGCATGCTGTAACCTCCTCATGACCGGATTTTTCTTGACAATATTTTGAAATGACTGTATTCCGGACTCGGCTGCTATCCCCCGGGATATCTCCATGCTGTGTCTGCAGATCCCCCGTCAAAGTCTTTCCGCCATAAGGTACTTTACTGCCAGGCGGTCTGAAAGCACAAATTTTATTCAAAAGATGCCGCTCAGCCCTGCGCTGAACGGGACTGCTCTTTTATTCCCGCGAGCAATGAGCCAAGTAGGCGTGCCTGCACGCAAATTTGGCGAATGCCGCGAGGGTCAAATACCCGCTGCTTGCAGCGTTGCAGGATTGATACCCCGTTGCTTGCAGCGGGGTATTTGATTCCCGAACGGGAAACGCCTCCTGTCCATAGGATGCCTGTACACCGTGCCGGTACATGTGCAGGCAATGGGCAGAAAATAAAACAGCTTTCCATGATCAAAATACCCGCACAAATGCGTTCCTGTCGAATTCCCTACTGTCAAAATTATATAATAAACAGGAATAAAATCAACCGCTTTTCCAAAATAATTCTAAAAACAGGATTTTTTTATACATATACAGGAGTTTTTTGACCTGAAAAATCTGCCGGAACGGGTAAAATAGAGCATGTAAGGAAGAAATAAAGGAAAAATGGAAGAGAAGCAAGGGGAAAGCAGATGAAAAGAGGAAAGAAAGGGATGAATTTGCAGACGATACCCAGGCCGGAGCATCCGCAGCCCCAGATGCAGCGGGAGGACTGGACCAACCTGAATGGGGAGTGGAATTTCTACATAGACTACGGAAACAGCGGAGAAGACAGAAAATTATACAAAAATACGGAGCTTCCAGACAGGATCATTGTGCCGTTTTGCCCGGAAAGCAGATGCAGCGGTGTGGGGAATACGGATTTCATGCCCGCGGTGTGGTATCAGAAAAAGCTGATGTTAAAAAAAGACCTGAACGGCAGGAGGCTTCTGCTCCATTTCGGCGCGGTGGATTATGCCTGCAGCGTCTGGCTGAACGGGGAGCCGGTGGGAGAGCACCGGGGAGGATATTCGTCCTTCACCTTTGACATCACGGAATATGTTCTGGATGGGGAGAACAATCTGGTATTGGCGGCCCGGGATGACCAGCGGTGCGGCCTGCAGCCCAGGGGGAAGCAGAGTCCGGAGTATTTTTCCAGGGGCTGCAATTATACCCGCACTACGGGAATCTGGCAGACTGTATGGCTGGAACGGGTTCCGGAATGCCATATCCGTTCTCTGCAGTATTATCCCAATGTGGCACAGAATACTTTGACGATCAAAGCATCCCTGCGGGGGGAGGGCGTGTTGGAAGCCCGGGCTTTCTATGAGGGCAGAAGCTGCGGACAGGGGCAGGTACAGGTTCGGGGAGCGGTGGCGGTTCTGACCATTCCTTTGACGGAAGCCCATCTCTGGGAGCCGGGACATGGCAGGTTGTACGATCTGGAGCTTAGCTTTGGAGAGGACCGCGTAAAGAGCTATTTCGGCATGCGGGAGATCCGTATCCAGGGGGAGAAGGTGCTGCTGAACGGAGAGCCTGTATTTCAGCGGCTGGTGCTGGACCAGGGATATTATCCGGAGGGCATCTACACAGCGCCTTCGGAGGAGGATCTGGTGCGGGATATCCGGATCTCCATGGAGGCGGGATTCAACGGGGCAAGGCTTCATCAGAAGATTTTCGAGCCCAGGTATCTGTACCATTGCGACCGCCTGGGGTATCTGGTCTGGGAGGAGCATGCGTGCTGGGGGCTGGATTACAGCCGGCCGGAGGCGCTGAAGGCTTTCCTGCCGGAGTGGATGGAGGTCCTGGAGCGGGATTTCAACCACCCAGCCATCGTGGGATGGTGTCCCTTCAACGAGACCTGGGATGTGAACGGGAGAAAGCAGGACGAGGATCTGCTGCGGGTGGTGTACCGGATGACGAAGCTCTACGACGGCACAAGGCCCTGCATCGATACCAGCGGCAGCTACCATGTGATCACGGATATCTACGATCTCCATGATTATGAGCAGAACCCGGAGAAGCTGGCAGGACATTACGAAGGATTCCGGGCGGGAGGGGAGCTGCAGGATACCCATCCCCACAGGCAGACTCCGGTGAAGGGCATCCCGGTGATGATCAGCGAGTACGGCGGCATCCGCTGGGATACCGGGACGGCCGGGGAGCGGGACTGGGGTTACGGGGAGACGCCCCGGAATAAAGAGGAATTCCTGGAGCGCTACAGGGGGCTGACGGATGTCATGCTGGACAATCCGAGGATGTGCGGCTTCTGCTATACGCAGCTCTATGATGTGGAGCAGGAGGTGAACGGCCTGTACACCTATGAGCGGGAGCCGAAATTCGACATGGAGCGGATCCGGGCCGTGAACAGCAGAGAAGCGGTGGTGGAAGCGTGCAAAGATCTGCCAGGTCCGAAGGAGGGCGTATAGCGCATTTGGTTGATACGCAGACTGAGATAGCCTGAATTGCATACCTGCGCAAAATCGCAAAATTTTCGGTATGTTCGGGTTAAACGCTTAACGATGAAATCCTGCGCATTCTGGCAGAATTTTAGTTCCGGCATGTCCGGGTTAGGAAAAAGAGGAGAGGATGGAGGATGGGGTGAAGAAACATAAATCAATGACAAGAAGGTTTAAAAGGGAGGATATCCCGCTTTATATCATGGCTCTGCCCGGAGTTGTGATTCTGCTTCTTTTCAGCTACCTTCCCATGGGGGGGCTGGTTCTGGCTTTCAAGAAGTATAATGTACAGAAAGGAATTTTTGGCTCTCCTTTCAACGGGCTTGATAATTTTAAATTTCTCTTTTCGACCTCCGACGCGTTTATCATTACGAGGAATACGGTTTTATATAATATCGTATTTATTTTCCTGAATATGTTTATCGCGGTGATTCTGTCTCTGATGCTGAGTTCTCTGCGGTCGAAGAGGGGAGCAAAGACGTTCCAGACCATCTACATGATGCCCTATTTCCTGTCCTGGGCTGTGGTGGCAATTATCGTGACTGCATTTCTGGAAAAGTCCAACGGATTCGTAAACTATTTCCTTCAGCTATTGGGACAGGAGGGTGCGGTGGACTGGTATCAGAGAATCAGCATATGGCCTCCGCTGCTGGTATTTATCAATGCCTGGAAGGGCGTGGGGTATCAGGCGGTAATGTACCTTGCGGTAATTTCGGGAATTTCCAGCGATTATTATGAGGCTGCCATGCTGGACGGGGCTTCCCGGTTTCAACAGGCCGTCTATATTACAATCCCTCATCTGCGCTTTATTATCGCCGTCTCGCTCATTATGGCAATGGGAGGTATTTTCCGGGGAGATTTCGGCCTGTTTTACACGGTGACCAAGAACAGCGGACCGCTGTATCCGGTGACAAATGTGATAGATACTTATATTTACCGGGGACTGAGAAATCAGGTGAACATCGGAATGACTACGGCGGCCGGTCTGTTCCAATCGGTGGTGGGCCTCGTGTTCGTGCTGTTGGCAAATCGGATTGTCTCCAGGGTAGATCCGGACAGCGCTATGTTCTGAATAAGGGAGGAGACGGCCATGAAAAAGAAGAAACAGTTAAACAGGATAAACTGGAAATGGAATCTGGTTTTCAACATAGTGCTCGGAATCTTTGCTTTATTGTTCCTGCTGCCGGTGTTCCTGATTGTGATTGTATCATTCTCCAGCACGGAGAGCATTAATCAGGTGGGGTATAATTTCTTCCCTGTGGAATGGTCCATGGAGGGATACTACTATACCTTTAAGATGGGAAGCCAGCTGGTGTATTCCTACCTGGTGACCATCGCAAATTCCGTCATCGGCACAGCGCTTGGACTGCTGATCATGTCCATGTACGCTTATGTCATCTGCCAGAAACGATTCTGGCTGGAGCGGGGGCTGACATGGTATCTGTTCTTCACCATGTTGTTTGGCGGCGGCCTGGTGCCTTCCTATATTTTAAATGTTCGCTATTACCACTTGAAGGACACCTTCTGGATTCTGCTGATTTCCGGCCTGCTCAACGCCTACTGGGTTATCATCCTGCGTACCTTTATCAAGACTTCTATCCCCGAGGCTCTGTTTGACTCGGCCAGGATAGACGGAGCGGGGCATTTTACTATTTTCTTCCGGATTGTGTGCCCCCTGTTCAAGGCGGGGCTGGGCACCATCGGTCTGTTCAGCTTTGTGGCAAGATGGAACGACTGGTTTACCGGAATGCTGTATATTGAAAATAACAGGCTTGTACCGCTGCAGACTCTGCTGACACAGCTGCAGAATAATGTGGATTACCTGAAAGCAAATTCCAGAATTGCCTCCACTCCCGGGGGATTGGAGATGTTAAAGAACCTGCCCGGCACAAATCTGCGGATGGCCTGTACTGTCCTGGCGGTGGCGCCCCTGCTGTTCGCCTATCCGTTCTTCCAGAGATATTTCGTACAGGGACTTGTGGTAGGCAGTATCAAGGAGTGATTGCATTCCCATATTTTGTAAATATGGTGCAATATATACTTACGAAAGAAAATATTTGTCGGACAAAAGCGTATAACGAGCGAGCGCTTCTGTCATGTAAAACTAAAAGCGGCAAATGTTTGCGCTCACGAGTATAGTTTCAAGAAGAAAAAGGAGGACAAAAAATGAAACGTAAATTAGTAGCATTGCTGTGTACCGTTTCCATGATGGCCGCCATGCTCAGCGGCTGTGGAGACAGTTCGGAGGAGAAGAATTCCCAGCAAACTTCTAAATCAGGCCAGGAGGAATCCCAGGGAGGGGAGGAGCAGGCAGACGGCCAGGGGGCTTCGGGGGAAGAGCTGGAATATGTGGAGCTTCAATGGTATGTACTCAGTTATCAGCCAGGCAATATCGCGGATCTGGATATGATTCAGGCGGCTCTGGACGAGTATTTCAAGGAAAAGATCAACTGTAAGGTAAAGTTGAATATCATGGACGCCGGAGGCTATGCGGAAACCATGCCCACAAAGCTGATGTCCGGGGAGGAAGTGGATCTTCTGGCGGTCACAGGGGATATCTCCTATTATACTTATGCAAAAATGGGAGCGTTTTACCCCATTGATGATTTATGGGATGAATATGGAACGGGCCTGAAGGGGCTGTTCAAAGACAATGTGTGGGATGGCCTGACTGTTGACGGCCATGTCTACGGTGTCCCGGTGCTGAAGGATAACTGCTATATCATAAGCTATATCTACAATGATACGCTGGCGAAAGAGCTTGGCCTGAATATGGAGCAGGGATGGTCCGGTCCCCAGGAGATGGAAGAGTTCCTGATAGAGGCGGTGAAAGCCCGCGACGAGAAGTTCCCCGAGTATAAGGGAATGCCCCTGATGCCCTATAATGATGTGTTCTGTCCGTACTATGTGGCGCTGGAGCAGTTCGGCTGCAGCGAACTGGCAGTCTGCAATGTTCCTGGAAAAGAAGCGGTTTCCGATTATGGAACGGATACGGTGTACAACTTTTTTGAAACCGACAGGTTCCGGGAGCTGTGCCTGATGAAGCAGCGCCTGGTAAGCGCAGGAGTTCTTGCGGACAATGGATTTAACTTTGAGGGCAATATAGCGGCGGAGCCTTTCATCCTGATGCTCAACGGATGGGGTTATACCTGGATATCGGAAGACCTGAACGGCGAGAATTATGATTCGAAACTGGTGGTATATGACAATCCTTACATGGAGGGAAGCGGCTATGCCGGCGCTATGACTGCCATCGGCGCTAAAAGCAAGAATCCGGAGCGTGCAATGATGGCGATGGATCTCATCAACAACGATCCTTATGTGGCTACCATGCTGCGTTTCGGTCTCGAGGGAGAGCATTGGGAGAAGGATGCGGAAGGCAAGATGCAGCTGACCAACCGTAACGCCGATGTGGCGAATCCCGGATGGCTGCAGTGGTACGGACCGTTCTATGGCAATCTGACCATCGTGGAAGCCCCGGAATCCTACGGCGGGCCGGATAATATCATGCTGAAGAAAATGGCGGAATACAATAATGAGGCTATTTTGACCACACATATGGGATTTATTCCCGACCTTTCCGCAATCGAAAACGAGTTGTCCGCATGTAACAATGTAATCAGCGAGTACTATGATTACTTAAAATACGGATACCTGGAGTCTCCGGAAGCCGTGAACAAATCGGTGGATGATTTTGTTGCGAAGCTGAAGGAAAACGGTTCGGAAAAAATCGTTGCGGAAATTCAGGCACAGATCGACGCCTGGGAAGCCAGCAAATAACAGAGGCAGAAACAACGGCAGTGATTCATAGGAGTCACTGCCGCCTTCTGAGCTATTGCAGGATATTTCCGCCGCGTGCCTTGCGGCGGAAATTTTTCTATGAAAACAGGATTCGATCAGAGGCAGGAATGGAAATCAGATGCGGTACTGACAAGGATCTGATACCGTGCTGGAAGAGAAGAGAGAGAGGAACCGGAATGAAATTCGTAACATTTAATATAAGATATGACTGCGGGGAGGACGGGAACAATAATTTCTGCTACAGGCAGCCGTTCATTCTGCGCAAACTTGAGGAGGAACGGCCGGATATCGTCTGTTTTCAAGAGGTACAGCCCCATGCGGCGGACTGGCTGAAAGAGGAGCTTGAAGGCTATTATGTCATCGGATGTGGGCGCAACAGGGATCTTCGGGGAGAACAGGTCACTGTGGCATACCGGAAAAAGAGTATGAATCTGATGAAAATGGATACCTATTGGCTTTCAGAGAACCCGAATCTGCCGGGTTCCAGGTATCCGGGCCAGAGCATTTGTCCCAGAGTATGCACCGAAGCTGTCTTTGAAGAATTGCAATCCGGGAAGGTATTCCGGGTAGTCAATACCCATCTGGACAATGAAGGAGAGCTGGCTCGAAGGCAGGGACTGGAACAGATTCTGCAGAAAGTGACAGGGGAGGTCTTTTTCGGTGAGGCTCCGGTAATCATCACAGGAGATTTCAACATGGAACCCCATTGGAGGGAAATGGAAGTTTTGAAAAAATATCCGGATTTTATCAATATCACGGAAAATATTGGCGTAACCTACCATGGCTATTGGAAGGGGAAGGAACAGACCAGTATTGATTTCATGATTGTAAAGGGAAATATCCGATATGAGAGCCTGGAGAAATGGACGGATGAGGAAAACGGGCTTTATCTTTCAGATCATTATCCGGTTTGTGCCGTGTTTTCTCTGGAAGAAGACCGGTAACCTGCCC
Source organism: uncultured Acetatifactor sp. (assembly GCA_910589035.1). GTDB lineage: Bacteria > Bacillota > Clostridia > Lachnospirales > Lachnospiraceae > Acetatifactor. The sequence goes on along the minus strand of CAJUSI010000039.1, from coordinate 48,672 downwards.
GAACAGGCACGCTACCTTTGCGGCTTTCTCCTTCACCTGTGCTTCTTTTTCATCTACCTTTGCGGCTTTTTCATCTACCTGAGCGGCTTTTTCATCTACCCGTGCAGCTTTCTCATCTATCTGTGCGGCCTTCTCTTTGAGCTGAGCCGCTTTCTCTTCTATCTGCCTGGCCGTAGCGGCCATCTTTTTCCACTCTGCCTGAATGTCAATTTTCTGCATATCCGCAAACAATTCGCCCATCTTCTTTTCCCTCACTTTATCCGCCAGTTTTTCCGTATCCGACACGGGAACATTCAGCTTCAGCAGGAAGGCCCGCAGCACATTCGCAATAGAATCCACCAGATACTCCGGGGTGTCTTTCAGGATAGCATCCATTTCGCTGCCGGGCAGCTGGCGGAACTCCTCGATATCCTCCGCTGTCTGCAGTTTGTTAATCATCATGACAAGAGAGATCTCATCCCGCTTCTCCATCAGCGCCTCATTGCTGTAATCCTTCAGCGGCACCAGGTAGTATTCGAAATCCGGCGGAACACCCCACTGAGCCGAACCCTCATAATAAATAATCGGCAGAATGGGCGGGTACAGGAAATCCGCTCTCTTCGCCATTCCTTTGTGACGGCGTTCCGCTTCCTTTTCATAGGCATCCCAGATATAAACCATGTAGCGGAATAGCTGCATACATACATTGTAATCCGGAACGGTTTTATTCTCTATCAGGGATACCAGGAAAAAGGGCGTGTCCCCGCCGCGAATGTGCACCCGCTTCACCCTGTCGGAATTCCGTTCTTCCGCAAACAGCGTCACGTACTGCGCCGACACGTCTTCAATATCCTCCGGTTGTACATCCTTCAGGTATGGCAGGTTCACATAATCCCGCAGGAACTGGGAGCACAGAGTATGGTTATCAAAGATAATCTTACTGCTGCTGTCCCTGACCTGAGAATTCAGTACTATGTCTTTGGGCTCCGCCGGGGCGTGCAGACCCTGCGCCGCAGGAATCACAGGTATCTTTTTCTTTTGTTTTCTCTTTTTCATCCGTTTCATACAATACCTCCCAGGAGTTAGGCAGGCAGATGGGAAACAGACGTTGGAATTCCGCTTGCGTCTGCCTGCTCTCTACAATAAATAAATGGATTACTTCAGGCAAAACGCCCAGATCCGGGTTCCGTCCGGAAGCCGGATAATACATGACAAAAGACTGGAGATATCAGCTTCTGCCACAAAAGAAAACAGATTTTTCAGATCTGCAATAATGGTAACATATTTATGCGGTCTTTGCAAGATGCTGTGAAAATTTTTTAACCTTTTTTAATTGGGTGTGCTGTGCAGATTTTTAAGTGGGTGTAAAATTTTTTAAGAGGGTGAAAACTGCAAAGTTTATGGTCTCTCGGAGTGCTTTATTTAGAAGCTAAGGGTTCCTGATTCGGATTTTTCGAAAAATACTGTCCCATTCAGGTCTGATGCATGTTATAATAAACTCATGCCAAAACGGGATGGTGCAAAGAAGAACGGCATGGAGGTAGAGGGATGAAGGCAGTCTATCACGGAATAGCGGACGAGATGATCCGGCTGGTGCAGGAGGAGCAGCTGAAGGACAGGGCGCTCTGGGAGCTGGCGGCAAAGCAGTTTCTGGGCGCGCCGGACGATGCGGATCTGGGCTGGAGGGGAGAGTACTGGGGGAAGCTCATGCGGGGCGCCTGCATGACCTGGCAGTACACGAAGGACAGTGAATTATATGACATTTTGACGGATGCGGTCAAGGATCTTCTGGCGGCTCAGGAGGCGGACGGCAGGATTTCCACCTACAGCAGGGAGGCGGAATTACAGGGCTGGGATATCTGGTGCCGGAAATATGTGCTTCTGGGGCTGATTCACTTTTATGAAATCTGCCGGGAGAAGGAGCTGGCGGAAAAGGTTCTGGAGGCGGCGGGAAGGCATCTGGACTATATAATCGATCATATCGGGGCGGGGGAGGGCAGGAAGAAAATTACGCTGGCCTCCAATAACTGGCGGGGTATCAATTCCAGCTCTATCCTGGAGCCGGTGGTGCGGCTTTATCAGTGGAAGCCCGAGAAGCGGTATCTGGAATTTGCGGATTATATTGTGGAGACCGGCGGGGCGGAAGGATTTGACATTTTCCAGGCGGCCTTTGAGGACAGGATGTATCCTTATCAGTATCCGGTGGTGAAGGCCTATGAGCTGATGTCCTGCTTTGAGGGACTTCTGGTTTACGCCCGAGTGAAGGGGGAGGAGCGCTGGAGGCAGGCGGTGGTACGGTTTGCGGACAGGCTTCTGGAATCCGAGGCCACTATCGTGGGCGGCTCCGGCTGCGAGCATGAGCTTTTCAACCATTCCTCGCTGATGCAGACCGGCACGGTCTACCAGGGACTGATGCTGGAGACCTGCGTCACCGTCACATGGATGAAGCTGATGGCCCGGGTGTATGAGATGACCGGGGATATGCGGTATCTGGAGGAGGTGGAACGGGCGGCTTTCAATGCCCTGTATGGCGCGGTGAACACGGAATACAGCACCTGCGGTCCGGAAGCCACCTTTGATGAGCCATCCTACCGGGGCGTCTATGACCGCAGCGTGTCCGGGCGGGGCGGCAGGGGGCAGATGTTTGACAGCTACAGCCCGCTGCGTTCCGGAATCCGTGGGCGTGCCGTGGGCGGCTTCAAAAGTATGGAAGAGGGGACGGCCTACTGCGGCTGCTGCATTGCCATAGGGGCGGCGGGGACCGCGCTGGTGCCTGCGCTGGCCGTAAGGGAGAGGCGGGACGGTGCGGAGCCGGAAGTCTGCCCTTCCGGGAGTGCAGCCGGCGGGAGGCAGGACGGCGTGGAACTGGGAATCTATCTCCCGGGGACTGTCACTGCCGAAATCGGGGGCGTGCCGGTGGAATTGGAGGTGGACACCTGCTACCCTGTAGAAGGGGAAATTTCCGTAAAAGTACATGCGGACAGGGAGATCCGCTTTCCGCTGTGGCTGCGGATTCCTTCCTTTGCAGAGTCGGGGAGGGTTTTCGTCAATGAGGAGGAGCAGGCGGGAGTGGTCCCGGGAACTTTCTTTGAGCTGCGCCGCAGCTGGAAGGAGGATAGAATCCGGGTTTCCCTGAAATTCGGCCCACGTCTGGCGTATGGTATGGAGAATCCGCAGGATTCCGGCAGCAGCCGGCATGTGGCGGTGCTGTACGGCCCGCTGGCTTTGGCCAGGGATGCGAGGCTGGGAACGGAAGGGATGCCAGTGCGGGTGGGAGACGGGAAAATATCCGTCTCTGCCGCTGAGGCAGGGATACCCTGCCAGTGCTGCTTCCGCGTCAATATGGGCGGGGAGGAGTTCCTGATGATAGACTATGCCTCCGCAGGGAAATCCTGGCGCCGGGATTCCCGGATGGAGGTGTGGATGGAATCGTTCTCATAGGTATTTCGGAACAACTGAGGATTCTCAATTATTTTGCCCTATCGTAGACAAAGAAGTAAATATACTTCGCACTATAATGTACTATATCGGCTTTCATAAGGGGGTATTTGGAAGGAAAAAGGGGGAGGGCAATGGCCTACAGCGAGCTTGTCAAGAATTTCAACCGGATTCGGGATTACATGCGGGAATTCTATGTCTACGGATTTAAGAGCAGGGAGGAATATACCGGAAAAAGCGCCCGCTCTTACGACGATGAGCGCCGCAGGCTGGAGAGCTGGCTGGGGGATTATATGCAGTTCCGCCGGACCCCGGAGGGGAAAAATGTCTTCCTGTCCATCGACAGCCGCCTGTCCCGTCACAATCCTCTGTATAAGGCCTGGAAGGCGAAGAGCTTTACGGACGGAGATATCACGCTCCACTTTATCCTGATGGATATTCTGGCGCCGGACGGGGAGGCAATGTCTGTGGGCGAGATTACGGGGAGGATGGACGAGTATCTCTCCGCATTCGAGGAACCCAGATTGTTCGACGAATCCACAGTCCGCAAGAAGCTGCGGGAATATGTGGCGGAGGGGATTCTGGCTGTGGAAAAGCGGGGGAAGGCTCTCTACTATAAGAGGGTCCCGGATTCTGCTCCCTGCGATGCGGATGTGCTTGACTTTTTCTCGGAGGTGTCGCTCTGCGGCGTTATCGGTTCCTTTCTGCTGGATAAGGCAGGGGCGGATAAGGAAGGACTGCACAGAATAGAAGCGGACAGGACGGATACGGATAAGGCAGAACCGTATAAGGCGGGGGCACCCAGTGCAGAACCGCCCAAAACGGGAATGTCGTACAGGGCCGAACCATGCAAGGCAGGAGCACACAGAGCAGAATCGTACAAGGCGGGGACGCGGAGAGAAGGATCGGACAAGACGAGGCTGCAGAAGGAAGAATTGCTCCAGGCAGAAATGCCATGCAGAGCCGAACCATGCAAGGCCGGAATGCTCGGAGCAAAGCCGCATAGAGGGAATTTTGCGTTTAAGCATCATTACATAACGGGGGCCATGGACAGTGAGATTGTGTATCAGCTGCTGGAGGCGATGCATGAGAAAAGGCATGCGACGCTGGAAACCGTCAACAGGCAAAGAGGGCGTGTCTCGAAAAACTCCGTGGTCCCGCTGAGAATCCTGATCAGCGTTCAGAGCGGCAGGCAGTATATCATGGCGTATGTGCCCAGGAGCAGGCGGATCAAATCCTTCCGGATGGACAATATTGTGTCGGTGAAACCGGGGGAAGTGTGCGGGAACTTTGAGGAGCTTCGCGGGAAGCTGGAAAGTATGCAGCCCCACATGTGGGGAGTGAGCACCCAGGGCAGATCAGGACGGCGGACGGAGCATGTGGAATTTACGGTTCGATATGGGAATGATGAGCAGCATATCCACCGCAGGCTGGAGCGGGAGAAGCGCTGCGGCACGGTGGAGAGAATCGACGGCAACACCAGCCGGTTCTCTGCGGAGGTGTACGACGCCAGCGAGATGATTCCGTGGATTCGCACTTTTATCTGCAGAATTACGGAGATTTCCTTTTCGGATCCGGGGACGGAGGCGCAGTTTCGCGGGGATTTGGAAGAGATGTACAGGCTCTACGGCCTGGAAGGCGGTGAGGGGGAATGATTTTCAGCGAGCTCTACAGCGCGTACTATAATGCCGTGGCACAGATTTTGCGGGCAGCCGTGGATCATCCCCTTGGAAAAGGGGAGATTCGCAGCATTGTGGAGGAGTACGCCTTCGGCGAAAGTATATTGAATATCGAGCCGGCCCTCTCGGAGGAAAGGTGGCAGCTGCTTTTGCCGGACGGTACGACGCCCATTCGGAGAGCGCCCACAATGCCCATGACCACGCTGCAAAGGCGCTGGCTGAAGGCGATAGCCATGGACCCGCGGATCCGTTTGTTCCAGGAGGACGCCGGGGGTTATAAGGAGGCGGAGTCATCGTTTCGGGAGGACGCCGGGGATTATAAGGAGGCGGAGTCGTCGTTCCAGGAGGACGCCGGGGGTTATAAGGAGGCGGAGTCGTCGTTTCGGGAGGACGTTGGGGATTATAAGGCTGCGGATCCGCAGTTCGAGGATAAATCGGTGGACTCCGGAGATGGAAAGCCTGCACCTGAGGATGAATGCGGAGAGCTGCAGGATGTGGCCCCGTTGTTTGTACCGGAGGATTTCCGCATCTTTGACCAGTATTCGGACGGCGATGATTATACCGATGAAACCTACATAGCGAATTTCCGGCTGATTCTGGACGCGATTAAGAATCAGTACCCGCTGAGTATTGACATAGACAATCGCAAAGGCCGGGTGGTGCATTTGGAGGTGCTGCCCAAATATCTGGAGTATTCGGAGAAGGATGACAAATTCCGGCTCTTCGGTCTGGGCCGCCGAATGGGGGGAACCATCAATCTGGGAAGGATAACCAGGTGTGAGCGCTGCGCGGAGGAAGGTGCGGCTTCCTTTTCCAGGAGGGTTCCGCCGAAGACGCGAAGCGTGGTTTTTGAGCTGGTGGATGAAAGGAATGCGCTGGAGAGGGCGCTTCTGCACTTTGCCCATTTTGAAAAGCAGGCGGAGAGGCTGGAGGGAAATCGTTACAGAGTCACGGTAAATTATAATAAGGATGACGAGACGGAGATGGTTATCCGGATTCTCTCTTTCGGGCCGATGATTAAAGTCACTGCTCCCGGGCATTTTGTAGATTTGATCAAAAAGCGGTTGAGAAGCCAGAAAGGCTGTCTGAGAGGATAGAAAAGCTGGCCGGGAAGCCAGAAAGATTGTCTGAGAAGCCGGAAAAGATGTTAGGGAAGATAAAAAAGTTGCGGACAGTGGATGTTCGCAACTTTTTTTCCAGGAAAAGGGAGCTCTCTGACTGTAGAATGGGATTGTAAACGGAACACGCAGGTACACGGACCCCTCCGAACGAGACACGGAAAGACGCATACAGCGATACAAACCACCTATTTCTGAAAATAGCAAAGTAGCAGTGAAGGCCGGAAGGCGGCGACTTGGTGGAGCGGCGGGGAAGGTTCCGGAATGAAAGGCGCCAACAGCAGACATGGATGAAGCTAAATGGCTAAGCACCTGATTCTATCAGGGTCTATGGGTTCGAATCCCATCTCAAAGGACGCCTTGTCCTGTAAATTACTTTACAATAATAGAATTTGGCTCCTGGAGCGTGTTTGAAAATTCATTCCCGCCATCTGCCGCGGTAACCGCGTCCCACATTTGCGGTATCTTTGGCTCAAATTCAGGTTACATAGCCCGCTATGCGCCCTTCATTTGACCAATCATCGATAAGATGAAACTAAGATCATAGAATCTGCTCTTGGATTCTATGACAGAATTCACGCTTTACACAAATTCTACAATAAAATCCCAAATAGGATTCTATAATAGGGTTCCGGACACAGAGAAGGAGGGAAGAAGATCATGCTGGAATATCTGAAACGGGAAGCGGACAAAACATGTACGGAGAATGGTGCGGTTACCTATGCGACAACGGGCTCGGACTGTCTGGATTTGTTCGCCGCAATCGGAGCGCTGCGCCGGGAGAGCAACGAAGAAATCAGGGAACGATTCGTCAGCGCGTACACGGAGAATAAGGATCTGGCCATGAAGCTTCTCTTCTTTGCCAGAGATATCAGGGGCGGACTGGGGGAGCGGAGGGTGTTTCGGGTGATCCTCTCCTGGCTGGCGGCGAATGAGCCGGAGTCCGTGAAAAAGAATATGGAATATGTAGCGGAGTATGGCCGATTTGACGATCTGCTGGCGCTCCTGGACACCCCATGCGGGAGGGAGGCGGCAGCATACCTGAAAGGACGGTTCGAGGCGGATCTGGATGCCATGGAAAGGGGAGAGAGGGTTTCTCTCCTGGCAAAGTGGCTGCCTTCCGTGAACGCGTCCAATGCACAGACCGTGCGGAATGCCAAAAAGCTTGCCAGAGCGTTCGGGCGCAGTGACGCGGACTACCGGAAGGCAGTGGCGGCGCTCCGGGCACGGATAAGAATCATTGAGAATAATCTTCGGGAGCGGGATTACAGCTTTGACTATGAGAAGATACCTTCCAGAGCCATGTATAAGTACAAAAAGGCTTTTATGCGAAACGACGGGGAGAGGTACAGGGCGTTTGTCTCCAAAGTCTCTTCCGGTCAGGCCAGGCTCCATGCGGACAATGTATCCCCGTATGAACTGGTGGATCCGTATCTGAGCGCGGACTGGTGGAGCCGGAGGAGCTTTATGAAGGATATTTCGCCTGAGGAAAAGGCTGTCCTGAACGCCACATGGGAATCCCTGCCTGATTTCGGGGGAGCGGAGAATGCGCTGGCGGTGATCGACACCTCCGGTTCCATGTACTGTGGCGGCAGACCGCTTCCGGCTGCGGTGGCTCTGGCATTGGGGCTTTATTTCGCGGAGCGCAACAGGGGGGCTTTTCGGAATCACTTTATCGAGTTCTCCGAGAGGCCCCAGCTGATCGGGCTCAAGGGGGAGACTTTCGCGGACAGACTGCGGTATGCGGCGAGCTTTAACAGAATTGCAAACACAAATCTGGAGGCGGTGTTTGACCTGGTTCTGAGGGCGGCGGTAAGAAACAGGGTGCCGCAGGAGGAGCTGCCGGCGAAGCTGATTATCATCTCCGATATGGAGTTCGACGCCTGCGTGGGGGATGCCTGCGCCGTGAATTTCGAGAATGCGAAGAGAAAATATGCCGGTCACGGCTACAGACTTCCGCAGATTGTGTTCTGGAATGTGGCCAGCAGAAACCGGCAGCAGCCGGTCACGCAGGATGAACGGGGAGTGGTGCTGGTATCCGGGGCAACCCCCAGGATCTTTTCCATGATTGCCGGAGGGAATCTGTCTCCGTATGCGTTTATGCTGCAAGTCCTGGGGAACGGGCGTTATGACAAAATCGCGGCTTAGAGCATATGCATTAAGAGCTTCTGGAAATATTCTGATCTGCAGCGCGGATTGGACTCTTTAGAACGAAATTCTGCACAGTCCGGCAAGATCTGATTTCGGATTATCAGGACAGGGAAGCGTTTTGTAATTATTTTTATGGAAGAAAAGCGCTCTCATGAAATAAAAAATTCGGGAAATTTACATATGAACTTCGGATATAGAGTATTGATACGAAAACGTCTTTGGGAATCTATCTTTCGTTGGGAAAAGGCGATTCTTAATTGGATTTTCCAGAAAGCAGAAGAGAGATTCCGAGAGCATATAACGAATATAGGGAGAGGAGAAGACATTATGTTGGAGATAAAAGGAAAAGTAAATACGGCCCTCTGCTATGCGAAGGTGGTTGAGGACGTTGCCATAGAGCAGATTCGGAGAATGTGCGGCTATGCCTTGACGGAGGGAAGCCGGATTCGGATCATGCCGGATGTGCACGCGGGAAAGGGCTGCACCATCGGGACTACCATGACGGTGACGGACAGGGTCTGTCCGAACATCGTGGGGGTGGACATCGGCTGCGGAATGTACACGGTAAGGCTTGAGGAGGCTGCGCCGGATTTTGAGAGGGTGGATGAGGCCTGTCATTTTATTCCTTCGGGGATGAATGTGTGGGAGGGGAGAACGGAGCGTTTCGATCTGACGGGGCTTCGGTGTTACAGGTCTCTGCGGGATGCAAAGAGGCTGGAGAGATCCCTGGGGACGTTGGGGGGAGGGAATCATTTTATCGAGATTGACAGGGCGGCGGACGGGACTTATTATCTGGTGATCCATTCCGGGAGCCGCAATCTGGGGAAGCAGGTGGCGGAGATTTATCAGCGGCTGGCCGTGGACCTTCATATGGGAAAAGAGGAGTATTTCAGGCAGAGGGAGGAGATTATCCGGACGTATAAGGCGGAGGGGAGGAGAGGGGAGATTCAGAAGGCCCTGAAGGATTTGCACAGGGATTACGAGGCCCAGGACCTGCTTGTACCCGAGGATATCTGCTGGCTGTACGGCTCCTTCCTGGACGATTATCTCCATGATGTGGAGATCTGCCAGAGCTTTGCCAGGAGGAGCAGGGAGAGGATGGCGGAGATTATTCTGGAGAGAACGGGGATGTCCGGTTTGGAGGGGTTCCATACGATTCACAATTACATCGACACCCGGGAGATGATTCTGAGAAAGGGGGCCATTGCCGCCCATGCAGGGGAGAAGGTGCTGATTCCCATCAATATGCGGGACGGCTCCATCATCGCCGTGGGCAGGGGGAACCCGGAGTGGAATTATTCCGCGCCCCACGGCGCCGGGAGGGTCATGTCCAGGACGAAGGCGAAGAATTCTCTGGATATGGAGGCTTACCGGGCCGCCATGGAGGGAATCTACACCACGTCAGTGAGCGAGGAGACCATAGACGAGGCTCCCATGGCCTACAAGTCCCTGGAGGATATCATCGATGTGATCCGGGAGTCGGTGGATGTCATCGACATCATGAAGCCCGTGTATAATTTCAAGGCTTCCGATGAGGATGCGCCATGGAAGAAGAAGGGGGTTACAAACGACAGCTGCAAGCAGGATGCTCTGTAAGGCGGCCGGAAGCCAATTTCCTGCAGCTTGCTGTACAACAAGCCGACAAAGGGTGAGGCGGGTTTTCGCATACAAGCAGCTTTGATCAAAATAGTTTTTACAGCAAAAGCCAGGGGGTGTAACTTCCTGGCTCTTTGCATTTATAAATTTTACGGGCAGAACTATGAGAAGCTGTGCAGGTGCATCAGCATTGGTTTGCTGGACTTTAATCTGACAAAAAGAGAGAAGTATCATTCCGTGTACCGCCTGCGGGAGGAGGACGGGACGGAATTCACGGATCTGCTGGAGATACATATCGTAGAGATGTCAAAGACCCTGCGGGGGACGGAGGCTGTGGAAGACTGGATCCGTTTGTTCTACGCGGAGAGTGAGGAGGACTTGCAGATGATCAAAGCAAAGAATGCCGGAATCAGGGAAGCGATAGGGGCGCTGAAGGAAATGAGCCTGAAGAAGAACCTGCGCTATTTATATGAAAAACACAGTGGTTATTTTGCACAAAACAGAGGTTAGTGACGACTAACACATTGGTTAGTACGATGAAACCGAATAAAATAAGAAAATAGCGTTGACAAAAGTTTCCTGCTGTCATATTATAAAAGAGGTTAGTTAATACTAACTTATATTTTACAGATGGAGTTAGTTATAACTAATACATATTTCAAAGAAGGTGAATGCATGATGCCGCTTACACTGGCAGAAGTAGGAGAGGAAAATATCATCCGAAAAATCGGGGGAAAACAGGAAGTCAAGGCACATCTGAAGAACCTGGGTTTCGTGGTGGGAGGTGCGGTCACTGTGATAAGCGCTATCGGCGGCAATGTCATCGTGAACGTGAAGGATTCCCGCATTGCGGTGAGCAGGGAGATGGCGCAGAAAATCATGGTCTGAGCCGGGCAGAGGCCGCCATGAACAGTGTCTGAGAGAACTGCGGAGGCATGAACTGCGCCGCAGAAATAGAATGGGACAGAGGAAGGCCGTCCGGCAAAACGGCGCAGAGCGGGACGGACAGAGGAAGGGTGCCCGGGAAAACGGAACAGAGTGTGACAAGGAAAGGCAGTTCGGAAAAATGAGGCAGAGTGAAGGAGGAGAGAGGAAATGAGAACATTGAGGGAAGCAAAAATCGGCGATATCGTCCGGGTTGTGAAGCTCCACGGGGAGGGAGCGGTCAAACGCCGGATCATGGATATGGGCCTGACGAAGGGAGTGGAGGTAAAGATCCGCAAGGTGGCGCCCCTGGGCGATCCGATTGAGGTGACCGTCCGCGGCTATGAGCTTTCCATAAGGAAGGCGGATGCGGAAATGATCGAAGTGGAAAGCGCATGAGGAACTTCGCAACGGCCAGAAGTGGGCAGGCGGGCCTTTTTCACAGGCTTGCCAGGAAGTTCAGGCCATGTGCGTAAGAGAGCAGGATGGGATGGTATTCTTCTAAGGAGCCTGTGCGGCTGTCGGAAGAACGATGTCCCCTTTCTTTTTAGACAATGGTTAGCCTAGACTAACAATAGATATGACCAACAACAGGCAAGAGCTTAAACAAAGCAACAGGCAAGAGCTAAAACTGCCAACAGACAATAGCCATAGCAAACAACAGGCAAGAGCTAAAACTGCCAACAGACAATAGCCAAAACTAACAACAAACAATGAAAGTGAGGAATATATTATGAATTTGAGAATTGCCCTTGCGGGGAACCCGAACTGCGGAAAGACGACTCTGTTCAATGCCCTGACAGGTTCCAATCAGTTCGTGGGAAACTGGCCGGGCGTTACGGTGGAGAAGAAGGAAGGAAGATTAAAAAAGCATGATGGCGTCATCATCACCGACCTTCCCGGCATCTATTCCCTCTCTCCCTATACCCTGGAGGAAGTGGTGGCCAGGAATTACCTGATCGGCCAGCGCCCTGATGCAATCCTGAACATCATCGACGGCACAAATCTGGAGAGGAATCTGTACCTGACCACCCAGCTCACGGAGCTTGGCATCCCGGTGGTTGCGGCCGTCAACATGATGGACGTGGTGGAGAAGAAAGGCGACAGGATCAACACCGCGGAGCTGTCAAGAGCTCTGGGCTGCAGGGTAGTGGAGATTTCAGCCCTGAAGGGGAAGGGTATCATGGAGGCGGCGGAGGCGGCAGTGGACGCGGCAGAGAACGGGAAGACCGTGCCCATGCACACCTTTTCCGGAACGGTGGAGCATGTCCTTGCCCATATTGAGGAGGCGGCGGTGCACGGTATGCCGGAGGAGCGGCAGAGATGGTACGCCATCAAGCTTTTCGAGCGGGACGACAGGGTGTTGGAGCAGATGAAGCTTGACGAATCCGTGCGTTCCCATATCGAGACGGATATCAGAGCGGTGGAGGAAGAGATGGACGACGACGCGGAATCCATCATCACCAACGAGCGGTATATTTATATCGGGAGCATCATCAAAGGGTGCTTAAAGAAAAATTCTGCAGGAAAGATGACCGGCTCCGATAAAATTGACAGAATTGTCACAAATAGATTTCTGGGGCTTCCCATATTTGCAGCAATCATGTTTTTGGTGTATTATATTTCCATGGTAACCATCGGAACTGCTGCCACGGACTGGGCAAACGACGGGCTGTTCGGCGACGGCTTCCATCTGCTGGGCATCGGTTCCTCCGCCTATGAGGAGGCGGCCGGGGAGTACGGGGATGCGGCGCTGATCGTGGAGGGCTATGAGGCTTACACGGAAGAGAAAGGCGCAGTGCCCACAGAGGATTTCCCCATAGAGATATCGGATGAGGAGACTTTGGAGGTGACTGTGGAAACGGCGTCCCCTGCGGAGTATGAGGCGGCTCTCGCGGTTATGGCGGAATACGGGGAAGAGCCTGAACCGGCGTCCTACGGCATATGGGTGCCCGGCATTCCGGTGCTGGTGGGAAGCGGACTTGAGGCTGCGGGCGCTGCGGACTGGCTTGCAGGATTGATTAACGACGGTATCGTGGCCGGCGTGGGCGCGGTGCTGGGATTTGTGCCCCAGATGCTGGTGCTGTTCCTGCTCCTTGCCTTCCTGGAGGCGTGCGGCTATATGGCCCGCATCGCATTCGTGCTTGACAGAATTTTCCGCAAATTCGGGTTGTCCGGCAAATCCTTCATCCCCATGCTCATCGGCACCGGCTGCGGCATTCCCGGTATCATGGCCTCCAGGACCATTGAAAACGAGCGCGACCGCCGCATGACGATCATGACCACCACCTTTATCCCATGCGGCGCCAAGGTTCCGTTTATCTCCATGGTTGCCGGCGCGATTTTCGGCGGATCCGCGTGGGTGGCGACCAGCGCCTATTTCGTGGGTATGGCGGCCATCATCGTCTCCGGCATTATGCTGAAGAAGACGAGGATGTTCTCCGGCGACCCGGCGCCCTTCGTCATGGAGCTTCCGGCCTATCACCTGCCCACAGCGGGCAATGTACTGCGCTCCATGTGGGAGCGGGGATGGTCCTTCATCAGGAAGGCGGGGACGATCATCCTGCTTTCCACCATTGTGATCTGGTTTGCAACCTACTTTGGATTTACTGCAGAGGGCTTCCGGATGCTTGCCGAGGAGGAGATGGACCAGTCGCTTCTGGCGGCTCTCGGCGGCGCCGTCGCCTGGATCTTTACGCCTTTGGGATGGGGGAAATGGCAGGCGGCGGTGGCATCCATCACCGGCCTGGTGGCGAAGGAGAACATCGTGGGCACCATGGGCATCCTCTATCCCGGCGGATGGCCTGAGATCGGGGCAAACTTTACGCAGGCGTCCGGGTATTCCTTCCTGGTATTCAACCTTCTGTGCGCTCCCTGCTTTGCGGCCATCGGCGCCATCAGGCGGGAGATGAACAGCGCGAAATGGACCTGGTTCGCCATCGGCTATCAGTGCGGGCTGGCCTACGGGGCGGCGCTTGCGGTAAATCAGATCGGTTCGGCATTCATGGGCGATCTGAATATCATCGGTCTGCTTTCCGTCGTTGCGATGCTGGCCGGCATGCTCTATATGCTGCTTCGGCCCTACAAGGAGGCCGCAAAGCTGACAGGAAATGTGAAGGTGAAGATTGAGGGGGAATAAAGAGAAGCTGAAAAGGATTTTTGACGCCGGAGGCTCCTGCTGATTTATAAAATGGAAACGAAAAGGGATCAGGAAATGCAGTTCATAGATTCCGACAGGCATAACAGGAGCTCTGATAAACCGCAGGGAGGGAAAAGAGGGGAACCGGTGAAAAAGGCTTCCGGAAAGAGGTGTCTCCTGATTCGAATTCTTCGTAAAGAACGGAGGAATCAGTAGAATCGGAATCTCAAAAAGCCCGGGAAATTTTAAAGGCCCGAAAAATGCGGCTTGGAGAGTCCGGGAGTATATTTTATAAAAAAGGAGTCTGGAAAGCCGCATAAAATAAGGCGTAGAGAGTCCGGGAGTATATTTGATATAAACAGGAGGCATATGATGTTTACATGGATTATGGAAAATGTGGCGACCATCATTATCAGCGGGATTCTGATTCTTGCGGTGGCGGCTGTGATTGTCCACATGGTGCGCAGCAGGAGAAAAGGAAAGTCCTCCTGCGGCTGCGGCTGTTCGGGCTGTGCCATGAACGGTACCTGCCACCCGAAGGAGCAGGAATAAAATTCGGACACCGGTGGAAGCGGAAATATTCTTTAAAAAATTTTAAGAAGGACTACAGCATTTTTTTTAGAAAAAAATGGTATGCTGTCGCATAAATCAAAAGAAAGGCATTCTTTGGAAAAAAGAGAGATTGACAGCATGGGAAAAAAGAATCGCAGGGACGGCGCAGACAGTGAGGGAATCCTGGACACTGAGGAGAGCGCGGACAGCAGGAAAAGTACGGACAGCATGGGAAGCACGATCGTTGCAGTGCCTGGAAGCGACAGGGAAGATGCAGACTACGGGCAGCATTCGGAAGCGGGGAAAAGCATGACGCCGGGAAGCACGGCGGAGCTGTCCGGGCTGACGGCGGCACAGGTGGAGGAACGGATCGCCGGAGGCCTTACAAACCGCGTGGATATCACAACGGGAAAAACCACCGCTCAGATCGTGACATCAAACCTTTTCACTTATTTTAACCTGATCTTCCTGATCCTGGCGGTGCTGCTGTGTCTGGTGGAATCTTATCGGAACCTTACCTTTCTGCCGGTGATCATCGGGAATACGGTGATCGGTATCTTTCAGGAGCTCCGTGCAAAGCGGACATTGGACAGAATGAATATGCTGAACGCACCTCATGCGGTGGCGGTGCGCGAAAATGTGCAGACCCGGATCCCGTCGGAAGAGCTTGTACAGGACGATGTGGTGCTGCTGGCTGCCGGGGATCAGATCTGCGCGGATGCAAGGGTGCTTCAGGGCAATATTTCCGTAAATGAATCCCTTCTCACCGGGGAGGCCGACGAAATCCGGAAGGGGCCGGGGGACGCCCTGCTCTCCGGCTCCTTTGTGGTGGCGGGACAATGCTATGCGAAGCTGGAGCAGGTGGGGGAGGCCTCCTACATCTCCAAACTGACCGCTCAGGCCAAGGCCCTGGGAAGCGGGGAGCAGTCGGAGATGGTCCGCTCCATCAATCAGCTGGTAAAGTGGGTGGGTATTCTGATCATTCCGGTGGGCGCCGTCCTGTTCTGCCAGGCTTACTTCGTCAACGGGGAGACGATCCGCACCAGCATTGTGTCCATGATAGCGGCTGTGATCGGTATGATTCCCGAGGGACTGTATCTGCTGACCACGGCGGCGCTGGCTCTGAGTACCATCCGCCTGGCGGGCAGAAAGGTCCTGCTCCATGATATGAAAAGCATCGAAGCCCTGGCCCGTGTGGACGTGCTGTGTGTGGATAAGACCGGAACCATCACGGAGCCGGGAATGCAGGTGGAGAAAATCCTGCCCTGGAGAACAGGGCAGGGAGGAACGGAGCAGGGTTCGCAGCAACCGGGCTCGCCGGAATGTTTGGAACAGAAATTACAGCAGCTGGAGCGCCTGCTTGCGGACTACACCGAAGCTATACAGGACAACAATGCCACCATGCAGGCCATCCGGGAATACCTTTCCGGACATGCCGAAGGGAGAAGCTGCGGTCAGGAAAACGGGGAAGCGGTTCCGGCGCGCACGCTGCTGGCCACGCTGCCCTTTTCCTCCTCCAGGAAATACGGCGCCGTGCTGTTCTCGGACGGGGAATATGTGCTGGGAGCGCCGGAATTTGTGCTGCGGGAGGACTATGCCCTGGTATCCGAAGAGCTCGCGCCTTATCTGAAGAAGGGGTACAGGGTACTGGTGCTTGGAAAATGCGGAGGCCCTTTGGCAGGGCAATATCCGGAGGAAAAGAATAATCCTGCATCTGTAAAAGCATCGTCCGAAAATATGACAGATATGTCATGCCTTGTGCGGGAAATCAGCCCGGGGACTCTCACGGACGAGCTTCCGGAGAAGGTGTATCCCCTGGGATTCATTGTCCTTGCCAATCCCATCCGGGAAAATGCTGCGGAGACATTTTCCTACTTTAAAGAACAGGGCGTTCAGGTAAAAGTGATTTCCGGGGACAATCCGGAGACGGTCTCCGAAGTAGCGCGCCGGGCCGGGATAGAAGGAGCGGAATGGTTTGTGGACGCGGGAACCCTCCTGTCGGAGGAGGAGCTGGAAGCCGCTTCCGAAAAATACACGGTCTTCGGCCGGGTGACGCCGAAGCAGAAGCAGCTTCTGGTGCATGCCCTGCAGAAGGCAGGCCACACGGTGGCCATGACCGGGGACGGGGTCAACGATATCCTTGCCATGAAGGATGCGGACTGCAGCGTTGCCATGGCTTCCGGCAGCGAGGCCGCAGCCCAGGCGTCCCAGGTGGTTCTTCTGGATTCCGATTTTGCCCATATGCCGGATGTGGTGTGGGAGGGAAGGCGGGTGGTGAACAATATTCAGCGATCGGCAAGCTTATTTCTGGTGAAGAATATCTTCTCCCTTCTGCTGGCCATGTTCTCCGCGGTCCTTGCCATCACCTATCCGCTGGAGCCTTCCCAGATATCGCTGATCAGCATGTTCACCATCGGCGCACCCGGATTCCTGCTTGCGCTGGAACCCAACAGGAACCGGATAGAGGGACATTTTATCCGAAATCTGTTGCTGCGGGCATTCCCGGCGGGACTGACGGATGTGCTGGCAGTGGGCGCCCTGGTGGTCTGCGGTCAGGCCTTTTCCCTGTCCAAGGAGGATGTGGCCACCGCGTCCACCATGCTCCTGGCCGTGGTGGGATTCATGATTTTGGGCAAGATCAGCGTCCCCTTCAACCGTATGAAATGGGGAATCCTGGGGCTGAATATTTTTGGTCTGCTCTTTTCCGGTATCTTCCTGGGGAGGCTTTTCGCCATGAGCGCCATGTCCGAGATTTGTATCCTGCTGATGGTGGTTTTCGCCTTTGCGGCGGAATCCCTGTTCCGTTACCTGTCCATGGCGACGGAGCGGCTGAGCCGGGGCGGCCTGCGGGCGAAATTGAAAAAAATAGCGGAGAGTTTTTTATTATAAATTTATCTGAATGACTATATACCATTTTCAGCCGATTTTTGTAAGGTTACTTCTCGCGGCTGAGTCTGGCAGATAGTCATTCTTATTTTTATCTGTATGGATTTCAAATTTCCATCTGTTTTATTTTCCATATTTCTGTTATGATAGAGAAAAGAGCGCACAGGAGTGGAGAGCGGGGTATGTCAACGGGTATCGGGCGGTGCGGAAAGACCTCGGGAGATATTCATAACGGCAATGAAGTCAAGACAGGAGGAAGAAGCGATGAAAATTACAAACTGTAAGGTCAATCATCTTACATCCCCTCTGGGATACCGGATAGAGAAGCCGGTCTTTTCCTGGCAGGTGGAGGAAGCCCGGGGGAAGACCCAGGCCAGAGCGAAGCTGGTGGTCCGCAGGAACGGGGAGACGGTGGCGGACACGGGCTGGGCACAGCTGGATAATCTGGCCGCATTCGTGGATCTGGAGCTTATGCCCCGCACCCGCTATACCTGGACGGTGGCGGTTTGTACGGACGCAGGCGAGGAGACGGAGAGCTCTGAGAACTGGTTCGAGACCGGAAAGGAAGCAGAAGGCTGGAGCGGAAAATGGATCGGCGACAGCCGGGAGCGCCATCCCATGTATACCAGGCATATCGTTCCCGCAAAGCCGGTGAAGAGCGCCAGGCTCTATCTCTGCGGCCTGGGCCTGTATGAAGCCTATTACGCCCCGGGAAAAGGATCCGTGGACGCCGCTTCCATAGAAGCTCTGCGGGCGGAGACGAAAATAGGGGAAGAGCTCCTGGCCCCCTACTGCAACAATTACAACGAATGGGTGCAGTACCAGACCTATGATGTGACGGAGCAATTAAAAGAAGAGGGGAATCTCTGCGTACTGCTGGGCAACGGCTGGTATTTCGGGCGGTTCGGCTTCAACGACCCGGACGGCAGACCTTACTATGGAAAGGGCAGAAAGCTTCTGGCCGAGCTGCGCCTGAGCTATGAGGACGGCACGGAGGAGATCATCGGCACGGATGAAAGCTGGCAGGTGACCTACAGTAACATCTTCTTCTCCAATATCTATGACGGCGAACAGATGGACGATACGCTGGAGCCTGTGGCGGCAGAGGCGGCCTGCGGGGTAGAGCCGCCCAGGGGGACGCTGACAGCCAGGATGAGCCTGCCGGTGAAGGTGATGGAGGAGCTGCCTGTGGCGGAGCTGATCCACACGCCGGCGGGAGAGACCGTGGTGGATCTGGGGCAGAATATCGCGGGCTCCTTCCGCCTGCGGGTGTGTGAGCCGAAGGGAACCAGGATTCATGTCCAGGTGGGCGAGGTGTTGCAGCAGGGTAATTTCTACCGGGACAATCTGCGCTCGGCGAAAGCGGAATACATCTATATTTCCGACGGAAAAGAGCATATCCTGCAGCCATATTTTACTTTTTACGGTTACAGATATGCGAAGGTGGAGGGCGTGGCCGATCTGAAGGCGGAGGACTTCACGGGCCTGGCCATGTACTCCGGCCTTTCCAGAAACGGCTGGCTGGAGACCGGAAACGAGCTGGTGAACCGTCTGATCCTGAACACGGAGTGGGGACAGAAGGGCAATTTTGTGGATGTGCCCACGGACTGCCCCCAGCGCGACGAGCGCATGGGCTGGACCGGGGACGCGGAGGTGTTCTCCCCCACGGCATGCTACCAGATGGACAGCTATGCCTTCTTTGCAAAATACCTTCATGACATGGCAACGGAGCAGAAAGACAGGGACGGCGCCGTGCCGGATGTGATCCCTTCCTTTGGCCATCAGGGCATCGCCTGCGCCTGGGGGGATGCAGCGTGCGTGATTCCGTGGGTAGTATATCGGTTCTACGGAGACAAGGCCATTCTGGAGGAGCAGATTGACAGCATGAAAGCCTGGGTGGACTATATCTACGGGCTGGAGCAGAAGGGGCAGGGCTGGCGGAAGCATTTCCATTATGGAGACTGGCTGGCGCTGGACGGCCCTGGAGGCATAGACGGCGTTATGGGCGCTACGGAGAACGCCTTCATTGCGCTGGTGTACCTGCGCTACAGCGCGCAGCTGACGGCGAAAGCGGCCGCGGCGCTTGAGAGGAGAGAGGATGAGGAGCGTTATAACGCGTTGGCGGAAGAGATTTTAGGGGAAATCCGGCACGAGTATTTCGCGCCCTCCGGGCGCTGCTGCCTGGACACCCAGACGGCGCTGCTGCTTGCCCTGCGGCACGGCCTGACAGTGGACAGGGAGCAGACGGCGAAGCGCCTGCAGCAGAAGTTCGACGACAATGACGGAAAGCTCCAGACCGGCTTCGTGGGCACGCCCATCCTGGGCGAGGAACTGACCAGGGCGGGCTTAAGCGAGCTGGCCTACGGGCTGCTGTTCAACGAAGAGTATCCCGGCTGGCTCTATGAGGTGAAGCTGGGGGCCACCACCATATGGGAGCGCTGGAACAGCATGCTGGCGGACGGGAGCGTCTCCTCCACGGGCATGAACAGCTTCAACCACTATTCCTACGGCTCCATCGTGGAATGGATGTACGCCTATGTGGCGGGCATTCGGCAGGCAGAGGACAGCGTGGGCTTCCGGCATCTGTGCATCAGCCCCGTGGTGGATGCCAGGCTGGGACATGTGGACGCCAGATACCAGTCCGCCATGGGATTGTGGAAGACATCCTGGAAGGCTCTGGACGATACCCATCTGGAGTTCCGGGTGACAGTGCCTTTCGGCTGTCGGGCGGATGTCATCCTGCCCTATGCGCCGGAGAGCGTGTACGGGGACGGGACGAATCCCATGTTCGCGGATGTGAAGGACGGGGTCTGCCGTCTGGAGGCCGGAAGCTACGCCGTCTCCTATGAGACCACGCGTCCCCTGCGGAAGGTATATGGCGTGGACACGCCGCTGAAGGAGCTTTTCAAGGTGCCCGCCATCCGCAGCTTCCTGAAGGAGCAGCTTCCGCAGATCGAACAGGTGCCGGAGCATATGCGCTCAAGCAGCATTCGGGATATCGCGGCGCATTTTGCGGGAAATGCGGAAGCCGGAATGCTGGAGCAGCTGGATGAGGCGATCGCAGGGCTGGGGAACTGATTTCGGCATATCCAAAGCCGAAAGCGGACGGATCAATATTGGTGAAAAATATAACTCCCTGCGGCGTGCTGCGGGGAGTCATAAACTGTTATTTTACTTGGAAAAATACATGGGAGATGAGGAAGAAATATGAGAATTTCGGATTTGATCGGGCTTGGAAGATCGGCTGTAAAATTTTCTGTTTTGCCTCTGCTTTTCCTGCTGATTGCCTGGGGCCTTGTCTATAAGCTTATCTATAAAACCATACTGCATGGAAAGAGAAGTCTGCCTTTAAAGAAGGCGGCTGCCTGCGGAGTATGCCTGGCGGTGATTCTGGTCATTGTATACGCGACGCTTTTGCGGGGCGGGTATTGGGGAGGAGCTCCCAGCCTGATGCCCTTTGCGTCCTATCAGGCGGCCTGGTATCAGTTTCATCCCGTGGAGTGGCGGAACCTGATTCTGAACATATGCATGTTTGTTCCCTTTGGCTTTATGCTGCCTGCCGCAAGTGAGAAGTTCAGAAAGCCATGGAGGACATATCTTGCGGGCTTTGCCTTTACCCTGCTGATAGAGATGCTTCAGATTGTTTTTAAGCGCGGGATATTTGAGACGGACGACCTGATCAATAATCTCCTGGGAACCATCATCGGATACGGTCTCTTTTCCCTTATTTTTGCCGCGGTGAAAAGGAGGTTTTCAGGAAAGATATTGCTGCTGCAGATACCGCTGCTGCTTACGGTACTTTCGTTCGCGCTGACTTTTACAGCCTATTACCGGAAGGACCTGGGGAATATGATCTATGAAAATACTTCCTCACATAAGATGCCAGTGATCAGCGTGGGCGAGGGTGTGGAATTATCTTCAGAGGAAACAACGGGCAATGTCTATCGGATGAAAATTGCTAGCGTGGAGGAGACCCGACTGTTGGCGGAGAAGGTATTTGCCGCACAGGGGGACACCGTGGATGAGAGCAGAACGGATATCTATGATGAGACGGCGCTTTATTACAGTAGAGAGAATGCCTTGAGCCTCTCCATTGATTATAAAGGAATGACTGTCACGTACGTAGATTTTGATTTAAAGTATCCGCAAGACGGAAGCAAATTTCGCAATCTGGCCGGGGCCGGGGAGCAGAGGGTGAGAGAGGCCGTGGAGAAGCTGGGATTTACGATTCCGGATACAGCTTTTCTTGACGCAGACAGGGAGGGGGAATATTTTTTCGAAGCAGAGGAGGAAGTGCCGGGGGAGCACTATTGTACCGGCATTGTGAGATGTGAATTGAGTGAGCAGGGGGAAGCGGCATATCTGTGGTACGATATTATTACAGGGGAACCATATAAACAGCTTCCCGTCCTGTCTTCCCGGGAAGCCTACGATATACTGTGCAGCGGCGAGTTCTATTACGAAATGGGATCTGTTCCGAATGACGCGCCGCTGACGGTGACAGGGCTGGAGCTTGTATACCTGGCAGACTCAAAAGGATTCTATCAGCCCGCGTACCGGTTTACTTTGGACAACGGCAGGGGGGAAGAGCTGCGGATTCATATTCCGGCGCTGCAATCCTGAAGTTTCCGAAAAAATCTCTTGTAACGAGTTGAATCTTACCGTTGCCTCTGACAGCAGCGACGAATTGGGCCGGCTCAAGCCGCTGCCTGACCAGAACAACGCCCATTCCATGCTTCGTTATATTTTGCGTACAGCGGTGCGGGCCGAATCGGAGTTCTGCCGACACAACTGTGGAAGTTCAAACTGCTTTTATCCTTGACAAAATGATATGGAGGGGTAGAATAAGAGTTGAAATAGGATTATTTTTAAAAGGCAGACAAAGGAGTAAGCAATGACATGAAAAAGAAACTTATTGCGGTATTTTGGACAGCTCTGGTCCTTGCACTTTCCCTTGCCGCCTGCGGCAGAGAAAATATGGCGGCTGTCATGCATCTGACCAGGACAGAAGGGATGGTGCGGGTAGGCAACGCAGAAGGAAAAGACGTAAAGATATCGGAAAACCTTGGGCTGTACAGCGGCTATGAGGTGAACACACAGGCGGAAAGCTATGGGTGGATTACCCTGGACGATGCTAAACTGGCTAAGCTGGATGCATCAAGCGCTGTGGAAATTCGAAAGAAAGATAAGCTGCTGGAGCTCTATGTCCTGTCCGGCGGCCTTTTTTTCAATGTCACCGAACCGCTGGCGGAGGATGAAGTCATGAATATCCGCACATCCGCCATGGCGGTGGGCATCCGGGGTACCTGCGGGTGGGTGGATGTAGAGAACGAGAATTTGATGTACGTCTACCTGTTGGAGGGGAAAGTGGAGTGCAGCATCTTCGGTGAGAACGGCAGCGTATTGGCCTCTGAAACCATTACTGCGGGACAGACAGCCAGGATGGTTCTCGACGGGGACGAAGCTTTCATCGTTACGGAGGAGTATGACGCCGGGGAGCTTCCCGCTTTTGTAGAGGACGCTTTGGAGAATCCGGAAAGCTGGAATATTCCGGGAAATGCAGAAGACAGGGATGTTTCGGAAGACGCTAAGGAGCATGTATGGGCAGAAGCTACTTGTTTCACACCCAAAACATGCAGCGAGTGCGGAGAGACAGAGGGTGACAGGCTTCCGCACGAATTTACAGAAGCTACCTATCAAAGTCCTGCCACCTGTAAAGTATGCGGCACTACTGACGGAGAAATGCTCCAGGGTGACTTTGACAAGCATGGACTTATTTGTAGTGCGGAGTTAGATAAAGAGTATCCTTATACGACGCTCACTTACAGAAATAAGGATATTTCTGTCAATGGTACAGTATTATTTTCAAATTACAGAATTTTTGAGTCCGATGAAGAACACGAAGGTGTGGAGGGATACGAATGGAAAAGCGTTGATGTAACATTCACTTACGCGGAGGATAACGCCTGGGATTACGGAACGACAAGCTCCCCATTTACAACTGATTTTTATAATATAGTACCCAAAAACGTCTCTGGAGCCAACAAAAACGAAAGCAATGTTGGTGTAATAGATGAAAATGATACATATACAATAAATTTCAATGGTATCGACTATACAGAATGCCTCAATGAGGATCATGCACTTGTCATGGAATGGAATGATCGTGTATATACCTGCAAGATTCAGGTTTCGTTCCGTGTGCCGATTGGATATGATGGTTCGATAGTGGGAGCAATAAGCGATGGGCGGTATAATGACGGCGACTATATTTATGAAGTCGCAGATGAAAATACCTTATTCTTTCGATTAAAATAAAGATATATTTTCTGTCCTGATACAATTATAAATGGCTATATACCAGACTCAGCGCCATAAAGCAATCCCCAAGGAGCCGGCTGAGTACAGTATATAGTCATTATATTTTATATATGTATTAAACTTAACAGAATGCCTGTTTTGCGAAATGACGTTTGGTTGGGTAGAAAATCGGTCACAAAACTGTAACTTTTTTCTGCTATAATGTCTTTTGGACTGTATTGTATCTTTGCGAGAAAACAAAGCTTTTTTGATTGGGAATCCGGTTTGAGTCCCCACAGAAGAAGCTGGAATGCCGACAGCCCCTTGGAATGCGGATTGGGGATTCTGAGGAGCTATGAAAGGAAAAAGACAGGAGGCAGCCATGATTGATTTATACTATATAGAAGACGATCCCGACATCGCCGCCGGCGTAAGGGAATATCTGGAGCAAAAAGCTTTCCGGGTGACGGTCTGTGCCAGCCTTGCACAGGCCAGACAGGCGCTGGAGACCCATGTGCCCACCCTGGTGCTGCTGGACTGGAACATGCCGGACGGCAGCGGGGACCGGCTCTGCCGGTGGATTCGGGGCAGATGGAAGGAGCTTCCCATCATCTTCCTCACCGTCCGCGGGGATGCCTGTGACATCGTCTCCGGCTTTCGGGAGGGCGCGGACGACTATGTGGTCAAGCCCTTTGAGCTGGAGGTGCTGCATTCCCGGATTCTGGCGCTGCTGCGCAGGACCGGCAATGCGGCGGAGCAGTATCTTTCCTGCGACGATATCCAGATGGACCGCAGCCGCCGGATTGTCACCTGCGGCTCGGAGGAAATCCCCCTGAGCGCCGCGGAATATCAGCTGCTTCTGTACCTGCTGCAGAATAAGGGGAAGACCCTCACCCGGGAGAAAATTCTGGCGCAGGTATGGGATGTAAACGGAAATTATGTGAACGACAATACGCTGACGGTTACCGTAAAGCGTCTGCGGGATAAGCTTCACCAGCCTGCCTGTCTGAAGACCGTGAGAAGCGTGGGCTACCGGATGGAGGATACCCTATGAGCGGACGGAAAAGTATCTGGGGTATCTTCGGCCTGACAGTATCCGTAAGCCTTCTTGCCGCCGCCGTGTCCGTGCTGCTGTATACCTTCCATGCCGGCCGGATGCAGTTTGAAATGATAAACGCAATCTGCGGGGAAGTGGTGGAGCAGGATCCGGAGGCCAGGACAATCATTGCCGCCGCCTTGAAGGAATATACGGGGGAAAATGACGACGGCACAGCCGAAGAAAATCTGCTGGAATCCCTTGGGTACCGGATTTCGGATTTTTCAGGCATTGCTCACGGGCACGGCTTCCTGTTTATCGGGACGGGGGTACTGGCAGGGGGCCTGCTTTTTGCCTGCACCTGGCTGCGCCGCAACAGGCGGGAATCTCTGCGGATCCGGGCTCTGACAGAATATCTGGAACAGGCGAACACAGGAAGCGCCCCGATCCTTTCCGCCGCGGGAGAGGATACAGGGGAGGATGACTTTTCCAGGCTTGCGGACGGGATCTATAAGACCGTGACCTCTCTCTGCCAGGCGAGGGAGACGGCTGTCCGGGCCAGGAACGGATTTGCGGAGAACCTGTCCAATATTGCACATCAGATTAAGACGCCCATCACGGCAATCTCCCTGTCCGTACAAATGATGGAGCATGACCTTTGCGGGAATATTTCCGGTGTTTCAGACGGGAATGAGCCTGAGATACGGAGGGTTTCCTCCTTACGCCCCGGGAGCCTGCCGGATTCAGGCTTGCAGGAGCAAACTGTTTTGCGGAATATGGGAAATACAGACGGAGACGGTAGAATCAAAGGGGAGAAAGAACAGGAGAATATTCCGGCAGGAACATCTGACTTATTTCGAGGCAGTCTGGGGCAGATACGGAAGCAGCTCCTGCGGCTCACCCGCCTGGAGGAGGCGCTGCTGCTCCTGTCCCGCATCGATGCCGGAACTCTGTCCCTGGAGAGAAGGGAAGTGGATGTCTTTACTCTGCTTGTCCTTGCGGCGGATACTCTGCAGGAGCTGCTGTCCGCATCCGGTGCTTCCGTGGAGATACCGGAGCAGGGCAGCATGAGGATTACGGCGGATCCGGACTGGACCATGGAGGCGGTGGTGAACCTGATGAAGAACTGCATGGAACACGGAGGAGGAAAAATCCACTGTTCCTACAGCCAGAATCCCTTATATACGGAAATTGTAATCTGGGATGAGGGCCCGGGCTTTGCAAGGGAGGAGCTGCCCCATCTCTTCAAACGCTTCTACCGGGGACAGAACGCTCCCAGGGGCGGCATCGGCATCGGACTGGCCCTGGCAAAGGAGATCATCGAACGCCAGAACGGTACCCTCCGGGCGGCAAACCGGCCGGGCGGGGGTGCTCTTTTTGAAATTCACTTCTACAGTCACTGAGCTGTCATTCTGTTCTGATATACTGTAAGAGTAACCGATACTTCCTTCTGCGTCCGCGCGTATTCCGAAGACTGCGCAATCCGCCGGCTCAGCGTTACGAACGGGGTCCCAGGCGTTCTGATAAAACCTCGGCCCCGGCCTGCGCAGCCTTGTCCTTTGCAAAGAGACAAAGTCAATAAGCTTGCGCGGAGCAGGAGTGGAGGAAAGACGAAAGGAGCAAACCAATATGGAAATATTAAAGTGTCGGGGTGTCCGTAAGGTATACGGCGCCGGCGGCAATCAGGTAACAGCCCTGGACGGAATCGATCTGTCCGTGAATAAGGGCGAATTTGTGGCAATCGTGGGTGCGTCCGGATCTGGCAAATCCACTCTGCTACACATTCTGGGCAGCGTGGACAAGCCAACGGAAGGGTCGGTGATCATAGACGGCACAGAGCTCTCGGAACTGAATCCGACCCGGGCGGCCATCTTCCGGCGCAGAAAGGTGGGGCTGGTATACCAGTTCTATAACCTGATTCCCACCCTCACGGTGCGGAAGAATATCCTGATGCCTTTGGCGCTGGACAGGAAGAAGCCCAATGAGGAATATTTTAAAAAGATCGTGGATACCCTGGGAATCTCCGACCGCCTGGAGGCGCTGCCAAACCAGCTGTCCGGCGGCCAGCAGCAGAGGGTGGCCATTGCCCGCTCCCTGATCTACCGTCCCGCGCTGCTTCTGGCGGACGAGCCCACTGGGAATCTGGATCAGAAGAATTCCCGGGAAATCATGGATATGCTCAAGCTTTCCAACCGCAGCCTGGAGCAGACCATTCTGCTGATTACCCACGACGAGAAGGTGGCCCTGGAGGCGGAACGCGTTATCACTGTCCAGGACGGGCGTATCATAAGCGATGAACGGAGGGAGGTGAAGGCACTGGCCTGAGGAGGCAGCGCTGCGGCAGTTCCTGGGGAAGAGCCTGGCGGCCTTCGCAGGAGGATGTCTCTGCGCCGGCTTCCATGAGAGGAACGGTGCTCCTATATGTGGAAAGAATATTTATCGGATTACAGGAAAAACAATCCAGCCTCCGGTCTGACCGTGCGGCTCTCGGCCTTTATCTCGGCGCTGCTTTTATCCCTGCTGTGCGGATTGTTCTATAATATGTGGAAATACGAGGTGGAGAAGGTACAGCTGGAAGAGGGAGGCTGGCAGAGCCGGCTGGCGGGGGAGATAAGTCCGGAAGCCCTGGAGGCCATCCGGAATTTTGCCACCGTGGAAGACGCTATAGTAAACGAGAAGAAGAGCAGGGAAGGTGAGATGGTGACCGACCTTTATTTCTGCGATTACAGGGATGTCCTGGAGGATACGCCCCGCATTGCGGAACTGGCGGGGATTCCCGCGGAAAAAACAACCTATCACCATCAGCTTCTGGCATTGTATTTCATTCGTGATCCTCAGGATACCGCGCCAAGGCTGTTGCTTCCCATGTTTCTCCTGATTACGGGGATGGCCGCTTTTTCCCTGGTGGTCATTATACATAATTCCTTTGCGGTGTCCATGAACGCCAGGATTCACCAGTTCGGCATCTTTTCCAGCATCGGCGCTACGCCGAAGCAGATCCGGACCTGTCTCCTGCAGGAGGCCGCGTCCCTCTGTGCTCTTCCTCTGCTGGCGGGGAATCTCCTGGGCACCGGGGGTGCAATGGGGCTGATGCTCCTGACAAATGTCCTGCTGGGAAGCGATGTCCCCGGACGGCATGAGGCCAGCCCCGGATACCATCCGCTGGTTCTGGCCGTCACGGTGCTTATTACTGTGGGCACCATATGGATTTCCGCCTGGCTGCCCGCCAGGAAGCTGAGCAGGCTCACGCCCCTGGAGGCCATCCGGAACATCGGGGAGCTGCAGCTGAAGCGCAGAAAGAACTCCCGCATCCTGAGCCTCCTGTTCGGCGTGGAAGGAGAACTGGCAGGGAATGCTTTAAAGGCACAGCGTAAAGCCCTGCGGACAGCCTCCCTGTCTTTGGTATTTTCCTTTCTGGCCTTCACGATGATGCAGTGCTTCTTTTCCCTCTCGGGCATCAGCACCAGGGAGACCTATTTCGAGAAATATCAGAATATCTGGGATATCTATGTGACGGTGAAAGATACCCGGTTGGAAAGCTTTCCGGAGACAGAGCAGATAAGAGCACTTGCCGGGGTGGAGAGTGCAATTGCCTACCAGAGGGCGGCGGCTAAGAGGCTTATCACGGAGGCGGAGCTGAGCGGGGAGATGAAAGCCTTCGGCGGGTTTTCCCAGGCGCCCGGGCATTACGTCACCCAAATGGAGGGCGGCTATCTTGTGAACGCCCCCATTGTCATATTGGATGACGGCAGCTTTCTGGCTTACTGCGGGCAGATCGGCGCGTCGCCCCGGCTGGATGGGGCAGTGGTCATAAACCGGATAAGGGATGTGACGAATCCCGATTTCCGGCATCCGGTTTTTTGCCCTTATCTGGAAAAGGATAGCGTGGGGGAAGCCCCTGTGAGCGTTCTGCGGCAATCGGGAAGCGAGGCGGTGACGGCGGAGGTTCCTGTCCTGGCTTATACTGAGCAGTTTCCGGCCCTGCGGGAGGAATATGCCACCCTGGACTACTATGAGCTGGTACATTTTATTCCTGTGTCCCTGTGGAATGAAATCAGGGAGCAAATCGGGGGAGCGGAGGAAGAGGTCTCTATCTGTGTCCTGGGAAGAGAGGGGGTTACCCCGGAGGAGCTGAACCACATGGAGGAGGGGCTGGACGCCCTTCTGGGCCAAAGCTATACCGCGGAGACCGAGAACCGCATCCGGAAATACGACACCAACAATACCCAGATTCAGGGCATGATGACTGCCTTCGGCGGCTTCTGCGTGCTGCTGGCCGTCATCGGGCTGGGAAATGTGTTCTCCAACACCCTGGGCTTCGTGCGGCAGCGCAGGCGGGAATTCGCCAGGTATCTGTCCGTGGGGCTGACACCGGCGTCCCTGCGGAAAATGTTCTGCATCGAGGCGCTGGTCCTGGCGGGGCGGCCGATTCTGATTACTCTTCCCCTGGCGGCGATTGCCGTGTGCGCCATGCTGAAAATGAGCTATCTGGACGCAGGAGAGTTCCTGGCGGAAGCGCCCCTGCTCCCCATCTTTCTGTTCCTGCTGGCCATCGTGGCCTGTGTAGCGCTCAGCTACCTCCTGGCCTGGCGGAATGTGCGGAGAATCAGTCTGGCGGAGGTTCTGCGGGATGATACCATGATGTAGGAGAAGACAGGAATCGAAAAAAGAAGGGACAATTCTCGTTTATCCCTCTGATGATTGGGAAGAAGAAAAAACAGATGTCGGTACAATTTTGTTTACCGATATAGCAGATGGAATATTGACTGTAGAAATGCCCTGGGGAAACGAAATTTTTCAGTATCCATTGCAAGAAACTCTTGTTATTAGATTCAGCAAATAACTTTGTATTTATCGGGGTAATTCAAGACTTAAAACAGGGCGGCGGTAATAGGTTTTGACTATCTTGCTGCCCTGTTTTGTTATCGGTCCATATCCTGATTTCTGTGAGCTGTTGTTCCCTTTGTTCCTGCCGCAAGAGCAGAATTATCTCAGAACCGCCACACTGTAGGAGGGGAGAGTTACCACCTCGTTTTTCATGGTGACTTTGCCGCCGTCCACGGAAAGGTAGCCTGCGATTTCCAGCTCGCCGTACTGCTGTGCGGACATGGTCACCTGCTTTTCCTCCGTTTCCGACAGGTTTATGAGCAGATAAATGGTCTTGCCGTCATATGTTTTTGAAATTGCGGCAATATCCTGATCCGTGATCTCCTCCAGCCTGGCTACGGTTCCCCTTGCAATCTCCGGATTCTGGTTCCGCAGAAGAATGGTATCCTTGTAAAAGCTGTAAATGGAATCTTTGTCCTTTCGCTGCTTTTCGGCGCTGGGGAACTGGTTTTCCTGGGGCTCCATATCCAGGGGGCCCTGGGTCATGCCTTCCGCCTGGGCATCGGAGGACCAGTACATGGGGGCACGCTTATTTTCATCCTTGCCGCTGCCGGTCATGCCGATCTCTTCCCCATAGTACACGAAAGCGCTGCCGCTCATCAGGAGATTCAGGGGTGCTGCCATCTTGACTTTCCGCTCGTCATACTGCATGTATCCTGCCGCCCGGGCCATATCATGGTTGACGAAGAAGGGGGCGTCGATGGCGTCCTCCCGGTACTCCCGGATGGCGTTCTGGACCCGGCACAGTGCCTTGGCGTAGGCCTGGGCGCTGTTGGATTCGCCTGTGAAGGTGAGAGTCTTAGTTACCACTCCCGTAGGTCCCGCAAATTCAAAATCAAAAAAGCTGTCGATGCCGCTGGCATAGTATTGGGCATAAGTACCCAGGCTGTCCCAGGCTTCGCCCACCATATAGGCATCGGGATTCACGGATTTCACATAATCGTTGAGCCAGGTCAATACCTCCACATTTTTGCCGGTGGCGCCGCTGTAAAATTCCTTTACCGCATCCAGGCGGAATCCTCCCACACCTTTCTCCAGCCAGAAGTCCACGATGTCCTCGAATTCCTTTCGAAGAGCCTGGCTTTCGAAATTCACATCCGGCATTCCGCTCCAGAAGACGCCCTCGTAATAATAATCCGTGGAGCCCACCTGGTACCAGGTATTGGAGCCCGGATTGCCCTTTACGAAATGATAGTATTCATAATAGGGGCACTCTTCCGCGGAAGGCTCTTCCCCCGCATCCAGGGATTCCAGGTACTCGCAGGCCTCCGTAAACCAGGGATGCTCCGAGGAGGTATGGTTCAGCACCAGGTCAAGGATCAGTTTAATGCCCCGCTTGTCACATTCGGCAGCCAGTTCCTCGAAATCCGCCATGGTTCCGTACTCCGGCTCAATCTCCCGATAATCCTTCACATCGTATTTGTGATAGGAGGGGGAGGGCATAATGGGCATCAGCCAGATTCCGTTAAACCCCAGATCCTCGATATAGTCCAGCTTCGAGATCACCCCCTGAAGATCTCCAACCCGGTCTCCGTCGCTGTCGCAGAAGGAGTAGACGAAAATCTCATACCAGGTACGGTAATTGTCGTCAATGACCGTCACTTCCCTGCTGCGCCAGCCCGACTGCCCGCCGCAGGCGGTAAGGCTGCCCGCTGTCATTAAGACTGCTAAAAACAACACGAAAATTTTCCGAAACTTACTTCTTTTTTGCCTCATTCTTCCTGTAACCTCCCTGAAATTTTTTATTTCGTAAAGTTTCGCCATGCCGATTTCAGCGTATCATTATTTCCATATTTTGTCAAGATTCTCCGGGAGCTTTCCAATGTATCCCGGGGCCTTTCTCTTGTTTGTTGAGAGGGGAATCGAGAGCGGGACTGCTGCGGCAGCCGTCCCTTTCCTGAAAAACGCTAACCTCGCCAGATAACGGTATCTTCTATGTTCTTCCGCGGCCTTGCCGCGGGGGCTTCGTCCATGATTTCCGCGGTATATTTCGCGGAGACGATATGTTGTCTGCTTTCCGGCAGCAGCGGGATTCCCCTCTCCTCCCTGGAGATACCCCGGCGGAAGGCCTTCAGCATTTCCGCTTTTTCCCTGCCCTGCACCACGATGAATTTCCA
This sequence comes from uncultured Acetatifactor sp., assembly GCA_910589035.1. Classification (GTDB taxonomy): domain Bacteria; phylum Bacillota; class Clostridia; order Lachnospirales; family Lachnospiraceae; genus Acetatifactor. Next base: position 16,870 of record CAJUSI010000039.1, on the reverse strand, counting down.
GGGCTGCCGGTTTTTGGAGGAGGGGGCTTTCATCCCGCTCCGGATAATCTGCGTAATATCTTCTTTCGTCAGGGGCCTGTCCAGAAATTTTCTGATACTTCGTCTGTCATAAATTGCAGGAATCATTTACGCCTCTCTTTCTGGTTTTTGGCTTGTGCCGGTTTATTCCCCGATGATTTCCATGCCGTCCGGAATGCCGCATTTTCGCAAATCGTTCATGCATTTTGGCAATACCGCTATTGCGCCGGGGTCTACCGCCGCGGTTGGAATAAACAGCGCTTTTACGGAACGCATTTCTTTGTCAATCATGTTCGCAAAGCACTCTTTTATTTCTTCTGTCTCCAGACCTGCCGATGTTAACAATACTCTCATATGTTCTCCTATTCCGGCCAGTTCATCTGCTCATCTGAAATGCCCATTTTTCGGCATTCTTCACATACGGCCTCTTTTTCCGCCTGATTTCCGATTTCATATTGCAGTATTTTGTCCTGAAACACAATGTATTTCGTATTCCTGGCTTTAAAATCGACAAACCAGTTCTCACCATTGTCAGGGTCGGACAATATGGCTTTGGAGATCTGTTGGGGAAAATCGGCCTGATCGCTTGTAAAAAACAGCACAGTCCAATATTTGGGCTTTCCGCCGGTATTCCACAATTCTATTTTGTGGATATGAAGAAGGTCAATGACGGTATCATCCCTTAAGCTTTCCTTTATTAGGATACCCTCATACAGCGACGGTTCCTTTTCCCGAAGCGCATTGCTGCCGCAGCTATGGACCTCCTTCGCTTCTCCCAATGTCAGATCATCTTTCAGCAGGATATCCATGGATACATGAAAGGTTTTGCCCAATATTAACAGTTTTTCTGTTTCCGGCAATGCAATGTCGGCTTCCCATTTGGATATGGATTGCCGGCTCACATTACATATGGATGCAAGTTCCTCCTGGGTCATTCCGTTTGCTTTTCTCAATTCTATGATTTTTTCCGACAGCTTCATTTCTGTAACCTCCGCAGTTGATGTTCCTTTACTGGCAGTACCTTGACCCTGGTATCATTATACAAAAAAACAGAGACATTTTCTACCAACCTGAAAGTTCTTTTTCGACACTTTCAGTTGCCTGCAGGGGAATAGACCGCTTCCGGAAATTCCCGGGCTTTCAGATGGAAATACTTTTTTAAAAAGAGTTTTTCTTCCGGATTGACTCTTCCGTTGGGGAAGGGTATATAATAGAATCCAAGAAAGGATTCTATTATCAAAATTCTATAATAGGTTTTAGATCATAGAATTTGCGAAGAGAATTCTATGATAGAATCCAAGACAGGATTCTACCCAAAACCGCAGAAGGGAGCTTCTCCATGAAGGATTTGATCAAAATAAGGGAAATTTCGGCAAAATATGATATCTCTGCCCGTACATTGCGCTACTGCGAGGACATGGGACTGTTAACCAGCAAACGGAGCAACGACTATGCCTACCGCCTTTACGACAGCTGCAACATCAGGCGCCTGGAGCAGATCCTGATCCTGCGCAGGCTGAATATCAGCATTAAGGACATCCAGCGGATTTTCCGTACGGCGCGCCCGATTTCCTCTGGTTTGAGGAGGACGGAAAGGCCGTCTGGATCTGGGCGGTGGAAGACTGGGTGACGGATAGGGACACGGCGCCTTATGAGCTGGTCACATTTGAGGGCGGGCTGTACGCCGCGGCCATGTCCGTGGACGGGGACGACGATATCGGCGGCCGAATTTATTCCGGTATCCTGAAGTGGCTGGAAGGCAGCGGCTTTGAACCGGACGAGCGTCCGGGCCATCGATGCATGTGCCATATGGTAAATCCCACAGAGGAAATCAGGCAGGCCCTGGGCTATCATCAGCTGGATATCTATGTTCCCGTCAAAATCCGCCGGACGCGGGATGGCTGAATAAGGTTAGACAGCCTGATGATGAGCTGTCTTTTTGCAAGTATAGTCTGACTGATTGGGCAGGTTCTGGATAGAATGAATGAGACGTATAAAAATAATTTTTGCTATAGAAAGATGGGGGCAGCATATGAACGACAGCTTTATAGTCAGCCAGTGGGCTCAGGTACGCCGCAGCGAACTGGTAGATATACCGGACAACTTTGCAATTCACCCGGATTTTTTACAGTCGCTTACCCGGCAGGAATTTGAGGAAGCTTTTCGGGAAATCGGCACAATGTTCCGGCAGATGTATACCGATATGGCAAGGGAGCCGGAGCGGTTCGGCCTTCCCCTGTACAAAGAGGAGGAATACGGCTATTTTACAAGCCAGGCCAGGGAGGCCAGGAAAGCGCCCTGGTATTTGGGCCATTTCCTGCTCTGCATTTTTGCCTGTGGAGAGTTTTCAGGGGACGGCGCTTCCCGCGGAAAGCCTTCGGGAAGAGGTGTTTCCTGTGGAGAGTTTTCAGGGGACGGCGCTTCCCGTGGAAAGCTTTCGGGAAGAGGTGTTTCCTGTGGAGAGTTTTCAGGGGACGGCGTTTCCCGCGGAGAGTTTTCGGAGGATGGTGCTTCCGGCGGGGATTTTGGGGGAGCGGCATTTCTTGCGGACACAGCGGAAATCAGGCGGCTAAATCAGGCAAAGAAGACGAATATTCTGCTGAAGGCCCTGCATGACTACGGATTCGTCTTTTCCGTAATCAAGAATTATTCCCTGACATCCGGAAGCACACTGGAAATTGATTATCCGGACAACCGGAACCTCCTCCAGGTTTTGTCTCTTGTGGCAAAAAAGGTAAGGGACACCCAGCTGAAAGACGTAAAAAATGTGTACTCCCCGGACATTGCCTTCGGGAATGCTTTTATCGGCTGGAATTATAAAATTCTGGCGGAGGATCTGCATATCTGCTCCCTGGGGGAGGACAGCGGTTATGTGGCGGACAAAATGCACGCGGAGGCAGACCGGGAAACGGTGCTTGCCATGGATAAAATATTGATGCAGCAGGGATATACCAGGAGGAGGGCCGCCCCCAATGAAGGACCTTCCCTCCGGTATTACCGCGGCGCCGCCAAAACCCATGCCTATGCCCTGACCTCCGACAAGGGGAAGCTGTATCTGGAGCTGCGGATCCGGAATGCCCAGGACTGTGTGCCTTATTTGCAGGAATATCCGGAAAGGATTGCCGAAATCTTCCGCCACAGCGACACAGGCTGTAAGAACCGTTTCAGCGGAGCCTGTAAATGCGGCGTAAGGTATACCTTTGAGGGCGAAGAAAAGTGGCATTGCGGATGCTGCGGAGCACCCTTTCAGATTCGTCCGGTTACAGAGGATATCCCCCATTACCTGAAGCTGATGGAGCAGGGAGGCCGATAAGGCATGCCGACCAGCTAAGCTAGAGCTTCTACAGCAAAAAAGAGGCGTTTTACAACAGATCAATATAAAAATTTTCCCTGCAGGCCGATATTATAGTAAATATCATTGCTATTTTTACTTTGCTGAAAATCAGAAACAAAGAATGCCAATATAAAGATTTTAAGCCGTTTACCATAGAATATAAGTAAATCATTATATAAGCGAAAATATTTCGTCTGTGGGGCAAGCGGAAGGAAGTGACAAGACAAGATGCGGATTGCGGTATGCGACGACGAAAAGGAGGTCCGCGCCATGCTTGCGGAAAAAATAAGCCGGCTCTATCCGGAGGCGGAGCTTGCGCTTTACCCCTCCGGGGAGGCCCTCCTTGCGGCACGGCCGCCGGATATTGTGCTGCTGGATATTCAGATGCCTGGCAGGAACGGCATGGAGACAGCCGGGTTACTGCGGCAGGGCAATAAAAATATGGTAATTATCTTTGTCAGCGCCCTGGAGGACTATGTGTTCCAGGCTTTTGACGTGGGAGCCCTGCACTATCTGGTAAAGCCCTTTGACGACGGAAAGCTTGCGGAAGTGCTGGCGCGGGCGGCAAAGCAGCTTGAGGACGGAAGATGCCGGGAGGAAAAAAGGACGCTCATGATTACCAGAGGCGGGGAACATATCACCGTCCCGGTGGAGGACATTGTCTATGCGGAAGTCTATAACAGGAAAGTGATCCTGCACACCCTGGACTCAGACATCGAATATTACGGGAAAATGAAGGAGCTGGAGAAGAGGACGGGGGCCGACTTCTACCGCCCCCATAGAGCCTACCTGATAAATTTCCGCTATATCAGAAAATACGACGCCTCCACCATATATCTGGAAAGGGGACAGGCCATGATGGCAAAGCAGAACTATCCGGATTTCGTGAAAAGCTACTTAAGGTATAACCAGCGGTGCTGCACCGGGCCATGAACTGTCTGCGGTCCTGTCGGGGAATGGAGTCGTATCCGTACCATATTGGTTCCGGCTGCAGCTTCAGCAGCATATTGCGGACAAATGTTATCAATAATACATCTTATGAGAACGTATCGGAAGCTGCACTTTCTTTCTGACAGTATATGAGAAATGAGGCTGAAAAAGGCGACAGGCCCGGGAGGTATCACAGTGGAGAAAGGATTTTACATGGATTTTGCGGCGGGGCTGCTGATCGTGGCGGAGCAGATATTGACGGGGTACTGCCTGGCCAGGCTGGTGAGGCCCTTTCTGGCCCAGGGCAGGGAGCTGTCCGGGTCAGGAAAGCCAAGCCGTCCGGGCTGTTGCATGACAGCCCTGCAGAAATCCCGGCTTGTCTGGGCGGCATACTCCATAACCATCCTTTTCCTTGGGGCCATGCAGTTCCATCTTCGCAGTTCTGCCGCCACGGGCGCAGGCGTTCTTGCAGCGTTCCTTGTGCTGTGCCTGGCGGACAGAAGGAATTACAGACAGAAGATTTTCCTGTGCGCGGCATTCTTCTCCCTCTGCTGGCTGGCCTGCGCCATCACGGAAATATTCTATGACAGTCTCTACAGCTATGCCTCCCATACGGCTTATATGGCGGCCCGCCCAAAGCTGTGGCAGGCATTGTACCTGGGCATGTGTCTCTTTTTTTTGCTGACAGAAATGACGATCGTGTCGGTATTTGTGAAATGTATATTAAAGGCCTATACATACAAATCTTTCAATATGTCCGGAAAGGAGCTGTGCATGCTGCTGATTCCCCTTTTTACAGGGACTGGGGGATTTGAAATCATACACTACTACCGCAGCTACTATATTCTGCAGACAGGAAAAAATGCAGGGCAGTATGATATGCGGGCATTATTTTACTACGCCGTGTCCATGGCCGCAGTCATAGTGACGGTGGGCCTGTACCAGAGCATCAAGGCCAGGCAGGAGGAAAGGCTCCAAAACGAGCTGCTGGCCGCCCGGATAGACGACATCCAACATCATATAGAACAGGTGGAGAGCCTGTACCAGAGCATCCGGTCCATCCGGCATGACATGGCAAACCATCTCCTCACGCTGGAATCCCTCTACGCCGGAAACAGGACGGAGGAAGCGAGAGAGTACAGTGCCGATTTGAAGGCGGCACTGGCCGGGGCGGCAGGGGGAATGGGGAGCGGCCATCCTGTGACGGACGTGATTCTGCGGGAATGGAAAGAGGAGGCGCAGAAAAGAGATGTTGACTTTCAGTGGGATTTTTATTATCCCTCGGGCTCGGATATCAACGCCTTTGACCTCAGTGTGATACTGAACAACGGGCTTCAGAACGCGGTGGAATATGCGGAGGGCAACGCGCCGGACAGACCGCAGGTTTCCCTCCGGGCCTGCCACAGGAACAATGCCTATCTGATCGAAATCCAAAACAGCTTCTCCGGGAGCCTTCGTTGGGATGCACAAAGCGGACTTCCCGTCACCTCCAAAGAGAAAACGGAGGGCCATGGCTACGGCCTGTCCAACATCCGCAGGGTGGCGGGCAAGTACGCCGGAGATATGGTCATCGACGTACAGGACGGATGGTTTCTCCTTTGCGTGATGCTGATGATGCGGAAGTGATGGGTTTTTCCAAAAGCTTCCCATTGCTTTATGTTTCCTGCAGGAGCCGGACCGGCTGGCCGTATGGCTTTCGGAGCCGGACAGATATTTCAGGAAGCTTTGCCCCTTCTGGGAGCAGGAGCGGAAGTTTCGGATCCTGCACAGCTCTCTGGTGAGAATGTGAGCCGCCTTATTCCCGCGGACAATGAGCCGAATGAGCTAAGCTATGAGCTTTGTCCAAATGTGCCTGATGAGCCAGGCCAGTGAGTCTTGCAGGACAGAACAACGGCGTTCTCTCCTTTACAACAGAAAAAGTCCGTCCAGGGCATTCAGCTCTGCGATCCATCTGTTTTCCCACTCCAGATAGCGGCAAAAGGAGCCGCTGGAGAGAACCCTGGAGATAGCTGCCGGAAACTCACGGATCCAATCCCACAGCTTTTGATCCCGTTCCCGATTATCGATATTACCGGCAGACATGATGCGGCTGCGGAAGACATCAAAATCCCGGAACTGCGAATGGTCTGGCAGCAGATGAAACGTGGCAGTTTCCAGAATTGCCGCGCGGGGCCAGTAGGGATAGACCTCACAGGTGTCCTGTCTGATCCCGGAGAAGAAGGACGGAACTGGCAGGCATTTTCAGAAAAAAGAGCATTTTCCATCCCCCGGAATATCGAAATTCAAAACCATTGTACCAAGTCTCTTACATGGCGGCAAGCTCTGAGAATCATTTGCTGCAAAAATTTTACGCTTGTAATTTCCGGAATCCCATGGTATTTTAAAACAACATCCCACAACCGAGGGCAGAAATGGAGAAAACAAAGAAGCCGTGGTGGAAGAAATTCCGGATTGGGAGGACAGGAGAATAAGCGATGCTATCTCCGTTGTGTCACAGCAGAAAAAGTCGGGTGCCTCCCCCTTTTTTCTGCTATGATAATTCCAGGCTGGCCGATACAATAACAAAGGAACAGGTTGGAAACAGGAGCAGAGCTGCAATTACCGGAAGACGCCGGAAAATGCCCGGAGCATGTCCGGAGCAGGAAAATATCGGAAGGAAAACTGCGCAGCAGAAGCGGGAGAGATCGAAATGGACTGGATCACAGGAATACAGAAAGCCATCGACTATATCGAAAGTCACATCACCGAGGAACTGGACTACCAGGAAATCGCGGAAAACGCCTTTTCTTCCCCCTGGCATTTTCAGCGGGTATTCAGCATCCTCTGCGGCTATACCCTGGGGGAGTACATCCGCAGCCGCAGGCTGGCCCTGGCAGGGGCGGAACTGGCTGCGGACAAAATCAGGGTCATCGACGCAGCGGTGAAATATGGCTATGACAGTCCGGACAGCTTTACCAAAGCCTTTACCCGCTTTCACGGCATCACCCCGTCGGCGGCGCGCGAGCCCGGGGCAAAGCTATGCTCCTTTACCCGCCTGTCCATCAGGATTTCTTTGAAAGGAGGCAGCAGTATGGAGTACAGGATTGAAGAGAAGCCGGAGATGGTCCTCACAGGCTACAAAAGATTTTTCACGGGAACGCCCGCGGAGAGAGCGGATCAGGAGGAGGATTTCTATGTGACCACAAGGCTGAACCAGTATGTGCTGAAAGGACTTGCCGGCGATAACGTCACCAATTATGGGGTCATGACGAATTTCCGGGATGAGGGTTACGATTTTTACATTGCCGCCCGGCTGGGACAGTGGGAGCGGGAGCATCTGGAGGAAGAGCTTGGAAATGCCGAGGACGCGAAACGGTTTGAGAACATAGCCATTCCGGCCCGGACCTATGTGATATGCGAGACGAGACGGTGCCAATATCCCACCATGATTTTTTCGGAACTCAGGAAGAAAATCGTGGAGGAGTGGCTTCCCTCCTCCGGGTATCTTCTGGCGGATTCTCCGGAGATTTCGGTTTACCACTGGTTCCGTAAACCGGACAATGAGAAACGCTATATCGAGCTCTGGCTTCCGGTGGAACGGGAAAATAAAGAACGGACGTGAGACTGAAAAACCGCTCTGCAGCCGGCCTGCAGGCGGTTTTCCGTTATCTTTCCCGCAGCTGCCCCAGCTTCTCGTCGGCCCAGACGACAGTATTCCGGCCGCTTTCCTTGGCGTTGTACAGCATGGCATCGGCAATTTTCAGATAATGTTCATAGGAGCTGTCCCTGTCGGGGACAACGGTAACACCTCCCACACTGACGGTAACCCATTGGGATACGAACCCGTCATGAGGAATATGAAGGTTCTCTACTGCCTTTCGGATCTTTTTCACATGATGAAATATTTGATGGGAATGATCACCTATGGAAATCGCCACAAACTCCTCTCCTCCATAGCGGGCGAGAAAGTCCGTGCTGCGCTGCAGGTGGGAGGCTATGGTCATGGCTACGGCAGTAATTACCTTATCTCCGGCAGGATGCCCGAAGGTGTCATTATATACTTTAAAACGATCAATATCAAACATATAAATAGAGAAAGGGACATGCAGCCGAATGACCTCGTTCCACTTTGTAAAGCTGTAGCGTTCATATCTGCGCCGGTTGGCGACTCCTGTCAGCTGATCGGTCATGGACTGCCACTCCACCTGCCTGCGATACCGGTACAGCTTGACATGTGTGTTGACCCTTGCTTTGACAATCAGGGCGTGAAACGGCTTCGTGATATAATCCACGGCGCCCAGGACAAGACCTCGCTGCTCATCTGCCACATCGGAAAGGCTGGTAACCAGAATTACAGGGATATTCTGTGTAATGATCTGCTCCTGCAGCTTCTTCAGCAAAGTGAAACCATCCATATCAGGCATCACCACATCCAGCAGAATCAGGGAAAGCGATTCACTGCCTGCAAGCCGGAGTCCGTCTTCCGCTGTGTGCGCAATGATAATTTCATATTCGTCGTCCAGAATAGATTTTAACTGGGCGGCCTGCACAATACTGTCGTCTACAATCAGAATTTTTTCCATTATGACAATCTCCCCGTCATGGTTGCATAGGCTGTCAGTGAAGCGGTAATGTTTTGGCAGTGCCGGACTGCCTGGACAAAAAGATTATTCCGCTCACGGGCAAAAGCAGAAGGAAGCTTATAAAACCATGTACATAAAGCAAAAACAGACAGCGTAATGCATAAGACACGCTATCTGTTTTTAGGCATTATTCTTTATTCAATTTACCACAAAAATAATTATAAGTCCACACTTTTTTATTTTTTCTGCTAAATTCCTGCCGGATTTTCCGGCAGCTTTCTGTATAATTCAATGATTATACAATACCCGGCCGATTGCCTTCCGCCTGCATTACAAGGCCGAATTACCGTTATCTGCGGATCAGGTATGGTTCGGATCTTGTAATGAGCCGCACCTGTACCTCAGGCCCTTCCTCGCCGCCGAAGGAACATCCGAAGCTCAGCTGTGCGGCCCCGTGATCAATCTGGCAGCTGCCGCTGTATTCAGCCCGGGACAGCCGATTGTAATTCCTGTCCGTGACATAAGCTTCCTGCCCGTCAAAGAGCAGATACTGCCCGCCCTTCACTACAGTCCGGAACTGCAGCATACCGTACTTATTATAGAACCTGGGATTCTCAATATAACCGTACCCCTCTACTTTCATGCGGAAGGAGAAGCTCTGCTTTTCCAGGGGATTGTTAAGCGTCCAGTCGGAGCCGCCCGGCTGTCCCGGCTGCATTTCCAGCAAATCACAGATAAGGGGCCTGGTGATGGCCATGGGATAAAGGCGGAACAGGTGATCGTCTTCCTTTTCCAGATGCCATTCCGTTTCCGGCTTCTTCAGCAGTTCCTTCAGTTCGTCGCTGAAACGATTCTCAAAGCGCAGCAGTTCCCAGTTCCTGACGGCTTCCAGGATTTCCGTGCTGTTGCCCAAGCCGTCCAGGGTATCGCAGCCGGCGGACAGGGAAAATCCGGCATCAAATCCGGCTGCCTCGGACAGGGCCCATTCCATATCTGCCAGGGTGCTGGCCTCGAATTTCCGGTTGGCCTTGCGGATCAGGAACCATCCCAGCATTGCAGGGAAGAGATTCTTACGGAAAAATTCCTGGTTCCGAATGCGGCCTTCCACCTGGCCGGTGCGCATTTCCTCTCCCCAGGGCTCGCCCCAGTTCATCCTGGTGTTCATATGCCACAGGAAATGATGAAGCCTGGAGGCATCGTTCAGGACAAGGTGGTCTATCTGGTCATACCATCTCATGCAGAAACGGTTTTCCGAGTATTCGCCTTCGCCTGTCCATTCACAGCCCTCCAGTCCGTCGAAAGAAATCTGGCTCACACCCGTCCGGTTGAAGAGTTCCGCGAGCCTGTCTGAAAAACGATCCTGCAGCCGGATGTCGGGAAACAGAGTCCGGTAGGGATAGTCGATCAGCTTGCTTACCTGGCAGCCTGCCGGATGGGACGAGACTGCGGTGCCGAAGGCGCCTCTGGTGCAGCCTTTCAGGACAGCGACGGGGGCGTTACCGGCAGAGAGCGGTGTTCCGCGGCCCTGGAGGGAAACCGTATCGGCAGGGAGCGCTGTTCCGCAGTCTTGCGGGGAGGCAGTATCGCCGGGAAGGATTTCATATCCGGCGTATTGGATCAGCTCGTCCCCGATCCGGATGCAGGACAGCGTGGACTCCAGGGTAAGGCCGGCCATCGCCCGGACGGTTATTTCTGCATCTTCATTGTTCAGGGCCTCTTCCAGGACTCCCGGCAGCATGGTCTTCAGGTCCTTGTGGGGGACGGGCGTCACATAGGCGTCCCGGGTACTGGTAAAGGCGGAGAGGGTATGGAGGCCCATCCGCATTCCGAGAGCTCCGGCCTTCTCCACGCATTCTTTCAGGGAAGCGTCTCCTGCGGGAAACTGATCCTGCCGAAGGACGAAATGTCCCCAGGATTCGAAGGGCTCCGGGTGATAGAGGCAGGAAAAGCCGCCCATTTCGGCATAGGAAAGCATCTTATCCACGTTCTCGACTCCAAACTCGCCGATCAGATAGGAGCAGCGGGCTCTCCGCGACTTTTTCAGCCACTCCCCGTCCAGGGTGGGGTGCGGAAGACCTTCCTGCAGCTCCAGCCTGCCGATGGTATCCAGCGCATCCTCCCTGTTACAGGCAAACAGGGCGAAACAGCAGCCTCTGATGTCGGCGTCCTCATCGTCCAGGGCAGGCGCGGGAATACAGTTTTCGGCATATTCCACAGTCTTGATCCGGTCCCTGCGCCTGTTTTCACCGAACAGCTGCAGGACGCTTCCAAAGGGCATGGTATACGCCGCGGAAGAAATGCCTTCTATGCTGCCCACGGTCAGGGAAGAGGTGGCGTCCCGGGAAATATGGAGCCTGTGGGGGGCCAGTTCATACGGAAAGCCAGGCAGGGTCTTTGTGTTGAGAGCCTGGATGCCGATGGCCGCATCGCCGCCCTGCACCACGCCGATGACATCCCCCACTACATCATTGAGTGTGGTCACAACAGGCCCAACGGTCAAAAAGTCAATGCAGCGGGGACAGCTCTCCACTTCGAAGACAGTATACGCTTCCTTTTGGGTAATCAAAAGGGAAACCGTGTCAGGCACATCTTCAAAGAAAAAGGTCAGGCAGTCTTTTTCCAGGCTGACATGGCGGACTTCCATGGGCCTGTTTCCGGCAAATGCCCGAATCAGGCAGGAAGTCAGGCCTGCGGGGAAGACGGAGCTGCCGTGGAAGGTAATATCGGTGATAAGGCCTTTTTCCGACAGAGTAAGTTCTGCTTTTCCAAAAGCTATTTTCATGAGGACCTCCTCTTATCCGAAAAGAACGGCGCGACCGGCCCATTCTTTTGCGGAAATTGTTTTTGTTAATTTCCACTATATAACACCTGGAAAATAAGTCAATGGTTTCTTCATGTTTTCAATAACAACACCTGGATTTAATAAGGCCAATCAAGGCGCAATTTGGGAAATAATCGGCACAAGTTATGCTTTAAAACTTTTTGACGCTTGAATCATTTACATGATACAAGTTCAATGATATAATTTTCGCAGTAATGCCGGAACAGGTGCAGCAGCCAAAAAGCCGGGAATTCATAAATGACAGCCGCAGGCTCGGAAGGAATCCCGGCCGGATAAAGGGAGGATTTTGACATGGAAAAATACAGGAACACGTCTCTGTCCATAGAGGAGAGGACGGCGGATCTGCTGTCCAGGATGACCCTGGAAGAAAAAATCATGCAGACGGATCAGTACTCCATCATCGGAGATTACACCAAAAGAAATGCAGACGGAAGGGTGGAGGAATTTTGCTGGGAGGAATTTGAAAAGGCCTTGAAGGGCAGGAGCGTGGGCAGCGTGCAGTTTCGCTCGGCTTCTTCCCGGCTTGCCAACCAATTGCAGCGCTATGCGGTGGAGAAGACCAGGCTGGGCATTCCGTTTCTGTTCAGCGAGGAGGCGCTGCACGGGCTCCTGGACGGACATGCAACCTGCTTTCCCCAACAGATCGGTCTGGCGGGAACCTTTGAGCCGCAGCTGGGCAGGCAGATGGGTCAGGCCATCGGGGCGGAAGCAAGGGCCAGCGGAGTGCATGAAACCTGGAATCCCGTGATGGATTTGAGCTGGGATCCCCGTTACGGCAGGGTGGAGGAAGCCTTCGGCGAGGACACTTACCTGTCCGGGGAATTCGCCCGGGAGATCGTAAAGGGCATGCAGGGGGAGGACCTGAAACGGCAGGATACGGTGGCGGCGGAACCCAAGCATTACTGCGGCTACGGGACGCCGGTGGGCGGATTGAACTGTGCCCCCGCCGCCATGGGGCGGCATGATGTGTTTGCCTGGGCGCTGCCCGTGTTCGAGCAGGCTTTTGCGGAGGGCGGCGCCTGGAATGCCATGTGCTCCTACACGGCCATCGACGGACAGCCTGTGGCGTCGGATCATGAACTGCTGACGGAGGTGCTGCGGGGACAGTACGGTATGCCCGGATTTGTGCGCTCGGATATGACAGCCGTGGCCCGGCTGAAGGGCAGCTTTTTCACGGCGAAGGATAACAGGGAAGCCATCCGACAGGGGCTTGAGGCAGGGGTGGATCTGCAGCTGTACGACTTTACCCATGAGGAATGGATGGAGAGTATCCGCAGTCTCGTCGAAAGCGGGGAGATGCCGGCGGAGGTGGTGGACAGGGCCTGCGGGCGTGTGCTGAAGCTGAAATTCGCCCTGGGCCTGTTTGAGAATCCCTATGTGGACGAGAGCCTTCAGGAGGAGACCGTGCACTGTCCGGCTCATCAGGATATTGCCCTGCATATTGCCAGAAAGTCAATCTGCCTTTTGAAAAACGAAAGGAGAATTCTTCCCCTTTCCGATTCCTGCAGAACCATCGCCGTGGTCGGGCCGGGGGCGGACGAAGCCGCACTGGGAGACTACACGACGAATACGGAGAAATCCCATGTGGTGACAGTCCTGGAAGGAATCCGGCAGCTGGCGGGGGAGGACAGGACAGTTCTCTATGAAAAGGGCTGCAGCTATCTGGGAGAGAAGGTGACGCCTTTTCATCCGGGATGGCTTACCGATGAGGACGGAGAACAGGGGCTTACCGCGCGTTATTATAATAATTGGGATCTCGGAGGAGAGCCGGTGGTGACGAGAAGGGACTGGACGGTGAATTTCAACTGGATTTACGCCAAGCCCCATGCGGATGTGAACGCGGAATGCTTCTCCGTGGTCTGGACAGGCAGTCTGAGGCCGCGGGAGAGCTTCCGGGGCTGTATTGCCGTTCCGGGACAGGACAGTATGCGTTTATATGTGGACGGCGAACTGTTAATCGATGCCTGGAACGGGGAAGGCAGCCGGGAGGGAGAGCCGGCAGAGCGGCAAAATCCGGGCGGGACAGAGCCGGGACAGGAGAGCACGGATGTAACGGCCGGCTGTGTTGCGGGACGGAAGAGTGCGGAGGCAGCGCCTGCCCCTGCAGACGGTGCTTCCCGGATGACGGACTTTACATTTGAGAAAGACAGGGAATACCGTATCCGCCTGGAATTCCGCAATGATGCCAGGGGCGCCAGGGTAGTCCTGGGCTACAACAGGGGCCGGGAGGACTGGAAGCCCGCCATGGATCTGGTGAAAAAAGCTGACATAGCCATCCTGTGCCTGGGCGACAATGGGGAAACCTGCGGCGAGAATCTGGACCGGACGCAGCTGACCCTGCCGGGAAAGCAGCAGGAATTCCTGAAGGAAGCCGCAGCCACCGGAACGCCGGTCATTCTGGTGCTGCAGAATGGCCGTCCCCTGGCCCTGACCTGGGAGGAGGCCCATATTCCGGCCATCCTGGAATGCTGGTTCCCGGGGGAGAAGGGCGGCAGGGCCATTGCGGAGATCCTGTTCGGGAAAACATATCCTTCCGGACGGCTGCCCATGTCCTTCCCCAGAACCGTGGGACAGGTGCCCTGCAATTACAACCGTCTGCCCGGGGGCGGATGGCGCTATGTGGAGATGGACTGGAATCCCCTGTATCCCTTCGGCTACGGGCTGACCTATACCCGCTTTGGCTACAGTGACCTGAGGATAGAAGGGGACGGACTCACCGCGGCCCAGGTGGAGAGCGGGGCGCAGGTGAAGGTATCCTTTACCGTGACCAACCAGGGAGAGTATTTCGGAGAAGAGACGGCCCAGCTGTACCTGCGGGACATGGTTTCCGGCACGGTGAAGCCCGGAAGGGAGCTGGCAGGCTTTGAAAAGGTGCCCCTGTATCCCGGGGAGAGCCGGAGAGTGGAGCTTTTCCTGGGCCGCAGGCAGATGCGCACCCTGGACAGAAAATTCCAGTGGCATGTGGAGCCCGGAGAATTCCGCATTATGGTGGGGGACAACGCGGCGGATATTCTGCTCACAGGGAGCTTCGAAATCAAAGGATGAGAAATAAGGGGTCTGCGCGGGGATTTTTAACATTCTCTTTTTACTTTTCGGCAGAGAAGAATTCCGATGAGCAGCAACACCGGGAAAACAGTCCCCGTCAGAACTCCCATCTTCAGGTTGTCCCCCAGGGCCCCGGACACCATTCCCACCAGAGTGGGCCCGCCGGAACAGCCCACATCGCCGCCCAGAGCAAGCAGCGCGAACATGGCCGTCCCGCCTCTGGGCAGAGCCGCAGCCGCCTTGCTGAAGGTTCCGGGCCACATAATTCCCACCGACAGGCCGCAGACGGCACAGGCAATCAGGCTCAGCTGGGGGAGCGGCAGCAGGGAGATTCCCAGGTAAGACAGGATGCACAGGCAGCTGCTGCAGACCATAAAGCGTTCCAGATGAATCTTGTCACCGTATTTGCCGTAAAATACCCTGGATGTGCCCATGAGAACCGCAAACGCCAGGGGGCCGGCCAGATCCCCCGCTGTCTTGGAGATCCCCAATCCCTTCTCCGCAAATGTGGAAGCCCACTGGCTTACAGCCTGCTCGCTTGCGCCCGCGCATACCATCATGATCAGCAGGATCCAGAACAGCTTCATTCGGAAGAGCTCCTTCAGTCCCAGGCCGGTCTCGCCCTCCTTTATCAGCGGAGCGATGGGAACCTTCGCGAAGAGCAGCGCGTTGCCGATGGGGATGAGTGCCCAGATGACGGCCAGAATCTTCCAGTTTTCAATTCCTGCCGCCCGGAAGAACAATGTGGAGAGCAGCACCACCCCGGCATGTCCCCAGCAGTAAAAGGAATGAAGCATGCTCATGGCCTTCTCCTTGGAATGCTCTTCTTCCATGGTGTCGGAGGGACACGACTCCACCACAGGGCTTACCAGCACCTCCAGAAGCCCGCCGCCCACCGCGTAAATCATAACGGCAATCAGAATCCCGGCAAAGGGAGACGGCAGCACATCCGGTAGAATAGTGAGAAGAATCAGGCCGGCTGCCGACAGAATATGAGCCGCCACCAGAGAAACCCGATACCCTATCTTATCTACAAACCCCACGGAAAGAAAATCCACCAGCAGCTGAATCCCAAAGTTAAAGGTCACCAGCAGCGTAATCTGGGAAAGCGGAATCCCGTAGGTTCTCTGAAAGAATAAAAACAATAGCGGCGCAAAGTTGACGATGATGGCCTGTACGATATATCCCAGGAAGCAGGCGGTAATCGTTTTATGATACTGGTTTTTCATTTTCTCCTCCTTTTTCCGTTTTCCGGTCTGCTTACGCGAAAGCTGTCTTGGACGGAAACGGATGCAAGATCAATGGCGGAGAAAGCATTTCTCCCGTACCGCTCTCCCGCAAAGGAGATTATATTGCATAGAAGCATAAATTACCACTGTTTTTCATGGTATAAACAAAGATTCTCCATGAAGGAGGAAAACGCTCATCCCAGGTTTATTCGCACTGCAGCGGGAGAAGGGGCCGGGCGTAATCGGAAGCTGTCCGGTATTGTCCCGGCGCTGCGCCGGTATGCTTCTTGACCGATAACCCTTTTGTAAGATCTCTCACCTTTGTAAAGCAGAATCCCGGAATTCCTGTCATATCTTTTACAACATCTCCTTGTACTGTATAAATAACAATTATTTTTACGCAATCCCATATTCCTGATAAAAATGCTTCCGTGCGGTTTCATCTGCCGCCGCCAGCTTTATATCCTCCGTCCTGCCGTCTACAGCCAGCTTATTGATCAGGGAGGCAAGGCGCGACTCTCCCCGAGATATTCCCTGAGTTATGCCTTGCGTTATGCCTTGAGATATTCCCTGAGATATTCCTTCTGATATTCCCTGCTTCCTCCCCCTCTTCTCCGCATGCTTCTCAATCTCATTCAGCGCTCTGCACATATCCGCTTCCTCCTCTCCTGTTTCATTCTGCTCAAACTGCAGATACTTCCTGATGTTCCCGATGTTCGTGCACACATCTATTACATCTACCGCGCTCTTCGGAATCCTGCTGAAATATTCTCTGTTTTCCAGGATAAACGCCTCGTACTTCTTCCTGGAACCGGTGCACTTCATCAGCCCCAGCACATATTTCAGATCCGAATCCATCTTCCCAAGCGCTTCCTCCGGGATGCTCCGCATGGAAACCAGATGTACCCTG
>CAJUSI010000038.1 GCA_910589035.1 uncultured Acetatifactor sp. | reverse complement strand
TTTGGAAGTCAGACTCAGGGCGGATATGTCTGATGCAGAGCTTGAAAGTTTTGCTCCCTGGAGCGATCGGGTTCAAGAGTGTTGTGCGAACCGATCAAAGGCGGATTAGTGGGCACACCCTATTACTTCGCGCTTACTTTTACTCAACATCGCCCTTGAGTAATACTCAATTTGAAGTGATTTTAGACGATTCCAGACGGTAAAAGACGGCATTTCCGCTTCCCCTTTTCAGAACACAAAAAAGGCCCTGAAATCCTCCGCAACCACTTAAAGATGTGTGATTACAAGGCTTTCAGAGCCTCATATTTTTTTACGCTGTGCTGATATGAAAACTTCGCTTACATGCCCATCTGCGCAGCCACCTCAGCCGCAAAATCCTCCTGCTTCTTCTCAATACCCTCACCGGTCTCGAAGCGCACGAATCTGCTGATGCTCAGGTTCGCGCCGTTCTCTTTTGCCACCTGTGCCACATACTGTGCCACGGTCTGCTTGCCGTCCTCGGCCTTTACATATATCTGCTCCAGGAGACATACCTCTTTCAGCTCTTTGTTCAGGCGACCCATTACAGCGCCCTCGATCACCTTCTCGGGCTTGCCTTCCATCTTGGGATCCTGGGCAATCTGTGCCTTCAAAATCTCCTTCTCATGCTCCTTATATTCCTCGGATACATCGGAAGTAGCCACATACTTGGGGCTCAGAGCCGCAACCTGCATGGCTATATTGGTCAGAGCTTCCTTCACGGCATCATTCACCACATCTGTCTTCGCCTCCACGATAACGCCGATGCGCCCGCCGCCGTGCACATAAGTGGCGACACAGCCTTCCGCTGCGACCACCTTCTCAAATCTGCGGATGCTCAGCTTCTCGCCGATCACTGCGATCTTGTCAACCAGAACCTCCTTCACAGTCTTGGAGCTGTCCTCCAGCCATTTCTCTTCCATAAAGGCATCCATATCAGCCGCCCCGGAGTTCACCGCCTGTCTGGCAACCGCCTCCACAAATTCCCTGAACGTCTCGTTCTTCGCCACAAAGTCGGTCTCGGAGTTCACCTCCACAACCGCTGCCGTACACTCGTCGCTGCAGGCGATGCAGCACAGGCCTTCCGCTGCAATCCTGCTCTCCTTCTTCACTGCCTTGGCCTGTCCGTTCTTTCTCAGAACCTCCACAGCCTCTTCCATATTTCCATTGGTCTCGGTCAATGCCTTCTTACAATCCGTCATACCGGCGCCGGTCTGCTCGCGCAATTCCTTAACCATAGCCGCTGTAACTGCTGCCATTTATATTGTCCTCCTTATCATTCATATATCCTCTCGGAATCTCCAAGCCTTATTTTTGCGGCTTTCAAAACATTATTTTGATAAGTTCCTCCGTCTTTTACAGAAAACCCGGATCAGAAACCGCAGTTTTCTGCCAGAAAATTCCGAGAGACTACTCATTATTCCGTGCAAATAGTCTCCCTCACAGCATGCTGCGGGAATAAATTCGATTAGAAAATCCTGTCGCCTTCCACCGAATATTTACTCAGCCGCTTCTGCAATCTCCTCGATATCCTGAGCTTCCGCCGCTGCCGCTTCCTCTTCGGTGTAGACAGCCTCGCCCTGATTTGCCTCGATCACCGCATCCGCCATCTTGGAAACAATCAGTTTGACGGCTCTGATGGCGTCATCGTTGCCGGGAATGATATAATCCAGCTCTTCAGGATCGCAGTTGGTATCGCCGATGCCGATCAGCGTAATGCCGAGATTGCGGGCTTCCTGTACACAGATTCTCTCTTTCTTGGGGTCCACCACAAAGATGGCATCGGGAACGCGGCTCATATTTCTGATACCGCCCAGGTTCTTCTCCAGCTTCTCCCATTCCTTCTTCAGCTTGATGACTTCCTTCTTGGGAAGCACGTCAAAGGTTCCGTCCTCCGACATTTTCTCGATTGCACAGAGTCTGGCGATACGGGACTGGATCGTCTTGAAATTGGTGAGCATTCCGCCCAGCCATCTCTCATTTACATAATACATACCGCAGCGCTCCGCCTCAGCCTTGACGGCATCCTGCGCCTGCTTCTTGGTACCCACGAAAAGAATCGTTCCTCCCTGGGCCACTATTTCCGAGACTGCTCTGTATGCCTCATCTACCTTTCCCACAGACTTCTGCAGATCGATGATGTGGATACCATTCCTCTCGGTGAAGATGTAAGGAGCCATCTTAGGGTTCCATCTTCTGGTCTGATGTCCGAAATGGACACCTGCTTCAAGCAGCTGTTTCATAGAAATAACGCTCATTTTTCTTACCTCCATGTTGGTTGTTTTCTTCCCCATAGCTTTACAGTGCTGTCCGGCCGGCTCTAACTGCCTGTCCTCACAGCACAGCGAATCCGCGTTAAGATCCGCCATTCTCCGGCAACTACTCCTCCCGCCTCCGTACTTTTCCGGAGCCTTCACTCTCCGCATGGAAGCGTCGATACATTGTGAGCACCATCACCGAATCACTATGCGTGTTTTTTTGTCCTGACAGACAAACGATAGAAAATGCATTTTCCGCACTCTCTACCATTTCGAATTATACCACAATCCCCCTGTCTGTGCAAGAGAAAAATCAGAAAATTATCTGTTTCGGTTTCCAGTAATTATTTTCGCTATTTCCTCCATATCAGTCCCTATGGATATCTCATACGTCCCGGCCTGAATATATCTGGAATAGCCAAGGCCATAGATATATTCATCAAAGGCGGCGGCATCCTCAAGCAGTCCCGATTCTGCAAGCATTTTACATATGCTGTAAGAATCCATTCCCGCTTCTATGACGATGGTAACCGGGCGATCCTCTTCCGGATCTGATCCTGGCTCTGAAGGATTCTCCTGTCCTCCCGGGCTGCTTCCGCTTTCAGAAGGCTCCTCCCCCTCCTGGGCAGTTCCGGACTCTCCGGTTCCCTCCTGGCTGCTTCCACTCCCAGGTGACTCCTCCCCCTCCTGGGCAGTTCCGGACTCTTCAGAATCCTCCTGACCGCTTCCACTCCCGGAAGGCTCCTCCCCCTCCTGGGCAGTTCCGGAATCTTCGGCATCCTCCTGGCCGCTTCCTCTCTCAGGAGCCAATGCCTCTTCTCCTGATGGCTGCCCCCCTGCCGGATCGGAGGACGGCTGTACATTCTGCAGATCCGTCAGTCTCAGGGAATCGCCTTCCACCATTCCAAGTTCCAGGGCTTTCGCCCTGATTTCCGCATCGCTCAAGGGAATCTTCTCTCCTGTGGCAATTCCCATCAAAAGAGCCGTGACAACCATTCCGATTCCCAGCCCCCGCATTTGATATCTCAGTTTCACTCATTTCCTCGCTTCTTCTATCTCTGCTGCATCTTCTATTTCCGATACTTTTTCTATTTCTGATACTTCTGCTATTTCTAATACTTCCTCTATCTCTGCTGCATCTTCTATTTCTGCTTCTTCTATCTCTACTATAAATTATAGTAAACGACTTTAAAATCTTTACTTTGACATGCTATGCCGGTTGTCGTTGCTGTGATGGCTTTCGGGCAAGGTAAAAATGGTTATGAAGTTTACTATAATTACCTGAAATGCCGATTACTTTTGAAATAAATCAATAACCAGCTTTACTTCTCCTACGCCAAGCCCCAGCTCCCTGGCTATGGTTACCGCAGTTTTTCCCTGCCCGTAAAGCGCCAGTATCTTTTCATTATTATTCCGCTCCTGATCAACGATCTCCGGAAGGCTTTCCTCCTCTTCCTGGTCCCGCTGTTCCGTCTGCTTATTCTCCTGCGAAATTTCCGTATCCCAAGGATCGGCTTTCGTCTGTACCTGCGTCTGCGCCTCCTCAGACTCTTCCTGGAAAGAAAGCACTGCCTCAGGCGAGAGACTTTTCATCTCTTCTATGACCTGCTCTGCTTCCTTCACGGTGCGGCTCACCTCCGACATGGCGTTTTTCAGATTCTCATGCTTATTGTTGAGCATGTCATAGAGAAACATGGTTTCCTCATGGTTCTTATGAATCTGGGTCAGCACCGTGTCCGAATATTCGTTCACCGCCATGATCTTTTCGTTGGAAAGACGTTCCAGTGACCGTTCCGTCTTTTCCATGGCATAGGTGACCGCTTCCTCCACCACTTCATCCACATGGTTTCTCACCGACTCCAGCTCCCGGTTGACCAGATCTCTGATGTCTTCCTCCCTGATGTTCCCTGTCCGGACATCCTTCCTGTCAGGGATGATAAAGCTTAATATGAAGATAATTCCGCCCGCAATCAACAGGACAATTTCCATGATATCCATCTTTTCCGCCTGTTCCAATCCACAGGGGGCTGCCGCATGATTCCAAAGTGGCAGCCCCCTGCTATACATCATATTTTCATGTCAAAGCCGCCCCGGCCCTTTACCACTACGCGGTCCTGCACCTGCTTTTTCTTTCTTCTGCTCCCGCCGTCTCCGCTGTACTGCCCGTTTCCTTTTTCTCTGGCATCCGGCTTTTTCTCATGCCACTGAGTGTCATCACTGCTGTGCACCTCCCGGATATTCTGCTCCGTGTTTTTCTGGAACTGGTCGCTGAAATTGGCCTGATCCACCACTACCTTATTATCTTCATTGTGTTTTATGGTTGTATAATCCTGTGCCCTTGAAATTGTTGTCAGTTCAATCGCTCCAAATGCCATATTTTACCTTCTTTCTGCCCCAATGGCCGCTACAGATTTACCATCCGCACTTCGCCTTCTTCCTTGATAAACCTGCAATGCCGGTAATCGGCCTGAATAAGCCTGGAGGCACTTCCGATGATAAGTGTTGTATTGGGATAAAGCTGATCATTTATAACGATCTCTGACCCCTCCCTGGTTTCCATCATCTCCTGCAGATTTTCACGTCTCTCATTCAGACAGTCCAGTTCCCGGGTCTTTTCCTGTATCAATGCCGCTACACTTTTAATATATCTCAGCTGATTGTCATTATACTGGAATCCCTTTTTCTGTCTCTCCTTATAATTATTAAAGATTACCTGAGCCGCATTCAGGGTCTTGTTCTTTTCCTCTATGGCAGTCTGAACATTCTCCAGCTGAGATTTCAACACGGGATCCACCCCCACTTCCAATGTAGTGGCCGTACTCATGCTCCCGCCGACTATATTTGCCTTGATCGCCTTGGCCGCCTGTATCCGGCCGCCCAGAATAATTCCTTTTCTTCCCTCCACCTTCACATCCACACCGGAGGATACCACACAGTGCAGAATGGCTTCCGTTTCCACAAATCCTCCGGTTACCACACGGGCATTTTCCAGGAATTTCACGATGATATCTCCCCCGGCTCTCAAATAGCCCTTTCCCATGCCGTTCATGCCCTTGGCAATGATGATATTTCCGCCTGCAATAATTGTGGCTCCTCCTACGATTCCGTTCACCACCACATTGCCCCCGGCCTTTACTTTGAAATTCTCCGCCACGTTTTCGGCAATTTCCACGCTTCCGTTGTAGACGATATTTCCCGTGGACAAATCCACATTTTTCACACGATATACGGAGGAAACCGTCACCTTATTATCTGCAAGCGTTACATGCCCATCCACCATGGAGGTGACGGAAAGTCGATCCTCCGATAGTTCCGCATTCTTGCCTACCTTAAGCGTCTCACGCTTTACCTCCCGGGGTTTAATACTCTTACCGTAGATATCACAGCCCATCTCTCCCGGCCGCTCCGGTATGATACGCGCCAGCTCGTCGCCCTGGCTGCACTGGTTAATCGCAGTCAGATTAAAATAATCCACACGGCCGTCCGGCAGATGAGTAGGGCGCTTATGCGTATTGGTGTTAAAGAAATATTCTATTTTCGCGTCCTGCCCCTCTATGGGCTTTCTTCCCTTGGCAACCAGGATATCCGTGCAGTACATCCCGTTGCCCTCAAAATGTGCCTTCAGAGAACGTTCCTCTATGCCGAAGCTGATATTCTGCCGCCCAATCTCCTGCAGAAAACGCTTCAGATTTAATCTTTTTCCCGTCTCAGAGGGCGGGTAAAAGCGTACTGTGGCCAGCATGGCGCTGTCGCTGATTTCAAGCTCATAAGACTCATCGCAGGCAGGGCAGGCACCATCCCCCAGATGACAGATTCCGTTCTCTCCGTCTTCCAGCAACATCGTTATCTTTTTCCTGTCATAGGAAATCTGAAGTCTGTCCAGATACTTCCAGAGCTCATCCTCCCGAATCGGTTCCCCAAGGTCCCGCGGCGGATACAATGCAATACCAAACCCCTTAAAATCATTCACCAACCGAAAATACCCATTCTGCATAGCCTATTCTCCCCATCTTAATCATTTAACAGAATGCCCATGTAATTCCCCATTTTCACCTTCATTTTCTTCAGCGCTCTTGTATGCAGCTGTGATACCCTGGATTCGGACACCTCCAGAATATTGCTGATCTCCTTTAAAGTAAGTTCCTCAAAATAATAGAGAGTAATTACCTTCTGTTCTTTCTCCGTCAGGAGCTCCAATGCCTCTCCCAGCACCTTTGTCAGTTCCTCTCTTTCCACCCGCTCTTCAGGGGCCTCAAAATGCGAGGTAGTCTGCATGCTGTAATCCTGGGATACATCGCTTCCCTGTTCCATGTACTCATTGAGGGAAACCAGGCCGGTAATCTTCATCTGAGACTGCCAGTCCAGATACTCCTCATCCGATATTCCCAGTCCTCTGGCAATTTCTTCATCCGTTGCGGCGTGTCCGCTGTTCAACTCGATTTCCCTGATAACCGCCTCTATTTTTTTCTGCTTCTGGCGGATGGTCCTGGGAATCCAGTCCATCTTGCGGATCTGATCCAATATGGTGCCCCGAATGCGCAGACTGGCATAGGTCTCAAATTTCACATCCTTCAGGTAGTCAAATTTGTCAATGGCATCTATCAGACCAAAAATACCATAACTGACCAGATCTTCATATTCCACATTATAACCCAGATACATGCTGAGCCTGCCTGCAACCACCTTTACAAGAGGAGCGTATTCCATAATCAAATGCTCTCTGGTTTCCGGTGATTTCATTTTTGCATATTCTTCTAACAGTTTTTTCCTGCCCGTCTCATCCATGAAACCTTCGCTCCTTATCCGTTTTAGTCGTATTATCGCGGGCTTAAGCCCAAAGCCCGTGCAGCCTGCTTCCTCCAATGCTCAGCCTTTTCTCACTCTTCCTGCCGAATCGCCGGAAATGTCAATTCTCCGGCTCATCTTCGGGATTCTCCGCCGCATCTTCGGAATCCTCCGGCTCAACCGGCTCCTCCTCGATGTCCTCGCCTTCTTCCTTTCGTTTTTCCTCATTTTGCAGTTCAAAAAAATCCAATGTCCACTTTATCATACAGCCCAGCACGTAGAAAATCAACAGCACCACAAACAAAGAGACCAGCTTTACCACCATAGGATACTTCTCTATATAAGTAATTATACTTGTCACCGCGCCGGCTGTCAGCATTAAAAAAAGCGGTAAATTTTTTCTGTTCATACATTATCCTCTTCAGATGGTCTTTTCCGGCCTGCCCACTGCACGAATATGGTATTCTCCGGTTTCGGGATAAAATACAACCGTCCTTCCGTAATTTGCCCCCGTATCCTGTGCCAGTATGGGAATCCGCAATTCCTTCAGCTTGGCTCTTGCCGCCTCTGCATTCCTGTCTCCGACCTGCCCTACCGAAGTAGTGGTTCCACCCCCTTTAAAATTAAACATGGTAGCCCCTCCGGCAATCTTTGCCACCATGCGGGCACGTCTGGCGCCAAGTCTCTCCATCTGCTTTACCAGCTCCTCAATGCCGGTATCCGCAAACTTGGCAAGATTATGCTGTCCCACCGTAATCGCCTTGCTGTCAGGCAGCATGATATGTACCAAACCGCCGATTTTATTCATGGGATCCCTGATTGCAATTCCCACACAGGAACCCAGCCCCAGAGTCATCACGGCATTGGGGCTTATACAGGTTTTTAAATCTGCTATTCCAACTTTGATTATTTCACTCATGAGCCACTTCCGTATCCTTCTTCTCTGTAATCTCCCGCTATTATACTGTCATCGACAATCCCAATGCTGTAAGTATCTTTTCATAAGATTCAAGATCGGGAATCAGTATAAAATATCCGTCCAGCTTCACTTCGTCATAAAACTGGGACTGAATCAGCAATATCTTATCCCCGTATATGCCGAACTGAATCGCCGGTACACTTAAGATGGCACCTGCCATATCCACGGTCACTGCCGGCGGCGTGGGAAATACGGTCAAATTTGTCAAAGTAGAGAGAGAGTTAAGATATGCGCCGGTGATAATATTCCCCACCTCCTGCATTGCCGAAAGCCCCATCTCGTCAAATTCCTGTCCCTCAGGCAGCATACCCATGGTGATTTTCTGGATCAGATGTCTTGCGCTGTTCTCCTCCACCATAAACATCATACTTCCCGTGATATCGCCTTCCACCCCCAGAAACACTCCCGCCATGATCTGTTCCTCTCCGCCCATCATTTCCCCAACCTCTGAGAATTCCAGCAGTCTCACCTGGGGCACCTTCATATCAACCTTGCACTGAAGCATCTGGGACAGCGCGGTCATGGCATTTCCCGCTCCGATATTGCCGATTTCCTTTAATACATCGTAATAGTTTTCCGTAACCTGTTCCAAGATCGCATCCTTCATACGTCGCCTCTCCTCATTCTTTCCTGTGAAAGTCCTGTAATCTGCCTTTACGGCTCCCCGCAGTCAGGCCGCAGGCTTCCCCTCTCGTTCCGCCGGGCAGCCTTCCCTCCGATCCGGCTGATCCTTTACGGGTATGTAAGCTTCGCGGTATATCCCCCCGGCTGTCATGCATAATGTCCTGAAAAAATTATATCATAAAGCATTATTACAATACGCACAAAATTGCAAATTTATAAAAATTTTACAAATAGGACGGCACGTTTCCATAAGACGGCCTATTCCGTGTAATATCTCCTTTTCTGGCGCGTTTTGCGCTCCTCCTCAAAGATATATTTGATAATTTCCTCCCGAATATTGGGATCCATATCGTAAAACTGCACACGATGCTCATAAGTACCGGGACGGTTTCCAAGCTCCACCACGCTCAGCACCTTACAGACTACCTCACATTTCCTGTGTTCCCCCCCGTTCATCAGGTGAAAACAGCAATACAGAAGATTTCCCTGGTCATAACGATGTGTGGACAGGAATCTCAGGCCGCCCCCGCTGATGTCCACGATTACGCTCTGCTTTAAAGGAAGTCCCTGCTCCAAAGTGTAGGGCTGCCTGCTCTCTATGGTCTGTACCTCTTCCTCCTGCAGGCTGCGCGCGTGCATCTCCAGAGAACACCCAAGCCGGTAATACTCTCTTCTCTGATATTTGCGGAGATTCGTGATCATCTCTACCAGCAGCAAATATGTATTATTGCTCTTATACCGGTCCACGATTCTTCCAAGACACTGAAACAGGCCGCTTTTCCCGTAAAACACCATGTCGAACTCGCCGTCCACCGGGAGTAAGATCAGTTTTGTTTTCTCCACGGGCATGGTTATTTCGATGGTATCCTCGGATTGAATCTCATATACCGTGCTGTTGTATACCCTTCCTCCGCTTTCCGGCTGCTCGTCGATCCCTCGCTCCACAGCCCGTAATTCGATCTTATCACCCTCTGCTATAAACCTTGAAAACATATCGCCCCTTACCTCCTTTTATCTTCTTCCCGTAATAATATGGGAGAAAAATGCCGCCATACCCCTTTTAGGCTGACGTTCGGCCTCCTCCTTATCCAAAAGCTTCGCCGCGATCCTTTCATAAGCCATCGTGGATTTCGCACCCGGACTATGCAGGGAGACCGGTACCTGCTGCATCACGGATTTCGAGAGCTGCCCATCCTCCGGCACACATCCCAGGTAGATCATCGGCACCTTCAGATAGCGTTCTATCACTGCGTTCAGCTTTGTAAAAAGGGTCTGACCTTCCGCCTCCTTTGTCACCCGGTTTGCCACCAGCTTCACCTTCGTGGCATCTGCATCAAACCGTGGATGCCGATACAGAGCCTTTACCAGGGAATAGGAATCCGTGATGGAAGTAGGTTCCGGCGTGGTTACAAGAAGGATTTCTCCGCTTGCCACCAGGAACTCCAGCACGGCATCGGAGATACCCGCACCCGTATCCACAATGATAATATCGGTCATGGAATCCAGCTTGGATAAATTCTGAATGATATAGCTCAGATAATCACGGCTTAAATTGGACATACCCGCGATACCGCTGCCGCCGGAGATAAATCCCACATCCATGGGGCCCCAGGTAATAATATCCTTAATACTCTTCCCCTGATAAATCAAATCACAGAGATTATGCCTGGGAACCGCGCCAAACATGATTTCTATATTTGCAAGGCCAAAGTCCGCATCCAGTATAATAACTCTTTTTCCCATCTTCCTGAATTGTATCGCAAGATTAATAGAGGTATTGGATTTCCCCACGCCGCCCTTACCGCTGGTCACAGTAATGACACGGGCCAATGGCTTTGTCTGCTGATGGCCTGCCTTTAGGATTCGTAACTGTTCCGCCTGATCCATACCTTACCTCCTTTTGTGTACAATTTAAAAAATCTTTTCATGATTTGTGCTGAGTATCTGTCTCACTGTCTTCTGCGGATTAAACCTTTCGATATCGTTGGGCACATTCTGTCCATACGTTACAAAAGCGATGGTTGTATTCGTATAAAGCTTCATATTCAACAGATTGCCCCAGAAATCCGTCTCATCCAGCTTCGTAAAGATAAGCTGATACTCCGTAATCTGATGATATCTGGAAACAATATTCATCAGGTCACGATATTTTGTGGTGGCGGAAAGTACCAGAAAGGTCTGGCAGTCCCCCGCTTCCTTCATGGCTCCGAAAAGCTTCTTCATGTTCTCAAGCTGAGCTTCATTCTGATGGGAATGACCCGCCGTATCCATGAAAATATAGTCGAAATCGCTGAATTCCTTTACGGCCTGCCTTGCCTCATCCTCCGAATAAATAACCCGGAAAGGAACCTCCAGGATATTGGCATAGGTGCGAAGCTGCTCCACCGCCGCAATCCGATAGGTATCCGCCGTCAGAAGTGCGACCCTTTTCTTCTCCTCCACGGCATAGCTGCTGGCAATTTTGGCGATGGTGGTAGTCTTTCCCACTCCCGTCGGGCCCATGAAAAGGATAATTTTCGGTGCTTCCTTCCCGGAAATAATTCCCTCAGCCCTGCCGAATTTCAGCACCATCTTCTGATACACATTTTCCAGAATATAATCTATGGGCAAATTAGACTGCCCGCTAAGATCCACTTCATCCACAATCTGATTTGCGTATTTCTCATCCACTTCGCTCTCTATCATGGTATTGTACAAAAGCCGTATAAATCGCTGCTGTTCGGTAATTTCCTCCTGCTCCTGCGTCTCCTCATTCTCTTCTTCTGCATCATAACACTGTAAATCTTCTTCTTCCGAAACCTCCGCCCTCTCAGTCTCATTCTGCTGAAAACGGCTGACCAGGAGCTTCTGTAAGCTATCCAGCTTTCTTTCAATATTCTGGGAATTATCTATCACTGCGTTAAATTCCGTCGGACGACCGGCTCCCCCATTTTGTCCCTGCCCGGGAACTGCTTCCCTCCGGACGCCTTTGAGATTGTCCTTCTCCTCCTCAAGGGCCACCGTAATCTCTGTCTGCCTGGGCCGGAACAGCGCCGCAAGACCTTTTCTCTTCACATTCTTTACATTCATGATGACAACACCGCCGCCCAGCTCTCTTTTGGCGGCTTCCAGTGCATCCTCTTCTGTTTTGCCCACAAACTTCTTAATAATCATTTTATGCCGTCACCATCCCCACTGACTGTAATTCTACATTTGTCTCCACTTCATTGTAGGAAACGACTACAAGATCCCTGTAATAATCCTCTGTCAGTCTCTTAAAATACATACGCACAATCGGGGAAGTTATCACAATTGGATTCTTTCCAAGATTCTCCAGCTTCTGAACCTCCCTGCCCACGGAATCAATAATGGCCCTGGACCTGTTGGGATCCAGATTCAGAAAAGCTCCGTTTTCCGTCTGCTTTACGCTTCCCATGATCTCCTGCTCTACCTTCGGATCCAGAGTGACCACACTGTTGGTCTCATTGGAAGGGAAATACTTTGTGGAAATCGCCCGTTTCAGGCTCTGTCTCACATATTCCGTCAAAATATCCGTATCTCTGGTAGCCGGCGCATAATCCGCCAGAGTCTCCATAATCGTCAGAAGATCCCTGATGGAAATACCCTCCTGCAGCAGATTCTGCAATACCTTCTGAACCTCTCCAAGTCCCAGAAGCTTGGGAACCAGCTCCTCCACCAGAGAGGGATTGCTTTCTTTCAGGTTGTTGATCAGATTCTGTACATCCTGTCTGGTCAGCAGCTCGGAAATATGCTGCCTGATAATCTCCGTCAGATGAGTGGCAATAATGGACGGAGGATCCACGACCGTATACCCCAGGCTCTCCGCCCTCTCCCGCTGCCCTTCCGTAATCCAGATTGCCGGCAGATGGAAGGAAGGCTCGAAGGTGGGAATACCCGTGATCTCCTCCTCCACATATCCGGGATTCATGGCCATATAGTGGTCGAAGAGAATCTCTCCCTCGCTGACCTGAATGCCCTTTATCTTGATCACATACTGATTGGGATTCAGCTGAATATTGTCACGCAGGCGGATAATCGGCACTACCGTACCCAGTTCCACGGCGATCTGCCTTCGGATCATCACCACCCGGTCAAGCAGGTCTCCTCCCTGATTCACATCCGCAAGAGGGATGATTCCATATCCGAACTCCAGCTCTATGGGATCCACCTGCAGAAGGCTGACCACATTCTCGGGCTGCCTTATTTCCTCAGCCTCAGCCTCCTCGCTGTCCACCTCATTCTCGATGGCCGCCGTCTCCAGATTGCCCGCAATCATTCTTCCTCCCACGACAAAGAGAAGCCCCATGCCTGTGAAAAGAATGGTGTTCAGATCCGTCACAATACCCAGAAAGGTCAGCGTCCCCCCTACTATATACATAACCTTGGGAATACCGAAAAGCTGTTTTACAATGGCAGGACCGAATTCCGACTCCTTGCTTCCCTTCGTAACCAGGACACCGGTTGACAGGGATATGAGCAGGGAGGGAATCTGGCTCACCAGGCCGTCGCCTATGGTAAGAATGCCGTAATTATCCAATGCCGCCATGGGTTCCATTCCATTGCGCAGCATTCCCATTGCAAGTCCGCCAATCAGGTTGATAGCCGTCAGCAGGAGTCCCGCAACGGCATCTCCCTTTACATATTTGACGGCACCGTCCATGGAACCGAAAAAGGAAGATTCCTGCTGAATCTTGTCGCGCCTGAGCTTGGCTTCCTTATCGTCAATTGCCCCCGTATTCAAATCAGCATCAATCGCCATCTGCTTACCGGGCATGGCATCCAGTGTAAATCTCGCGGTTACCTCCGCCACACGCTCGGAACCTTTATTGATCACCAGGAACTGAATCATAATCAGAATGATAAAGACGATGGCACCTATTATCAAATCGCCGCCGCCTACAAACTTTCCGAAGGTCATTACCACGTTTCCCGAAGTACCCGTTTTCAGTATCAGCCTGGTAGAGGACACATTCATGGCAATCCGGAAAATGGTGGTAAAGAGCAGGATCGTGGGGAAATAGGACATATCCAGCACTTCCTTGATGAACATGCAGGCAAACAATATGGTAAAGGCCACGGCAATGTTAAAGGCCATGAATACATCAAGAATCAGCGCCGGAAGAGGCACGATAAACATAATAAATGCCACCAACACATAAATGGCAATCATTATATCTGTTTTCGCCATTTTCGAACTCATACCGCGCTCCTCCTTTCATTCCTTTTCAATTTGTCAGGACACACACCTTGAACCATACCATTGCCTCCCAAAGGCTTCTCCTTAAATCCTGCCCTGCAGCTGGTATACAAAGGCAAGCACCTCCGCCACAGCCTGATAGAGCTCCGGCGGCACCGCCTCCCCGATCTCCACATTTGCATAAAGCATCCGGGCGAGGGGTTTGTTCTCCACTATCTCCACATGATTCTCCCTGGCAACCTCCTTGATGCGTGCTGCCAGATAATCTTCTCCCTTGGCTATCACCAGGGGTGCATCAGCCACCTTGGGGTCATATTTGATGGCCACAGCATAATGAGTGGGGTTCGTGATAACTACATCGGCCTGGGGCAGGTCCTGCATCATCCTGCGCATGGAAACCTCCCGCATCTTCTGCCTGATCTTTCCCTTGACCTGAGGATCTCCTTCCTGCTGTTTGAACTCCTCCTTAATCTCCTGCTTGCTCATCTTCATATCGTTCTTGAACTTGATTTTCTGATAAGCAAAATCGGCAAAGGCAATCAGCATATAAAGAGCTGCAATCCGAATCCCCAGATCCGTAACCGTCTCCGCTGCAAGCTGCAGCGCCTGCATGAGAGTTACATCATACAGATTCAGGAGAATAGGCCATTTATCCTTCAGATAACTGTAGCATATATATAATATCAAACCTATCTTCGCAATGGACTTGACAAGTTCTACCAGTGCGTTTACGGAAAAAATCTTCTTCACTCCCTTAATGGGATTCAGCTTGCTGAACTTCGGCTTCATGGGATCCAGGGTTGGCTTCCATTTCACCTGGGCCAAATCCGTGATAAAGGCAATCAGAAAACCAATCAGTAAAATCGGAGCGATAATCGTCAGGACCTGCATCAGCATCTGTCTGAATACAATTCTCACATCCTGCTGGGGCAATGTGCCCTCCCAATAAGTTGTCAGTTCCGGAATCTTCTTATATATATTGTCAAAAAGTTCCAGGAACTGTATGCCCATATTTCCCACCCAGAACTTTAATATCAGAAACAGGGCCAATAATTCCAGACCGTTGGTTATCTCACGGCTCTTGGCAACCTGCCCCTTCTTCCGGGCGTCATTCAGCTTCTTCTGGGTAGCGGGTTCCGTTTTCTCCCCGCCCATGCCTTCCTTTGCAAAAAACTGCAGATTATAGCGAATCATCGCATCCCCTCCACAAAGGAGACAATCATTCTCTTCATCTCATCAAAAATGAAATCTCCTATCCCCGGCAAAATTCCGGCTGTAAAGAAGATCACCGAAAGCCCCACCAAAATCTTAAGCTGGATTCCCACCGCAAACATATTCATCTGCGGCGAAACCTTTGCAAGAATGCCAAGTACGGCATTCAGCAGCAATATGGCACAGAACACCGGCAGCACAATCCGGAACCCGATAATCACATAATCGCCCAGAAACTCCAGCATGGAATCCACCAGGCTGGCCCCGCGGAAGACAACACCGTTCACCGGAATCAGGACAAATGTGTCCGCCAGAGCTCCGAAGAGATATCGGTACATTCCTGTGGCAATCAGCAGGAGCATCAATACATACTGATACAGCACTCCTGTAATACTGGTATTCTCCCGGGTTGTCGGATCCATGAGCGTTACCATGGACAGCCCTGTCTCCATATCCGCAATGGAACCTGCAAAGTTCACGATAGTGCTGCAGATGGTCGCGGCAAGCCCTATCAGCAATCCTGCAACGGCTTCCTTCATCACAATGATCGCAAAATCTATCACCGTGGAGTATTCAATGGCCGCTCTCGGAGTCAGTGCCTGATACAAAAGCAGGGCGGTAAAAAAGCTTAACCCGATTCTG
Source organism: uncultured Acetatifactor sp. (assembly GCA_910589035.1). Classification (GTDB taxonomy): domain Bacteria; phylum Bacillota; class Clostridia; order Lachnospirales; family Lachnospiraceae; genus Acetatifactor. The sequence continues at coordinate 23,427 of CAJUSI010000038.1, read as the reverse complement.
ACACGCGCGGGAGTATTTTTCATGCTGAAAAAAGGGGCTGAAAACACAAAACAACTCACCCGGACCAGTATCAGTAAAAAGTATTCCAAATCGTAAACGGAAAAGGCGTATTGGATCATTCTTCAGGCTCCCTTTACCCGTTTACATACAGGCCGAAATTACTCCACAGGGTAGTCATAAATTCCACCATCGCGGTCATCATCCAGTTTCCCAGCAATATCAGCGCAAGGAAAACGCAGATGATTTTCGGCACAAAGGTCAGGGTCTGCTCCTGAATGGAAGTCACGGTCTGAAAAATACTGATAAACAGACCTACACACAGGGAAACCAGCAGAACCGGCAGCGACACCTTGATAATCAGAAACAGCGCCTGCCTTGTAATATCCATTACAATATCAACTGTCATCCTTTGCTCCTTTCCTCAGTACCTTCCCATGCCCTGGTCCTGTTATTGAAATACATGGAAAGTCCTTACCAATTCGCCTATGATCAGATTCCAGCCGTCCGCCAGCACAAAGAGCAGAATCTTAAACGGCATGGAAATCGTTGTGGGCGGCAGCATCATCATACCCATACTCATCAGGGTGGATGCCACTACCATATCTATGACGATAAAGGGAACATAAATCACAAAACCGATCCAGAATGCCATTCTCAGCTCGCTGAGCATGAAGCTGGGCAGCAGCACCGACATGGGAATATCATCCAGATTCTCACCGTCCCAGCTCTGTCCCGATATATCCATGAACAACTCCACATCCTTCAGCTGAGTCTCCGGATACATGAAATCTCTGATGGGCGCAATTCCCTTCTCCAATGCTTCCTCCAGCACAATCTCCCCATCCTGATAGGGCTGGTAGGCCTCCGTATTAATCCTGGCAATCGTTGGCTCCATGATAAAAAAGGTAAGAATCAGCGCCAGGCCCATGAGCACCTGATTGGGCGGAGCTGTCTGAGTATTCAGCGCCGCACGCGTAAAATGCAGAACAATGATTGTACGCGTGAAGGAGGTCATCATCATCAGGAGGGTAGGGGCAATGGCAATCAGCGTCAGTGTCAGCAAGATCCGAAGAGAACCATTGATCTCACCGTTTCCGTCCCCAACCGAAATATTCAGGATGTTGGAAGTATTCTGATCCGTACTGGCAAATACTGTCATTGAACTTAAAATACACAATATGCCTACCGTGACCAGCAGGCATATTGCGGTTACTATCCGCTTGAATATAAGCTTATTCTTCATCATGCAACTGATTTTCCTTTGGCTCTTCCGGGGCAGTCCCTTCTTTTTTCATCACAGCTTTCTCAAAAAGCTCCCTGAAATTAAATTTCTGTACGGAATTTCCGTCTTTCAGCTGTTTCTCCGGGATCTCGCCCAGCATGGTAACCGAATCCTTGCAGACCGCGATCACCAGATATTTCTCTCCTGCCCGTATAATCTGAATATATTTATTATTTGCAATACGAGTCGTTTCTACTACTTCTACATTCCCGTTTACATTCTGCTGCTTCTGATAATTTGCAATCCACCTTGTAGTCCATGCGGTGACACCCAGCACTGCCACAAAGATCAGCAAAACGGTAATAAACTGAATATAGCTGTCGGCACCTGCAGTCAAGAGAGCCATTAACCGATGACCTTCTTCACAGCCTCAAGCACACGATCCGGTTGGAAGGGCTTCACTATAAAGTCCTTCGCTCCGGCCTGAATAGACTCGATAACCATTGCCTGCTGTCCCATAGCCGAGCACATAATAACCTTGGCTCCGCCGTCCAGCTGCTTGATCGCCTTCAACGCCTGAATACCGTCCATCTCGGGCATGGTAATATCCATCAGAACGAGATCCGGGGAAACTTCCTTATACTTTTCCACAGCCTTTGCACCATTTTCAGCCTCTCCGGCAACGGTGTAACCGTTCTTGGTCAGGATATCCTTGATCATCATCCTCATGAATGCCGCATCGTCACATATCAAAATATTCTTCGCCATTACTTCCTTCCTCCTACTTGATAATCTCTGTTATTCTTACGGCAAAACTTTCTTCAATTACGACTACTTCTCCCTTTGCCATAAACTTGCCGTTTACCAATACGTCTATGGGTTCACCGGCAATACGCTCCAACTCAATGACCGTTCCCGGTGCAAAGTCAAGAATTTCGGAAATCGATTTGGTTGTACGGCCAAGCTCTACGGTGATATTCAGCGGGACATCCATAATCAATCCAATATTTTCCTGTCCCAAAACGCCCCCGTTATTGCTGGCAAAGCTCTGAAACTGAGCCGGCTGCACATTTACATTCTGCATTCCCATGGGCATTCCGTTCATCATCTGAGGATTCATTCCCATGGGCATCCCCATTTGCATCCCGTTCATCATCTGGGGGTTCATTCCCATGGGCATCCCCATTTGCATCCCGTTCATCATCTGGGGATTCATTCCCATGCCCCCCTGGGCCATGGCATTCATATCAGTCTGTCCTGCAGGCATCCCCATCTGCATCCCGTTCATCATCTGAGGATTCATTCCCATGCCCCCCTGGGCCATGGCATTCATATCAGTCTGTCCTGCAGGCATCCCCATCTGCATCCCGTTCATCATCTGGGGGTTCATTCCCATGCCTGCACCCGAAACCGCTCCGTCCATATTCGGCTGACTCGAACCTGACGGAACCGCTTCCGGCTTCTTCGGCTCCTGTGCGGCAGAACCGCCGCCCTGGGAATTCATGAAGGTAGCCACCACCCTGCGGGCAAATTCCACGGGATATAGCTGCATAATGGAACTGTCCACCAGATCGTCGATCTGCATCCGGAAGGAAATCTTAATGAACTGTCCTCCCAGGAAGGGAGAAATATCCTCTCCGTTCTTCACATGTGTCAGATCAAGAAGCGAAGCCTCCGGTGGGCTGATATCAATCTTGGTCTGCATCATGGTGGAGAGAGAGGTAGCCGATGCACCCATCATCTGGTTCATGGCCTCAGAGATTGCACTCAAATGCAGCTCTCCCAATTCTCCGTCCGTGTTGGTTCCGTCTCCTCCCATCATGAGATCCGTAATAACCTTTACATCATGCTCCTTCAATATCAGGATATTGGTGCCATCCAGGCCAACCGTGTATTTAATCTGAATAAACACACAGGGTCTCTCATATTGATCCAGGAGATTATGCCATCTGGCAAATTCTACGACAGGGGTCGTGATATTTACCTTTCTGTTCACCAGGGAATACAATGTGGTTGCAGAGGAACCCATACTGATATTCGCAATCTCGCCGATGGCATCCTTCTCTACATCAGTAAGAAGCATTGTGTCGTCTTCCTCTGCTTTCAGAGAATCCGATCCCCCCTCTGTATCTGTATTGCTTCCAACTGTCTCCGCTTCATCGTCGTCGGACAAATTTATTCCGGCGAGCAATGCATTTATTTCATCCTGAGACAACCCACCGTCCATCCTTACTCCTCCTCTCTAATAACCGATGTGATCCTGACAGCATAGGAGTCTTTTTCGGCACCGGGCAACGCGGTAAATTTTTTGATATTGCCTACATAAATATTCATATCCTGATCCACTCCCGTATTCAGACGAATACAATCTCCAACCTGTAAATTAATAAAATCATTTACAGATATCACGCTTGTGCCCAGTACAGCCTTAATGGGTACATCCACCTTGCGGACCAGTGTCTCGATATAGGCTTCATAATTCTCGTCATGGTTCTCCTGCATGGTTGAATACCAGTATTTGGTATTCAGCTTATCCATCACATCCTCCAGGGTAAAGAAGGGAAGACAGATATTCATGAATCCTTCCACATCCCCGATCTTGATATTGAGCGTCACAATTGCCACCATATCACCGGGAGCAATAATCTGTGCAAACTGGGAATTCGTCTCCAGCCGGCTCAGCACGGGAGAAATGTCAATTACATTCTTCCATGGGTCTCTGAGAAGCTGTGTGAACATCACCAGTATCTTCTCAATGATGATCTGCTCTATCTCGGAAAAATCCCTGTTCTTATCCAAAGGAACACCGTTTCCTCCAAGCATACGGTCCAGCATGGCATAGCCCAAATTAATCCCCAGCTCCATAATAACGGAACCGTTCAATGGCGCAAAGTTGACGATTCCCATAATGATAGGACTTGCAAGGGAGTTGGTAAACTCGTTGAACGTAAGCGCCTCGGACCCTACCACCGACACCTGGACATTCTTGCGCAGGTACACCGGAAGATTTGTGGAAATCAGCCTGGCATAATGCTCAAATATGATTTCCAGCGTTCTCAAATGCTCTTTGGAAAACTTTGTGGGGCGGCTGAAATCATAATTCTTAATTTTTTTCTCATCGCTCTTCTTTGTCTGCTCCGCATCCAGCTCGCCTGAAGACATCGCATTCAGCAGAGCGTCTATCTCCGCCTGAGAAAGAATCTCGGCCACACAAGCTCACCTCCTGTCACATGCCGTGCATGCATGTTTTTCTTCCCCTCTCTGTTCCTCATGATCCGCCGTATTTCACATTGCTTAACGTAATGTTATAGATAAAATCTGAACGGAACAGATTCTGAATTGCCTTCAGGATTTCCTCTCGGATATCCTCCGTAAAATACATCCGGCATTCCTCTTCCGTATGGGAACCAACCACCCTCTCGATTTCAGCTACGATTCTGGAATCGTACTCGCTGAGATCACCGTCATTATAGTTCGCATACTCCTCATGCTTGGTATTCATAAGCAATGAAATGTCAAATACGATATATATATCTTTGCCGGCGCTTCCATCCTCAGAGACGGACTTTGCCAGCAGAACCGTCATCTTGCCGTTTTCACTGCCCACAGCATAGGCTTTGCTGTCAGACAAGGGTACGGAAGGCTCATCGCCGGGCGTATAGAGCTCCAGATTCATCGCCATCGCGATGCTGTCTATCAGTTCTGCCGTTTTCTTGTTTGTGCCGGTAACGCTGGTCATGACAACCACAGACATGGCAATATTTACAAGCATCAAAACCAGTATCAATACACTTAAGAGATTCTTTTTCATATCCTAAAAGCCCTTTCTCCCGCCTCAGTATGTTGACGGATTATATAACAGAATTTCAACTCTCCGGTTCCTGCTCCTGCCTTCCGGCGTGGAATTATCTGCAATGGGAAGTCTCTCCCCCATTCCCGCATGCTTCATCTGCAGAGGATCCAGAGAAGTGTTCTCCAGCAGATAATAAAATACAGACAATGCTCTTGCACTGCTCAGCTCCTCATTGCTGGCGTATCTGACGCCGTCCGTGGGGACATTGTCGGTATGTCCCTCTATTTCAATGGTGCCGGAAGCGTAACGTTCCAATATGGGAGCCACCTTCTGCAGAATCTGCTGCGCTTCTTCCTTCAGCTGTGCGCTTGCCGACTCAAACAAAAGGGCGCCGTTCATCGACAGCTTCACATACTGGGCGGTAAAGCTCAATTCCACCATATCCGCAATCTGGCTTTCCTGAAGCGCTTCCGCTATTTGCTCCACCCGCTCTTCATTTTCCTTGAGCCGCTCTTCCTCCAGCATTTCTTCCAATGCCTCGGGAGACTTGTCGAACTCCTCCAGTTTATCGCCGTCGTTCTCGCTGTCAGCGGTCTTCCCCGTACTGTTGATATACTGGTCAAGCTCATTCAGCTGGCTGACGCCGTTGCTGATCAGAAACCCGTCGCCTATGGCGTTTGCCCCGCCGGAGAAAATACTGAAGGTATTGTTCATGGCAGCCACAAATTCCTGAAGCTTCGATTCCTCAATACTGGACATGGCAAAAAGCATAACGAAGAAGCAGAGCAAAAGGTTCATCAGATCGCTGAACGTTGCCATCCATGCCGGTGAGCCGGCCGGCGGCGTATCTTCCTTGCGTTTCGCCATTACTCCTCACCCCCTGCGCCTTCCCCTGCGGCCTCTCTGTCCTTAGGTGCAAGGAAGGACTTCAGCTTTTCCTCGATTACCCTGGGGTTCTCTCCCGCCTGGATGGACAGTAGGCCCTCGATCATGACCTCCTTCAGCATCATCTCCGCATCATTGTCAGCCTTCAGCTTATTGGATACGGGAGTACAGATGGCATTCGCAAGCACGGAGCCATAGAATGTGGTAATCAGGGCCACAGCCATGGCAGGACCCAGGGTAGCCACATTATCCATATGATACAGCATATCCACCAGTCCGATCAGGGTACCGATCATACCCCAGGCAGGACCCATGGCGCCCAGCGTATCCCAGAAACCGATACGTGCCTTGTGCCGCCCCTCTATGCTCACCAGCTCCGTCTCCATGATGGCACGCACCAGTTCCGGATCCGTTCCGTCCACCATCAGCAGGATTCCCTTCTTCAGAAAAGCGTCATCCATATCCGCGGCGGCTTCCTCCAGGGACAGAAGTCCTTCCTTACGGGCCACATTGGAGAGATCGATAATCTTTCCAATCATTTCGGCTGTATTCAGCGCCGGCGCCTTAAAAATCAATGTAATACTTTTCAGGCCGCTTATGTAGTCCGCCAGGCTGAAGGATGCCAGCGTAGCCGCAAAGGCACCGCCGAACGTAATGATTGCCGACGGGAAGTTCCAATACTCCCTCACCAGGTTCTCAATCCCGGCACCGTCTATGATACCGTAAAGCATCATCGCAAAACATAAAATAAGACCGATTAAAGACGCAATATCCACGACAAATCACCTAACTCCTTTGCATTTTCATTTATTCCGCAAAAATACCCTTTCTATATAATATTACAAGATTTTTTATCTCTTGTCTACTTTCTTTTACAATTATTTTTTTCCCGGTGGTCAGCGTGATCACCGTATCGGGCGTTTCCTCCACAACCTCGAAGAGACTGGGATTTAAGAGAACCTTCACGCCGTTTAATTTTGTTACTTCGATCATTTTCAAGTCCTCACAATATGCTATTATATCCGTTCCCCACTTGACTTGCAAGCCTTTTTTGCCAAAGAATATGGGGGACAATTTCCTGCCCCCCATAGTATAGCACACATGTCGGCATAAAACCAGAAAAATTAACGTTTTAAATTAGTTAATTCTTCCAACAGCGTATCGGACACCGTTATAATACGGCTGTTCGCCTGAAAACCGCGCTGTGTGGTGATCATTTCCGTAAATTCTGCTGATAAGTCCACATTACTCATTTCCAGCTGGCCCGTGGACATGGAATTGCCGCTGGCGCTGATATCCACGCCGATCCCGTCGAACTCCCCGGAGTTCAGGGTCGCGGAATACAGGTTGTCGGCATTTTTCTCCAGGCCCGAAGGATTGGCAAAGAGCGCCGTGGCGATCTGGCCTAAAAGCTTTGTCATGCCGTTGTCATAGCTCGCGTAGATCCGTCCGTCCTCCTGGATGGCCACGCCGATCATATCGCCCTTGCGCCGGCCGGAACCGGTGTCGTAGGGATCGTCGGAGCCCTTGTTGGCCGCCACCGTGGAGGTTCCCTTGTTGTCCACGGAGGAAAGGCCGGAGAAATCAATCTCGACCGAAGGGAAGTTGCCGTCCTTGCTTAAGCCGGTGAGGTTCAGGATGGCATTAGCCGCGTTGTCTCCCGTACCGCCGTTCAGACCCACGAAATCGCCGCTCTTTCCGTCAAAATTGATGGTCACGCCGTCGAACATGCGTCCAGTCATGGTCACACCGGTGATCTCATTGTCTTTGATTATTGCTGATCCCGGAACTGCGGGAGTTGTTCCGGCTGCCGGTGTCCCCAACATATCCGTCAGAAAAGAACCCAGATTATCCTTGATAGGTTTCGGCGTAGTTGAATCTCCCAAAGCAAGATTACCGAATTCCTTCACCTGCTCCTCTCCCACGTAACCGAAAGCTGCTGCCACTTCCTCAATCTTCGTCATATCGATATCCGTGGGCGTACCATTCACCATCTTTTGTATCCCGTCTACTGAAGTAATGGCTCCTGTAGTCTGATCTTTCGTTACCTTCCATGAGTACCCATTCACCAGGCTCAAAGTAGTAGGCGCATCGATAAAGTTGTTGGCACTGCCAAAGAGAGCAGCCCTTTGAGCCGGATCTTCAGGCAAAGGCACTTCCTTATTGTCAGGATCCAGTATTTTCATCAGCTCCATACTGTAATTACTCTTGTCGCTGGCGGACTGTCTGATCACGAATTTAGCCGTATAGCTGTAGCCCTGGGTATCATAGAAGTTCAGGTTTACCACCCTGCCGGCCTCACTAGTGACATCCGTGTCATGTTTGTCGATAATTCCGGACATATAGCCATGGGAAGTGGCCTCGGGCGGGAAGGTCTTGTTGGCGGAGCTCATAATGCGAAGCGCCGACACGGTATCCTTCTTGATATCCCCGGTATCCGGATCCACCTGCCACCCCATTACGTTAAATCCGATACTGGTCATGGCCAGGTTGCCGGCTCCGTCCACATAGAAGGAACCGTCTCTGGTAAAGTAATTCTTCGTACCGTCGCTGACCACGAAGAAATTTTCGCCGTTAATCATGATATCAAAGGGATTGCCGGTGGACTGGCTTGCGCCCTGTCCGCTGATATTGATATTAATGGCCGCGGTCTTAACGCCCAGACCGATCTGTCTGGCATTGACGCCGCCCTTGCCGGTGGTGGCATTTGCACCGCTGGCCTTCTGTGTAGTCTGGCTCATCAGCGAAGAAAATGTCATGGAACTGTACTTGTAGGCAACCGTGTTCACGTTTGCAATATTATGGCCTATTACATCCATTCTGGTCTGATGTGTCTTAAGACCCGACACACCAGAAAAAAGTGATCTCATCATAGTAGCTGTTTCCTCCTAAAACTTGGAACCGAAGCACCCTTCTCCGTCATTCGAAGGGTCATAACCTCCATAAAGGTCCGGTTATATGATTACTGCTCCGTTGATATTTGTGAATATGTTCTCATTGGTTTCGGTACTGTCCATTGCGGTTACGACCGTCTGATTGGGTACGTTGACGATAAACGCCAGCTGATCCACGATCACCAGAGAATCCCTGATTCCCTTCTGTTCCGCCTTTTTCGTTCCGGACTCCAGTCTCTCCAATTGGCTGTCACTGAGTTCGATGTTCCGGTCAGCCAGCCTGCCCATGGCATGTTTGGAAAATTTGAGACTGCCTATACCCGTCAGTGCCTTTTGCTGCAAAACCTCCTGAAAGGATAAACCGTTACTGCTGTTCACATTTCCGGCTTCGCCATCCATGGCTCTGCGGATCTGCGTCTTCCGGGCCTTGCCCAGGTACTGATCCGTCAGCTGATCAATGGAAACATACCCATTGCTCTTAATATCCATCCCTGTAAGCTCCTTTCCTCAGTTTCCTTAAGCGCCTTCCACTTCCTCCGTCCCGGGCTTCTCGGCGTCGCCGTCTTCTCCGTCGCCTCCTTCTCCGTCCCCGTTTCCTTCAGTCTCACCTGCCGCCGCACGCACTTCCTTCAGCCTCTCGATATACTGATTCAGCTTCTTCACATTATCGGAAGCCACAAAGCTCTTCTCATAATCTGTCATCTCGTTATAAGTCTTCTCCAGCTTGTCGATATCTTCCGCGTTGGACAGATCTATACCGTTTACATTGGGAAGCTTGTTCAGATCAATGTTGAATTGATAAGCCTTGTCAAATGCGTTCTTGTAATCCAGGTCGACGATCGTATCCAGATCCTCAAGGGAATAAAGAGATTCGTCGATGGACAGGTACGGCTTGTTGTTCTCAAAGACCACATAGTCTACCTTGCCGTACACCACTCTCGGATCTCCGTCCTTTCCTGTGGTCTTCACGTATACTTCCTTCCCCACCAGGGAGGATGCCCTTGCCAGCTCCGAAGTGGCCGCCATATTCTGCATCTGCTCCACCTGGGAGAACTGCGCATACTGGGAAACATACTCTGTGTTAGAGGTGGGCTCCAACGGATCCTGATACTGCATCTGCGCTACCAGAAGCTGCAAAAATGCATCCTTATCCATACCGTTGTTATCGGATTTCAGTGCTTTACTCAGTGAAGTCTGGGAATTTGTCTCCACAATCTGCCCATCCTTTACGGGGGCCATTAATATTCCGCCCATGTTTTTCTCCTTTCTTTTTATTTACCTTATTTACTTTCTTTGACTTTTGCCTTTCTCCGGATTTTGTCTTCCATTAAGCCAAGTCTTCTTTGTTCGTCACGCGGTGTAATCCACTGTGCTGCCTCCGGCTGCCAGCATATCCGCCGCCAGGGCTTCTTCCTCCTCCAGGCCTTCCTGCATGAGGGAAGCATTCAGGTTCACTCTTCTGGTCCGGTTCTTCTTCCCGGGCTCCTGTCCGCCTCTGCCGCGTCCCTGCTCATCCAGATTCCTCTCAAACTCATGGGTCTGCACCGTAACCTCGATGGCTTCCACCTTGACGCCCTGTTCCTCGAACTGTTCCTTCAGCTGAACCATCTGGCTCTCCAGCGCCGCTTTCACCGCCTCGTTCTGGGTGATAAAGTTTGCCGTCACCACACCGGCTTTGGAAGCGATCTGAATCTGCAGTGTGCCGAGACTGGCGGGATGAAGCTGCATCTCCAGGCTGGTCACATCCGATCCCAGCTGAACCTTCATGTAATCCAGAATCTGTTCCATGATTTTCTGGGTCTCCGCACTCCAGCTGCTGCTCTGGGACACACTGCCCGTCTGCTGCAAATCAGGCTGGAACTGCTGCGTCCGGAGATTCTGAACAAAAAGGACTGCCGGTTCCTCCTTTTCGGATTTCCCTTCAAAGGCTTTCTCCTCACCTTTCGGCTGATCGCCGTTCTGGTTCACGGATTCCTGCTCCTCGCTCACCGGCTCACCGGGTATGGCAGATGTCACGGGTTCTTCCGTAATATACTGTTCTGCCGGCTCCTCAGGCACTGCGGAAGGCATCTCTCCGGGCTGCTCCTCTGCGGAAACGGTTTTACCGAAACCTTCCTCCAGAATCCTGCCGAGCTGCTCAGGCTCCATTCCCAACACATCCGCGCTTTCCTTCACTATCCCTTCCAGCTGATCCATCAGGGCACGATAGGTCTCATACAGCTCTCCGTCGGTCAGCAATGCGTAAGAATCTTCCGCCCCGCCCAAATTCAGCAGCAATGCGCCCAGCTGGGATACATCCAGAATATCCGTCTGCTCCAATCCCATGGCGTCCATAGCGTCCTGCAGTTCTTCCATGCTGATGCCAAAAGCATCCGCAATCTGCTGCATAAGCTCCAGTGCCGCCGCTCCAAGTACCTCCGCAGCCTGTTCGGCTTCCTCCGGAGACAATTCCCCGTCGGATTGCACGGCTTCATCGGACTCAGCCGCCCGGCCTGTTCTTGCCTTCAGAGAGGATCCCCTCTGCAGCTGTCTGCCTGCATCACTGCGGGCCGCCGCATCCGCAGCAGGTTTATCCGCTGTACCGCTGTTCACCCGGTTATTCCAGACCTGCTGAAATCCCCCGGCATTTGCGGTGCTTTTCGCTGCCTGAGACACTGCCAGGTTCATAAAGGCCGAACCCACATCTTTTACAGGTATGCTTGTCATTCCTTTCCTCCTTTCTTCTTTTCTCTCTATGGTAAAGCTCTCTGTCTGCCGGAATATCCGGCGCGGCAGAAAACTCTCCAACATTAATATCGGGCAGAAAAGCCTCCTTCTTAAGAGTCAGGATGCATCATTTTCGCCACTTTCGCCACAAGTTCGGAGTCCATGACATTCATAATATTCGCCCGCTCCTCGACGCTCATGGCTTCCAGGATCTCCACCACCAGGACCAGATTGTCCTCCATTTCTTTAAATGCCTGAGCCACCTGCTTCGGCTTCATCGTGGCAAAGGTCTGGATATATTCCTCAACCTTCTCGTTCTTCTGCTGCTGAACCAGCCCCTGTTTGTACAGATATTCCGCGGTGGTGGGATCCATGGACTCATAATACTTCATAAATTCCTCCAGCCCGGGTCCCTTGTCCGAATAAACCACTTCCTCATAAAACTCGGTTACGATACGCTGGAACTCGGTCTGCTTCTTTTCGAATTCCCGTAACCGCAGCACCTCCGCCTTCAAATCTGCAATCTCGCTTTCCCGGGATTTGGATGTCGTCTGCTCCCGCTCCAGCTCCAGCTCCAGCTGTCTGATATAGGCCACGGCCTCCTCAATGCTGGCATAACCGCCGTAGCCTTCCTCCGGCGTCTCATCCCCCACTGCAGGGGAGGAGGATGGCAGAATCCTGTTCACCACGGGTACATCCTTTAAGATGGGAGCCACCACGCTGCTTCCGAAGCCTCCGATATCCAGCTTAATCACCACACAGACAATAGCCAGCCATAAAATCACGATCAGAACGGTGGCAAGGAAAGTGACCACCCCGTTGCCGTCGTCCTCTCCCAGCGCCTCCTCCTGCTTCGCAATTTCGGCAGCCCTGCGCTTTGCTTCTTTTTTCTGTGTCTTCTGATCCTGTTTAAACCGCTTTTTTTCTTCCTTTAATTTTGCTTTCTCCTCTGCCGCCGCAGCAGCCAGAGAGCTCAGTTCCTTTGCCATGTGTCATCTCCTCAGCAAAACATTTCCCGCATACATGCGGCAAAAATTTTCAGGCATATTGCTGCTTTATATTTTCAACCTCCAGACGCTGCCCATAGATATAACTGGTCAGCTCGTCGATTTCCTTGCTCTCCTGCTTTTTCTCCTCCATGAGAAATTCTTCAAACGCCCTCTCCTTCAGTGTTTCATGGGTCTTGCGCTCCATCCTTACCTCTGCAAGCTTCTGTCTGGCCTCCTCCAGCCTTCTCTCAGCCGCTTCCACTTCTCTCTTCTGAACCTCTATGTATTCCTCCATGCATCGGATTGCCGCTTTGTTTTCTTCTATTTTTCTCAGATTTAACCTGCCTGCCAAAAGCCTTTCCGCTTCTTTCTCATATCCGCTCTTCCTGTCAAAAAGCGCTTTCAGGCGCTCTTCCTCCTCATCCAGAGCTATCCTGGCAGAGGAAAACTCCTGCTTTGCCTGTGTTTCCAGCTTCAGCTTAATGTTCAGAATACTTTGCATGGAATACCGGAATCTTGCCATCGTCCTTTTCCTTCCCCGAAACAGCCCTGCTTACTTCCCTTCAAAGAGCTTCTTGAGCATCGCAACGCTGTCTTCAAATTCAAATTTCTCTCCCACGTCCTGACACAGAAAATGATTCACCGCCTCAATTTTGGAAATCGCATAATCGATGGAAGGATTGCTGCCGCTCTTATAAGCACCGATATTGATCAGATCCTCCGCCTCATTATATGTGGCAAGAACGCTTTTCAGCTTACCGGCCGCCTGCTTATGGTCCGCAGCAGCGATCTGGCTCATGCACCGGGAAATGCTCTGCAGGACATCTATGGCCGGATAATGGTTTTTATGCCCAAGCTTTCTGTCCAGCATAATATGCCCGTCCAGGATACTCCTTGCCGTATCGGTAATGGGTTCGTTAAAATCGTCCCCATCCACCAGCACCGTATAAAGCCCTGTAATGGAGCCCCTGGCCGCACATCCGGCCCGCTCCAGGAGCTTCGGCATCTCCGAATATACGCTGGGCGGATATCCTCTCGTCACGGGCGGTTCACCGCTGGCAAGGCCGATTTCTCTCTGTGCCATACTAAAGCGGGTCAGAGAATCCATCATCAGCAGTACATCCTTCCCTCTGTCCCTGTAATACTCCGCAATGGCCGTGGCAGTCTTGGCCGCCTTGTTCCTCTCCAGAGCCGGTCTGTCGGAAGTAGCCACCACCACCACGGAACGTCTCATTCCTTCTTCGCCCAGATCCCGTTCTATGAATTCACGCACCTCACGTCCCCGCTCACCGATCAGTGCAATCACGTTGATATCTGCTTTCGTGTTGCGGGCAAACATGCCCATCAGAGTGGATTTCCCCACTCCGGAACCGGCAAAAACACCGATACGTTGTCCCTTCCCCACCGTAATCAGGCCGTCCACCGCCTTCACGCCCAAAGGCAGCACCGAATCGATGATCTTTCTGCTCATGGGATCCGGAGGAGCCGCCTCAACCAGATAGGGAGTCCCGTCGAAATGCGAACCGTCCACTGGAATGCCGAGCCCGTTCAGCGTCCTGCCCAGCAGCGCCTCGCTTACCATCACCCGCAGAGGATAATTTGTATTCTCTACCATGCAGCCCAGCCCGATTCCGTCCACCACATCATAGGGCATCAGCAGAGTCTTGCCATCCTTAAAGCCCACAACCTCCGCCATGATCGGCTTTCCGGCTCCCTCCGGCGTAATCTCACAGATATCCCCCAGTCTCGCATCCGGACCGGCAGATTCAATGGTAAGGCCCACCACATTGACAACCTTCCCCTTCTTCTTATAGAAACTGAGCTCCGACAATTTATGGTATTTTGAAAAATCCACCTCAACCGTCCGCAAAAAACCAATCCTCCTTAGGAAATATCCCCGTCCTGAGACCAGGCAAGCAGATGAAGCCTGCGCCGTAATTCCGATAATTGCGTACCCAGACCACAGTCAAAAATGCCGCCCTCCGTCTCAATCATACAGTCATTTTTGCCAAGGGTCAGATCCTCCACCACATCCACCTCACAGTTTCCGGAGACAACGCCAGCCAGCATCTGTTTCTTCTGCATGGACACATAGGCATAATCCTCTCTGGACACATGAATAATGAAGCTGCGGCTTCCGTCAAGCTTATGTAAAACCGAAGAAATCAAAAAAGTCAATATTTCCCGGTAGGAGGAAAGCTCTATCTGAAATATATGCTCATAAATCCCCGTAATCGTATCTACAAAGCGAGGCTCCAGCGTATCCAGCTGCTTCTCATAAGCCTCTTCCAGACTGCGCGTCTTCTCCAGATACTCCTGCTCCATGGCCCCCTCATGGGCCTGAGCCTTCACAAGTCCTTCATTGTAGCCCTGCTGCCTGGCATCGCCCAGCACCTGAGACTTTTCCGCCTCCGCCTGTACTCTTGCCTGCTCCAGAATATGCTCCGCTTCTTCCTGTGCCCGGGCAATCACGGCATCCGCCTCCGCTCTGGCGTTCTCCAGTATCTCCCGGGCTTCGTCCTGGGCTTTGATGATATTGCTCTGTGTGTCCTCCGGCACATCCACAATCTCCGCGGCGGGAATGCCGGACACAAAGCCCTCCTCCTGTGGCGCGCCCAGCTCTGCCTCCAGCATTTCCAGGCGTCTGCGCACTACCGCATTGCTGTCGATAATTCTCTTCTCCTCATCCCGGGACAATGTCGTAAAAATATTTTTGACCAGATTACTAGACAACTATCTCGTCACCTCCGCCTCTGGAAATCACAATCTCACCGGCATCCTCCAGCTTTCTGATAATATTAACGATCTTCTGCTGGGCTTCCTCCACATCCTTCATACGCACAGGCCCCATGAAGTCCATATCCTCCTTGATCATAACGGCAAGGCGCTTGGATACATTGTTGAAAATCGTGTTCTTGACCTCCTCATTTGCATTCTTAAGAGCAACGGCCAGATCGTTGTTCTCCACCTCACGCAGCACGCGCTGGATTGCCCTGTCGTCCAAAAGCAGAATATCCTCGAATACGAACATCTTCTTTCTGATCTCTTCCGCCAGTTCCGGGGACTCGGCCTCCAGAGTCTCCATAATATGGCGCTCCGTACCGCGGTCCACCGCATTCAATATCTCCACCACGGCATCCACGCCGCCGATGCTGGTGTAATCCTGATTTACCAGGCTTGAAAGCTTGGATTCCAGCACCTTCTCCACCTCCTTGATGATCTCCGGGCTGGTTCGGTCCATAACGGCGATACGCTTTGCCACCTCCGCCTGTCTCTCCGGAGGAAGCGATGACACCACCATACCCGCCTGCTGAGGCGCCAGATAAGAAAGAATCAGTGCGATCGTCTGAGGATGCTCATCCTGGATAAATTTGATCAGCACGCTGGCATCCGTCTTACGCACAAATTCGAAGGGCTTTACCTGCAATGAGGCCGTCAGCTTGCCGATCACATCCATAGCCTTCTCGGCGCCCAGCGCTTTCTCCAGCAAATCCTTGGCATAACCGATGCCGCCCTCTGCAATATACTGCTGAGCAAGGCAGACTTCATAGAACTCATTGATAATGTCTTCCTTCACCTGAGGGGTCACGCTCCTGGTATTGGCGATCTCCAGGGTCAGCTCCTCAATTTCCTCTTCCTTCAGATGCTTGAATATACCGGCCGAACGTTCCGGCCCAAGAGAAATCAAAAGAATTGCCGCCTTCTGTATTCCTCCGATTCCCATTTCGCTTGCACTCTTCGGCATAATATATGTACCTCGCTTTTAATTCCAATCTTCGTTCAGCCAGTTTCTCAGCAGATTTGCCGCAGCCTCCGGATTCTCGTCCACAAATTTTTCCACCATCTTGCGCGTCTCGGACTTGGTCTCAAGGTCAATATCCTCCACACCGGATTCCGCAGGCATGGACTGAAGCATATTCTCCACGGACAGTTCCTCCTGCTGCTCCACAGCCTTCTTTCTGGGACCCATGCTGCGCAGAATCACAAAGCCCAGCAGCGCCAGAATCAGGACAATCATCACAATGCTCAGGATATCGGTACCGCTTACGCCGAGTCCTTCCCTGTCAAAGAACCTGGGCACCTCATAGGCAATGATGGTGACATTTTCCTGGCTGATGCCGCTGGCATTGGCCACCATTTTGTAGTATTCCTCATCCACTTCCCGGCGGATGCTCTCCCTGTTGTTCTCCTTGAAGGTTTCCCAGTCAGTACCGTCTAAAAGCCCCTGGCTTTTCACATTCTCCTCATAGTAATCCCGGTACTTGATCATGGACACCGATGTGGAAGAGGCGGTATAATCAATCGTGCCTGCCGGACTGGTGATCTGGCTGTCGGACACATTGTTCTGATAATCTATAGAGCTCTCGTTGTAAGAACTCTCCCCGCCGCTGTAATCTGGATTCAGATACCCGGTCAGGTCTTCCCCGTTGGAATCCGTCCCCGGCAGCCCCCCTGTCCCGCCGGAATTTTCCCCGCTGGCGGTATCTTCATGGGATTTCATCCCGTTCTCACGGCCCTCGCCCGCATAATATTCAGTGATCCTCTTGCTGTAGCTGGAATAGTCCACGTAAAGATGACTGCTCACCTCGATCATGTCGTACTGCTGGGTGCCGTAGATCACCTTCCGGATCTGGTTTGCCACCATGGCCTCGGCCCGACTCTGAAGCTCCTGCACGGAATCCGCGGCTCCCATGCTGTTGTAATCATCCCCGCCGGTAAAGAGGATGTTCATGTTCTGGTCTATCACGGTGATATTGGCCGTGGTCTCATTTCCGATACAGGTTGCCGCCGCTCTGGCGATAGCCGCCGCATTGGCTTCGTTAAATTCCTCGGTCACTGTCAGCTGTATGTACGCGTAGGACTCCTGCTTCATCTCGCTGAGTCTCCCGGTGTTGTCCACAAGATTCAGCTGAATAGACACATCCTTGATAGGAGTCGCCTTCATGAACATATTCTTTATCTTGGCCTCGACATAATCCTGATACTGATTTTTCCTGTCGGCTGACGTGGTGCCCATTCCCACTTCCACGAAATCGCTGTATTTCAGATCATCCGGCAGATATCCTTCCGAAGCGATGGCCAGATTGGCCTGGGCAATCTGATCCTCCAGGACCTCAATGGTACGCGCATCCGTGGACTCCTGATGGGTAATGCCCGCCGCGTCCAAAATTTCCACAATCTCCGCAGCCGTGGCGCTGCTCTCATAAGTCCCGAGCTTCGTATAATTCGGCTTGGTAAAAACATATATGAGAATGACGAAAGTAAAAATTACAATCGCCGTTATTGCAATAATAATGGTTTTCTGCTTACTGGTGAATTTATTCCACCAGGCCAGTATTTTCCCCAATATCTCCTTCAGCTTCTCGGCCATGGTATTTCTCTCCTAGTCATCTTTAATTCCCTCATTTCTAATCAGCCCCTCATCCGGCCTTGCATGGCCTGCCACGCAGCCTAAATCTGCATCTGCATAAGCTCTTTGTAAGCGTCCAGCAGTCTGTCACGGACAGCCACCGTATACTGCAGGGCCGTAGATGCCTTCTGCAGGGCGATTGTCAGATCATGCGTATTCTCCGTCTCCCCCAGGGCGAACTTAATCTCTTCATCCTCCGCATTGGAGAGATACTCGTTGGTGGTCCTGATATTGTCAATGGCGGAATTCAGAAAAGCATCGAAGAGCGTTCCCTCCGCCTTCTTATCCTTTTCCGTCAAAGTCCCCGTAAGAGAGGTACGTTCCGGAAAAGAAATCCCGGATAGCTCTTTTCTGTTGTCCAACGCCGATATTGCCGATATGTCCATAATATGTATTCCTTTCTATATTAAAAAGATTTATCCACGAAAATATCAGGTACAAAATACATTCCTCAATATACTTTGTACCTGTCCTGCCGCATCTTTCCTATTTTACATCTCTACCGAATATGCAGCCGTTCCAAAGCATATGGTTTATGCTCTCACCATTATGATCCCAGCTCCAGCCCCTTAAGCGCTATGGACTTGCTGGCATTAAACGCTGTGGAGTTGGCCTCATAGGCCCGGCTCGCATCTATCATATTGGTCATTTCCGTAATAATATTTACATTGGGGTAGGTCACATAGCCGTTCTCGTCCGCATCCGGATGGGAGGGATCATACACCATGTTCATCTCCGTAGTATAATCCTGGTATACGCCGTTCACCTTAACCCCCATACCTGTATATCCCTGCCTAATATGAGTGTGCGCGTATTTATGCGTATGCGTCGCATTGCCATTCGTTCCCGTTGTGAAATGCAAATGACCTTCCATCTCCCGCCCCAGTACATGACTGAACGCAGCCTGGCCGTTCTTCTCCGCAAAGTAAAGCACCTTCCTGCGATAGGGTGTACCGTCAGCGGTACGGGTAGTATTGGCATTCGCCACATTCTCCGAAATAACATCCATACGGTATCTCTCTGCTGTCATGCCGGTGGCATTGATATTAAAAGCCGTAAACATGCCCATTTTCTTTATCTCCTCTCCTCTTTCACATATCTGTCAAGACAACCTATTTCATCACGGTCTGCAGATTACTGAACTCCTGCTGAATTCCCGTCAGCAGTCCCTGGTATTTCAGCTGATTCTCCGCCAGCATAACACCCTCGGTGTCCACATCCACATTATTTTTGTCCAGACGGTAGGAATAATCTGCATAATCCCTGAAAATGGCCGGCGTAAGTTTTTCCATTTTAAGAGAAGCCACCTTGGAATCCATAGTCCTGTAACGGCTGCCGCCCAATTCCTTCTTCAGCACATCCTCGAATGCCACATCCTGCCTTTTATAACCGGGCGTATCCACGTTTGAAAGATTATTTCCAATCGCCTGGTTGCGAAGCCAGCTGGCATCCGCAGCTTTATCCAACACATTTATATAATTGAATACGCTTGACTGAAACATCTTCTGCTCCTTTCTGACATGTCCTTATATTCTTACTTTTCATAGCTTCCGTTTTCACTGCTTATCCTGCCGGCAGAGTGTCATCCCCGGCAGAACGTCATTCCTGTCACTCAAAAAACCAACCTTAATCTATTATAATAGATTCCTCCAAAATTACAATATGTTTGTGTTAAATTAACTGAATTTCCCAAATGAAATAAACTATATAAGAACTAAAGCAAAAAGGAATTTACTGCCGGACAAACAGCAAGAAGCATTTTCTTCTTCCTGCCGTCGCATATAAATCCCTTTATCTGCGGCATTATCTGCCGTTCCAACTCCTTTTGTCTATGTAATTTCAATGGTACTCCCTTTATCCGCGCTGATTCTGCCGTTTGAGTTCCTCAATCTCCTCAAACACCACATCATTAAGCACCTTAATGTAGGTGCCCTTCATGCCCGAGGAACGGGATTCGATGACGCCCGCACTCTCAAATTTCCTCAGCGCATTGACAATGACGGAACGCGTGATTCCCACTCTGTCCGCAATCTTGCTGGCCACCAGTATCCCTTCCATGTCGTTCAGCTCGTCAAAAATATGGGTGATGGCTTCCATCTCGGAAAAGGACAGGGTACTGATTGCCGACTTTACCACTGCAATTTTACGGCTTTCTTCGGCGCTCTCCTCGTTTTCCGCCCTGAGCATTTCCAGCCCCACCACCGTTGTGCCATATTCGCACAGAATAATATCATCAATCTCATAAGGTTCATCACATTTATAGATAAACAGCGTTCCCAGTCTCTCGGCAGCGATCTCTATAGGGGTAATAATCGCCTGAAATCTTTTCACATCCGTGCTTTCAAATCCCAGTGTCATCAGATTGACGTTCTCCTTTGTGGAAAGAATCCCCAAAAGCCTCTCGTTCAGCATGGGATCAATAAAACCGCCCACACTCTCATCGATCAGCTCGGAGATGGATTCCACTCCCTCCGCCTTCCCCACACCCAGCACCTTGCCCTTACGGCTGATAACCAGGACATTGGACCCCATAATTTCCCGCATTACTTTGCAAATGTCATTAAATATTACTTTGCTGGAACTGTTATTATGC
Source organism: uncultured Acetatifactor sp. (assembly GCA_910589035.1). GTDB lineage: Bacteria > Bacillota > Clostridia > Lachnospirales > Lachnospiraceae > Acetatifactor. The sequence goes on along the minus strand of CAJUSI010000038.1, from coordinate 2,935 downwards.
AATAACTTACCGATTTTCCTGGTCTTATCCAGAAGTTGTACACTGCTCATCCGCGCTCCTCCGTTATTAAAATCCGTGAAGAGCATCCCCTTCACGCCATTCTCTAAATTATGCTCAGCGACTCGGAGAAGAAAAGGGGACACTTTGTGATCGTCAGTTTCCGAACACATACATCATACCACAAATATAATCAGTTTTCAATGTACAAAATTGTAAATTTATTGCAATTACTAAGATTTTTTTGACAATTCGCGCAAAATATTGTAGCCGCATTTGGTGTCGGCGCATACCAGCTTATTTCCCTTTATCAACAGGGGTTCTCCGCATTTTGGACAGGACTCCCCCGAGGGCTTCTGCCAGACCATAAAATCGCATTCCGGATTTCCTATACAGCCATAGTATTTACGCCCTTTCTTTGTCTTTTTCAATACGATATCTTTTCCGCATCTGGGGCAGGGCACGCCGATTTTCTCAAAATACGGCTTGGTATTGCGGCATTCCGGGAATCCCGGGCATGCCAGGAATCTTCCGTGAGGGCCGTATTTAATCACCATATTTCTTCCGCATATTTCGCAGATCTCATCGCTTACTTCGTCCTCTATGGAGATATGTTCCAGAAGCTTTTCCGCCGTTTCCACAGCCTCATCCAAATCCGGATAGAAATTGGAGACTACTGTTTTCCACTTCACGCTGCCATCCTCCACCCCATCCAGCAGTGCCTCCATGCTTGCGGTAAAGTGTATATCTACAATAGAAGGAAAGGCCTCCTTCATCATATTGTTCACCACCTCCCCCAGCTCCGTCACATAGAGGTTTTTGCCCTCCTTCGCCACATAGCGCCTGGCCAGGATGGTGGTGATGGTGGGCGCGTAGGTGCTGGGCCGCCCGATGCCAAGTTCCTCCAGCTCCTTCACCAGAGAGCTCTCAGTATAATGAGACGGGGGCGGCGTAAAATGCTGCTTTGCATCAAAAGACAGGAAATTAAGCTCACTGTCCGTGTCCAGAGCAACATTCAGAATATTTTCTTCACTCTTATCCTCTTCCGTGGAATAGACCGCCATGAATCCGTCAAATATCAAAACCGAGGATGCCACCGTAAAAATTCTGTCGCCTGCCTGAATCCTCACGGACATAGTCTCATACTTTGCTTCTCTCATCCGGCTTGCCACAAACCTCTTCCAGATCAGCTGATACAGCCGGAACAGATCTCTGGGCAGCTGTTCCTTGACAGCTACGGGCGTTCTGCTCAAATCCGTAGGCCTGATCGCTTCATGGGCATCCTGTATCTTCCGGGCATTTTTCTTTTCCTGTACGGCGGCAGCCAGATAACTGTCTCCGTAATTGGCAGCGATAAATTCCGCTGCCCTCTGCTGCGCCTCGTCGGATACACGGGTGGAATCCGTACGCAGATATGTGATAAGTCCCACGGTTCCTTCCCCTTTGATATCCACGCCTTCATAAAGCTGCTGCGCCAGACGCATGGTTTTCTGTGTGGAAAAGTTCAGCGTCTTGCCCGCCTCCTGCTGCAGCGTAGAGGTGGTGAAGGGAAGCTGGGGCTTGCGCAGGCGCTCTCCCCTCTTCACCTCCTTCACAGAATAGGAAGCATCCTTCAGGCCAGCCATAATCTCATCCGCCCTCTCTTTGCAGGAGATATTCTCTCTCTCCCTGTCTGTACCGTAATATTTCGCACAGATGGACTTCTTTTCACCCTTTACCTTCAGATTGACATCCAGCGTCCAGTATTCCTCCGGTACAAAGGCGTTGATCTCCTCCTCCCTGTCGCAGATAATGCGCAGGGTCACGGATTGCACCCGCCCGGCGCTGAGCCCTCTCTTAATCTTTTTCCACAATAACGGGGAAATCCGATAGCCGACCATGCGGTCCAGCATTCGGCGGGTCTGCTGGGCATCCACCAGATTCATATTGATTTCACGGGCATTTTTCAGGGACTCCTTTACCGCATCCCTGGTAATTTCATTAAAAGTAATCCTGTAAACCTTCTTCTCTTCCAGTTTTTCCTCCAGCTTCAGGGCAAAGAGCAAATGCCAGGAAATCGCCTCCCCCTCCCGGTCAGGGTCGGTTGCCAGATATATTTTCTCCGCCTTCTTTACTTCCTTGCGCAGATTGGCAAGGATTTCGCCCTTTCCGCGGATGGTGATATACTTTGGCTCATAATCATGCTCCACATCTATTCCCAGCGAGCTTTTCGGCAGATCGCGGACATGCCCGTTGCTGGCGGCCACTTGATAGTTGGAGCCCAGGAATTTCTTAATGGTCTTCACCTTTGCAGGAGACTCTACAATTACAAGATATTTTGCCATTCTTATTTCCATGCCTTTCTGAAGCCTGCGAATCCGGATTGCCATTTGCGCAGGCATAAACTTCCCCCGGAAAGGCTTCCGCCTTTCCGCTGTATTCTATCTATTTTGTATGATTCCAGGACAATTATTATGGTTATTTTTCAGAAAAATTATTTGGGTCTGATAAAATCCCAATCGTGAAACAATATACACCATAAATATGAAATGCGCAAGTTTTTTATGAAAAATTAAATTGTACGGAATATAGAACGAATCCAAAATCATAAGAAAGAGCCCGGAAAAATCTGATATGAAAAATCCTGGAACACTTCACATCGTTCCAGGATTAGCAGCTGATAGGGGAATCGAACCCCTGTTTCCGCCGTGAGAGGGCGGCGTCTTGACCGCTTGACCAATCAGCCATAACTTTCTTCTAGGGCAAAATACTTCGTTGCCTCAAGTCCTTTTACATACTACTACATTTTTTCCAAAATTGCAAGTACTTTTTTAAAAATTTTCCAGATAAATTATATGGGGATGTTCTTCCTCTTTCTATCCAAAAAAATTCCTTTGCGCTGCCGGGGGGGACCGGGCTGATGAAGGTTCTGCTGGGGGATGCGGCTAAAGTTGTGGGG
>CAJUSI010000037.1 GCA_910589035.1 uncultured Acetatifactor sp. | reverse complement strand
TCACGGTTGAGACAGTGTCCAGATCGTTACACCATTCGTGCAGGTCGGAACTTACCCGACAAGGAAATTTTCAAACACGCTCTAAAGTATCAGTTTACCCAAAAGATTTATATTTCTATGGGTATCTATCAATAGAACGACGAGATTTTATATGTCTCTTTCATTATAGCGTACGTTATGGCGTACGTCAATAGAAACTGCGGCGATTTTATCTTTTTCATTTTTCATTTGATTTTTCCGCACAAAAAAAGATACACGGTTACCATATACTGTTCCATGTATCTCTCCGCTGCCCACATTCCTCTTATTCCCCGGACCCGCCCTCATCCGACAGCCGACGCCATGGTAGTAAAAATGCATAATTACACTGCGCATGTTTTCGTACAGGACATGCATTGTAACATGGGGACTTGAACCCCGAGGCTGTCCGAGCCTTTACCTGGAGTTGCGGCACATTCTCTGCCGCTGGAGATGCACCCGCCCTGCCGGATTACCTTCTTTATTTCATTTACTTTTATTCCTTCATTTTCATTCCGGCCGCTTCCCATCGGATACGGCATAGCCTGAGATACCTCCCGGCTTACAGCAGTTCCGTGGTCCAGTTCAGCTCCTGAATCCGCTCATCGCACTGGCGGAGCTCTTTCGAAAGGGCATCCACCTCCTTCTGCACTTCGGCTACGGACACCGTGCTCCTGATCTTAATCTCCGTATGGGTCATGCGATGCACCTTGTCGCTGGCGTGGTTCAGGAAATCCCTCATGATCTGAATCCGAAGCTTCAGGCAGTCCCGGGCCGCCAGCAGGTCAGTCAACGTCCGTCCCTCATGCACCGTGGCGCTGTTGGTCCGGTTGATGCCGGCAATCAGCTCCTCCAGCCTCTTCACGCTCCTGTCCAGCTCCTCCAGCAGCATCTCCGGCGCCTCCGAAGGCTCCTCCCCCTCCTGCACCTTGGCATTCTGGTTCAGCCTGGTTCCGATTTCCGATATCCTGCGCTGCAGTTCCGCTCTCTCCGATAATGCCGTTGCCAATTTCATTTCCACCATCTCCCTTTGGTTTTATTATGCTGCCTTCGAAGCACTTCCTTACTAAAGCATACCATGCCCAAAGCCAAAAAGCAACGAAAAGCTTCCGGGCAATACGCCAGTGCAATATGCCCGTGACGACATAAGACGGTGACATACCAATATTATCTTTGATACCGAAGAAACGCTATTGAAACTGCCACTTGTCAGGCAACACATTATGTGTTACGCTTTATTTCGTCGCGGGAAACGAGTCCTTCGAGACAAAGCAAATGGCCGGCGTGCCGAATGGCAGGCGAGGCAGGCAAAATCTAATGTTGGCAGCCCATGCGGATTCGGGTTCCGCCGCCGGCAGCTATTTATATTCAGGAACCACGAAACGCGTTGGGATGTGCTTGCGCCTTTCGCACGTAAGCTGGATTATTGGGTAAGTTTTAGTGAGCGGAAACAGCTTTCCGGTTTGTCCGGATGGGAGGAAAAAATCATGAATGAATTTCTGAAATGGTTAAAAGAGAACAAGATCAGCATCCATGGTAAATATAGAGAAAAACGGTGGGGTTCTGTTAGCAAATCGGAACAAGGCGACTGGCATATTCGTATATGCGTTCAATATGATGAATATCTGGAACCTGTTTTAGCAAGGGAAACTGTTGAAATGCAAGAGCTGGTCAAAAGGCGTACAGGGCATGAGGGATGCGGGCGGTGTATAGACGGCAAATGTGCTTTTACCGGCTTTGATTTAGTAAATCCCAATGAAGAGCAAATCGAATTAGCGAAAAGGTTAATCAAATTTAGGATTGATGCTGTTAAAGACGGTCGAATCCCGAAATGCAGCTATATAAAAATATCGAAACGAGGCGAGGCAATAGGACCATGCGCCGTACATAAGGTATGTGATCCTAAATGCAAAGCCATGAAGAAATATTAACCGTAAGGCGGGAATATTTAGCTGCTATGGGGGCGAATTGCGTTGCAAGGATCTCCCCTTCGGTACTTGAACAGCTCTATTCTGCCGGAGAGCTCATTCAGGAGCCGGAAGAGGAGGAAAGTTATTTGCGCGCAAAGGCGCTGTCCGGGTGGAGAAGACATTCTCCGTCCATCAGCTCTTCCACTTCGCCGGTTCCCAGCTTTGTGAGGAAGGTGTAGGTCTGGCACAGTTCATGCTGCTTCTCGGGCAGGTGGTTTAACACGAAGAGAAGGCTGCCGTTCCAACTCCGGTGGCCTGTCCCGCCCCTGCGGGCATATACCGCGTCTATAATGCAGCGTTCCACAGCACCCCTCTCCCCATAGTCAATCCACCTCAATCAAGTCGTGCTCTTCCAGCGGAAGAGTGCCTGCATTCAGGGCGTCCAGTTTGTTTTTCAGATAGCGGATATTGCTTTCTGAATAAAAAGGGTCTGCATCGGCTGTTATTTCAAATGGAATGCGCCGTTCCTGTTCGACTTTTCGGCAACAGATAGTCAGCAGTGTCGTCAGATTCATTCCCATCCGCTGGCAAATTTCCTCTACGTTTTTTGAGTTGTTCATCAATCCCTATTGCAGCAGAAAGTGCAAGATTTGTAAAGAGTTATCATTACATTTTTGTCTATTACATGGCTTTTATCCCTTTCCTCCCGCCCGGATACAGACAGCGGACGCAGTTGTTAATGATGATTTAGGCCCTCTCGGTGGCAGAACCCATCCGGCCGGGAAAGGCTCTGTACCACCAGGATAAACAGCCCATAAATGATACACGAAAGAAACACAGCAAAATAGTGTACAGTGCGGATTCCTCAAATTCATGGCTGTTAGTATTATCCGGGTAGCTATAAGCATTAAAAGCAATCTATAGAACAGAAAACCCTGGGCCAGGCCCGCCAGATAGTTCTTCCTGTCATACTCCTCAGCCCACTGATCCATCCGAGCTTCCTCAAATTCGTCCCTGCTCTCAAAATCGGGAAACGGATACACGTCATCGTCATGATCCTCATAGGCATCATAATCCTCATAAACAGCCTCATCTTCTTAGACATCGTCGCTACCGCAATCGTCATCATAGCTGTCGCCGTTATTGTCATCCGTGCTCCGACCGGTTCGGCCATGACACACCACCTTCCGGAGAGCCGCCTGGCCTGCTCCAGCAGGAAAGCAAAATCTGTCCGCTCCTTTGCCTGATAGCCGTAAGGATGAACCTTCGCATACGCCCCCTTGCACAGGCTGCACCGCATGACCAGGTAGAGATAGAGGCATATCAGATGTGGTGGTCACCGCCTCCAGATTGTTCAGGTCTGAGAAAATCGACTCTTTGCTTACCCTGATAATCCCGGTCATGATTGCCCTCTTCAGGTAGGGGTTCGTCTTAAAAAATGCATTGAACAGGCGCGGATAAACTCCACCAGTTCCCGCCAATAGCCATGCACAAATTTCTTATGTCTGGTATAAAAAATTACTCCTGCATGGGAATGTCATATTCATTTTTCACTTTCCTTTCGCTTTTTTGCCCTTAAAAAGTTTAATCTTATTCCAATATTCAGGCATAATATTTCGCCTGGGCGTTCCACATTTCCGTATAGCATCCTCCTGCGGTCAGGAGCTCTTCATGGCTTCCCCGCTCCGCAATCCGGCCCTCCTGAAATACGATAATTTCGTCACAGAACCGGCAGCTGCTCATTCTGTGGGAGATATAGATGCTGGTTCTTCCTTTCACCATCTCCCCGAACCGGGCGTAGATCTCCGCCTCCGCCTTGGGGTCCAGGGCCGCCGTGGGTTCGTCCAGAATCACCACAGGCGCAGCCTTGTAAAGGGCTCTGGCCAGGGCCAGCTTCTGGGCCTCCCCGCCGCTGATCTCCACGCCCTCTTCCAGGTTCCTGTACAGATAAGTGTCCAGTCCCTTTTCCATTCCCCGCACCAGCTCCTCCGCGTCCGCCTGCCCCAGAGCCTCCCAGATCTTTTCTTCCTGCCTTTCATACCCCGCCGTCACATTCTCCCACACCGGAAGGGCAAAGAGCTTGAAATCCTGGAATACCACGCCGAAGAGGCTTCTGTACTCCTCCTCGCTGTACTTGCGGATGTCCACGCCGTTTAAGGTAATGCGGCCCTCCGTGGGCTCATACAGGCGGCAGAGCAGCTTGATGAAGGTAGTCTTGCCCGCGCCGTTCCTGCCCACCACAGCCAGCTTTCCCCGAATGCGCAGCCTGCAGTTTACATTCTTAAGGGCCGGCTCCCGGCTCCCCGGGTAACAGAAGCTCACATTCTCAAAGGCCAGCTCATACTCCCCGTCCTGGCGCTTCTCCACCGGAATGCTTCCCGCCGCGTGCAGGTTTTCCGTATCCAGAAACGCCAGAAAGTCTTCCATATAAGTGCTGATCTTTCTCAATTCTCTCTGCCAGGTAATCAGGCCGATGCAGGAGCTCCCAAACTGATTCAGGGCACCCACATACCGGGTAAACGCCCCCACGGTGACAGCCCCCGTCACCACCTTTAAGGACACCAGGAGATAGGCGCCCATGGTGAAAAAGCTGTTTACCAGCCCGCCCGCGCTTCCCTCCTTCCTGCTGATATCGCACATTTTCGCATAGTAGGAATGGAATTTGCGCTGCTCCCGGGCAGCGTTTTCCAAAAGCATCTCCTCCATACCGTAGATACGGATGATTTTGCCCGTCTTCACATTGCCGAACACCTGATTCAGCAGATAGCCCAGCTTGTTTTCCATCCCCGTGTGGGATTCGAAAATCTCCTGCTGCTTTGCCGCATATTTCACCACCACCTTCCAGGCGCAGAAGCACATGCCCGCCAGCACTGCCGCAAACATCAGTATCGAAGGAACGGGGCCTGCCATTCTCCCGAGGAGGCCGAATTCCCCCGCGGGTTCCGCCATGCACAGCCAGAATACAAGGGAGACCGACAGAACGATATTCAAAAGCGCCTGCAGGATACTGCAATAGTAGTTCAGCAGCGTGCCCAGGCCTCCGTACATGTCCGAGGTTCTCTCCGAAAAGAGAATCTTCTCCGACACCTTGGGGTTTTCCATGGTCTCATAGTCCAGGGAAAACGCTTTTTCCCGCAGCCACACATAAAAAATGAGCCATATTCTGTTTTCGCTGCTTTTAAATTTACGCCTGAGCAGCTGGCCGCACAATCCCAGAAAGAGATTCACTCCCAGCAGCCAGAGGGCCTGCACTGCAGCCTGTTCAAATTTTCCCAGAAGCAACATATCGATCAATTCCGCTGTGAGAAACAGCCCCGCGTACACCTGCGCCAGGGAAAGGCACAGATCCAGCAGATGCAGGGGAATGATCGTGGAATCTGCGGAGTGAATCATTTTTAACAGCCGGAATCCTGTCCTGTGAATGGATATCAATTTACGCATACTGCTCTTCCTCCCTGTTTTCTCCCCGATGGTTTTCTTGCCGGCAGTCCTCATTCCCGAAGCCTTTTCCTCTGTTTTTCTCCTGATAGTATCTGGCCTGCAGGGCAAAAAGCTCCGCGTAGGCCCCTCCCGCCTCCATCAGCTCCCCATGAGTTCCCTCCTGTATGATGCGCCCCTTCTCCATGAAAAGAATCCTGTCGCAGAACCGGGTGGAGCTCAGACGGTGGGAGATGAAAACAGCCGTCCTGCCCTGAATCAGTTCGTCGTATTTTTCGTACATCTCACCCTCCGCGATGGGGTCAAGGGCCGCCGTGGGCTCATCCAGAATCACCATGGACGCTTCTTTATAAAGGGCCCTGGCCAGCATAAGCTTCTGCAGTTCTCCTCCGGAAAGGCTTACTCCCGCTTCGTCCAGATCCTTGTTCATCATGGTCCGTTCTCTTTCCGGGAATTCCTGCACCCGCTCCCACAGCCCTGCCTTTTCCAGGCTTTCCCGAAGCTTTTCTCCGTTCTCCTGCCCGGCGTTCACACAGGAGACATTGTCCGCAAGGGGAAAGGAGAAGGAGAACACATCCTGGAATACCACCGCAAATTCCCGGAATATCTCTCTCCGGGACAGGGACTGCATATCCCTCCCGTCCAGGTAGATTGCTCCAGAGGTGGGACGGTACAGACCGCACAGAAGCTTGATGAGGGTGGTCTTGCCCGCGCCGTTTAAGCCCACCAGCGCCAGCTTTTCACCGGGCCTGATGATCAGGTTCAGGTCGTGAATGGTGTCCTCCTCGTTTCCCTCATAGCGGAAACATACCTTCTCCAGACGGAGCTCATGGGCGCTTCCTGCCCGGGGAAATCCAGGATTCTGCGCCTGCCCGGGACTCAGCTCCGTTTCAGGGCTCCGTACAGCTGCAGGGCTTTGGGCTGGTATAGGATTTGGATTCTGCTCCGGCAGAGTTCCGAAATCCATGAAATCCCGGTAATCGTCCATGAGCCTTTCGTTCTCCAGAATCCCCTGCCAGGCCCGCGCCAGACCGCTCATCCAGGCGCCGAATCCCCCCACAATGCCTACGTAGAGCAGGAACTCCGGGAGTGCCATATTTCCCAGCGCCATCTCTCTGATCAGCCATCCGTAGACGATGACGCCCCTGCCGAAGGTGAGCAGGTTTTCCCCGATTCCCGCAGCCATATATCCTGTCTGCTGTCTGTCGATGAGGACGCATATCCTGTCAATCCATTTATGAAACAGGCCCAGAAACCATTTATCCATCCGATACAGCCGGATATCCTTCCCGCTTCCCGGGGCAAGCGTTTCCCTCCTCAGGTACTGAAAGGCTCCCCAGTTCTTCTCGATCTCATCCTCCATCTTGTAGGCTCTTTTCCCTGCCCTTGTATGAAAAAAGCTGACCAGTATAGTCAATCCTATCAGCAGCAGCAAAAGCGGTAAGCTCACCCTGCCCACGATCACGGCGTACACCGCCAGTCCCATAAGCTGCAGGAGCAGTTCACAGTAATTTCCCACATAGGCCTCTATTCCCACACCATTTCCCGAGTATATATTCCTTCGGGCCGCTTCCCATTTCTTCTGCCCCCGGGCGCTTTCCAGGCTCTGTCCGTCCATCTCCACGGTCTTGCGGAAGAAATCCGCCCCCATGTCAATGCGCATCATAAACAGAGCTTTCTTCTTCAATGCGCTGATATGCCCCTGGAGGAAGCGTACCGTCTGCAGCAGAACCACATATCCGCCTATCAGCAGCAGGATTTCTTCCGGCTGCCTTCCGCTCACCAGGCAGGCGGCCACCGCTCCGGCCAGCGCCGTCTCCAGAAAGGGCAGCAGAACTCCCAGCCCCACATCCATGCAGCAGGCGCCCAGTGCGCCTTTCCCCTCCTTCTGACACAGTTGACGGAAAGCATAGCGGCAGTTGTCCCACATGGAGTATTTCTTTGCGTTGCGGTGTTTTTTCTGATTTTCTTTTTTCTGTTCTTCCATTTCTTCTTTTCCTTTTCCCTTTTTCTTTATCCTCTTTGCTTTTTGGGCTATATGCTCTTTCATCGCGCTTTCTTTGCTATTCGTTTTTGCATTCTGAGATACTTTGAAAGGAATATTTTTCTCCCATAGCACTTTCGACGTCTGTTCTTGTCAAGATCTCTGCCCGTCTTTTCTATATAATAAAACAGGAATCCCCTTTTGTGGAGATTCCCGCACGAAAAGCCTTATTTTTTTCACGAAAAGTTTAAACTTCTCTCTTGATATCTTCCTCATCTATGCCGCAGGCAATCATCCAGCCTATTCTACAGACATTGACTATCTGCTTACCCGGCTTTATGAAAATCCATAGGTCCGATATATTTGGCAAACTTCGTTACATTTGTCCAAGGGGCATGGTGGCCTCCGCCGCGAAGATCCCGGGCTCGTTGGCCAGCTTCAGATAGCCCTGGTATTTGTCCACCGCCGCCTTGACCCGCTTCATTCCCAGGCCATGGTTCCCCCGCTTCCTGCTGATGTAATTGCGCTGGTCAAAATCCGGGTCCTCCTTTGCGGAGTTCTGCACCGACAGGTAGAACTGGGTTTTGTTCACCGTCATGTAAATGCGCAGGAACCGGCCGCCCTCCTCCACCTGCCCGCAGGCCTCGATGGCGTTGTCCAGGAGGTTTCCCAGGATTACGCACAGATCCACATCCTCCACGGGGAGCCGCTCCGGAAGCTTTGCCTTACAATTTATCGAAATACCATGCCGGCGGGCCAATGTCAACTTGCTGTTCAGTATGGCGTCCGCCATGAGATTCCCCGATTTTACCAAAGTGTCCACCCGGTCCAGCTCCTGTTCCAGCTCTTCCAGATATTTCCCCAATCCCTCCATATCGCCCATGTCCAGCCGGGCCTTCATCACCTGCATGTGGTTGTGGTAGTCATGCCGCCAGCCCCGCATGTCCATATAGATATTCCGGATCTCCCCGTAGCTGTGTTCCATCAGCTCACTGCGGAACTGTTCCGTCCTGTACTCGAATCCCTTCTTATAAAAGTACAGCGTCCCCTCCACCAGGAAGAACAAGGACACCTCCAGCAGCGCGCCGCCCCACAGGAGGACGCCCCTGACACCGTCTTCCGCCGCCAACAGCCGGGTATTCCCCGCAGCCCAGAGAAATGCGGATACCAGCAAAAACGACACTGCCGTCATAATTGTATTTCCCCCGCGAAGGCTCTCCCGCCGTTTCAGCAAAAGCAGCAGGAAGATGTACAAAATCAGGCCGTGGAACAGGAAAACAAACCTCTCAGGCAGACATGCCCCCGCAATCAGGCATATCCCCGGCAGAAAAATCCGCCCCCACTGCCTCCGGAAGGGCTCCGCGTCAAAGAACAGATCGTAGAGCAGGATGACGCCCACCGCCGGCAGCCATGCGGTCCAAAGGGGAAGCCATATCCCAAGGAGCAGGCTCCCTGCGGCGATGCAAAATCCCAGCGCCCGCTTTCCCGCGCCCTTCTCCATGGTCCCCGTCTGTTCCAGATAATACCAATACAGAATCAGCCACAGAATCTGGAAAACGCCCCGGGAGATTCCCCAGAAATATTCCGTTTCCATCTGCTATCCCAGCTCCTTTCTCCGCGCTTCCCGCGCCCTTCTCTGCGGATTTCGGCTCTTCCAACCGCTGCTCTGTGCTTCTTAGTTCTCTGCGTTTCTTGCTTCTCTTCGTTCCTACAGATCTGAGACATCCCTGGCATTGCCGTACTTATTCCGTTTCTATCATTCCCACCGTCTCGAAGCGCTCCTATACCTTTCCTCATCTCCGCAAACACAGAATACATCTGCACTACAGTTCCTGCGCCTTTCTATAGTTTCGTAGCCCCAAAGCCGTCCCCTGCAGTCACTGCATTTCTTACTCATGCAAAATTCTGCTTCTGCCCATAATATTCCAGATAGGCCCGGTTCAGGTCCTCCCACTTACTTCTGGCCACGGGGAGCGCCTCCCCATTGTCCATCACCACCTCTTTTCTGACAATCCTGTTTACATAGGCCAGGTTGACCAGATAAGAGCGATGAATCCGGAAAAAAGGCTGCCCCGCCCCTTCCAGCCTCTCTTCCAGCTGGCGGATACCCGTTCTGCAGCGCAGAGCTTCCCCTCCGGAGGCAGAATGTACCTGCGTGTCATGGGCGGCGCTCTCCAGATAGCACACATCCTTAAGTCTCACCCGCGCTACTCCGCCCGGGGTCTCCAGCAGAAGGGCCGGCTCTTCCCTGCCGCGCCTGTCCCGGGCCCTGTCCAGGCAGGCGAAAAGCCGATCCTTTTTCACCGGCTTAAGCAGGTAGGAGACGGCTTCCACCTCGTATCCCTCTAATGCATAATCCGACAGTCCTGTCACAAATATAATCTGGGTCTCCTCCCCCTCCCCCCGCAGTCTGCGGGCCAGGGAAAGTCCGTTCATGCCCGGCATGTCGATATCCAGCAGGAGAATGTCCATCTCCCGCTTCTCCTCCCGGCGAAACAGAAGCTCCTGCGCATTCCGGCAGAGGACGATATCCGTCTCGCAATGTCTCTCCCTGGCCCATTCCCCCACATATAATTCCAGCAGGGAAAGCTGTGTATTTTCATCGTCGCAAATGGTAAGATTCAGCATACTGTTTTCTCCGCTTTGTGAAATGAGGCTTCTATCCCGGCCTCAAGCGCCCGGACCAGATCGGCAAGGGGCAGGCTGGGTATCCCGTCTCCGGCCTGCTCAGGAAGACAGGGGACATGAATAAAGCCGATTTTGATATCCGTCCCATCATAGCGATGCAGCAGGGTATAAAACAGGTCATTGCACACATAGGCTCCCGCGGAATAGGAAAGGCCGCAGGGAATCCCGCATCTTTTGACCGCCTCAGTCATTCTGCGGATCTCCGCCGTGGCGAAGTAGGCATTGGGACCGCCCGCACACACCGGCTCATTTTGGGGCATATTGCCGGCGTTATCCGGTATGGATGCCTCCCGCAGATTGATAGCCACTACCTCCGGCGTGACCATGCTCCGCCCCCTGGCCTGCCCGATACAGAGAATCACATCCGGCTGAATCCTGTCCGCCTCCTCCATCACTCTTTGCGCCGCTTCTCCAAATACCGTGGGAATCTGCATTTTCACAAGGTCGTATTCCCCGATCCGGTCCGCCAGCGCTTTCACAGCCTCCCAGGACGGGTTGATGCTCTCCCCTCCAAAGGCTTCAAATCCTGTAATAAGCAGCTTTCGTCTCATTTTCTTTCCTTTTTCTATCTTGTTTTTTGCGTTTCCCCTGGTATTTACGTATTGCATTCACAGGAAACGACTTTTAAATCTTTCCTTTCACATTGTGCTGGCAGCGGCTGCTATTCCGGGGCTCAGATGCTATTCTGCAATACTCCCGTGCCGCACTTCACGTCTTTTGATACTGCCATACAGATTCTGTCCCATTTCTCCTCCCCGTAGACAAACGCCGCCTCCGTCACAGACTCCGCCGCAAAGCCCGCTTTCCGGTAGCACCCAAGGGCCGCCTCGTTGACATGAAACACATTCAGACGTACAATCTCTGCCCCCGTGATCTCGAAGGCATATTCTAAAGCCAGACGGATCATCCGCACTCCATAGCCTTTTCCTCTAAGCTCTGGATCCAGAAGGATGAATTTCAGAAAGCCTGCATTGTCCTGCGCATTTACGGAATAGCAGAAGAATCCAATCGGCGTGCCATCCTCCTGCGTAGCCGTATAGGCACAGCCGCCCCACTCAGCCGCATCACGCTCCAGAAATTCCTCCAGCGCCTCCCGGGCCAGCGGACAGGGGAGCCGCCCGGCGCTCCAGAGCGCGTGTACCCTTTTGTCCTTCACCCATTCCTCCACAAATTTATAGTCGCTCTTACCGTAATAGGGCCTTAGTCTCATATTCCGTTCCCTTTCCTGTCCGTCAATGCAATGCTCTGTCTTTGATTTGCTGCAGCTTTGATGACACTGTATCTTTGATTGTTTTGGTTCATTTTTGTTTCGATCCGTCTTTTTGCTCCTCATTCTGGATTTTGCTGCCTTATCCCACTCTGTCCCCGGTGTGCTCTATCCAGAATCATACCATACTATACTGATTGGAAGCAAGCTCTTCGTTCCGACAGACAGCGTATTATTTCTGTCATTGTTTCTGTCATTATATCCGCGGTATTTTCCGGCATTATTCTCCGTCCCCATTTAGGGCATTATTTTTTGGCATTATTTTTTGCCTCCATTTTCAAAATAACTCTTCCAATTTTCCGTCGGCTATGTTATAGTAAAGACATGGAAGCATAGCTCAGCTGGGATGAGCGCTCGCCTGACTAGCGGGAGGCCAAGGGTTCGAGCCTCTTTGCTTCCATTTTTTATTTGGAGATCATTTGAAAAAGAATCCGGAAGAACTGAGGCGGCCACATGTAATAGAATTGTACCGGCCGGGCAGAACTGCCAAAATAAAGGAGTGGTGATTATGAAGGCAAAGCAGAGTAAGAAAGCGCTAATTACAATAGCAATCACTGTCGCCGTACTTATACTGATCCTCCTGGGATATTCCGCCATGGAATTTGCCGCAAAAAACAGCCATTCTTCGGGGGAAATATTCTTATATGGGGAAACCCACTCCGTAAAAAATATATTGGATAAAGAACTGGAACTGTGGTCCTCCTGTTATCATAATGACGGCATCCGGGATCTGTTTGTAGAACTTCCGTATTATACAGCGGAGTATTTGAATCTATGGATGAAGTCCGATAACGATGATATCCTGGATATGCTCTATCAGGACTGGGCCGGAACGGCTCTCTATTCTCAGGAGGTTCTCTCTTTTTACAGGCAGATAAAAGCGGAATACCCGGAGACCGTCTTTCACGGAACGGATGTGGGCCATCAATATGATACCACAGGAAAACGCTTTCTGGAATACCTTGAATCCACAGGGCAGCAGCAGTCCGAGCTCTACAGGCTGTCACAGGAAAACATCGAACAGGGTCAGTATTACTATCAGCATTCCGACAGCGTATATCGTGAAAAGACAATGACCGGGAACTTTATCCGGGAATTTGAAAGTTTGGACGGCGCCGCCGTGATGGGAATCTACGGTTCGGCCCACACCAATACAGAAGCAATGGATTACGCGACAAATTCGGTTCCCTGTATGGCAAACCAGCTTCACAGGAAATACGGCGGCGCATTGCATACGGAAGATTTGTCCTCACTGGCCCTCAATACTGAAGCATACCGGACTGATACCATCCTGATTGGCGGGAAAGAATATACTGCGCTGTATTTCGGAAAAGTAGATTTATCCGCAGTTTTACCCGAATACCAATACCGGGAGTTCTGGCGTCTGGAAAACGCCTACGATGATTTCAGAGACAACTCCACCACCGGAAATGTTCTGCCTTACAGCAATTATCCAATGGTAGTTGAAACAGGGCAGGTATTCGTAATTGACTATACAAAGGCGGATGGCTCTGTGGTGAGGGAGTATCACCGTTCCGACGGGAATACATGGCAGGGCTATTTTACCACGGAAGAATTCGTCGTGGAGTAAAATATGCTATGATTTTCTGAAATTCCTTAGCCAATCTATAATCCGTTTCATCTGTCTGTAAACGGAATTTATCAGACCTATCGCTCTCCTTTATACGCTTCATAACAAACTCCTGCACATTCCGCAAAATTTGTTTCCTGCCTGTCCGGTTTAGCCTAAAATGATCAATATTTACATGGAAGCAGAAAATTTATAGAGAACAGTAGAATATTGAGTGAAATCGAAAATTTGCATGGAAACACGATTTTACTTCACGGAATGTTCTGTCTGAACTGATGGTGGAATAGTGTATTTATTTTTATATATGCCAAAATAAATATTTATAATTTGATAACAGTACAACAAAATCAAATCACCATCCATCCGGAGGTTACTCTATGGACAAAAAGACAATCTGTAAAATCGTAAAAGCAAGCGGCGTTTCTGGGGGAGAGCTTGTGCTTGTTCACTTTTGGGGAGAAGATGCGGAAAAGGAGGCCGCAAACGCCTTCGTCACATCCGTTGCCGCCCTGGGAGCCGCCCCGGTCCTCCTGCAGCAGGCCCGCTCTCTTTTCCGCTAAGGAAAGCTCCTTCAACGAGCGCTATTTTGATCTGTTTTCAAAATTTGACGCGGTGCTGGATGTGTTTGCTTACCAGCCTGTGATGCTTGGTTACCAGATTCCCAATGAGCAGATGGACATATACCGCAGGTATATGTCACAGCTCTTTTACAGGCTGACGGAGTGCGGACGCTTCACGCAGATCAGAATCCCCACCCAGGCCAACGCCGCAGAGTCAGGTCTTGACCTCCAGGACTACATACAGCGGATGACTCTGACCTATGATATTGACTATGAAATGCTGCATGCCGCCTGTCGGCAGAAAGTCGAATACCTGGCAGGAGCCTGGAAGGTGGCTCTTTACACGGGGACAGACTGTGTACTGTTCCTTGAATTGATGGGACGAACCTGGCATATCGATGCCGGTGACGGCGATCTCCCCTGCGGCGAAGTCTACATAGCTCCTGTAGAGTCCAAAACCCGGGGCCATGTATTCTTCGACACATTCTATCTGGAGAATAGAAAATACTACCATATTATACTGCAGATTTCGGATGGCGAAGTGTCCGGCAGCAACCACCCGGATGTGGCGGCGTATTTTGCCGGGCAGCCGCGGGAAAATCGTGTGGTCTGCGAACTTGGATTCGGAATGAATCCCAATATTACCTCCCTGTGCGGATATACCGTACTGGACGAGAAAATGGCGGGAACCTTTCATATCGCCGTGGGTGCAAACCATATGTTTGGCGGCACAAATAAGGCATCCGATCACATTGATTTTGTGGGATATGCGAGAATGGAGACGATGACTTGACCCAGCCTTTTATGCGTTCACGCATCCTGTCATCCAGGGGTTCATTTTCCCCCAGGGTGCCTGCTCTGCGGCAGGCCCCAGCCATACAGACGAAATTCCGAATTCTAATTTTCCCATAGTCTCATATACCTCCTTATCTCCATGATAATTTACCTGCCAATCCCGGGGCTATAATAATTGTAGCCATTCTGTATCGTTTTTAAGCCTGTTTACGCAGGGACAAAAGTTAATACTTTATAATGCTGCCCACTTGTGCTATACTTCTATAAAACATCGAAAAGAAATCCGCCGCAGGAACAAAGAGACGGCATTTTAAGATTCCAACACAGCAGGGAGACATAAATATGACAGCAAATAACACAGCAATGCACAACATGGCAATACGGAATACGGCGAAAGCATTACTTGTCTCGAACGGCAGAATTCTTGTGAACCGCTGTGTGACGCAGGAGGGCGGGGTATATTACGATCTGCCCGGCGGAGGGCAGCACATGCTGGAGACCATGGAGGAGGCTGTTATCAGGGAAGTGCTGGAGGAGACGGGCTATGCTGTAAGGGTTGTGGGATTTGCGGCCCTGGCGGAGGAGCTCAACGATTATCTGGCAGACAGCGATTACAGCGAATATGCCCACAGGGTCATCCATATTTTTCGGGTGGAGACGGAAGGCGGGAAAGCCGGAGAGCCCACGGAGATGGATCTTCAGCAGAGCGGAAGCGTGTGGCTGGATCTGGAGGCGGCGGACAGGGAGTATTTCGTTCCGGAACAGCTGAACGGCAGAATTTCGCAGCTGGCCCGCAGCGAGTCCCCGCTTTATCTGGGATGCGTGCGCTATCGGTAGTGAAGGTATGATTTATTAATGTCTGAAATCGAACAGAAAAACAGTATGCATCAGGAGGAAAGAAGAAAATGTATTGTAAACACTGTGGCAGTGAATTGGCTGGAGATAACAAATTTTGCAGCAAATGCGGCGCTCCGGTGAAGGAGACGGAGAATGGCACAGTCTGTGTGAAAAAGAAAACCGGAAGAAATAAAGCGGGCATTATTGCTATGTTGTCGGTAATATGTGTTTTTATAATCTCAATTGCATTCTTTTTATGGAAGATGGCGGGAAACTCGTGTAAAATTGAATTTGAGGATTTCCTGGTGGAGAGATGTGTCCGGGAGGAGCTGGGAAAGGATTGGGATGAGGACATAACGGGAGAGGAACTCTCTTCCATAAAGGAGTTGACGATAAGCTGGGAAAAGGACATGACTGCCGGCATTGATATGATCACCGCCGGATGTACGTATAATGGTTATGTAAATCTGGCGGATCTGAACTATCTCACGGGACTGGAGTCCTTAAAGCTGGACTTTCCCCGAAGAGGCTTTTCGCTTTTTACGGCATTCGAAAATCTTGACACCGTTACCGCGTGTAAAAATCTGAAGAGTCTGTCCATGCCCTTGCCGCTGGAGGGATATAATTATAACAATGGCTATATGGGAAAGGGCTATCAATGGCTGGCGGATATTCTGGCAAAGCTGCCTGTACTGGAGGAGGTTGATTTCGGGATGACCGTCCCTGAACAGCTGCAGGAGCTGCTTGCTCCGGATGGGGGAGTCGCTTTCGCGGAAGGCGGCGAGGGCAATACGACCTTTCCCGATTATTATCATTATACGAGTGGTAATGTCCCCATCAAAATACATCAGACGGAAGAAATTACGCCTGATACGGAGGATGTCGTTATCTTCCTGGAAAATGGGGAAAGCTTTGACTGTGAAAGCCTTACAGATTCCCTGCAGTTAAAGGCTCTGGTGATCGCCGGCTATTCCCCTATCTCCGAACCCCCTCAGGTGCTTCATCTGGATGCGCTCGCGGAGCTTCCCTGCCTGTCCGCTCTTTCCCTGTGCTGTGTGGAGGCTGATTTGAGCGGAATAGAGGAATTTCCCTCTCTTCGGGAGCTTTATCTGTCATACTGCCGCATAAAAGACGCTTCCTGTCTGAAGCAATGCTCTTTGCTGCGGGAGCTGTCGATAGCTGGCAGAAATGAGGGTATCAGCGCCTCTTCCCTGTCGCCGATATGGGAGAGTCTGCCGAAACTGAGCTATTTCTATGGGGCTGTATACGGTTGGGAGGAAAAAGATGTGAATAAACTGCTGAAAAACCTGGAAAACGCAGAAAAGCTCCAGACGCTGGTATTGGGTACATCGACAAGCTGTGCGGCTGCATTGGAAATTTCCGAAGGTCCGGATTTGAAAAACCTGTATTTCTTTACCGGCCAGGGCTCCGAAGATGGAATCAATTTGCAAAACATAGGATTTTCCGACAGCTTGGAGAATTTTTACTGCGATTATAAATCGAACCGGCCTGCGGAGTTTATAAAGGCACATCCCAATCTGGTCTCCGTGCAGATCCGCATCGGGGAGAACTCTGCCGAAGCTCTTTCGGCGGCAAATTATAATGAAGTCATTGAGGCCGCCGCGGAAAGCGAAAAAATATCTCTACTGCTGTTCCGTGACCTGGAGATGGCGGGTGCCGATATGGCTGAAGAATGGCAGGCCTTGAAAGAATCCGTTCAGTTTCGGCAGTTATATGAATCCGGCATATACGATATGTTCCAGAGAGGCGCATTCATGCTTGATATGAATGCGGAGGATTATTATGAGGAATTTCTGAAGCAGTGATATTGTGTATAAAGCAGAAATGTCCGGCCCCAGCACCTCATTGTCGCAAAGCAATAGCTGCTGCTCTATTTGCAAATCCGGACAAACCTGAATGTAAACACCGCCAAACCGCACGGGATTTCGTTATAAAACACCCGCCTGGGCAGGACAGAGCATAAGAATGCTGCAAAAAGGACGCAGGCAGCCCTGGCGATCTCCGGCCCGCCGGACACCATCCAGGGCACCACGCCCGCACCGCCGAAACGGTGCGGACAATTTTTCCGACTATCTCTTCAGCTGGACCTCGTCCTCATACTTCCTGATTTCACTGTAGAATTCCTTATCGGACACCACGCCGCAGCGCTGGCAGTACTCGTTCCACACGTCGCCGAAGGGCAGTGTCTTCACCGCCTCCTGCTCCACCATCAGCTCGGTCATGCGGTTCTCGTCCTGGAGCTTCTTCAGCTGGGCATTGGGTGTGCACATTGCCGTCAGCAGCGCTTTCTGCCAGCTTCTGAATCCCATGGCCCATGCGGATACCCTGTTGATGCTGGCGTCAAAATAATCCAACGCCATGTAAACGCGGTCCAGCCCGTCGCACCTTACGATTTCCTTTGCCATCTCCCTTGTCTCATCGTCGAAGAGCACCACATGATCGCTGTCCCAGCGGATGGGCCTGGTGATGTGCAGGGCGATCTCCGGATAGAAGCACAGCAGGGCGGGAATCTTGTCCGACACCACTTCCGTGGGATGGTAATGTCCGTTGTCCATCAGGGGCAGGCATCCCTCGTGGGTGGCGGCAAAGCTTAAGGTAAACTCGGCGCTGCCCGCAGTGTACGCCTCCACGCCGATGCCGAATACCTTGGACTCCACGCAGGGCTTCACCTTGTTCCTGTCATAGGGCTCGGAGAGAATCTGCTCGATGGAATCCTTATAGCGCATCCTGGGGCCCATGCGGTCAGCGGGAATATCCTTGTAGCCGTCTCCTGTCCAGATATTCATCACGCAGGGAACGCCGGTCTCCTCCGCGAAATACTGGGAAATGCGCACGCACGCTTTCCCGTGGTTGATCCAGAACTTCCTGGTCTCCTCATCCGGGCTGCTCAGGGTGAGTCCGTCCTTCACCTTATCATGGGAGAAAAAGGTGGGATTAAAATCGATTCCCATATTCCTTTCCTTTGCAAATGCCACCCATTTGGCGAAATGCTTCGGCTCGATCCTGTCCCTGTCCACGAATTCGCCGGGCTCAAAAATGGCGTAACTTGCGTGCAGATTCAGCTTCTTTTTGCCGGGCATCAGGCTTAAGGCCTTATCCATATCCTGCATCAGTTCTTCCGGCGTCTTCGCCTTTCCGGGATAATCCCCGGTGGTCTGGATGCCGCCGGTCAGGGGGCCGTCGTGGTCAAATCCGGTCACGTCATCCCCCTGCCAGCAGTGGAGCGCCACGGGAGCTTCCTTGCACTTTTCGATGGCCGCCTCCACATCCACGCCGTAGGACGCGTAAATTTCCTTTGCCGATTCAAATCTTTCCTTTGCTGTCATTTTCTCTTTCCTTTCTTTAAGCTTTATGTAAAATATGCTGTTCAGCTTTCCCTATACCTTCCGCACTGCTCAACATCTCTTCCGCGGAATCATGCCGAACTCCCTTTGCTTTTAATAGAACCCGGCTTTTCAGCGGTATTGTACGATGGGGAAGGAATTAAAAACGCATTTCCTGGCTGCCTTTAACCCGGGCAGTTCCCCCGCCGTCATCATCTGAGCCGCCACATTGCCGATGGCCGTAGCCTCCGTAGGGCCCGCATACACGGGAATCCCGGTGGCCTGGGCCGTGAGCCTGTTCAAATACTCCGCGTTGGAGCCTCCGCCCACGATATGTATCCTGTCATACTTCTGTCCGGTGATGCTCTCGATCTCCTTCACCGTCTTCGCATAGCACTGGGCAAGGCTGTTATAAATAACGGAAGCGATCTCCGCAATCCCCTCCGGCACCTGCTGTCCGGATTCCCTGCAGGCGCTGCGCACCTCCTCCGTCATATTGGCCGGCGCCAGGAAACGGTCGTCATTGCAGTCCACAATGGAGGGGATGCTGCATTTGGAAGCCATCTCGCAGATTTCCCCGAAGCCCAGCTCCCCGCCGATCTCCTTCTTCACGGACTGGATCATCCACAGCCCCATGATATTTTTCAGATAGCGGAAGCGGTAATCATAGCCGCCCTCGTTAGTGAGATTGCTGGCCTTGCTCTCCGGCGAACAGTTTGCTTTCAGAAGCTCCGTCCCCATCAGGGACCAGGTGCCGGAGCTGATATACATAGCATTGTCGCTGTCCGTGGGCACCGCGATCACGGCGGAACCCGTGTCATGGGTGGCAGGCACCACCACCTTACAGTTATAGCCCACTTCTTTTCTGACTGATTCGGTCAACTCTCCGACAGCAGTGCCGGGGGCCACTATTTTCCGGAAAATGCGCTTCGGATATCCCAGCTTCCCGATCAATTCCATATCCCAGTCCCTGGTCTCGGGGCTGATCAGCTGCCCTGTAGTAGCCTCCGTATACTCCGTCACGGCAGCCCCGGACAGCATATAGTGGAAATAATCGGGCATCATCAGCATGGTTTCCGCCTTCTCCAGATGCTCCGGCTTCTTCCTCTTCAGTGCCATAAGCTGATAAATTGTATTGAAAATTGCCTTCTGGATTCCGGTGCGGGCATACAGCTCATCCTCAGGAATCAGCCTGTACACCTCTTCATCCATTCCCCTGGTCCTTCCGTCCCGGTAAGCCACCGCATTTCCGATACGCTTCCCATCCTTATCCAGAAGCACAATATCTACCCCCCAGGTATCCACGCCCACGCTGACGGGAATCTTGCCCAGTTCGGCACATTTCTTCATTCCCAGCTTGATCTGGGCAAAAAGCTCGTCCACATCCCAGACAAGCTCACCATCCTTCTCCGTCATTCCGTTGGGGAAGCGGTGTACCTCCTCCAGCACCATTCTGCCATCCTCCAGATGCGCCAGAATATGCCTTCCGCTGGATGCCCCAATATCAATCGCCAGATAGTATTTGATCACAGGGTCCATTTGTCATCCCTCTCCTTTCATTTCCGCATAATAATTAATTCTATACGCCGTCGGAACTGCCATGTTTTAAGTGTATCATATTTTCAGACGCAAAGATAGATGCATTTTTGTTTTCAAAAAATTTAAAAATAAATCCGGCAGTCTTCCTTCCGCCGATACATGGCCCCATCCTAAAAATTCCCGCCCGGAAAAGCCGGAGTCATAATTTAGCCGGATGCGCATAATCTCGCTGCATGCCAGCCGAATCACTGTCTAAAAAAATACGGCGGACAGATGCCGCCATATTTTAAAGCATATGAAAATGGTGAGCAGGACGATAAGCCGGGTTATGTCCAGCACTCCCTGCATCTGCACCCAGTGCATCCGCAGTTCCTGCATCGAATAATCATCTGTCTAGCACGGCTGTCGCCAGCCGCGTCAAGCGACCTACCTGAAAGCAGGCCGGGCCGGCCTGTCGCCTTCGTTCTGGTCTTGCTTCGGATGGGGTTTACATGGCTCCGCCCGTTACCGGGCGGACGGTAGTCTCTTACACTGCCTTTCCACCATTACAGGGAGCGCGGCACGCCGTGTCCCTGCTGTATATTTCTGTTGCACTGGCCTTGGAGTCGCCTCCACCGGACGTTATCCGGCATCCTGCCCTGTGAAGCCCGGACTTTCCTCACCCGCCCCCGCAGGGACGGCCGCGATTATTTATCCTACTCACCGAGTTTCATTATATCTGAAATTCTGCCCGTATGCAAGAAATTTTTAAAGTCTTCCTACACATTAAAGCAGCTTCCCCCCACGAACTCCCTGCAGATGGAATTCCTGGGCAGCTCCTCGCTGGGTACGCCCAGAAAGTAATTCAGGAATTTCAGCAGGCGCTTTGCCTCATAATATTCGGGCGCCTCCTTTGGAATCTGGAACAGCAGCGGTTCCGCAAAGGTTTTCAGCATAGCCAGCTCGTAAATCAGAGCGGAATTGAACATGGCGTCCGCCCCCTCCTGGAAGGGGAAGATATTCTCCTCCTCGCCCCTGCGCACGGAATTCCACATCTGGATGGTTCTCCGGGCGCTGGCTCCCCTGGTTCGGGCGTCTCTCACTATGCGTCTGAGCAGCCTGCCGTCCGTGGTGGGAATCCGGTTGTGTCCGTCGATATTCAGCGTGGTCAGAGCGCTGATATAGATTTTGTACTTGCTCTCCTCAGGCAGCGCATAGGACATCTTCTCGTTCAATCCATGAATCCCCTCAATTACCAGGATATCATTTTCCCCCAGCTGCATGAAATCTCCCCGATATTCCCTCTGTCCGGCCTTGAAATTGAAGCAGGGCATTTCCACACGCTCTCCCGCCAGAAGCTTTAACATATTGTCATTGAACAGCTTCACGTCGATGGCTTCCAGGCATTCGAAATTGTAATCCCCGTTCTCATCCCTGGGCGTCTGCTCCCGGTTCACGAAATAATTGTCCAGCGCAATGGGACGGGGTACCTTCCCCAGCGTCCGCAGCTGAATGGACAGCCTGTGGGAAAAGCTAGTCTTACCGGAGGAGGAGGGTCCCGCAATCATAATAAACCTGACATTCTCCCGGCTGACGATATCCTTTGCAATCTCGCCGATCTTCCTCTCCTGCTCGGCCTCCTGCACCAATATCAGATCGCTCATGGAACCGTTGCAGATCTGGTCGTTCAGATCCCCCACTGTCTCGATGCCCGCCGTTCTGCCCCATTCGTGAGCGCTCTCCATGGTCCCAAAAAGCTTCCTGCTCTCCGCAAAGGGCTCCACCACCGTTGGATTGGATTTGGAGGGCAGTACCAGCATGAAGCCGTTCTCATAGGGAATTACTTCAAACCACTTCACATAACCTGCATTGGGAAGCATATATCCGTAATAATAATCATAATAGCCGTCTATCTCATAAATATTAACCGCGGAACTCATCCGGTAATGGAAGAGCCTTACCTTATCCTCCATTCCCTCTGAACGGAAAAGCTCCATTGCTTCCTCCAGAGGATAGGAGCGCTTCATAAACGGAAGCTTTGCCTCTGCCATTTCCTTCATCCGGTCCTTAATCTTCTCCGCATTTTCCTCCGTGGCCGCAATCTGTCCAAAGGTATTCACATAGATCCCCCTGCCAATGGAAAATTCCACACAGCTGGTCCTGGCAGCCTCAGGCCCGAATACATCATGCATCCCTTTCAGGAAAAGCATGGTGGCAGTGCGCACATAGGTCTTGTGCCCCACATCATCCTTCAGGGTAAAGAACTCCACCGTACAGTCTCCGTTTACTCTTTTGAAAAGCTCCCTGATCTTGCCGTTCACCGCCACCACTGCGATGGTACCGTCGTATTCCGGCTGGTACTGGGCCGCAATCGCCTCATATGTAGTCCCCTGCTGTACTTCCTTCTGTTCTCCATGAATCGTCACGATAGCCATACCAATCCCTCCTGTCTCCTATATTTCAGTCCATGCTCCCCCGCGGGAGACAAGCAATCCCCCGCGCCGTCAGCTGCACTGCCTTTCCCGGGTAAATAAGCGCCTTCGGCATCTTACAGGCTCTGCAGGACTGTCGGAAAATGATTATCCTCACACAATATACGCCGCGCATGCCGGAAGTCACTGCCATATATTGTAGGTTGACATCGTTTCCCGGCAGCTCCTTTCTTATAAGCTGTAATAAAGCAGCGCCTTTTGATTCCGCTCCAGTTCCTTCATAACCTCCCGGCGGCGAATACGGGCTTTTTCCGATACGGTTCCGCCTTCTCCAGCCTCCAGCGCCGCGGTCAGGCTTTTCAAAGCGCTCTCCTGCCGGTGCAGATATTCCTCCAGCACAGGATGCCGGCCCGTAAGCAGAAGCCGGCCGTACGTATCATACAGCTCCTGAAGCTCCTCCGGCTCCCGGCTCTGCTTCGCTTCCCCGATTTCTTCCACACTTCCGCCGAGGCCGCCACCGGCTTCCTTCCGATTTCCGCTTCCTTCCGCTTCCCCGATTCCTTCCACACTTCCGCCGAGGCCGCCACCGGCTTCCTTCCGGCATTCTCCTGTATACCTTGCTTTCATTGCAAAATAATATTTACCGCCCTCCCGCAGGGCTTCCTCCCGAACAATCTCAAACCCCGCGTTTCTCAGGAATCTGCGGAAGGACGGCAATTCCGACTGAGGCTGCAGGATCAGCTCCTTCATTTCCCTTGCCTTCTCCATTCCCCGGGTCAGAATCCCTTCCATCAGCCTGCCGCCCATGCCGGCGCAGATCATGGTATCCGCCTCCCCCGGTACATATTCCGCCAGGCCGTCCGATAATCTTAATTCTATGTAATCTCCCAGTCCGTACTCCTCCACATGCGCCCTTGCCGCCGCCAGAGGCCCTTCCCTCAGATCCATTCCCACCGCCCCGGGACACAGTCCCTCCCGGACAAGGTAAATGGACAGAAAGCCATGATCGCACCCGATATCCGCAACGCGGTTTCCGGGCGTCACCATGCCGGCAAGCATCCGGAGCCTTTCGGACAAAAAGTTCCCCCTCTCCTTCATCAGTCCAGATAATCCTTCAGCTTCCTGCTGCGGCTGGGATGGCGCAGCTTGCGAAGCGCCTTTGCCTCGATCTGGCGGATACGCTCCCTGGTGACATTGAATTCCTTCCCCACTTCCTCCAATGTACGCGCACGGCCGTCGTCCAGTCCGAATCTCAGTCTCAAAACCTTCTGCTCCCTCTCCGTCAGGGTCCCCAGCACCTCCACCAGCTGTTCCTTCAGCAGGGTAAAGGCCGCCGCGTCCGCCGGCACCGGCACCTTGTCGTCCTCAAGGAAATCTCCCAGATGACTGTCCTCCTCCTCGCCGATAGGAGTCTCCATGGAAACCGGCTCCTGACTGATTTTCAGGATTTCACGCACGCGGTCGGTGGGCATATTCAGCTCCTCGGCAATCTCCTCAGGGGTCGGTTCTCTCCCCAGCTCCTGAAGCAGCTGCCTGCTGACCCGGATCAGTTTGTTGATCGTCTCCACCATATGCACGGGTATCCTTATGGTTCTGGCCTGATCCGCAATGGCTCTGGTAATCGCCTGGCGAATCCACCATGTGGCATAGGTGGAAAATTTATAACCCTTGCGGTAATCAAATTTCTCCACCGCCTTGATCAGCCCAAGATTTCCCTCCTGAATCAGATCAAGGAAAAGCATCCCCCGCCCCACATAACGCTTTGCGATGCTGACCACCAGACGCAGGTTCGCCTCCGCCAGGCGTTTCTTCGCATCCTCATCCCCCAGCTCCATTCTCTGGGCAAGCTCGATCTCCTCCTCGGCCGAGAGCAGGGGCACCTTGCCGATCTCCTTTAAATACATCCGCACAGGATCCTCAAGGCTGATGCCGTCCGGAATGGTCAGATCCAGATTCTCCACATCCACATCATCCTCATCCGTGAGAATGATCTCAGCGTCCACCTCATCCTCGGTAATGCGGAGTACATCCACATTATTCTGCTCCAGAACATCCAGGATTTTCTCGAATTGTTCCTCCTCCAAAGGCATGTCCGCAAAAAAATCACTTATCTCCTGATATTCCAGCACATTCTTCTTCTTTTTGGCGGCATTGAGGAGTTCTTTTACCTTCTCGTCAAATTTTGCCAGTGTGTTTTCATCCATCGTAGTAGTTCCATCCTTCCTCGGGAAGTTGCTTCCCTTTATTATTCATCCTCTGAAGTTAACAATATCTTTACCTTAATCCAGGGAAATATGCGTTTTTGCAAGCTCTTCCAGCTCTTTCTTGGCCGCCAGCGCCCAGGCCAGCGTGTTCGTATCCGTTTCCTTTCGGGACATATGATACTCATACGCTGCTTTTTTCACGCCCAGCAGGATATCGCGGAAGGCTTTCTCCCTGTTCTGTCCGGCATCCAGGGGCGGAAGACTTGCGTCAAAGAGCGAGGCAGCCTCCCGCTGCTGCTCCTCCTCCTCAAACATGCTGATGATTCCCGCCTGGTTCACCCGCCCCTCTTCCAGCTCCTGAAACATCCTTTCCGCCACTTTGCGGTAGAGCTCCACCGTAAAATCCTGGGGCGAAATATATTTGCTGACCTTCCGGTACAGGGCCGGTTCCTCCGAAAGCCAGGTAATCAGAAGCCTCTGAGTCCGCTTCGCATGCTCTTCCGGATCGCTCTTCCTGCGTATTCCGGATTTCGGCCGCTGTATCGGTTCGTTCCCTGTGCTCGCCGCCGCATAGCTTCTCACCAGTCTTCGCAGGTTTTCAATGCCGATGAAATACTTCTCTGCCACCGCCTGGAGATAATTATCCCGTTCCACCTCCTCGGTAAATTCACAGAGCTTCCTTGCAATCTCCCGGTGAAACTTCGTTCTGGCCTCCGGGTCTGCCATATCGTACCGGCCCTCCATGATCCGGATCTCGAAGAAAAAGCTGTTCTCCGCCTGGCGGATGCGTTCCTCGAAGGCTTCCTTCCCCAGTGCTTTCATGAATTCATCGGGATCCTTGTAGGGCTGCATATTGATGACTCTTCCGGTCAATCCAGCTTCCCGCAGAATGCCGATTCCCCGCAGCGCCGCCTTCACCCCTGCGCCGTCGCTGTCGTAGGCCAGCAGCACATTGTCCGTGTAACGCCTTAAAAGCGCCGCCTGTTCCGCCGTAAAGGCCGTTCCCAGAGACGCCACCGCCTGGGAGAAGCCCGCCTGGTGCATGGAGATCACATCCATATAGCCCTCGCAGAGTATGATATTCCCGCTTCTGGCCTTTCTGGCATAATTCAAACCGTATAAATTCCGTCTTTTATCGAATACAGGGGTCTCGGGAGAATTGAGATATTTCGGCTCCCCCTCCCCCATCACGCGCCCGCCAAAGCCTATGACCCGGTTGTGAATGTCCTGAATGGGATACATGACCCGGTTCCAGAACTGACTCATCAGACCGCCGTATTTCTCGGAGTGGCCGGCCAGTCCGGCCTCCTGAATCAGCTCATCCTCAAATCCCTTCTCCCTGAGGTAGCGCACCAGAAGCGCTCCGTCCTTTGCCGCATATCCCAGTCCGAACCTGTGCATGGTCTCGTCGGACAGCTCCCTCTTTTTCAGATACTGATACCCCACTGCCCCATGGGGACTGCGCAGCTGATAATAAAAATACTTTGCCGCCGCCTTATTGACCTCCAGCAGCCTTGTGCGCCTGTTCTGCTTCCTGCGGGACTCCTCCGTCTCTTCCGTCTCGGGAAGCTGCACTCCCGCCCGTTCGGCCAGCATCTTGATTGCCTCAGGGAAGCTGTAATTTTCATAATTCATTACGAAAGTATAGACATTCCCCCCCGCACCGCAGCCGAAGCAATGGTAGGTCTGCCTGTCCGCGCTGACACAAAAGGAGGGGGATTTCTCGTTATGAAAGGGACACAGCCCCCAATGGCGTCCGCCCTTTTTCTGCAGCTTCACATAACCGGATACCACTTCCACTATATCGTTTCTGTTCCTGACTTCCTCTACAATCTCTTCCGGATAGTACATTGCTCCCTCCTGGCAGTCCCGAAACCGTACAGACGCCCTGCGTCCCCTCTCTGCCGGCCGACACGCCCGGGCCGGCTCCTGCGTCCCTTTTCTGCTGGCCGTCATACCCCGGGCAGCTCCTGCATCCCTTTTCTGCCGGCCGCCACCCCCGGGCAGCTCCTGCGTCCCCTCCGGTGAAACCCGGAATTTCTCAGACGGCAGTCCGTGACAGCCCGGGAATACGCATTGCGTTTATATAGACCACGATTTCGGTATGTATATCTCATTGTAGGTGGCAATGGCGAAACGGTCCGTCATCGCCCCCACATAATCGCACACCACCTGTTCCTTGCGCTCTCCCTCGGAGAGCAGATTCAGGAATTCCTCCGGCAGATCGTCGATATGCTTCATAAAATGCAGATAAAGGGTCTCCATAAGCCGCTCCGCCTTGGCCTCCTCGCTCTTGGCCTGAGGATTCTCATATACATTCTCAAACATGAATTCCCGCATCCGCATCATGGCATGATGGGTGGGTTCGGACATGAGAATATCGTTTTTTTCCCTGCTGGATGTAACAATATCGTGTATAAAATGATCAAGACGATCCCCGGGAGTACTGCCTATCACATCGCGGATTTCCTTCGGCACATCGCTCTCCTTCAGGATTCCGGCGCGCACCGCATCATCCATATCATGATGAATATAAGCGATTTTATCCGACAGCCTGACAATCTTCCCCTCCAGGGTATGAGGTTTTCCAATGGTCTGATGGTTCAGGATACCGTCCCGTACTTCATAAGTCAGATTCAGCCCCTGACCGTCCTTCTCCAATCGGTCTACCGTCCGCACGCTCTGCTGGCTGTGTTCAAATCCCAGGGGACAGACACGATTCAGCGCCCGCTCTCCCGCATGTCCAAAGGGCGTATGTCCCAGGTCATGCCCCAGCGAAATAGCCTCCACCAGCTCCTCATTGAGCCTCAGTGCCTTCGCGATGGTACGGGCATTCTGCGAAACCTCCAAAGTATGCGTCAGCCTTGTGCGGTAATGATCTCCCTCCGGGGAAAGAAACACCTGGGTCTTATCCTTCAGTCTCCGGAATGCCTTGCAATGGATAATCCTGTCACGGTCCCGCTGGAACACGGGCCGGACATCACACTGCGCCTCCGGACGCAGCCTGCCCCTGGAAGCCACGCTGAAGGAGGCGTAAGGGCTTAAATACTGCCTTTCCCATTGTTCTAAATTTTCTCTGACTGTCATGCTTACTCCCATCCGCGCCTCATGCCGCGCTGAAAAATCCTCCTGTAATTATTATTCTGCGCTCCCGGCCAAAATCCTTTTTTCTTATGGAAAAGTCCAATCTCCAACACCGGAAAGCTCACCGGCAGATGTCGAATATGAACTCAGCATTCTTATCCATGGCGCTCCTGGCCGCCTTCAGAGGGGACATCTGGAACACATGCCACATACCCGGGCAGATGTCCATTTTCACTGACACATTGGCCTTTATGAACTCCTGATGCAGCCTGATGGAGTCGCTGAGCAGGATCTCATTTTCCCCCACCTGAATATAGGTGGGAGGAAACCCTTCAAACTCTCCGAAAAGAGGTGAAATCAGCGGTTTGGTCAGATCCTGCCCCGGAGCGTATGCCTGCACCATCCTGTCTATATAGGCGCCGTCCAGCACCGGATCCGCTTCCGCCTTGGTCTGAAAGGATTTCCCTGAGGAAGTCAGATCCGTCCAGGGAGACATCAGAAGTATTCCCCTGGGCAGAATCCTTCCCTCCTGCTTCAGCCGCAGCGTCAGGGCAAGCGCCAGATTTCCTCCGGCAGAATCTCCGGTCAGAACCACATCTCTGGCACCATACCCTAACAGCATCAGATAGTTCCATGCCTTCATGCCATCCTCCAGGGCGGCCGGATAGGGATTTTCCGGCGCCAGGCGATAATCAAAGCAAAGCACGTCCATGGAGGTGGACTCCGCCAGCTTGGAGGTCAGCGCCCTGGCATAAAGACTGCTGCCCGTGGAATACCCGCCCCCATGGCAATGCAGGATCACATACTTTTTCATATGGGCGCGGTTTACGCTGACCCATTCCCCATACATTCCTTCAATACTGATCTCCCGGTATCGGATATCCCGGCTATTGCTCAGAATAGCACCGATATAGTCCTGGGACTGGCGGTGCTTCTCAATATCGGAATTTTCCACCATTCCATGAACACGCCTGATCAGGTTCATAAAGCCCTGGCTCTTCTTATCCGCCGTTCCCATCTCTATTCTTTCCAGTTCCAGCTGCTCCGCTTTCTTTCTTTCCGTCAGCTGTTGTCTCTCTTCTATCTCCATTTGGAATTTACCTCTTCCTTTCTCTGATCTGTCCCGGCACCCGCCGGGACTGCATGCTGCCTGGAGGGCTTTGGGGCAGACGGATTTGCTCCCTTCCCCTTTGTTCTGCCCTCCCTCTTCCAGGACTGCATGCTGCCTGGGGGCTTTCGGGAAGGCGGATTTGCTCCCTTCCCCTCTGTCCTGCCCTCTCCCTCCCGAGACTGCATGCCGTCTCGAGGGCTTTGGGGCAGACATGCCGACCGGGATGCCTTCGGCCTGCCCTGAGCCGCCCCAAAGCCTTCCTCAGAAGTGCAGGCGTTTCCGCACAGCGTTGCGCAGCCGTCTGCGGGAAAGCATTGTAATCAGGGCGATGTCCAGCACAATGCAGACTGTCAGCACCACAGCGGACCAGCTCAGCGCAATCTCTCCCGCCAGATACCAGTCTATGAGCATTTCCAGCCCCACACAGAGCAATCCCACCGCCGTGAACAGGTACAGCGAGACCGTCAGGAAGGATCTTGGCAGTTTTCTGATACACAGCGTCACAAGCTCCGCAATGACCGTCACCAACAGGGTAATCTGCAGTCCAAGTCCCAGAAACCATTCCCTGCTTCCCACCTCAAAGGTAAGAATATACAGGTAAATCGCCGTAGCCGCCCCGTCATAAAGCAGGGAAATATAGATCGGCTGTTTCGTGTAGATCACAAAAGGAATCATGATCACCCACAGCAGCGCACAGGCTCCGATCACCGCCAGGGACCAGAGAGCTCCGGGGAATACAATAAAATTTAATACTCCGCAGGTAACGGCTGTAGACGATACCACCGTGGTTAACAGGATCCCCAAATCCTTTCTCTTTACCGTCTCCACCTGCCCCTTCTCCCTGGGGAAAGGGGATTCCGGCCTCCTCTTCCCCCCATCCCCGCAGGAAGACGCTGCCAGGCTTTCCAGCTCCCTTGGATTATACACCGGCGTATTGCACAAGGGACATTCTCCGGCGGAAGCATCCAGCTCCACCCCACAATTTACACAATAAGACATATGCCTCCCTTCCCTGAAAGCGACTTTTTCCAGTAGCAACTTATTTCAAAAGCATCCTGATCCAAAACCTGCTTATTCCGAAAGCAGCCTTCTCCAAAGCAGCTTATTCCAAAACTCCCTTTTTTTGAAAAAATATCCTCCCGGAATCTCTAAGCCTTATTTTATGCGGCTTTCCAGACTCCATTTTTATAAATTCCCCTCCGTTTACGAAAAACCCGAATCAGAAACCGCTGTTATCTGCCAAAAGATTCCGAGAGACTATAAAAAAATGTTCCTGCTGTATAAAATATTGATATTACCGTCAACAAAACCAACTCCAACTCCGGATTTTGCTTTTAAAACATCAGCATACTTTCCGCTTTCCAAATATCTTTTCAGGAGACAGGTTACCTCATTCAATATTTCTTCCCATCCAGCCTTTTTGCACCATCGGAACGGATTATCTCTTGTATCGAAATCTGTCACCTCATTGCACAGCCAATCCTCATCATCCATATCAAATTCCGAGGCTCCAATCAGCTCCATTGACCAATCCTCACCATCGTCATACAGGTTAAATCCAAAAGCTATAACCTCCTTTGGAATACCTGTATCCCATATGCCTTCCAGTACATCATCCAGCCATTCCGATATTACATGAAACACCGTCTAAACCTCCTGTACTGATATTCTGGTTTATATCCAGTTATAAAGTTAAGGTCTCCGCAATGCTCTCCCGGTTACTCTCGATTTTAACATGAATCCCATCCTGCACCAGTTTCCGGAAGAAGTATCGTTCCACATCCGCCTCTATGATACTGCTGGCAAAGTTCACCGTCAGAATGTCTCCAAAGCTGATTATGGCACAGTTTGTCCTTCGGGAAAAGGGCTGTCCCATATAAATATCGAACCTGTCAATGTGGTCCTTCATCCCCTCCGGCACCTGCAGCGCCCCCATATTGGTCAGCCCCGCCGAGGAATTTCTGTCCTGCACTCTCGTGTAAAACTGCCTCACCACAAAATCCTTGATAAAAAGAGGCACCACACGGATAAAGGGATTCCGCTGCGTGGCGGCATTGGTGGTAATATCTCCTCTCAGTAGCTTTTCGTTGAGAGAATACCTCATATAATTGTGAACCTGAAGTACAATTTCCTCAAAGGTATATTCTCCAAGCCTTGGGTCAATACCCGGATAAATCAT
This sequence comes from uncultured Acetatifactor sp., assembly GCA_910589035.1. Lineage (GTDB taxonomy): Bacteria > Bacillota > Clostridia > Lachnospirales > Lachnospiraceae > Acetatifactor. The sequence goes on along the minus strand of CAJUSI010000037.1, from coordinate 19,653 downwards.
GGTAATAAAATTTCTCAGGGTAACGGACGGGAAAAAGCGTCTCAGATTCACGGGCATGGCAATCTTAACCGGCCGCGGACGGAATCTTCGCTCCTCCTGCTGTTTGATCATCAGGGCATACAGAAGCACCGCGTTCAGATATTCCGTGATGGTGGCCCTGCAGCGCTTCGCTGCCTGTAATACTTCCGATACGGACATAATTCCGTCTATGATATTCAAAGTATAAAATGGCTCCGCCGTACCCCGAACCCGATACGCCTTCTCCTCCTGCCTGGGCGGGCAGACCTTGGCATTGGCATAACGCATATAGGCGTCCTCCAACTCCTCCGCGTCGGGCGGCTCCTCTATATTCAGCACAAATCCGCCGTTTTGAATATCCGTATGCCCCAGAAGCCTCAGATAGGTTGCCGTCATGGTCAGCAGCAGGCACATGGCTCCCGTCCCGTCCCCCAGGCTGTGATGCGCCTCCAGGGCAATTCTGCTGCGGAAATAATAGACCCGCACCAGGTAACGGTTGTTCGCCTTAAAGTACATGGGCTGGCAGGGATTTTTTACATCCTCCTGCACAAAGGGGCCGGGACGGTCATTGGGCTCCAGATACCGCCAGAACAGTCCCTTTCGGATGGCGGCCTTGTAGGTGGGAAACCTGGGCAGCGTCATATCGAGAGCCTGCTGAAGCACCTGGGGCTGTATCTCCTCCTTCAGCACCACCGACAGCCTGTACACAGAGGAGAAATCCCTCCGCTGCAGGGTGGGGTACACGATGGCGGACAGGTCAAGCTTGTACCATTCCCTGCGCTGCGCCTTTGCCTTTTTCCCTGCAGTATAATTTTTTTCGCCATGATTTCTCTCTGCAGAATCCTTCTTTTCCATGAAACGGTTTTTCTCCATGGCACAGTCTTTTTCCATAGTATGGTCCTTTGCCTCAGCGCCGTTTTTCGCTATAGCATGGTTCTCTGCCTCGGCACCGTTTTTCGCCATAGCATGGTTCTCTGCCTCAGCACCGTTTTTCGCCATAGCATGCTCCTTTGCCTCAAGGCAGCCTTTTCCCATGGGACGGCTTTCTTCCATGTTTTTCTCTTTTTCCGTGGAATTTTCTCTTTTCATATTGACCATATTAAAGCTCCCCTGCTGCCGAAAAGCCAAATCAGTATAGATGAACAGATAGCAGATAATTGAAAAAGGCACTTGAACTGAATCAAGTACCTTTTATCCGCCTGCAGGAAAAGAGACTTGAACTCTCATGGTATTGCTACCACACGGACCTGAACCGTGCGCGTCTGCCAATTCCGCCATTCCTGCGAACAAGACTTATTTTATACCATTTCCCGCAAAAAGTCAATAGATTTTTTTAAATTTTTTTATTTTTTCGGCAATTCATCATCCGCCCTGTTACAGCCAGCTGTTAAAGAGATTCCCATTATTGTAATCCGCACCGTAAGTTCCCGCCGCAGTGTAGGAATATCCCCTGTTCACCTCATTATCCGCCGCATAATTGATCATGGATGCCTGAGCGAATACCCGGTATGCATATGAATTATTACCGTCAAAAAGGTTCTTTGCCTTAGACATATCGGAATCCATAAAGGTATCCTTATCCACAGCCATGGTGCCGTCCTTGTTCACACTGATTCCCACTGCCAGAAGGGATTTCAGGTTGGCGTTGGTGGAATTCATCACATTGGCCGTCCTGCGCGAAATATTGCTGCTGTCCGCCTTATCCGATGCCTGGATGACCGAATTATAACTGTTGACAAAGCTGTTCACCGCATTGTATATGGCTCCCTTATCGTACTCCTTCGATGTGGTCTCCACCCCGTTTTCATCCTTGGTAGTGACATCTTTTTTATTGAATACGGACTTGGAGCCTGTTTTCAGCAGAGCATCCGCTGATTCTTTCAGTGCATCGGACGCAGTCTGCACTTTATTTAAAGTCCTTGTCTCCTCCGCCGTATGAGCCGCTTTGGATGAATATCGCTTTACACTCTCACTGGCGAAAGACTTGACGGAATCATCTGCACTGCCGCCATAATAAGCCTTCATCAGCTTCCGATAGCTTCCATTCTTAATACTCGCATAATCCGCCAGGAAATTACTGCCTGCTGCGTTCCCTGCGCCGCTTCCCAGACCGGAAAACAACCAGGACACATCTGTTCTTGCCTGAATATTAGCGCTCATATTTTTACCTCCATGTATTTGAATTACAGCCAGATTTGGCACAATATGGAAAAATCTACTTTAAATTTTTATCGTCAGTTTCCGGACATTAATTTATACCTTTCCGGAAAATATTTTATATTCTTCTCTTTTTTCTTTCTCCGTAACGCATCCAGTGCTTTCCGGCTTTGCGCAATCCGTCTGCATAGGATGACCGTTTTATATTTTTTTATAATTTTATCATTTTTCACTTGCATTTTTTTCAGACAGTGTTACAATAGAAGACATGGAAGCATAGCTCAGCCGGGATGAGCGTTCGCCTCACACGCGAAAGGCCAGGGGTTCGAGCCCCCTTGCTTCCATTTTATTTATGCCGCAAAATCGTGATTTTCCAGTAAAATCAAGGGTTGCGGTTCTTTTTTATTCCAGGAATCATAAGTCCGCACCATAAAAATCAGTCATATTCCTATCATTTCCTGTCACGAATCCTGTCATGCAGAAAAAATGCCGCCCTCTGTCGCGGAGGAATCCAAACGAAAAAGCTGCGGCATAGTTTTCCGCAGCAGCACCTGATCAGTATCCCTGCCAGCCGGCTGGGATAGCCGGCTGGAAAGCGTCAATGCATGTATTTCGTCAGCTGGCGGCACACCTCCCGCACGTCCACCGGCTTCGCCACATGTGCATTCATACCTGCTTTCAGGCATTTCTCCACATCCTCGGAAAAAGCATCCGCCGTCATGGCGATAATCGCAATATCCGCATCCTCCCGTTCCAGAGCACGGATAGCTTCCGTGGCCTGATAGCCATTCATGACGGGCATTCTGACATCCATAAGAATGGCATCATAATAATGCAGGGGGGACTGCCTGAACTTGTCCACGCAGATCTGTCCGTTTTGCGCCCACTCCAGTTCCATTCCCAACGAAGAGAGCAGTTCATATGCGATCTCCCAGTTGATATCATTATCCTCCGCAAGGAGAATTTTCTTTCCTTCAAAATTCAGCTCGCTTTCCTCAGGGGAGGGCTTCGTCTCAGAATCCTCCGCCCCGCTGCCCACATAGGACTGGAGGCCATAATACAGTGTGGATTTGAACAGAGGCTTGGAGATAAAGCCTGCGATCCCCGCCTCTCTTGCCTCATCCTCAATTTCACTCCAGTCGTAGGCAGAGATAAGGAGGATGGGAATATCATCACCGTATCTCTCCCGGATCCTGCGGGCAGCAGTGATTCCATCCATATCCGGCATTTTCCAGTCCAGCAGAATGATCTGATAATCATCATGCCGTTTGTGGCGCTCTTCCACCTTCGCCATGGCTTCCGCCGCATTCAGGCACCAATCCGGCACGACACCGATGGACTTCAGCGCATCCACCGCACTCTGGCAGAGCTGTTCATCATCATCCACCACCAGCATATTCCAGCTGGGCAGTACCATATCCGCCTCCTGCACCTGTGCCTTCATCAGATCCAGAACAACGCGGAATTCGCTTCCCCTGCCCAGCTCACTCTCCACCTCAATGGTACCGCCCATGGCATCCACGATATATTTCGTAATGGCCATCCCCAGGCCGGATCCTTCCGTTTTCTGGACGCGCGCCGTATCTTCCCTGCTGAAGGAATCGAAAATGACCTTCTGGTACTCTTTGGACATGCCGATGCCGTTATCCTTCACTACCAGACAGATCCTTATATAATCCTCACCCCTGGGCGATTCCGTCTCATGCAAAGACACGTCGATAGCCCCCTTCTCCGGCGTAAACTTAACGGCGTTGCCGAGGAGATTAATCAGAATCTGGTTCAGCCTGACACTGTCGCAGCACACGTTTTCAACTGAAATATCGTGAATAAAGATATTGAACTGCTGATCCTTTGCCTTGATCTGCGGCTGCACAATGCTCACAATGCTGTCCATAACCTCCCTGAGAGAAATCTGGTCCACATTGAGCGTCATCTTCCCGCTTTCAATCTTCGACATATCCAGTATGTCATTGATAAGCCCCAGCAGATGCTTGCTGGACAGCGCGATCTTCTTCAGGCAGTTCTGTATCTGCTCCTGGTTATCCATATTGGCTATGGCTATGGTTGTCATACCCACTATGGCGTTCATGGGCGTGCGGATATCATGGCTCATGTTGGACAGGAACTCGCTCTTGGCCTTGTTGGCGTGTTCTGCCTCCTTGCGCGCCTTCTCGGCCGCGGCCTTTTCCAGGCTCGCCTCCCGTATCGCCTCCTCCAGCGCCTCCATCTGGTTTTTGGCTATGCGGAGACTCTTGGTAAAAATCAGCACCAGCAGCACCAGAATAATCCCGCAGACAATATATACCATGATCGCCCAGTCGCGGCCCATATCGGAAATCAGGGTGTCCAGCGAGTCGAAGGGCAGAACCGTCACCAGATACCACTCACTGTAGGGAAGGCTGGTGCAGTATATATGGCTGCGGGAGGTCTCCCCCTCCAGCACATCAAAATAGTTTTCTCCGGAGTCCATGGCCTTTTTCAGATTTTCAATATACTGATCCTCTTCTCCGTCCTTCTGCCCGCCAAAAACATCATGGATGCTTTCGAAATAATTCTCCTGCTCCATGGTTCCGCGAAAAACATAACTGCCGTCCCGGCGGATAATATAGGAATTTACCAGAGTATCTTCCTCATCCAGAAAAAGAGTATCGATCATGTATTCCACAGAAAAACCGCCCACCAGAGAAGAACCGCAGAAACCGTCTTCCATTTCATATTGGAAGGGAACCCCCAGCAGCACAAGCCCGTTTCCCTTCTCGTTTTTCGCCACTGCAAGCTTACGCTCCTCTTCCTTAAGACTATCCAGAAACGGCTCAGGATCAAGCAGCTCCACCGGATCGCCATATATTACAACCGCTTCACCGTCATCGGAATAAAGCGCCAGATATTCCATTTCCCTGGCCTTCGCCCTATATTCCAGCTCCTCAAACACCTCTGTTCTGTCTGTCCTGTCAGGATAAACGTTTTCAGCTATGGCTCTCACCTGGGAAAGGCGCAGACTTACCACCGTCTCGTAGTGCAGGGCAATCTGCTCATTCATACTGTTCATGTAAAGCCCGCCCACCTCTTCGATGGTTTTCGAGCTCTTTCTGTTCATCAATATAGATAATAAACCAAACAACCCAACAATAAGAATAGATACTCCTAAAAGGCTGATTCTCAGAAAGCGAATGGATTTGTCTGTCTTTTTGTTTTTCTTCATTTTATGTAATTCCTTTTCCTGTGCGGGTACCTCCTCACATCCGTACATAGGAGCATGTCCCCGCTCTGTTAATAAAATTATTTCTGTCAAAAGAACCCAAAACAGGATTCTATTATTTAAATCCCATAACAGAATCCAAAGCAGGATTCTATTATTTAGATCCATTATAGAATCCAAATCCTATTATAGCAGTGTTTCGGTGAAACAGCAAGAGGAAGAATCAACAGGACAATAAAATCAAACCTGAGCAAACCTGAAACGGTTTCCGCTTTTACCGTCAAGTATAGTCAAAAGAGCTACCGGCCTGAGTAATTCTGAATGATAAGGCAAATTAAGAGCCGCAAACCCTTGATTTTACCGGAAAATCACCGGATTTGCGGCTCTCCTTTGTTTCTACAGAAAACGGCGCGAAATGTGAACCGTTAAAGTTCCATTTCACGCCGTAAACTGCGGAAGATGGGACTTGAACCCACACGACATTGCTGCCACAAGATCCTTAGTCTTGCTCGTCTGCCAGTTCCGACACTTCCGCATTCCTCATGCACAAGTGTTATACTAGCATTATATGGGTAAAAAGTCAACTGTTTTTTTCTCTTTGGCGGTAATTTTCGTAAGAACATGGCGAAAGGTTCTCTCGCAGCTACTCCGCCAGGTACATCTTCAATCCGTCTTCTATCCTCTGCACCGTCCTTTCCCCGGACTGTCCCCCTGTCAGGTATCCCTCCAGCGCTTCCGTCAGTACCTCCCTGATTTTGCCATCCTCTCCCACCGGTCTGTCCAGACTTTTGCACATGGCTGTAATCTGTTCCGCTGTCTCCCGGGAAAAATCCAAAATCCGGAACTCCACATGGGATCCTCCTGCCTCTATATCCGTCTCCGCCTCCGCGTCGGAACGGTCCTCACACGCCTGCTTTTCCAGAGAAGCAGCATTGACCGGAAATCCCTTATAATAGTCCGTATCCTGTACCGTCTCGGAAAGTGCAAATCTCAGGAAATCCTTCGCCGTCTCTTTATAGGCGCTCTTCGTACAGATTCCCGTCTGCAGAGAAGGAATAAAGCTGCTTTCGAATGCGGCAGATTCTCCCTGTATATAGTCCCTTATTGACATGGACAGCATGCTGTCTCTGAAGCCTGTCACCTCCGTAAGGGAAAGCTTTGCCTCGGATGCCAGATCCCAGATATTCAGACATTTCTCATCTCTGCCGCGGGAGGGCAGTATACCGCAGTTATCTCCGATCTCCTTCAGATATTCCAGATATTTTCCAAGTGCTTCTCTGTCCAGCTGCCCGTCATTTACTATTTCACCGCAGAAATAGGGATAGAATTTATCCACCAGCTCGCTTACAGTGTGCGCCCCCAGGTAGCTGTAATCCTGTTTTCCCAGAAACCCTGCCAGGTTCTCCATGGAATCCATATCTCCCGCAGTGATTTCCCTTCCCACTGCCATGGTAAAGCCAAACTGCAGAGGAACCGCATATCTGTGTCCGTCCTCCCTCACATACGCTCCTGTAATATTGGAAAGTAGTTCCCCTTTCTCCTCCATTGCCCCCACCACATCGTCGATATCCTCCAACAGCCCTTTCTCCGCGTAGGAATCCATGTTCAGATGGTCCATCACCAGGATATCCGGCGCATCGCCGCTCATGAGCAGGGTATTTAATTCCTGATAGACCGCATTGTAATCCGTCTCCTCATAATAATACATGGGATAAACAGACTGGATCGTTATCATCACCCAGGGGTGTTCCCTGTGGTACATGGCGGCCGCCTGCTCCAGAAGGCTGTTGCCGAAAACCGTATACAGCTTCAGGTTTTCCGTCACAGCGATAACCGCTTCCGGATCATATTCATATTTGTTCAATTTCGCACCGCCGCCGGATTCCTGAAACAATGCATATATCCTTCCATCCTCCAACGCTGCCAGGCCGGTGCACCAGCACTGGGTCAGGGCGAAATCCGTCTCCGTCCCGTCCGCCAGCTTTTCCCAGGAAGCACCTTCCTTCCCATCCCGGTCTTCCGTTCCGCGGAAAATACCGTCCGCTCCCGCCACAATCACGGTTCCGTCCTTTAAAGCGCAGTAAGATGCCCCCATGCCGTTTTTCTGTAGGACGAGCGTCTGTGATTGGCCGTCCCGGCGTCTTTCTATCTCGAACCCGGAGGAACCGTTCCCTCTGGCAGAGCCCAGAAAAATACTTTCTCCATTTGTGACAATACCGTCATAAACATTGTATACGGATTCGCTTTCCTGTATGCTACCGTCATTGCCGTCCAATCTGTCCAGGGAAAGACCGGAAACAGCCGCCAGGGTCTTATCATCCAGAACCGCGATCCCCAAAACGCTCTCATACCCGCCCCACTCTTCATTGGGAACAGTCCATTTCTGCGGGGTAATCTCCTGCAGGGTATCGCCGTTTCCCTTCCATAGATGGGATTTGTATTCCGTCTCATCCCCTGTCTTATAGTCCGCAAGAAGATATTGTGTACCGTCCGCCGCCTGCTGCAGCTGCAGATTCATTACGCTCCCATCGCCCGGCAGCTCCACACCCGCCAGCCAGCCCTGTGTCACATCCGCAAATATGTCTTCCTGCTGCTCCCATTCCTTCAGGATTGCCTTCCCGGACTCCTGCTTCATTGCCAGCAGATGTATCCTGTCCTCCGCAGCGAAAATCTGCCGGATATTCCATCCGTCCAATTGTTCGGGTAAATCCACCTGTGTTTCCACATACCTTCCCCTGGCTCCTTCCCCGGAGCCATTCTCCGCGCCGTTCTCTCCTTCCTTTTTCCCGCATCCGCCGAGTACGCCCGATATGAGTGCCAGGCACAGCACACTCACAGTGAAATTTTTATGCCGCATTTTTATTTCCTCCCTTCCGTTTCCTCCATGCAATTTTCTATTTCCCCCTCATCCTTATATCTTCCCTGCTTTTTTATCTTTCCTGTATCTTTGTGTCTTCCATACTTCTTTATTTCCCCCATGTCTATGCGTCCCCTCAATAACCGTTTCCCCTGTTCCCTGCCGTCTCAGCCAATTATACTCATTATCGTTCTCCGAATATCCTAACTTTTTCCTAATACTGTCCTTACAGCCGCCTGTCAAAATATTAAGCTTTTCCTTATTGTCTCATATTGGTTTATGTTCTGATCTGTTTCCTGGTTTATGCCATAATTTTTTCCGGATGATTTCCAGATTACTTCCCGGCTTATTTCCGGTGTCGATTTCCTGATTTACTCCCCGGTTTGTTCCCCCCGCATCACAAATTGCCCAATTTTCCTCCCCCTTTTGCCGTCAATTTCTATCTAATTATAAATTGCCACTTTGGATGCCGTATGCTAAGATATTCTGAACAGGCAGAAGCCCGTTTCCTGCGGGACTGCTGGCTGAAAGGGACAAAATCCAGAAAGGAATCAGGCGGAATGATCAAAAAAATTACATCTTTGTTTGCGGGCGCCGTAGCGGCCCTTTTGCTGACGGCCTGCGGCTCTGTGGACAAGGAGACGGTAATCTATGCCAATGATAAGGGATTTGCAGAAGGGCAGATGGGAGATACACTTCGCAGCAGCTTTTTCGATTACAGGGTAGACAGCGCCTGTCTGTGCGGGGAGTTTGAGGGATATACGGCAGCAGACGGCTATGAACTGCTTGTAGCGGAAATAACCGTCCACAATATTTTTGACGAGGGTATCACCATGTATGATACGGATTTTCAGGTTCAGTGGAATTCCGACGCGGAAGATGCCCGCGATTGGCCTGTCACATTCTATCTGCAGGAGGGTGAGAGCCTGGGCAGAGATGTGCTGCCCAATCAGTATGATCTGGAAAAGGCCGAAAGCCGCACCGGGCTTCTGGTCTATGAGGTGCCTGAGGGTGAAACGGAGTTCTCCATTGTCTATCAGGAATACTTCGAGGATGAAAGCTACGGAGATATCTTCTTTGTCAATTTCAGTGCAGAACACAAGCAGGCGCCCTGAAACAACACAAATCGGCAGCAAAGCATGCATCCTGCAGCTCTAATCCGAACGGACAGGCCGGAATAAGTATTTATCCAACACATGCATTGCATCGGCGCCGGGCGGCTATAAGGTCAGAAGGCTGCCGGGAAATGACTGCCCTCACACAATATATGCCATGACATGTTGAAGCCACAGCCCGTATTGTTTGCTGACAGCATTTTCCGGCAGCCCCGGCTTTACAGTTCAGGCGCCGAAAAAGACGCGGAAAGCGTCAAGGGCGTATTTCACATCCTTCACCCCGGCAGTTTCCACCGCGGAATGCATGGCCAGCTGTGGAATACCTATATCCACGCTGGAAACGGACACATGAGACGTGGAAATATTGCCCAGCGTAGATCCCCCCGCAATATCCGAATGGTTGGCATAGGTCTGGAAGGGAACGTCCGCTTCCCGGCAGATCCGCTTCATTTCCGCCGCTGACAGGGCGTCCGTGGCATATTTCTGGCTGCCGTGGAATTTGATGACAATCCCCCGGTTCAGATAGGGCCTGTTGGTGGGATCGGCCTTCTCCGGATGGTTGGGATGCACCGCATGGGCATTGTCCGCGGAAATCAGAAAGCTTCCGGCAATCATCCGCAGGAAATCACTGCGGCCATATTCCAGGCTCTCGCATATTCTCCACAGGACATCTTCCAGAAATGTGGAATTCGCCCCCTGCTTTGTTCCGCTTCCCACCTCTTCATTGTCAAATACCGCACAGACATTCATATATTTCTCCGGCCTGCTCTCCAGGAATCCTCTGACTGAGGTATAGACGCACTCCAGATCATCCAGTCTGGGAGAAAGCATAAATTCCCCCTTCTCTCCAAAGATCCTCCCCTCCTGCCTTGTATAAAGGAAAAGATCATGCCCCAGAATATCCTCGGGACTGACTCCGGCAGCCTGTGCAATCCGTCCCATCAGCATTCCCTCTGTTTCCCCGTCTTCGCAGTCCGCATAGAGGGGCAGCATATCCACCTGCGCTTTGTATTCCATTCCCTTGTTGGCATCACTGTTCATGTGAATCGCCAGATTGGGGATTACCAGCAGGTCTTCCTGTATATTGACCAGTCTGGTCGAAATCCTGTTCTCTTCCTGCACCGCGATTCTCCCGGCCACGGACAATGGCCTGTCCAGCCAGGTGGAAAGAATCATTCCCCCGTACTTCTCCGTATTCAGCTTCAGATAGGCCCCCTCCACGGCCATCTCCGGAGATTCCTTGACCTTAAATCCTGGAGAGTCGCTGTGAGATGCCGCAATATGAAAGCCGACCGGTTCGGTCAATTCCGGAATCCGAAACGCGATCAGGGAGGAATCGTTTCTCGTCACATAATAATCCTTCCCGCTCTCCAGCTCCCAGCTTTCGGTCTCCTTCACTTCCGCAAATCCGCTGTTTTCCAATTCTGTTTTGATATTTGCAACCGCATGAAAGGCTGTGGGACTCTTTCTGATAAATTCCAGCATTTCTTCGGCGCATTTCTGATATTCCTTCATAATATACAATCCTTTCCTCTATATATCTATTGGGTTGAAAATTTTATTTTCTGCACTCGATCTTGTGCTTTGTAGAGAAAGGTGACGTCCGCTTTCTGCCCTATTCTGGACCTGTGCAAACTGAAATACACACTTTTCAGAATACCTGCCTTTTCCAGGAAGTTATGTTTATCCACGAAAGCAGACTCTTTCCGGAATATACAGGATTTCATTGCCAGGTCTCTAACCTGGGCCATACGAAATTTTTGCGCAAAAGGTCACTTCCTGCCCTGTTCTGAACCTGGACAATACAAAATTTTTGTACAAAATTCTGAATATAGTCGTTAAATACGTGTCTTTCCGTTTTATTTTATATACACTACAGACTTCGCCAGTTCCTCCGACTTTTCCGGTCCGAAGAAAATCTTCACTATAGCCAGCGCAAAGTCGATGGCAGTGCCCATGCCCCTGGAGGTAATCACATGACCCGAGACCTCCACCGGTCCGGAAGTCACCTCCGCTCCCTCCAGATGGCTCTCAAAGCCCGGATAGCTGCAGGCCTTCCTGCCCTTCAGTATTCCCCTGTGCCCAAAGATACTGGGAGCCGCGCAAATAGCGGCAATATATTTCCCTGCCGCATGAAAAGCATCCACCTGGCGCATCAGCTCCTCATTGGCTTCCAGATTTTTAGTCCCGGGCATCCCCCCGGGAAGTACCAGCATATCATACTCTGCAAAATTCACCCGGGAAAGCACGGTATCTGCCTGCACGCTTATCCCATGAGAGCCTTTTACCTGCTTATCACCGGCCACAGACACCATATCGACCTCCAGCCCTACTCTGCGGCAGATATCCACGACCGTCAGCGCCTCAATTTCCTCATAGCCCTCCGCCAAAAAAACCGCAATTTTTCTCATTTTAATACCTCGTTTCTGCAAAATTTTTGTCCGGCATCATTTTTGAACTCCTGAACTGTTACCAGTATACACATTTACGGAAAAGATTTCAATTAATAGCTTTGGAAATTCATGAAATTATGATACAATATTTTTAGCTGGCAGAATCCGGGCTGCGCAAAACAGCCCTGCCGGATTGGTACAGCCTGCAGGACTGCTGTTTTCAATATGAAAAGGAATGCCGGACAGTGCACTTTGGCGCAGCGGCGGCAGCACGACTTTCCACAGAATACAAAAAGGAGCCGGAAATCATGGAAATAGAACGTAAATTTACAATTAAAGAATTGCCTGCCGATCTGGAGCGATATTCCTTCCTCCACATTGAACAGGCTTATCTGAACGACTCTCCCGTGGTCCGTATCCGCAAGGAGAATGAAGAATATTATCTGACATACAAGGGAAGCGGTATGATGGCAAGGGAGGAATATAATCTGCCCCTGAACCAGGACGCCTATTATCATCTGAGGGCCAAGGCGGACGGCAGGATCATTTCCAAGAAGCGGTATCTCATCCCCCTTCCCCATCCCGGATTCCGGCAGCGGGAAGGCTTCTCTGCCCCTCCGTCGGATTATGCCCTGACCATCGAGCTTGATATCTTTGACCCGCCCCTGGCCCCTTTGGTTATGGCTGAGGTGGAGTTTGGCAGCCGGGAAGCAGCCGAATCCTTCCTTCCCCCCGACTGGTTCGACCAGGATGTGACTTATCGCAGAGAGTATCACAACTCCTATATGGCGCTGTGCCAGCTCCCACCTGCCGATTCTCCGGCGGGCTGAACAATACAAAAACAAGAGCCGCAAACCCTTAATTTTACTGAAAAATCACCGGATTTGCGGCTCCCCTTTGTTCCTGCGGTCAGTGGGACTCGAACCCACACGTCTCTCGACATAAGAACCTAAATCTTACATGTCTGCCAATTCCATCATAACCGCAAAGAGATCTGATTCTTACATGCCTGACAGCTCCGTTCTTTCTGCGGCAGATCCTGCATCCCTGTATCTGCCGATTCCATGGATTCTGCCGTTAACCTGCTGCCTTGCAGCCGCCGGTTCCATTCATTCTGCCATTGAACCTGCTGCCTTGCAGCCGCCGGTTCCATTCATTCTGCCGTTGAACCTGCTGCCTTGCAGCCGCCGGTTCCATCGTTTCTGCCCTGCCGCCGGCATATACTGCATTATACCTTCTTCCTCCGGATTTTGTCAAGCAATTCTCCCCTGTTTTCCGCGGCGATGTTTCCACACGCTGTTTCCCGGCTGCCTTTTTCCGCACTGTTTCCGTGCGCCTTCCCGCAGTCCTGTATTTCCCTGTGATCCCTTATCTCTTAGTGTACTTTGTTTCCTGCGCTCCGATATTTCCCCGCAGTTTCTATTTCCCGAAGCCTTGTATTTTCCTGTGCTTTTTTTACTTTATTATGCTTTTCCGTAATTTTCTACGCTCTTCTGCGCTTTTCCTTGCTCTTTTGTACTCTTACGCACTTTTTTGTGCTCTTTCGTGCTCTTCCGCGTTTTTCCGTGTTCTTTTGTACTCTTCCGCGCTTTTTTGTGCTCTTTCGTGCTCTTCCGCGCTTTTTTTGTGCTCTTTCGTGCTCTTCCGCGCTTTTATAGACTCTTCAGCATATTTACTTTTCTGTACTTTCCGCAGTCACCGGGCACAGCCGCACAGCACCTCTGCATTGGTTCCGTAAAAGATATCTTCCCTGCCTGCCATCATTTCCAGGAACCCCTCGAAGGCTTTCCATGTATCATGATAATCAAATTCGTAGCTGTGGCCCCAGATATAGAAAATCTGCTTCCTGTCAGACGCATTTTCCAGAAATTTTTTCCCCAGCTCCAGCATTTTGTCCATTTCCATAATATGATACACAGTGGGTTGGAATTGATAGAGGTTGTCCTGAGGTTCAAACCCATAATTGCATACCGTAGTCCGGGCATATTTTACTCCGGTACGCCCCGCAATCAGCTCTGCCGCACGGGGGGTAAAGTTCACACCGCCGCCCGGATAAGCCATGCCCGTCACCTCATATCCCGCAAGTGCGCTCAGGTTCTGCCGATCCTGCTCCACCTGTCTGACAATCTCTTCTTCATCCGTGAGCTCCGCCAGGTTAGGATGAGTCAGGGTATGCACCGCAATCTCATGGCCCGCGTACAAATCCCGTACTTCGGAAGGCTCCACCTTGATATGGCTGACCCGGATTCCCTCCCGCAGCAGCCAGCCATCCTTTCCCAAAAGCTCCGAATTCAGATTGAAGGTAGCTTTCATGCCATATTTATTGAATAATTCTACCAGTCTTCTGTCCTGCGTTACCCCGTCATCGTAGCTGAAGGTAATCGCCTTTTTCCAGTCTCTCATATTCCCTCCTGTCTGCCTGCGCCTGCAGCTTCCTCTTTCAGCCCCGGCCATCATTCTCCAGGGCACATTTATTCCTCAAGATAATCACGCAAAGATAATGGTACCAAAATGACATAATTTTATCAGGTCACGGGCATAGCCTGCGGCATGTTATCATTTAGTAGTTCTTTCCGCCATTCTCTGCCTGGTCACCTCATACATCAAAATGGAGGCCGCACAGCTTACGTTGAAGGAGGAGGCATAGGAATCCTCCGCCATGGGAATGGTGCAGAGGATATCGCACTTATCCTTGAAAGCCTGGTTCAGCCCCATGGTTTCATTGCCTAACATCAGCATCACCGGCCCGGTTAAATCTACATTCTGCACCGGATTCTCCCTGTGAGCCGTGGTTCCTATTACCTGAAAGGCCGGAAATCTCCTTTTCACATCCGCCGCAAAGCTCCACAATGCGTTGTTGTCCGCCGCTCTGACTACGGGCAGCTTGAAAAAGGAGCCCATGGCCGACACCACCACGTCCGGATCGTAGAGATCCACCCCATGTCCCGTCATAATCAGCAGATCCGCGCCCAGAGCGTCACAGGAGCGTATCATGGTTCCCAGATTCCCCCGGTTGGACGGCCTGTCGAAGAGGACAATGAAGGGATTGTCGGACAGGTAGCTCTCCTTCAGCTTATCCTCCCGCATCCCGACCACGGCCATGAGCTCCGAGGTGTCCGTCTTGCCGCTGAGCTCCCCTAACAGCTCCTCCGTCAGACGGTAATTCATCTCCGTCCCCACTGTCCGCAGCAGATTGTCCGCCCAGTCGGACAGCCTGCCCCTGCCGAACAGGAAAGATTTCACATGCCAGCCCTGCCGCACCGCCTCGTTGATGCTGCGTACTCCCTCCACAAAGAATTCCCCCGCCCTGTACCTTTTGTTGCGGTTGGTCTTCAGCACCTGAAAATGCTGGTATATGTTATTTCGCACATAAATATCTGTCGTTGCCATCCTCGTCCTCTTCTCCTGGTCTGTGCGGTTAAGCAGGGGAAAGCCTCTGACCTTCTCGCCGCACAGCCCGCATGCAGCCCAAGGCATGCCCCAGGCGCCATAACTCTTTGTACACAGGCCTGCCCAATCAAGCAGGGGAAAGCTTCTGCACTTCTCGCCGCACAGCCCACGCGCCGCTCAGAAGCATACTCCAGGCGTCATAGCTCTTTGTACACAGGGCCGGGCAATCAAGCAGGGGAAAAACTCTGCATCTCTCGCCGTACAGCCTGCGCGCCGCCCAGAGACATGCCCCAATCGGCATAGTTTTTGTACACACGCCTGTGCATAAAAAGGGGCTGCCGCATTCAGGACAGCAGCCAGATACCGCTTCATGCGACAGCCCCTATAAGTCTGCTCAATAAGTCTTTGCCTCTTCCTCGCCCTTCAGCACCCGCAGAGCCCCCTGCGCCAGCGCCAGCAGCTCATCCTCGCCGGGATATACGGTAAAGGGCGCGATCCACTCCGCATAGTCCTTCAGGGCCGCCACCACGTCCGCACCGTAGGCGATGCCGCCCGTGACGATGATCTGGTCCACCTTGCCCTTCAGCACGCAGGCCATGGAGCCGATGTCCTTTGCCACCTGGAGCAGGAACGCCTGCTTGGCCTCGATGGCCTTCTCATCGCCCTCGTTGGCCATCCTGGTTACCTCGCGCATATCATTGGTGCCCAGGTAGGCGTTGAAGCCGCCCTTGCCCACCATCTTGCCGTATACTTCCTTCTCCGTGTATTTGCCGGAAAAGCACATTTTAATCAACGCTCCGTTGGGAACACCCCCTGCCCGCTCCGGTGAGAACGCGCCGTCGCCGTCCAACGCATTGAACACATCGATGACCTTTCCGTTCTCATGGGCGCCCACGGACACGCCGCCGCCCATATGGACTACAATCAGGCGCAGGGATTCGTAGGCCTTCCCTGTCTCCCTTGCATACCGCTTAGCCACGGCCTTCTGGTTCAGCGCGTGGAAGATGCTTACCCTGGGAAGCTCGGGTACGCCGGAATACCTGGCGATGGGCATCAGCTCATCCACCACCACAGGATCCACGATGTAAGAGGGCGCACCGATGGAATCACCGATCTCCTTTGCCAGGATACCGCCCAGGTTGGACGCGTGCTGGCCCTGTACCCCTGCCTTCAGATCCGCCAGCAGCTCTTCGCTGACCGCATAGGTGCCGCCGGGGATGGGCTTCAGCATGCCGCCGCGGCCTACCACCACGTTCAGGCTCTTAATGTCGAAATTCTTGGACTCCAGGAGATCCGTGATGATTTTCTTTCGGAAGTCCTTCTGGTCTACGATATTGGCGAACTGGGCTATCTCCTCTGTGGAATGCCGCAGGGTTTCCTCAAATAACAGGGTCTCGTCCTCGAACACACCGATTTTGGTAGAGGTGGAGCCCGGGTTGATAATCAGGCTTTTTATGGACATTTTTATCGTTCCTCCTTGCTATTGCTATTTCTGTTTCTGCTTAAAATTCGTATTGCTGCCAGAGTTCCTATTTCTGCTGAATATTCTTTGCCGCCAGAGTTCCTATTTCTGCTGAATATTCTTTGCTGCCAGAGTTCCTATTACTGCCGAAGATCCTTTGCCGCCAAAACACCTGCACCATTTTGATCTTTCGCTTCCGCTGCTTTTTCCGCATTTTTACCGTACCTTCGCTTTGGAACCCGGATCCGCGCACGCTGTCGTCAGCCCTTTTTCATTTCCTCTGCCACCACCGCCGCCAGCGCAATTGAATTTACCTTGGTCTCAAAGGTATCAGAACGGCTGGTCAGGATTACCGGAACCTTGGTGCCTGTGAGAATGCATCCGTTTCTCATCTTCACCATATGTACGATGGCCTTGTAGACCAGATTCCCCGCATGGATATCCGGGAAAAGAAGTACATCCGCGTCTCCCTGAATCTTTCTGTGGGTAGCGCCCTTATGCTTTGCGGCCTCAGGGTCGATGGCCAGATCCAGCGACAGGGGACCGTCTATAATACAGCCGGTAATATCGCCCGCCTCATTCATCTTTGTCAGCTGATCGGCCTCCACAGTAGCCGGCATCTTGGGGTTCACCACCTCCACAGCCGCAAGAGGAGCTACCTTGGGCATCTCCACGCCGCAGGCGTTGCATACGGGAATGGTATTCTGAATGATATGTACCTTATCCTCCAGAGTGGGGTAGGTCATAAACGCCACGTCCGTCAGGAACAGCAGCCTGTCAATTCCGGGAATCTCGAATACACACACATGGGAAAGCGGATTTCCGGTGCGCAGTCCCACTTCCTTGTCCAGCACACTCTTCAGAAAGTCCTTGGTTTCAATCAGACCCTTCATATACATATCGGCCCTGCCGTCATGGGCAAGCTTTACGGCCTTCAGGGAAGCCGCGATCATGTCCGGTTCATCGATGATTTCATAACCGGTTAAGTCCATATCGATGGAAGCTGCCACTTCTCTGATCTTCGCCTCATCCCCCACCAGAATCGCATCGGCAATTCCTCTTGCCTTTGCTTCCTTCACAGCCTCAAGAACCGCGGAGTCCTGGGCCACGGACACAGCTACCGTCTTCCTGCCGCATTTCTGTACCTTTGACATCACGTCATCAAATCCCTGTTTCATTTTCTTACTTACACCCTTTCTGCCCCCCTGGGCAATTTCTTTTCATTCTGCATTCGCTCACGCCCCGGAGCCCGGGAATTCCATCCTCCCAGAGTCCCGAGCAGCATCTCAAAGCCTTTTGCTATCAAGAATCATAGCACACAGACTTCTAAAATGCAATAGCGTCGGCCCAAAACAAAGCACACAACAAAGCACAGTAAATAGAGGGCAAATAAAGGTGCCAAATAAAGTTCGCACTTCAGCCCTTTTCCTATTTCAGCTTTTTTCCCGCTGCAGCATTTCAAGCAATGCCCTGCATCCTGTTATTACACCCCGGTAAGTGCTCTCGAAATCGCCGGTGTACCAGGGATCCGATATATCCCGTTCCGATCCGGCAAAAGACAGGAGCTTAAAGATCTTCCCCTCCGGGTCGCCTCCCAGCATCCGGTGCATATTGCGGATATTGGCGCTGTCCATGCCGATGAGGTAGTCGTATCTTTCGTAATCGGAGCGCTGCAGCTGGACGGCGCGCTTTCCCGCGCAGCCGATGCCGTGTTCTGCAAGCTTGGCTTTAGCGGGCGGGTAGACAGGGTTGCCCACGCCGTTCCAGATTTCCTCCGTGCTGGTGGCGGCGGAGGCGATGTGGAACCGGTCGGAAAGGCCGGCTTTTTCGACCATGTCCTTCATGATGAACTCGGCCATGGGGCTGCGGCAGATATTACCATGACAAATAAAGAGTATTTTTATCATCTTGAATATATCCTTTCATAAGCCTTTAAACCTTGATATATCGGGCTTCTTGGCACTTTTCTTTCATTTTGCATTTTGCCCTTACCTCACGCAAATCTATGCAAATTCATGAGCAAATGGTGTAGTAAGCGGCGTAGTAAATGAGTGTATTTTTTTACTTGATTTTCTTTGGTTTCCCTGTATATTGGTATCTTTACACGCAGGATGCTCCTGCGTTGTCCGGCACTCGTCAAACACATCTGCAAGCAATGTGTTTTCCTCGTTGCTCGCTCAAATCAATGATTCTCGCCATTTGCTCCGCAGCACGGTCATAACTCGCATGAGTGTAAACATTCAGTGTAACGCCTACATCAGAATGTCCCATTACATATTGCAGGTTCTTGATATCCATGCCAGCATTTGCCATATTGGTACAGAATGTATGGCGGAACACATGGGGCGTGATATGGGGCAATGGTTTATCCGGGTGCAACTTCTTGTATTTCTTCATTGCCCAACGCATTTCATTTTCGATATGCAAGGCTACTTTCGGCTTATCATCCTTATCCAGCAAAAGGAAACTACCATATCCGTCCACAACGATTTCCGTTTTCACTTTCTTGCGACGGGCAAGAATATTATTCAGACCATCCAAAGCTTCTGCTGTTCCGGTGTCATGGCAATCCGCTTCTGTGAATCATTGGGAACAACGTCCACCAATTTGAAATCAAAAGGATTTCTGCGGATAATATCCTCGTTGTATGCCATTTGAAAGGCTGGCTTGACAACGCCACGGACGCTTGTGATTGTACTGTAACCTTTGCCGTCATTATGCAGCTTCATAATCCATTGCTGTGCGTCTGATACTTTGATATCCCTTATCTGGCGATAACCAAAATCTTCTTTCTTGACTAAATTCAATACAAAATTGTAGCCTACCTTTGTGTTGTAGCGCACACCCTGTTTCAAACTGATATAGCGTTCCAGTACAGCGATAACCGTAACTTCTCCAGCGGCATAATCAATCCCATCATCAAGCTGTTTTTGGATTGTTTTTTCCTTTTCCCGCAGTTCCTTTAAATCAGAGGAATAAATGGTCTGTCGTTTCCCACGGATATCCGTATACCGATATTGATAAATCAAGTCTTTTCTCTGGCTCTCTCCTGTCCGCAGGAT
>CAJUSI010000036.1 GCA_910589035.1 uncultured Acetatifactor sp. | reverse complement strand
GGGGGATGCGGCAAGTGACGGCTGAAGGGGGGGGCGGGGGTGGGGCAGGTTCGGGGGGGCGTGTCCGGGCGTTGTCATGTTTTCTTACAGGGCGCATTGGATTTCAGGAAGGCGCGAACACGATGTTCGCGCCAGGGGGAGCGTCGCCACGGATGGCGACTCTCACCCGGTTCCGTCCCCTGGTGCAGGGCTAAATGCGCCCTGTTAGAAAACTGCAACGCCCGGACCCGTTCCCCGGGCCTGCCCCACCCCCGGCTCTCTTTCGCTGCAAGCCCCAGTCAGCCACCCCCCGGCCCCTGCCTCAAGCCAGGTCTGCACTGCCCCTAACCCTGGGCCGGGTCCGCGCCGCATTCCCCCGGCCCCTGCCTCAGGCCAGACCCAGGAAGCGTTCCTCAGAAATCAAACAAACTCAACTGATTCGATTCCGGCAGGTCTCCCAGCAGATTCAGGGAATCCATCAAATCCACCATGGTCTTGGACACCCTGGTCCGCTCCCGGAAATCATCCTTCGACAGGAAGGGGCCGTCCTTCACCGCCTCCACAATAGCGTCAGCCGCCTTATCCCCCAGACCCTCTATACTGTTCAGGGAAGGCATCAGCTTACCGTCCACAATCTGGAAGGAGCGCGACTGGGCCGTAAATATGTCGATGGGCGTGAATTCATATCCCCTGGCGTACATCTCCTGCACCACTCTCATGTCACTGTATGCACCCTCCTCCCTGTTTGAGAGCGGCTGCGCCCCCGCCTCCTTGTTGGCTGCCGCCTCCATGCGATGCTTGTAATCCGCCATAATGGCTTCCAGCCGGGATTGCCCCTGGCACATCAGCTCATAGGAAAAGGCCTTGGCACGTATGCTGAAATAGGCTCCGTAATAGGCAAGGGGATAGTTGATCTTACAATAGGCTATGCGCCATGCCATCATGACATAGGCGGCAGCATGGGCCTTGGGGAACATGTACTTGATCTTTTTACAGGAATCAATATACCAATCAGGAACCTCTTTTTCCTTCATAGCGGTGATCCAGTCCTCCTTCAGCCCCTTGCCTTTCCGGACGCTCTCCATGATGGTGAATGCCAGACTGGACTCCACTCCCATCTGAATCAGGTAGGTCATAATATCATCCCTGGTACAGATGGCCGTGGAAATGGTGGCCGTACCGCTCATAATTAAATCCTTGGCATTGCCCAGCCATACGTCCGTACCGTGGGAAAGGCCCGAGATACGCACCAGATCCGAAAAAGCCTTTGGCTGCGCATCGATTACCATCTGCATGGCAAAGTCAGTGCCGAACTCCGGAATACCCAGGATCCCCAGCCTTGTACCGCCGATCCGGTCGGGGGTAATGCCCAGGGCATCCGTATTCTGGAACAGGGACATTACGTCCTCTCCGTCCAGCGGGATTGTCAGAGGGTCCACTCCGGTCAGATCCTGCAGCATGCGGATCATGGTGGGATCATCATGCCCCAGTATATCAAGCTTCAAAAGGTTATGGTCTATGGAATGATAATCAAAATGGGTGGTGACAATGTCCGTTGTCATATCGTTTGCCGGGTGCTGGACAGGGCTGAAGGAATTGATATCCTGTCCAAAGGGCAGAACGACAATGCCCCCGGGATGCTGTCCCGTACTTCTGCGGACTCCGGTAACCCCCAGTGCAAGGCGTTCGATCTCACTCTTGCGCCTGTGTTTCTGTCTCTCCTCGAAATAATTTTTCACATAGCCAAAGGCCGTTTTCTCCGCAAGAGTTGCGATGGTTCCCGCCCGGAAGGTCTGTCCCGCGCCGAAGATCACCTCCGTGTATTTATGGGCCTTGGACTGGTATTCCCCCGAAAAATTCAGGTCGATATCCGGCTCCTTATCCCCCTTGAATCCCAGAAAAGTCTCAAAGGGAATATCAAACCCTTCTTTATGGAGCAATTCTCCGCAGACGGGGCAGATTTTGTCCGGCATGTCCACCCCTGCTTTGCCGGCAAATGCCTTTACATCCTCCTCCTCAAAATCCACATAATGGCATTTGCTGCAGTAGTAATGGGGGCTTAGGGGATTGATCTCCGTAATCCCCGCCATGGTGGCCACAAAGGAGCTTCCAACGCTTCCCCGGGAGCCCACCAGATATCCATCTTCCACGGATTTCCAAACTAATTTCTGCGCAATAATGTACATCACCGCAAAGCCATTTTTGATGATGGAATTCAGTTCCTTTTCCAGTCTGTCTTCCACGATTTTGGGCAGATCGGGTCCGTATATCTCATGGGCCCTGTCATAGCAGATCTTTGTCAGGGTTTTGTCGCTGTCCTCTATGACAGGGGCGCATTTATCCGGACGCACGGGGTCAATGGATTCTATCATGTCGGCGATTTTGTTCGTGTTTTCCACCACGATCTCGTAGGCCTTTTCGCTGCCCAGATAGGAGAATTCCTCCAGCATCTCGTCCGTGGTATGTAAAAATAAAGGCGCCTGCTCGTCGGCATCCTCAAAGCCCCTGCCCGCCATGATGATACGGCGGTAGACCTCATCCTCCGGATCCAGGAAGTGCACATCGCAGGTAGCCACCACAGGTTTGTTGAACTGCTCTCCCAGCTTTACTATGCGGCGGTTGATATTCTGAATGTCCTCCATGGAATTGATACTGCGGATACGTTCGGCGGAAATCATGAATTTATTGTTCCCCTGAGGCTGTATCTCCAGATAATCATAAAAATTTACGATTCTGGCTATCTGCATCTGGCTCTGTTCGTCCAGCAGAGCGCGGTACAGTTCCCCTGCCTCACAGGCACTTCCCAGGATAAGGCCTTCCCGATATCTCTCCACCAGACTCTTGGGGATTCTGGGATGCCTGCCCGCGTAATAGGTAAGATGGGATTCCGTCACCAGACGATACAGATTTATCCGCCCCAGATCGTTCTTTGCCAGGATAATGGCATGGTAGGTGGGAAGCTTCTTTACCAGATCCGCGCTGGAGGCTCCCAGTTCGTTGAGCTGTGTCAGGGTATGAATCTCCCGCTCCTTCAGCATATGAATCAGCTTCAGGAATATCCATGCCGTGCACTCGGCATCATCCACTGCGCGATGATGATTTTCCAGGGAAATATTCAAAGTCTTCGCCACGGCATCCAGAGTATGCTTTACCTGATCCGGAAGCAGCACCCTGGCAATCCCCACGGTATCCACATAGGTGCATTCCGAGCCCGAGGGCCCCTTTGCTGCAGACTCCGCCCTCCCTGAAAGCATGGAGAGTGACAGGCCCTGCCTTCTGGCATT
The DNA here is from genome assembly GCA_910589035.1 of uncultured Acetatifactor sp. Lineage (GTDB taxonomy): Bacteria > Bacillota > Clostridia > Lachnospirales > Lachnospiraceae > Acetatifactor. The sequence goes on along the minus strand of CAJUSI010000036.1, from coordinate 11,678 downwards.
CTCCAGAATAAAGCTCATATCAAAGCCCGCATTATGCGCCACCAGCACGCATCCGCGGCAAAATTTCAGGAAGTCCGGCAGCACTTCCTCAATAAGAGGAGCCTGCGTCACCATATCGTCCCGGATTCCCGTCAGCTTCTCTATTTCATAGGGAATGGGCACCTGCGGATTGACAAAGGAGGAAAAACGCTCTGTCACCTGGCCTCCGCAAACCTTTACGGCGCCGATTTCTATGATGCGGTTGTTCACGGGAGAGAAGCCGGTGGTCTCTATATCAAACACCACATAATCCTCTTCCAGTGTCTGGCCCCCGTCTCCTGTGACAATCTCCTTCAGATCATCCACCAGATAGGCCTCTACTCCGTAGAGGATTTTGAAGAAATCCTGTCTGTCGGGAGCCTCTCCTGCCTCACTGCGTTTCTGCTTCTCTGCCTTCCACAAGTCCTGCCACACATGGAAAGCATCGGTAAAGCCCTGCACTACACCGTGGTCCGTGATGGCAATGGCACGATGTCCCCATTGGTAAGCCCTTTTGACTATATCCTTCGCTTCCGATACTCCGTCGAAATCGCTCATCTTCGTATGGCAGTGCAGCTCCACGCGTTTATGAACCGCTCTGTCCTTGCGCGAAACCGTAAAATCGGCAATTTTTTTAATCCCCGTGAGCCCCCCTATGGTCAGCTCATGATCAAATTTATCCAATGTAGCCACACCCTTGATTTTCACAAAGGTACCGGGCTTGAGACTCTCCGTCATCTCCTTGACAAATTCCGTTCTGACAAAAAGCTTTACCGTCATGGTATCCGTGAAATCCGTCACATCAAAGATAAAAATGCTCCTCTCATTCCTGATCTCACGGCTGTCCGTTTTCAACACCTTGCCCCTGACGGTTACATCTCCCATCTCGCCGATGATGCTCTCAATGGGCATGGTCTCTTCCTCGAAATCCCGTCCATAGATGATATCCGGATTATCGGACTGCTTCAAAGCACGGTCATTGTTCCTGCGGAATTCCCCCCGCCGGAAATCTCCCTTTGCATAATTTCCGGAACGCCGGAAAGAGCCGTCGCCCTGCTTTGTACTGCCGTTACCTGCCCCGTTTCCGCCGCCCTCCTGTCCGGTTCCAGGGAAAGCCTTTTCCCGGGAGCCGGAGGAAGGTGCTTTGCCGCCGGCACCGTTTCCGGAATATGCATTTCCTGAGGGCGCGGAATTATCCCTTTTTCCCTGCTTTCCGTCGATTTTCATCCCTGCCGTATCCTGTCTCTGCGATGCGTCGGAGCTCTTTCCCTCCGTTTGGCCGGCCCTGCCGGTATTCTCCGGCCCTGCGCCGGTTATTCCGGCATTTCTGCAGATTTCATTCACACGCATCTGGATTTTCAGTTCATCCTCCCGGACAAATCTTCCTGCTTTTGCTTCCTTATATATTACTTCCACGCCTGCGCTCAGGCCGCAGCGCTCCACCAGAATCTTTTCCAGCACCCTGATCAGCTCGGATTCTTTGAGCCTGTTGAGCACCGTATCCTCCACGGCAAGCTGCATCCGCCCCGGTTCCGGATATGTAATGTCCGCCGTGCGGAAGGCATTGTATTCCACATGGCTGTATTCCAGCAGTTCCATAAGAATGCTTTCCCTGTAAATCTCCATCAGATTCTCCGGAGTATACTGGGAGGACAGCTGGAAACGTTCAAATATCCTGACCGTCATGTCCGTGCGGGGAAACAGCTGCCCCTTGATCTCTTTCTCCGCCGCCCGGATATCCTCTTTCAGAATCAGCCGGGTACTGAACAGGTAAACAGAAAGTCTGTCCCTCTGCTTTGTGGCAGAAATGCGCTCAACCTCCGTCTGCTCCAGCTTGTCATGCAGGGTTCCCTTTATCTGCAATGTGGGAAACACTTCAAAAAAAGGCTTTGTATTCGTCATCATTTCCAGTTGTCCAACTCTTCCTTCAATGCATTTAACAGATCTCCTTCAGGCACCTTCCGGAGGATCTCTCCCTTTTTAAATATAAGACCCTCACCTGCGCCGCCGGCTATTCCCAGATCAGCCTCCCTGGCCTCGCCGGGGCCGTTTACTGCACAGCCCATGACAGCCACCTTGATGGTAAGGGGGTAATTGCACACCAGCTTCTCGACCCTTTCCGCGAGACCGATCAGATCTATTCCGGTCCGCCCGCAGGTAGGGCAGGAAACCACCTCAATCCCTCCCCCGCGCAGCTTAAGCGTCTTCAAAATAAGCTTTGCAGCCCTGATCTCCTCCACCGGATCCCCGGTCAGGGATACACGGACAGTGTCCCCAATCCCCTGGTGAAGAATCAATCCCAGGCCGATTGCGGATTTGATACTGCCGCTTTGCACTGTTCCGGACTCCGTAATTCCCACATGAAGAGGGTATTCCGTCCGGGCCGCCAGCAATTCATGTGCTCTGACGCACATCAGCACATCGGAGGATTTGATGCTGATGACCAGCCTGTCATAGTCGAATTCCTCTATCATATGCACCTTATCCATGGCGCTTTCCACAATTCCCTCCGCCGTGACTCCCCCGTATTTTTCCAGGAATTCTTTTTCCAGAGAGCCGCTGTTAACGCCCACGCGAATGGGAATGCCCCGCTCCTTCGCCGTGTCCACCACTGCCTTCACATTGTCCCGCCCCCCGATATTGCCGGGATTGATGCGGATCTTGTCCGCACCGTTCTCCATGGCCGCGATGGCCATTTTATAGTCAAAATGAATGTCCGCCACCAGAGGTATATGAATCTGCTTCTTAATCTCCGCAAGCGCCCTGGCAGACTCCATATCCGGCACCGTACACCGGATAATCTCACAGCCCGCCTGCTCCAGCTCCAGAATCTGCGCCACCGTGGATACAATGTCCTGCGTCTTTGTATTTGTCATGGACTGGATCAGGATGGGATTGCCCCCTCCGATTTTCCGGTCCCCTATTTGTATTACTTTTGTGTTCTCCCTGTGCATACTGCCCGTCCTCCGTCCGCTTTTCCTTATATTACTTTTTAACCCCTTTCCGGAACCAGAAATACCTCTTAAAAAGTTATTTCCGTCTCCGGCTGATTCACGAAAATAGAATCCTGTTTTGGATTCCATTATACCAGAACTCCTCCAAAATGTCACTTCCCTTTGCGGCAGAAATGGCCCGGGCTGATTTGGATTGCGTAATTTTCCAGGCAGAGCCCCATCAGCAAAGCCACAAGCTGCCTGTCGTCATACCCGTCCGGCAGACCGGCCCGGATTTCCTCCAGGGATTTTGGGTAGAAATCCAGCAGATTATATATTCTCTCAGGTTCCGGCGGCATGATTCCGATTCCATTCGATTCTTTCATCCGGAATTCGAACCCTTCCGTCTCTTTTGGCTCTCTTATCCGAAACATGGGTTCTTCCATTGTTATTTTGTCTTCTTTCTTTGCAGAATTTGCTTCTTCCGCTCTCGATCCTGATTCTTCCGTCCTTGCGCTCGGGACTTCGATTATCGGAACTGAAGATCCGATTCCCAGTCCTGAAGTTTCAACTCCCGATTTCAGGATTTCCGTTCCTGAGCCCGGGACTTCAACTTTCTGGAACATGACTTCTTTCCGCCTTCCTTCCTGCAGCACGACTCCCTTATCCGGGCACTTTCTGTTCTTCCGGCCGCGGTCTGAGCTGTCATTGTATTGCGGGGAGGCATGCCTGCGTTTTTGTTCTTCCAGCTGCAGGATTTCCTCCAGAAAACATTCCGGACTTAAGAATACCCCCGCTCCCTGCCTGATCAGGCGGTTACATCCGTCGCTGAGCCTGTCCGTCACCCGCCCTGGCACCACATATACCTCCCTTCCCTGCTCCAATGCCATATCCACCGTGATCAGCGTACCGCTTTTGACTCTGGCCTCGATCACTACGACGGCATCGGCCAGGCCGCTTACAATCCTGTTCCTTGGGGGAAAATTCCGGGCCAGCGCCGGCGTGCCGACAGGGTAGGGGGAAAGTACCGCCCCCTTATGCAAAAGTCTGTCATAAAGCTCCTTATTCTGAGCCGGATAGCAAATATCCACTCCGCAGCCAAGCACTCCCACGGATACACCCCCTGCCTCCAGCGCTGCCTCCTGACTGATGCCGTCTATTCCCCTGGCCATACCGCTGACCACCACAACACCCCGTCTCCCCAGTTCCGCTCCAAGCTCCGCGGCCACATACCGTCCGTACTCCGAGCATTCTCTGGCGCCGATAACGGCAACCGTGAGGACATTCTCCCCGGGCAGTCTGCCCTTTACGAATATTCCGTAGGGTGAGTCGGGAATATTTTTCAGCCTCTGGGGATAAGCTTTCTCAGAAAAAGTGATAAGCGAAATCCCCGCTTCCTGCATTCGGCGATATTCCTTTTCGGGCTGCCATTTTTCTGTATAGTCCGCCAGGTCCTTCACCTGCTTTTGGGACAGCACCTGTCCCCATTTCCGCTTGTCCGCCAGATACGCCTCCTCCGCACTCCCGCAGAGCTTTGTCAGTAAATGCCGGTGTCTGTTTCCGATCCCCGGGAAATTGCACAGCCAGCAGGCGTAAATCCTTTCCCTCTCCTCCCATTCCACCCTTCTCATGCGGCTTCCTCCTCAATATGTCCAGTACTCCATGGACGGCCTGTAAAAGGATGCTTCCATCAAATGCTCTGTACCGATATCCTTTTTCCCGTCCAGATCCGCTATGGTTCTCGCCACTCTCAATATGCGGTGATAAGCCCTTGCGCTGAGCTGCAGAGAGTGGTAGAGCCGTTCCATGCAGCGCTGCCCTTCCTCATCCAGCCCGCAAAAGCTTATAATGGAAGACGCCTCGATGTCTGCGTTAAACCGATACTTTGTTCCCGCAAATCTATTCTTCTGAGTTTCTCTCGCCTGTTCCACACGCTGCCGGATGGCAGCGCTGCTCTCTCCTTTCGCTTTTCCCCTGAGACTCAGGTAATCCACCTGCCGCAATTCCACACATAGATCGATTCTGTCCAGGATAGGCCCGGATACCTTCCCCATGTATTTCCCGATTTGCGGCTTCGTGCAATGACAGCGGTTTTTGTCCGGATAATAGCCGCAGGGACAGGGATTCATGGCGCATACCAGCATAAAGTCACTTGGATAGGTGACGCTGCCCCCCGCCCTGGAAATATTTACCTTCCTGTCCTCCAGGGGCTGGCGCAGAGCATCCAGCGCATTTCTCTGAAATTCCGGCAGCTCGTCCAGAAATAAGACACCCCTGTGAGCCAGCGATATCATGCCCGGCCTCGGAAGTGTATTTCCTCCGATAAGCGCAGCCTGAGAGACAGTGTGATGCGGGCTGCAAAACGGCCGTTCCATTACCAGCGCCTCCCCTTCGCGCATCAATCCGGCCACACTGACCACGGAAGTTATCTCCAGGCTTTCCCCCAGGGTCAGGGGCGGCAGAATCCCCGGAATTCTCTTTGCAATCATGGACTTCCCCGCACCGGGCGGCCCCACCATCAGTAGATTATGGAAACCCGCCGCCGCAATTTCTGCGGCTCTTCTTGCAGTCTCCTGTCCCGTCACTTCACAGAAATCCGGACTTTCCTGCATGCAATATGTTTTTTCCCTGAAAAGCGCCTCCGCATCAACGGAGACAATATGCAGAATCGATTTCCGTTCCTCCTCGTCTGCCGCCAGAAAGTGCATAATCTCCAGAATATTTCCCGCTTCCCAGACGGTTATCCCCGGAACCACCGCCGCCTCTTTTGCGTTTTCCCCAGGTATAATGCACTGTCTGATCCCCTCCTCTGCCGCCGCCTGTACAATGGGCAATACGCCCTTCGCCTTCTTCAGCTCACCGTTCAGTCCCAGTTCTCCCAGAAACAGAATTCCCTCTGCCGCTCCCTGTGGAATCAGTCCAAGCGCCTCCAGGATTCCGGCTGCAATGGGCAGATCAAATGCCGTTCCGTCCTTTCTCCGGTCTGCCGGCGACAGATTGACGGTAATACGCTTTGGCGGAAGATTTAATCCCACGTTTTTTAATGCCACTGTCACTCTTTCTCGGGACTCTCTCACCTCCGTGCTCAGGGACCCTACCATCAGAAATGCCGGGAGCCCGTTTGCAATATCTACCTCCACAGATACAAGATATGCCGATATTCCATAGAGTGCACCCGAATAAATCGTACTGTACATAAACACCTCCTGTTTTTGGGCTGTCTTTGATTTGATTACAGATAACCGTTTTATATAACGAAATGTGCCCGTATTCCATTGGAAGATCATTCTACGCGCAATCTCATTCATAATCACAGCTATATTTTTATGGAAAAGCCGGAATACTTACGGCAGGAAAGCCGGGTATATCAGAAACCCTTATCAGAGCATTGAAGCGCCAGGGAAATCATCTGAAAATGATGTTTGAAAATCTCCTTTGAAAGAAATTCTGAGAAATGAAAGAAGTCCAGAGAAATATTTCCGAGAAAAATTTGAACTATGACATATTTTGTCATCTGTGCCAATGGCAGGAGCAGCAGAAGCTATCCGCCGCCCCTTTTCGCACGCAAGCCCTCAAAGAAGGCCAAACTACAGCAAGGATGTCTGCATATACCTCACTGCCGCATCCTTATCGATTTTTCCTTCCAGATATAAGCGGCGGACTGCCTCGTCCATGGTAATCATCCCACTGTCCCCTCCCCTTTTCATCACTTCGGCCAGCTGCGGCAGACTGTCCGCACGAATAAGCTCCTCCACCCTCTGGTCATTGAGCAGCACCTCATATGCCGCCACTCTTCCCCTCCCGTCCCCGGCAGGAATCAGGCGTTTGGATACTACAGCCTCCAGCACCTCTGCAAGCCGGGAGCGGAATCTTTCCTGTCTGTGGGGCGGAAACATATCGATCACGCTCTCCAATGCACTGACCACATTTACGGCGGGCAATGCCGAAAAAACAAGATGCCCTGTCTCCGCGGCCGTGACTGCGGCAGCCACGGTTTCGGCATCCCGCAGCTCTCCCACCAGAATCACATCCGGATCCTCCCTGAGAACCGCATGCAGCGCATCTGCATAGCTTTTACTGTCTAAACCGATTTCACGCTGATTTACCATGGATTTTTTATGGGGATGCACATATTCTATCGGATCCTCCAAAGTAATGACCAGCGCCTCTCTGTTCTCATTCACCTGATTAATAAAAGCTGCCAGGGTGGCGGAGCGCCCGCTTCCCGACGGTCCCGTCACCAATACCAGGCCGCTCTGCCTTCGATAGAGCTCTGTAACGGCACCCGGCATCTCCAGATCTTCCGCAGAAGGGAGCTGCGCATCCACCAGATGAAGGGCGAAAGCCACGCTTCCCTTCTGCTTATAGGCATTGGCCCGGCACCTTCCGCAGCCCGGAACCGAGAATGAGAAATCACACTCTCCCCTGTCCTCAAATATGTCCCTCTGCGCCTGGGGCATAACACGAATTAAGATATCCAGTGTGTCAGACGCCGTCAATCTGGAATAGTCCATAGTAATCAACAGGCCGTTCACACGCATTTTCGGAGGCAGTCCCGCCGCCAGATGCACATCACTGGCGCCTGCATTCCTTGCAGCACTGAGTATTTCTTCTATTGATAATGAAAACATCTTTTCTCCTCTTTTCTTCAATATAAATATATAACAGCAGCGTTCCTTCTTTCCTATTCGGTTTGCTCCTGTTCCTGCGCAAACAGAAGCAATGACCCTTCGCCTGCCTGTACATTGTTTCCTTATACTGTCTGAATCGATGGCGAAAAGCCGATACGTGGAAGCAATATGCTTCTAACTGCAATGAATGTAGATTTTCATCCGAAAATATAATGACCATCCTGCCCCGTCCGCCCTCTCCAAAGGCTACGGCACATTTCAATTTCCAATATACTAACTATAACATAAACCTGTGCCTTATACAAGCAAATAATTTAAAAACTGATTAGATACATTGCTCAGTCAATTTCCTGCATAAATACCATAAACACCGGATGCAGCATATTTAACCTCTGCATCCGGTGCCTTTCACGTTTGAATTTACCCCTTACCTGGATCAGCTTATTCCCTCCCAGGGCAGATTAATAATTCACGATTTTACCGAAATCTGCTTTCAGGGAGGCGCCGCCCACCAGGCCGCCGTCGATATCGGGCTGGGCAAAGAGCTCCGCCGCATTCCCCGCATTTACGGAACCGCCGTACTGGATGCGCACTGCAGCAGCGGTGGCATCATCGTACATCTCGGCGATACAGTCACGGATGCCCTTGCATACTTCCTGGGCCTGCTCCGTTGTCGCGGTCTTGCCCGTGCCGATGGCCCAGATAGGTTCGTAGGCAATCACCATCTCCTTCACCTGATCCGCGGTCACGCCCACCAGGTCGGACTTGATCTGGAAACGGATCCAGTCCATGGTCACGCCCATCTCACGCTGCTCCAGGGACTCGCCGCAGCACAGGATGGGAGTCAGCCCGGCCTCGATGGCCTTCTTCACCTTCTTGTTCAGCAGCGCATCGTCCTCCTTGAAGTAATCCCTTCTCTCGGAGTGTCCGATGATGACATACTGTACGCCCGCGTCCTTCAGCATAGCCGCGGAAATCTCGCCTGTGTAAGCGCCCTTTTCCTCAAAATACATATTCTCTGCGCCCACAGCTACGTTTGTCCCTTTTACGGCCTCCACAACGGGCACGATGTCGATGGCGGGAACGCAGTAGACCACGTCCACGCTATCGCTCTTTACCAGATCCTTCAATTCGCCGCACAGCTTTACAGCCTCACTGGGAGTCATATTCATCTTCCAGTTGCCGGCTACAATCTTTCTTCTTGCCATGATTCAATCCTCTGTTTTCTCTATTTTTATTTCCAACATTATTTTTTCCAGCGTGTCATATTTCTCTCGAACTTTTCGGTATAAGCCTGTTTCAATTCCTCCGACGTAATACCGTAGCACAGCATGACATCGCCGTAATACATGAGAACATCAGCCATCTCTTCCACAAGATCCCTGCGAAGCTCCGCGTCCTCCATGACTCTGTGAACTCCGTTTTTCTTTATGATATCGATGACTTCGCCGATTTCTCCGATCATCCAGAGCAGCTTGCTCTTCCCCGTCTCCGAATTGATCGGCTCCCATCGGTCTCTATAGTTTTCCTGCAGTTTCTTCTGCATTTCCAACACGTCATTGACCGTAAAGTCTTCCATATTCTGTCTGCCTTTTCTGCTGCCGCTTCTCTTATTTGTCATCTGCTGCCGCGACACACGGCGTCGCGAATCTTCTCCATAAGATATCGCCGTTTCTCTTATTTGTCATCTGCTGCCGCGACGCCGGGAAGTACCTTGCCTTCCAGGAATTCCAGGGAAGCTCCGCCGCCGGTGGAGATGTGGCTCATCTTATCGCCGAAGCCAAGCTGGTTCACCGCCGCCGCGGAATCACCGCCGCCGATAATGGTGGTTGCATCGGTCTCGGCCAGGGCCTTTGCCACTGCGATGGTACCTGCAGCCAGGGTAGGATTCTCGAATACGCCCATGGGACCGTTCCACACCACGGTCTTGGCGGTCTTCACAGCCTCAGCGTACATCTCGGCGGTCTTGGGTCCGATATCGCAGCCCTCTCTGTCAGCGGGCATATTCTCCACGCCGTATACTTCCGTCTCGATGGGAGCGTCGATGGGGTTGGGGAATGCCGCAACAGTCACGGAATCAACGGGAAGCAGCAGCTTCTTGCCCAGCTTCTCAGCCTTTGCAAGCATTTCCTTGCAGTAATCGATCTTCTCGTTATCCACCAGGGAGCGTCCGATCTCATAGCCCTGTGCCTTTAAGAAGGTATAAGCCATGCCGCCGCCGATGATCAGGGTATCGCATTTCTCCAGCAGATTGGAGATCACGTTCAGCTTGTCCGCAACCTTTGCGCCGCCCAGGATGGCCACGAAGGGACGTACGGGATTCTCCACCGCGTTGCCCAGGAAATTGATCTCCTTCTGCATCAGGTAGCCAACCGCATTCTCTCCGCCCTTTGCGGTGATGCACCTGGTAACGCCTTCCACGGAAGCATGAGCCCTGTGGGAGGAACCGAATGCGTCGCATACGTACAGATCTGCCAGGTCAGCCAGCTCTTTGCTGAACTCCTCGCCGTTCTTGGTCTCTTCCTTTCCACGGAAACGGGTGTTCTGAAGCAGAACCACATCCCCTTCCTTCATGGCCTCCACAGCCTTGGTTGCGGCTTCGCCGGTTACGTTGTAATCAGCCACGAATACCACTTCCTTGCCCAGCTTTTCAGACAGTCTCTTTGCCACGGGAGCCAGGGACTCGCCTTCGTTGGGGCCGTTCTTCACCTTGCCCAGGTGGGAGCAGAGGATAACCTTGCCGCCGTCACCTATCAGCTTCTGAATCGTGGGCATTGCAGCCACGATACGCGTCTCGTCTGTAATCTCGCCGTTCTTCAAAGGAACGTTAAAGTCGCACCTTACCAGAACTCTCTTACCCTTTGCGTTAATGTCGTCAACGGATTTCTTGTTCAAGCCCATTTTACGAAAACCTCCATTTTCATATTTTATTTGCATCATTTACATTTTCTGCATCTTGCGAATCTTCCATAAAGATCTGCAGTCCAGTGTCCTTCCTGCCGGAATCCGCCTTGCTCCATAATACCTCTTCCAACAGCATGTATAAACGCGCCGCAAGCACATCGCTTCAGCCGCAAGCTTCCAATGTGTTTGCATACGCTTCCTCCGGAGGGTTATTTCATACTGCAGACTATGTCCGCACTGACAAAAACCTGTTATTTTGCGCGGCTATTGCGGTTAATATCATATAGGATACAACTTCCCATATGATAAGAAAAAGGGGCCGGCCCATAAGACCGGACCCCCTCAAGGTCGTCACTTATGAAAAACACTTCCCAAAGCGAACGCTTTTATCTGCATTCTCCCGGGTGCAATTTAGGTTTTCTTAGCGGGCGTACCAAAGAGGTGGGCCATGCCCCCTCTTGACCGCTTAGAAAATCCTTGCACACTTAGCCCAGCTCGCTGAAATACTTGATGGTACGAACCATCTGAGAGGTGTAGCTGTTCTCATTGTCATACCAGGAAACAACCTGTACCAGGGAATTTCCGTCTTCCATCTTGGAAACCATGGTCTGGGTTGCGTCAAAGATGGAGCCGTAGGTGCTTCCGATCACGTCGGAGGATACGATCTCGTCCTCATTGTAAGCGAAGGACTCGGTTGCGGCCGCCTTCATTGCTGCGTTGATGCCTTCCTTGGTAACCTCGCCCTTCACAACCGCTACCAGAATGGTGGTGGAGCCTGTAGGGGTAGGTACGCGCTGTGCGGAGCCGATGAGCTTGCCGTTCAGCTCGGGGATAACAAGGCCGATAGCCTTTGCAGCACCGGTGGAGTTGGGAACGATATTGCATGCGCCTGCGCGGCTTCTTCTCAGATCGCCCTTTCTCTGAGGTCCGTCCAGAATCATCTGGTCGCCGGTGTAAGCATGTACGGTGGTCATGATACCGCTCTGGATCGCAGCGAAATCATTCAGAGCCTTCGCCATGGGTGCAAGGCAGTTTGTGGTGCAGGAAGCTGCGGAGATAACGGTATCCTCAGCCTCCAGGGTGTCATGGTTTACATTGTAAACGATGGTAGGAAGATCGTTTCCTGCAGGAGCGGAGATAACAACCTTGCGTGCGCCGGCAGTGATATGTGCGCTTGCCTTATCCTTGGAAG
>CAJUSI010000035.1 GCA_910589035.1 uncultured Acetatifactor sp. | reverse complement strand
CATCCGCCGGAGGCTCACAGTAAACCCCTTTCATTCATAGTGGTGCCGACAAAGCGGCATGGGGGTTTATTGTGAAAGTATCTGTTTTTTCATCATAATTGTTCCAAACAGAATTATCATAATAATCTATAGTAGTCGTTCTAAGACCACCGTAACCGTGATTATACGCATTTTCATCATCAAAAATTACGGTGTATGTAACAGCTTTCCATTCATAACCGTCTAACGCTTCATGGGTTTCGTCTGATTCAAATGTTTCATAATCTGAAAATATAACTTTTCCGTTGGTTGTATAACAGGAGTATATCTCCGCATATCACCTGAGAATAGTTTATACTATTTTTAAAAAGGATTCTCCCGCAAATCCGATGCTTTCTCCAAGAAATCCGACATCATGGGTTCGGAGAACCTTCAGCCGCCTCAGCTGAAGAGCCCTTCGGGATAAACCCTGAAGAAACTTCCCCCTACCGGCAGGACACCCATGCTTCGCCCCCGCTCAGATGCTGCGTCCTCCCGTCCGGATAAAGGAATTCCCCCTCCATCCCCTCGGGCAGTTCCACAGAATAAAGCCATCCTTCCTCCGTCTTCTCATACCGGAAGGAGATATCCCCCTTCGGCGTGGCCGCCTTTCCCTGCAGATCCTCCAAATCCATGGTGTGCGGCCGAATCCGCACATGCTCCCAGCCAATCCCTTCCGGAACAATCCCCGCCATAGTGCGCATCATCTCATACAGAGGCAGCGCGCTCCAGGCGTGGCACTCGCTGCGGGCTTCCCTGGGCGTCTCCGGGCAGGTAGTGCAGTCTAACTCCAGCAGGGCGATCCAATCATTCAGGCAGTCCCGCATCGCTTCCTGCATTCCGGCCGTTTCCAGTGCCCGGAACCATTCATAGGCCGTGGAAAAGGAGCATTTCAGGCATTCCCCGTCCTCTATTGCACGGGTAAGGATTTCCCTTGCGGCATCCCCCTGGGCCAGGCCTTCCAATGGGCAGGCGTCCTGGAAAAGTCGATTTCTTCCGTCACAGCGCCCAGAAAGCAGGTGATATCGCTGGATTTCAGATAAAAGCTATTGTCCAGCCATACCCGCCAGTCTGCCCTGCCTGTGGTAACCGTGCCCGCCGCGGCGCCATCCTGATCGAAAATATCCCCCTCCACCGCCAGGCGGTGTCCTGCCGCAACACCCATGACGCCATAGACAGCCACACGCTCATCCGTCTGGATTTCCGCGGTATTCGGATCATGATACAGCACCTGGGCGCAGAATACATTCCGGCCCGGTACGAGCAGATCCGTCAGTTCCACGGTTTCGTAATACTGCCGCTTTTCGTCTCCCTTACAGGGGCCGGACAGCACCGGTTTCCCATTGACCCACAGGCGATACCTTGAGCTGGCGGAGATATCCGCCGTCAGCCGCGCTCCTTCCGGCACCTGCGCCTCACAGCGAAAATAAGCGAAACGCCCTGTCATATCACCGTGATAAATCTTCTTCCTTTGGATTTCCTCCATCGGCACCTTTAACCATTTAGCCTCGCTCCACATATGTTTTCCCTCCCGCCTTTCTGCTCCTGACCGTCTGCACTTTTCTATCCTTCGGGCATGTCGATCCCGTCTCACCCAAAATGCTTTCTTTTCAGATACGCAAATACATATTTCTGCCCCTTGGCATCGCTGCCGGCACAAGCATGTCTTTTCCCGGAAATCTTTTCCCTGTCCCATATTCTGAACGGATCTCCTCTCTCTTACCTGCCATCCTCCCACTCACATATGTCATTAAAGTTTCCCGTGGCTGTCTGCATTCATTTTATCATAACCCTCATCTATGCTCTACCAGGATTCCAGCAGATAATGACACAAATCCGACGATTCCCTTTTCAGACTGCCTCACCGGCTCCATGCCAGACATCCGCCCCTTAAAAAATCCCGCCTGCCGTAAAGGAATTGAGCCAGTTGCTGCCGATACTGCCATAATAGGCAGATGACGCATGCAAGATGGGGAACATGTGCGGCCGCTGCGGCATGAAAACCTGCCGTTGCAGATCGGCAATTATATCCAGGAGCTTTTCGGTAATACGCTTAAGACGCATAGAAAAAGCCAAATCGCTGCTCTTGAATTCTCCTGAATTAAGTCCAGCAAAGTGGCTTCTCTTTGTGGTTTCCATGACTATAACTACTTTATTACCGTTTTCAGGAAAATAACCGGCACATCTCCCAGGCAGTTCGGCCGCGCCGGTACTGCAGACGGCTCCGAGTTAATTGGCGGTATGATTTATCAGGAACCGGAATCGGGTATTAGTGAGCGCAGTACACGGCGATGGCCTTGCCTGCAAATTCGGCGGTACCCTCCCCGCCTGCCCGGTCAATATTCTTCCGGAAGCGCTCATCCTCCGCATACATCTGCCCCAATCCCCTGAGGATTTCATCGGTGCATTCATAGTAGTTCTCGGTTATAAATTCCTGCAGTGCAGAGATTTTCTTCTGCACCTCATCGGCATCGGGGGGCAGCTGTTTTAATCCGCCCAGCTCCGAAAACATTGCCATCAGCTCCTCTGCAGACGGCCAGGCGCTGTATCGTCATACATCCGATAGCCTGCTTCGGTTACCTTCGTGGATTTCAAAAGTCCGATTGCATCATAGTGGTGCAGTGTGCGCACGCTGACACCTGTGATTTTGCTTACTTCCTTTACTGTCCGCATCCTTTTCCCTCCCGTGTGAGTCCATTTTAAACTATCACGTTGCGTGAGAGTCAATAGGATTTTCAGGTTATATTAGTCATTATAATGTCCTTTACAGGATTTCACGATAATTTGATCATCAGTAGCTTCATAAACCAGGCGATTCGCTTCGTCTATTCGTCTGCTATACGCTCCAGACTTTCCGTATTTTAACGACTCTGGCTTACCTATTCCTTGTAGCGCCCCATCCCGTCCTATACTTTGTAATAACTGATTTATCTTTTTTACTGTCTTTTTATCCTGAGTCTGCCAATAGAGATATTCACTCCATCCCTCTTCTGCAAAAGTGATTTTCATAAATTATTCCTCCATTGCCAGAAGCTCATCCATAGTTTTTGTTACCACCTGTCCATTTTTTATCTGTTCATCTGCTCTATTCAGTTTCGCTAAATATTCCGCATTTTTTTTAGCTTTTGCCAATTCATTATATTCTGTCTCAGATATTATAACAACATTTTTATTCTCCTTACGGGAAACAATTATTGGTTCACCGTCAAATGCCATATCAAAATATTTTTTAATATTAGCTCTCACATCCATCTGTTTTGTTGCAATCATAGCGCACCTCCTTCTGTACTTAAAACCGTACTGTTTATTGTACTTCTATTATATGCTGCTATTATGCACAAGTCAACAGAATTATATCCAAATAAAATAAGGGCTGCAGGCCGCCGGGCGCATTCATCAAATGACCCGGCGGCCTGTTTCAGCCATAAGTGTCTGTATTGAAGCTTTTCAAATGCTTTCTTTTCTCCGGTTGTTGCAAATCGCATTTTAATGAGCGCAGTACACGGCGATGGCCCGGCTGGCAAACACGGCGGTACCCTCCCCGCCTGCCCGGTCAATATTCTTCCGGAAGCGCTCATCCTCCGCATACATCTGCCCCAATCCGCTGAGGATTTCATCGGTGCATTCATAGTAGTTATCAGTTATAAATTTCTGCAGTGCAGAGATTTTCTTCTGCACCTCATCGGCATCGGGGGACAGCTGTTTTAATCCGCCCAGCTCCGAAAACATTGCCATCAGCTCCTCCGCAATCCTGCCATAGCTGCCCTCCTCCCGGGCAGCCTCCTTCTGCTGAAACTCCCGGTACGCCTTCGTATTGCCCCATTTCGCCGCCACTTCCTCCTTATATTTCTCCATCTCTTTCCTGTCGAACACATCAAAATTCATGGTGGTCACTCCTTTGCTTTGTATTTCACGGGCAAAGGCAATGAGTTCCCCTATGCGCCTGCGCTGCAGTTCCAGCAGCCCGATCTGCCGGGCAATGGCTTCCGCAGGGTCAAAATCGGGGCTGTCAAGAATTGCCCTGATTTGCTTTAAGGGGAACTGTAATTCCCGGAACAATAAGATACTCTGCAGACGGCCAAGCGCTGTATCGTCATACATTCGATAGCCTGCTTCGGTTACCTTCGTGGGTTTCAAAAGTCCGATTGCATCATAGTGGTGCAGTGTGCGCACACTGATACCTGTGATTTTGCTTACTTCCTTTACTGTCCGCATCCTTTTCCCTCCCGTGTGATTCCATTTTAAACTATCACGTTACGTGAGAGTCAATAGGATTTTTAAGTTTTTTTACCAAAATATTCATTAACAGCCGCCTTGAAAAATGTACATAATTATGATAGAATATTGTACAAAAAGGGAGGTGCTTGATTTATGCCACAGATTAGACCCATTACGGATTTAAGAAATACAAATGAAATCTCTGATGCCTGCCATGCGGTCAAAGAACCGATCTTTATCACAAAAAACGGTTACGGAGATTTGGTAGTTATGAGCATTGAAACATACGAGCAGATTGCCGAAACACAGCTTATGGACAATGCGATTGCCGAAGCAGAAGAAGAGTATGAAAAGACAGCCATTCTCTTAGATGCTAAAGAAACTTTGGCTGGAATAAGGAGGAGACACTTTGGATAAATACAAAGTAAAAATGCTGCCTCGTGCGTCCAGAGATCTTGACAATATCTACAACCATATAGCCGACAGCTTCAAAGAAATCGGAACAGCCGAGAAAATGGCGGATTCATTGGAAGCCGCCATCCTTGGTCTTGATGAAATGCCATACCGGGGAGCTGTCAGACGGACAGGAGCCTTTGCAAACAGCGGCTACCGTCAGATATTTGTCAAAAATTTTACCATAGTCTATCGGATTGACGAACCACATAAAACCGTTATTATTGTAACAATCCGTTATACACCAAGTAGTTTCTAAGAAAATTATCAGTGATGCTTCGGACACAGGTACACCGATGCTACTCTCATAACGGCAGGATAGACGAAAAAAGCGCCCTGTTTCCGCGGGCGCTTTTTTCAGCATGTGCGCCCGCTGTGACAGGGAGGCATGCCTATGAAGAAGGCTTTTGGATCATGAAAGAAAAGTGTCCAGTTACCGGAATGCCCCCCGCAGCAGAGCTGCGGGGAATTATACTCTGAGAGCTTAAACAATCGGAACTGAAATCCGTGAATATTCTTGCCAGAGGAAACCGCCATTCCGGCAAATTGGAAACCGGCATTCCGAATGCCGGAAACCAGCTTAGTTCTGCTTACGTGATATTTGCTTGTATCAATGGTATTTGTCAAGCCCTTGCCGCGCAAGCGGTGCGAAGCAGGCTTGACTAACGCCATTGATACAAGCAGAATCTTCAGAGCAGAACTGAGCGATTCAACAAGCGGTTTCCTCTGACCGGACAGACAGTGTAAAAGCAGCCAGATTATCCAATCCGCCGCCTTAAACCAGCCTTTGATGACCTAAGGCTATATCCTGTCCTCCGCCAACCTAATGCAGAATGTTGCTGCCTACCTATATATGAAGAGACTTACCACCCTGCGGCATGAAAGCCTGCCAGTACAGATCGACAATTATATCTCCGTCTCTTATGTATGGACTCACCTTCATGGTCATTCTGATAAGCCGATTCTATACATACCCATTATATCGTGCCATGTCGGATTCCCTGATAAACCAACTCTGGCATATTTTGTTTCTGTGTCATAATGAGTCCATATAATACTCAATCCCAAAGATTTACCTGGATCCGGCGTGAAGCCCAATATTATCCACGGTACATTTACGATAATTTTGTCATCTACCACTATTACTTTTACAGCTTCATTGTCACATGAAAACCCGACTCCTGAACTGAACTTTTTGTAAAATATGTTAAACGCTTTTACAGACAATGTTTCATCTCTATGTTCAAATCCATGTATCCCTATTACAATAAAATTTCTGTCGGACAGAAAACAACCCTCCCAAGCGCTTTGATCGGTAAAAGATTGTTCAGCATATTTTATTCCCATTTCAATACAAAAACTTCTTTCATTCCATTTCAGCAAAACTTTAAAATCCATTTTTGATGCAACAAAATGAGAACCATAACAATATTGCCCTTTAAAAGAAAGAATATCGAAATTTTTTTTACAATATAATGTCTCCTTACCTTTTATCACAGCATCTACATAATCGTTAAGCCAATATATAACAGGATTAATTAATAAATATGCCAAATCTCTCTTGGTCATAAACCTGCATATAGAATAATAAAAACGATCTTTTATATAGCTTTTGCCTTGCCTATCCAACTCAAAAATAACATATTGGGGAACTATCTCACCAAATATCTGCTTCGTAAATGTAAGTACATTCGCCATTTCATAATCAATCAGATACGAATTGCATAATTTGCAGAAATAGTCCCATTCAATTTCACTGCTTCTGGCAACCAGCACGCTGGCAATATCCACAAGAAGATTCAAATATGTACCTAATATATATTTCCCTTTGATAAAGCCTGCCCATATTTGGGAGTAAAAATGCTGTAAAAAATGAAGGCCTAAATAAATAATCAAATCGTGTACTTCCAACTCATAAACATGATTCAAAGGGGCCATATGAGAAACAGAACTTCTACCCCAAAAATCCTTATATATAAGATGACAATTTCCCGCAAACCATTGATATTGAATTAGAGCTACGTGAATGTCTATGTTTATTGCAGTATTATTTATGGATTTAGTAATTACATTGAAATGTTGATCCCTCCAAAAGTCTCCTTCATAACATTTTATAGTAGATTCATCTATTTCTTCCCCATACTCAAATCGATATCCTCTCTGTTTACATATATTAACAAATTTAGCAAAGTCCTCTGGCGCAACAAAAACATCAATATCACCACTTCTCCTCTTTTCAGGCCTATAATAATACTGTTCTGAAAAAACAACTCCTTTCAATACTATCAATTTAATATCATTTTCATAAGCACAATCTGCAAGTTTCCTTATTTCTTCCCTACACAATTCATTGTAATTACGTTGAAGAATATCCAGACAGCCGATTCTCACTTTATCAATTTTATTTAAAAATATTTCCCCAAGAAAAGAATCTATTCTACATTCTATGATCAGCTTCTCCATCTGTTTATGAGTAAGGCCACCTGATTCTGCTACTTGTAATATATATTCTTTTAAGCTTTCCACACATTTACTATATACTTTTTCTAACACAATCTGAGTATACATAGATTTTTCTCCCGCTTCTCAAGATTATTTCACTATTTTAAGTTTTTTCATGTCTGGCAGATACGTATAGTAGCTGGCAAAGTGACGATAAGCTTTCTCTTTCATACCCTTCTGTTTAAACGCTTCGTATAAAAGGTAATGCAAATGATACCTGGCTTTCGTATCGTCTAAAAGTAACCCCAGCTCTGCTATTTCAATTGAAAAGTCCAGGCTATCATCATATAATGCGGAAGCAAAAAGGTATGCTTCCAAAGATGGATAAACGGATTCTTTTATCATCTTAATTATCTCTTTTTCAAATGTTTTATACTTCTTCAGGTAAATCGCTGAAAGAATTTGAATCTCCTTAACTGCATCATTATATTTATACTTTTCATCTTGCAAATATTGATTTGCTAAATTATAACTATCTAAATAGTTCTGATTTTTATATAGAACATATAATTTTGCAATATCTCCAGCTCTATTCAATAATTCACACTTATCAAACAGCTTTTCTTCATTAAACACTTTATCGATACCCGGTTTATACCCAAGACAGCCTCCCTGACATACCTTCTTTATATTATTTTCGCATCCAACACACGAATCTTTTGTATAAACCGACCACTTAATCTCATCTTCGAGATACTTTATAAACAGCCATGCATGTGTAAGCGAATCAAACCTGTCAACATTTATATTTTTAAACTGCATGGAGCAAAAGCACGATGCGATATTGAAATCAGGAGTAATATCCAATGCCGTACTGCACTGGGCATACCCTAAATCACCATCCATATAATTCCATAAATAATCAGCATCTTCCCGGGATATTGCGCACAACGGAAAAGGGCAATCAAAGTGTGCATATTTCACTCCGCCACCCAGTAATATCTTATGTGTCTCTTTTGCTTTGCTGAATACCTTTTTTATACTATCATAATCGACAAATACATTTCCATTAGACGGCGACGGCCTCGTAATATCGATCCGAACCTCTTTTATTCCGGTTTTCATGGCATAGTCCAAAATAAAAGATGTATCCATTTTATCAGAATAAATATTAATTCCTATAGCAACCCGCCCTTCTCCATAAAGCGCCTTCATCAACTTTATATTAGCAAACAGTTGGGACAATTCTTCATTTTGATATGTATTTGGCTCATTGCAATTAACCAACACCGCTTCAACTATGCCTGACATATTTTCTATTATTTCTCTTCTAATCAGTCCATTCGTAAATACCATAGCTTTAATTCCGTATTTCTCATGTAGCTTAATAATTGAATCTATATTAGTATGAAGTGTAGGTTCACCCCCCTGCCATCCAATACATTGTATTTTTTCTTTGCTACAGTTACATAGTATTTTCTCCATAGAATTTATATCTATTTCGTTGTGGACGTCTTTCTCAGACAGATAGTCCTTTGCAAAACAATAACTGCATCTTCTATTACAAAATGCAGTAAGACGTACCCGTGGCCTAAATTCCAGATGTCCAAAACCATTTGCTATCTTATTCATGATTCATCACCCATTTTCCTCTTCAAATATTATACTTACTCACTAAAATATTTAATTATTTAATGATTTGAGCATATTCCAACATTGAAATGTATCCTTATAGCTTAACTCATAAACATCTATCTGTTTGATAAGGTTCAATGATATAGAAGCAATTCGTTTTACTGCTTTCATATCTGGTTCTTTAGAATTTAGTATAATATTCTTATAGGAATCCTTGTAGTCCAGCTTATTAATGCAACTAACTTTATCATTTCGATTCAATAAAAAAAGAGCTCTCAATCTATATGATCTGTTTTCACTGAAAGAAAATGGTCTGACCAGATAATAGTTTTCAATGCTTATAGGATTATAATCCCTCACTATCACATTTTCAGATGCAATTTCAGGAGTTGGAATTAATGTACGCAGTTTAATCGGCAAATGCACAGGAACTATGCTGCAAATATCATTATCTATAACGGCGTAATCGTCCGAAATGTAATTGTATCCATAATAATTCAAATTGAAAACTAACGTAGATTTTCCACCATTTGTTTTTGCGGAGAATATAAAAGCCTCCCCATTCCTTTCCATTACAGATCCATGCAAAATATTTAATTCATTTTGAATCATTATCTCTTCAATAATGACTTGTATTATTTCATATAAAAAATAATACAAACCGTTGACAGACAATTTTTCATACACAAAAGCCTTATACTTCGCACAATACACCCCATCCTCCTTACATACAGTAATTATCCAATCACTATTTTCATTTTGCCCTACACATGAACAATAAGGATATATTTTTCTAACTATTTGGATTAAGTCCAAATCATTAGATAAGATAATTATTTTACCTACTTTTATAATGTCCAACATAATACTTATCATATCTGTAACTCCATTATTACTATATTTCTGACATCCCCTTTTCTTTAATAATCCTTTCGAACAACCCCTTCATAAATGAGCAGAATATTTCGTGATCAAACGAACCATATTTAGAGTAAGCCAAAGCCGGACATCCCTTGAAACAATGTTTATTCCAAATACAGCTCTTACAGTTTTCGATATATGACTCACGATATAAAATCAAATTTATCAAATTGAGAAAAGGCTGGCCTTTTAATATTTCATATATAGTGGCATCGTTAACATTTCCAAGACTGTTGATTTTATCGCAGAAATACAAGCAAGGATACACATATCCATCAGGAGTAATCCTTAACGCCATCGTAGGTTTCTTTTTGTCCGTAAGTTCACATCTTATCCTTGGATAACAATTTTTTCTTTCAATTTTTATTTTATTTTTATATTTCTCTGTATATTCTTCTATTTCATGAATGACTTTTAAGCATATTTCCCAATCCGTTCTATTATCAAAGTCTAAGAGGATTTTGTTTTCTTTTGCCCTCCCCTGTTCAACCGGAAAACCAAACGACAATACCGTATAGTCATTATCTAACGCAAATTCTGTAAATTCCCGCACATTCATTAGATTTTTCTTTGTCAGATTAATACGCAATATGCGCTCTTTATTATTTTTGTTTGGCAAGTACCGCTGCAAATTTTTAATATTGTCAAAAGATCCGACACCTCGCATTGAATCATGCACTTTTTCATCTATTGAATCTAATGTGACCTGAAAGCTGCATTTATACAAATTATCAACTGTGCTAACATTTCTTAACAAACATCCATTCGTTACGATCGCAATATCTAACCCCATACTGCATCCTAGATCTATAATTTTAACGAAATCAGGATGCATTAACGGTTCACCTCCGGAAAAAGTGTATGACACATTATTATTAATCTCATATGCCTGTTCCATTATTTCTTTCACTTTTAAATAGGGCATATTAATTCCAGAAGTTTTCGAATCATTATAACAATAGAAACAATGGCCATTACATCTCGATGTTATCTCCATATAAATACTGTCGAATTTTATTCTTTCTATATATAATATGTTTCCCTGATACTCAGACATTTCCATTTCCTCATAAGAATTGATAATCTCGCCAGTGTTCGGCTATGTACATGGCTAACCGAAGCCGCTGGCGAGATGAATCATTACCCAAATGTTCCATAACAATGGCTACAATGTGCGCTTGTTGTTTTTCTTCCCTCAATCTCTTCCAGCAAATCTTCAAGCCGGAATATGTCCATTAGAGGTTTTACATATTTTAGCCTTAATACAACACCTGTTTCATCGGCTTCCTGGCATACAACGCGCCCTAAAATATCATTCACTTCAAATTCATTCAGTATACTGTCGAAATCTGCTCCTATATCATTCCCATCATTGTCTTCATCACCTATTTCAATGCATCCCATAAATGCTTCAAAAACTTCAGCCTTTTCCCTGCTTCCATCACATAGCCTGTACAAAAGCAACGCTGTTGCATTTAACAGATATACACAGCCGCTTTCTATATCAAGCAAAATCCCATTCCCATCTTCATATTCCTGAAAAATAAAATCCCCGTTTCTTTCATCTCTGATTTTCATAATTATTATCCGCCTTTCTGTAATTAAGTGAATATGCAGTTGTGTTCCTCTCATCTTCTTTATCACTATCCAGTTCTATTCCGTTTCATGATGATACCCCCTTTCTATTTTTTGGTATAACTCATAGTATTTTTTAAATATTTTTATATAGTGCTCATGACTATTTGAATTCACCATCTCATCAAACCACTTATACGTCATCGTCTTCAAGATACGCAAATTTCTAATATCTGAACAATCCAATTTGCCCGAGTTACAAATTCTTTCTTCGATTTTCTTTTCAAGCGCCTTTTTCAAGGTAAAAATTTTATTATTATATAAAGATACAACTCTATACAATTCGGCGACTCTGCTATCCCTGAATTTCCAGAATGGGATATCCATTTCAGAAGAAGCCATGCATAATTTCGCAGTTTCTGTCATTGTTCGATAATTAGTACCAGGAAATAGCTCCATCATATGAAAAAAATTATGTTCATTTGACGAGGATGCATATGTATACTTCTGTAAAAATCCATTGGTTATTTTTATGTCTTCCAAACTGGCAAAAGGTTCAAACATAATGATATCGATCTGGTATGAAAATTTATATTTTTCCTGTTTTTTCTTCAGTAATTCGATAGCTTCAATACTTTTTTCAACAGATGAACGTTTATTATATCGTTTAATCTGTTCCTCTGAAAAACTCTCAACGCCTATTTCTATATAAGTGCATCCTGAATCAAATAAATCATCCAGAATTTCGCCGCATCTCAACACACTATCTGTACAACTGGAAATACTATAAAACCTTACTTGAGGGCAGCTCTTTATTATATCTATAATCTTTTTTGTCCGCTCTTTTGATATCAAAAAGTCTGCGTCAACAAAAAACAAGTCTGCCTGTCCCAACTTTTGGGAATTTATCGTTAACACTAAATCCTGATGAAACAAATCAAGATTTTTTTTAACAAATCCATTTATCTGATCAAGTTTTAAAGCACAAAAATTACACTTTCCCACACATCCGCGAGTACTCTCTATACAAATAACAGGCGGGCTTTGTTTAAACTTGTCCGTATATTCTTTACAGGTTGGAAAAAGATGACGGGCAGGTAGAATATACACATCATTCTTTCTGTATTCTGCTGACTCAACTTCTCCCTCAGAATTACGATAATAAATATTATTAACCCCTTCATAGCAATTGGATTTACCATCCACTATATTCTTCGCAAACTGCATTGCCGACAATTCCCCCTCACCGACGAATGCAACATCAAATTCTAAATGATTTCTGATAATATCAATCCCCTGATATGTCGCATGTGGTCCTCCAATGCCAACAATAGTATTGGGAGAAACACGTTTTATTGTTTTTGCTAAATAAGAACTGCGCGACATACTTTCATGACTTGAGCACACGCTAAATCCGGCAAACCTTACTTCATTTTTATAAAAATAATCTATCAGCTCATCCACATTTTTAAGATAATGCATATCAAACACTTTAACTTTGCCAAATTTTTCATAACATGCAGCAACATAAGCCAGACCCAGAGGAAAAATATTCTTTCTGTCGTCTGTAACCCAAATGTTTATCAACACAAACATAAAAGGAAACCCTCTTTTCTTCCCCTTATTCCTTATCCCCGTAAATCACCTCAAAAATCTCTCCATCCTCCGCAGGCTGGTACGCCGAATACCTGGAAATAGCCAGCACCGTAGATCTTCCAACCCCCTAAACTCCCCTCAGCAATACCTCCAACATTTCCGCAAAAAACTTTTTCATGACTTTCTCTCCTTTTCATTCGTTTTTATAATTTTGCCATCCATTCTTTTCCATGGCCTTGTTACCAGTATCATCACTGCCACTGCATTCATTGTCATACTGATTTCAGCCGCAGCCATGCGGTTCCAAAATATACCAATGCCAACCGCAGCATACCACATGACCAGAATCCGCAGTGCCTTTTTCCGGTTCCTTGTCACATCATCCACATTATATCTCTTTGTAATATCCGCCACGGGAACAAACGCAAACAGCAGACCTCCTAAAGCCGCCGACACCGCCCCATAGCCCAATCTCCAGACACCCGGAACCTGCAGGAGCACTCCAGACATCACAGAGACACAGCAGAACGCAGACAGCATGGTCAACAGGCATTTCAGCCGGGTCTTCGCATGATATCCCCCGCAATAGTTCCTCGTGGTACAGAAGCATATCAGAAACAGGAACGCACCTGCTGCATCCTTCAGCAGAATCCCTGCCGCTAAAATGACCGCCCCGTTAACAAATGTCCCCATAATGACATCAAACCCAACCTTATAGACAGCCTTTTCCCTATTATCGATATGCCCTGTGCGGCATAATCTGTCAACAATATACTCCGCCGCTTTATCTGTCAAAATGCTTCCCCTTCTTCCTTTATATACAGCATAACCGTCCTTTTGCCAAAAGAAAAGAACGATGTCAAGTTCTGCATTTTTTGACAAGTTTGGTAAAAATACCACCCTGTCATATTCAGGGTGGTATTTGCAGCAGAACCGTAGCCACGACTTTTCCGCCGCCCGTTTCATAATCTATTCTTCCCTCATACCTTTTGATGATCTCTCTCACGCTCCGAATCCCGAAGCCATGCCGTGCGGAATCCTTCTTGCCCGTTCCCCACAGCCGGATATCTGCTCCTTCCGGCACGTTGTTCTCCAGCCGCACATAGATCATCCCTTTGTCTTCTGATACATAGAGGCGGATCCGCTTATCCATTCCTCCTGCCTGCGCCTCCACCGCATTGTCCAGCAGATTCCCCAGAATGATGCAGAAATCTATATCGTTGACGGCGCTATAGTCTCCCTTCTCTACCCTGCTCTCCACAGAGATTCCCTGTTCCTTTGCGTACGTCAGCTTCGACTCGATCACCGTCTGCCAGGGGCATCCTCCTTTCACCCATCCTGCCGCATTCGCCCCATACACCTCCAGCAGCTCATCTATCTTCTCCACTCCCCTGTCGATCTCCCCGGAAACAAAATAGTTCTTCATCCCCAGCAGCCTGTTCTTCATGTCGTGTTCCATTATGCGGATATCCTCATACTGCCTGAACAGGTTCTGGTAGGACTGCTTCTGTTCCTCCGCCATGGTTATGGCATATTCTTTTTCCCGTTCCTGCTGTTCCTTTTGAACCACCCTGGTATAAAGATACATGACCACGGCAAGCAGAAATACGATCCCGACCATGATACCCATAATCATCCCTCCCCGCTCATCCGCGTAGTAAATCTCAAACAGGAGCTTAAGCAGGATAACCGACAGCGTTATGACGACAATCGGTACCAGGAACAGTACAAGGAATGCCTCTCTGGAACGCCTGGCTTCAAAATGCCGTTTCTGCCTGATCAGAAAGATCACATAGACCGTCAACAGAACCTTATTTCCCGCCAGCATGAATGCTCTTTCCAAAGAATTCACATCCATCCATAGCAGCAGGCCCATGTCTTTACCAAATGACAGCCCGCCAATCACCATGACAGCCGCTCCGATCAATCCCATCTGATACAGCAGGATGCTCCCCAGCTGCGCCCATATCGTTCCATGCAGGCACAGCCTTGCATAGCATATCGTGATCACCAAATCTATGGCAATGGGCAGTCCGCTGTAAAACGTCACCATATCAGAGGCCAGGATATTCGCAGATAACAGCAGAAAGCACACAAATGAACACGCACAGGCCTTTCTCCCTTTCAGCCTGCGAGTATGGAACAAATCCAGAAAAATCACATATAAAGCGGACTCGAATAAATCTGCTCCCACCTCCATAACAGTCATATCTTCTCCCCTTCTTAGAACTGTAAATAAACTCTTTCAAACCATCTTTTGAAGCCTTCCTGAACCTTCTTCTGATAGGCTCTGCTTACCTGCAAAACCGTTCCGTCCTTTAAGGTAACCCGGTTCCCCTTAAAGCGCTCTACATATTCCAGATTCACCATGCGGCGATTATGTATCCTGATATAGTGGAACTCTGAAAACAGGCTCTCCACTTGCCGGAGACTGGTGCGAAGCAGTATGCTACTGCCGTCTTCCTGATGGATGTCCACATAATGCTCCTTGCTTTCGCACCATAGGACCGTCTGCGGACACACCTCAACCTGCGCAACCTCCACCCGGACATATTTCTTCTCCCACAGCTTCTTCAGGAATGCCGTCACCTCCTGCAGATCGGCTTCCAGCACCCTCTTGCGGATAAAAAACCGGGGCCTGACCAGCATGGATTTCCATACATAATTCTCATATGCGCTGACAAAGATGATTTCCCTGCCGGAGTTCCGTCTCTGCAGATCCAGGGCCAGTTCTATCCCTGATTCCTCCCCCAACTCAATGTCCACGAAATAAATATCGAAATCTTCTATCTCCCGGGCATCGCCCTCCAGCCCGCTTCTGCATACCAAATCCACAGAGAAATCTGCCTCCGTGGCCGCTGTCTCCAATGCCTTCCGGAATATACCATGGAATTCCGGGGCATCGTCAATCAATATCGCTCTCGCTGTTCTTCTTTCCACCAGGCGCCTCCATTTCGTTATTAAAATAACTCATATCATCCAAATCGGAACAATCAGATGCTCACTGTCAAAGGCGCCGAATTTGTCCGCCATGCAGAGAATGGCGCCGGTCCCCAGCCGAATGGGCGATTTGTCGAGAACTCCGAAGACGCGGGTTAGGCGCTTATCCGGCATGGCGGTCTTTTTAATCTCCAGCGGGCAGAGCATGCCGTCGCCCTCCAGGATGATGTCGATCTCTTTGGCGTCGCGGTCGCGATAGAAATAGAGATACGGCTCCAGCCCCGCATTCTGATAGCTCTTCATGATTTCCGACACGGTAAAGTTCTCCAGCAGCGCGCCGCTCATAGCGCCGCTTTCCGTCACCTCCGGTGAGGACCACCGGGTGAGGTAACAGACCAGGCCTGTATCGTAGAAGTACACCTTCGGCGTTTTGATGGTGCGTTTCAGGACGTTGTTGGAGTAGGGATGCAGCAGAAAGAGGATCCCCAGTGTCTCCAGAATATGAATCCATGCCTTTGAAGTCTGGATGTCGATATCCGCATCGTCGGCCAACGCCTTGTAATTCAGAAGCTGGGAGCAGCGGGCGGCGACGGCAGTGACGAAGCGGTTTAATTTCAGCGCGTCCACGCCGCCGGAGAGTTCCCGAACATCCCGCTCCACATAGGTGGAAAGGTAGGATGAGTAGAAGACATTTCGGTCCGGCGTCCGTCCGCTGATGAGTCCCGGCATGGATCCCCGCCACAGCCGGGCGAACAGCTCTGGCACGGTGACAGGCCGAAGCTGTTCCCGCCCGGCAAGGAAGCGTTCTATATCCGTGGTGAACGGCACGCAGGGAGCGCCCGTCATCTCCCGCTGAGACAGCGGCGACATATGCAGCAGCGCCACACGCCCGGCCAGGGATTCCCGCACGCCCTGCATGAGGCGGAAGATCTGCGAGCCGGTCATCCAGAAATCGCCGGGGTTTTGATATTGATCGATATGAATCTTCACATAGGTGAACAGTTCCGGGGCGTACTGCACTTCATCGATAAGCACCGGCGGTTTGTGAAGCTGCAGAAACATGGCCGGGTCGTTCTTCGCCATGTCACGCTCCATGAGGTCGTCCAGCGTCACGTACTGCCGTCCGATGTTTTCCCTGTCTGCCAGCTCCCGCAGCATGGTTGTTTTGCCCGCCTGCCGGGGGCCTGTCAACAGGATTGCGGAGTATGATTTGCTTAATTCCAGAATGCAGCTTTCCATATGCCGGTTGATGTATTCCATAGTGCACCGCCTTTATAATTATTTCGGCTGATTTTAGGTTTTCTTCCATTATAGCCGTATCCGGACGGAGGGTCAAGAAAAATATGGTTCTTGTTAAATCAACAAACAATGGAAAAACCAAAAAACTTGTATAAATGATATTGGGAGAAATCTTTTCCTAAACCCGCAGAAAAAGTAATTTTTGTTAATTTGTATAACCATTCATCCCACATGTAATACATTCGCTTGTTTTTAGCATACAATAGTGTTGTAATGGTAACAAATATGAAAGGAGAGATATCTATGGCATTGGCAACCTTAACCGCAAGGGTAGACGAAAAAGACAAGGTCCGTTTTGATTCTTTCTGCTCCAATGTTGGCCTGAATACTTCTACCGCAATCAATCTTTTTGTGAAAGCAGTTTTACGCGAAAACCGCATCCCGTTTGAGATCGCCCAGACTGCCGATCCATTCTTTTCCGAGGAAAACATGGCCTATGTGAAGAAATCCGTCCGGGAGCTGAGAGCCGGAAAAGGCGTCGCCCATGACCTGATTGAGGTGGACGATGAGTGAAAAAATATGGTCGGAACAGCCGCCGCATCAATGAAAAAGACCGCCTCGTCTACCATATGGAAAACGGGCGGCTCTATATTGCCCACTGCAGAGGCCATTATGGGGATAAATAGGGGAAAGCCAGGGGCTAAGACGGAAGCTCCTGCAGCGCTGTCTCCGTCTCCAGCATCCGTTCCAGGAGGGATTCCTGGGTCTGCTCCTCCGCATCCAGCCCGTTCTGTAGTTCCATGAGCTTCTCGTAATCCGAGGCCAGGGCCGGATCCATCATCTGCAGCTTCAGCTCTGCCATGCGCTCTTCGCTCTCCGAGAGCAGGCGCTCGTATTTCTCCAACTGCCTGGTGAGGCGGGATCTGATCTTTCCGGGGCTGTAGTAGGTTTTCTTGTCAAAGATGTCCGCAAGGGTGGGTGTGCCGGAGCCGCCTTCTCTGTTTCCCGGGGCTGCTCCCTGGGTCTGTGCGGATTTCCCAGAGGCCGACCCGCTTCCGGCTCCATTTTCGCTCCCAGCTCCGCTTCTATTTCCGTTTCCGGATCCGCTCCCCTGTGCGTTCCCGTTCCCGGCTTTGCCTCCGCTTCCGATTCTGCCCTTGCCCCCCTGTCCGTTACTGCCCCCGGCTCCGTTCCCGCCAAAGAGCGTCATCCGCTTTTCCTTCTCGTGCAGGTAGTCCTCATAGGCGTAAGGGTACTGGGTCACCTCCTGCCCCTCGAACTCCAGAATCCCCGTGGCCACCTGGCGGATAAAGTACCGGTCATGGGACACGAACAGCACCGTACCGGTGAAGGCGGCCAGCATCTGCTCCAGGGCCTCTTTCCCTATGATATCCATATGGTTGGTGGGCTCGTCCAGGATCAGGAGGTTGGGCCTGGTCTGAAACATTTTGCACAGAGCAAGGCGCACCCGCTCTCCGCCGGAGAGCTGCCCCATCTTCTTCTCCACCTCCTCCTGGGAGAAGAGGAAGCTTCCCAGGGCGCCGCGGACCTCCTCTCTGTTCAGGCGGGGATATTCCTCCCAGAAATTCTCCAGCACTGTCTGCTGCGGATCTGCCTGGAGGGACACCGCCGCCTGCTGGTCGAAATATCCCCATTCCACATTGGGGCCAAAGGAAAAGCTGCCCCCCAGAGGCTTTAGGAGACCGGTGAGGGTCTTTAACAGGGTGGATTTCCCGATGCCGTTCTCCCCGATGATCGCCAGCCGATCTCCCTTGCGCAGCGCAAAAGAAACCCGGCAGAGCTCCCCGGTATAGCCGATTCCCAGCTTTTTGGCCGTCAGCACATCCGTATAGCTCTCCGTCCTG
The DNA here is from genome assembly GCA_910589035.1 of uncultured Acetatifactor sp. Taxonomy (GTDB): domain Bacteria; phylum Bacillota; class Clostridia; order Lachnospirales; family Lachnospiraceae; genus Acetatifactor. Next base: position 37,896 of record CAJUSI010000035.1, on the reverse strand, counting down.
GGCTGAAAAAGGGCGCGGAAGGCCCTGGTGTCAAAGCGCCTGGGCTTTTCGATCTTCACCATATGCTCGATGACCATGCGCTTGGAACGGGTGGCCGCCACCTTGCTGGGCGTGTTCTTCCACTTTTCAATCCACTCCGTCAGGCGCTGGATTTCTTTCTGCTGGGCCTCATAATCCTTTTCCTGCTTGGCCAGCGCCTCCTCCTTCTGCTTCAGGAAGGCGGTGTAATTGCCCGGGTAGCGCTTGATCCGGTGGTATTCGATCTCGTAGGTCACGTCGATGATCCGGTCCAGGAACATCCGGTCATGGGACACAATGACCACGGCTTTCTCGTAATTTTTCAGATAATCCTCCAACCACTCGATGGTGGGGAGGTCCAGATGGTTGGTGGGCTCGTCCAGCAGCATGATATCCGGTCTGCTTAGGAGCAGCTTGATAAAGGCCACCTTGGTCTGCTGGCCGCCGGAGAAGCTGCCGATGGGACGCTCCAGATCCGCCAGGGCAAAGCCGAAGCGCTGGAACATGATTTCCATATCCTGCCTCCAGGTGTAGCCCCGGAGGGCTTCCATCTGCTTCTGCAGGTCGTCGTACTCGTGCAGGAGCCTTCCGTCCTGGCCCGCCTGCAGCAGCTCCTCGATCTCCTTCATCCTGGCTTCGCAGGCAAAAATGGGCGCGAAAACCTTCTTGATTTCCTCCTCCACGGAGATTCCGCCCTCCGGGAAGCTGATCTGGTGCAGGAAACCGATGCTCTGCTTTCCCGCCATGGTGATGCCGCATTCCTCGTCGCTGTCCAGGTTGTTCATATGAATGTCCCCGTTGATCAGCTTCATCAGGGTGGTCTTGCCGCAGCCGTTGCGCCCGATCACCGCGATTTTCTCGCTGTCCCGGATCTCAAAATTCACGTCCTCCAATATGGTATCCGCGCCGTACTGCACCAGCGCGTGTCTGATCTGATATCTCATAGTCTGTATCCTCTCCCGCTCCCCGTTCTCTCTTCGTTTCCTTTCGGCCTGCGGCCTTTCATTCGGAATTTCGCTCAGGATCTCTTTCCGAATATCTTCTTCGGCTCCTTCCGGAACCTTTTCTGATCATTTTGCTCAGGATTTCTTTCCGAATGTCTTCTGAAATTTATTCCGGAATTATGTCATTTCCCCGATTATATCATCTCTGCGATTCTTTTTCTACCATAAATCTATGAGTCTGCCTGTAAAAATCACACAAAAGCAACCGGTTTTTACCCAGGCTGCGGACATAGTCCATCTCCCTCTTTTATTTTCACTTCCATAAAACGATATACTAAATATAGATTTTTCTGAACCTTTTGCCTCTTTTCTGCGACTATAGATATGAAATGCATTTCAGAAAAAACGGAAAGGAGAGAATGCCCCATGGATTTTGAGGAACTGCTTCGGCAGAATCCTGCGAATATTGAGCGGTTTGTGAGATTTCGCCTGCCGTCCCGGGCTGATGCGGAGGATGTGCTGCAGGAATCCCTGCTGGCCGCCTTCCGGCAATTCCCGTCCCTGAAAAACGAGGCAAATTTCAAGGCATGAATTCTGGGCATTGCCCGGCATAAATGCAATGATTATTTCCGCAAAAGAGCAAAGCTCTGGGAAATTTCCATAGACGAAATCAGTGAAAGCAGGCTCTGCTACGGCGGCTGCGGAATCACGCAGCCCCATGCCGCCGCGGAAACCCTCCGCATGCTGGGCGATCGGGAGAAGCAGATTTTATACCTGTATTTCTGGGAAGAAATGTCCCAGGCGGATATCGCCGCAAAGCTGAAGATACCCCTCGGTACCGTCAAAAGCCGTCTTCACACGGCAAAGCGGAGATTCAAAGAGCATTATCCCTGCCGCCCGAAATTATCGAAAGGAGATTCAGACATGAAAAATTCAAATTTACCGCTGTTGCTGCCGGACTATACCATCAGACCTTCCTCCCAACCGCCCTTTGCGGTCCGCCACGAGGAACTGCCCGGAATGCTGATCATTCCCCGCATCGGGGAAGAGCTTTCCTTCGGTATGTACGACCTGCCGGAAAGGAAACGAAGCGGCGTATAAACTGATTTCCTGCGCTGATTTCTTCGTCCGGGAATTCTGCCCGGCTTCGGTTCTGAACATAGTTTCCTCCGAAGCCGGGCAGACATTTAATCGTTGATCCCAAAAATACGCTCCGTATTTTTTCTGGCGTTTTCTGCCAGCACATCCTCCGGCACTTTCATGTACCTGGCCAGGTCCCTTACCACATATCTGATATTCTGAGGTACATTCGTCCTGTCAAGGCCCGGAACATTCTTCGGGGTCAGATAGGGAGCATCCGTCTCCACCAGAATTCTGTCCAGCGGGATCAGGGACACGGCGTCCCGCAGCTCTCCCCCGCGACGGTCATCGCAGATCCAGCCCGTAATACCTATGGAGAACCCCATGGAAAGGTATCGATCCAGAGTGGCTTTGTCGCCCGTAAAGCAGTGTACCACCGACTTTGCACAGATATCCGGATGGTTCCGGAATCTCTTTATAAAGTCACCGGCGGCGCCCCTCTCATGAAGAAACAGCGGCTTGTCCAGCTTTTCCGCCAGGACTATATGTTTTTCCAGGCATCGTATCTGGTTCTCCCTGGAAGAGAACATCCTGTCGTAATCCAGTCCACATTCCCCTACTGCCACGATTCTGCGGTTATGGGTCAGCATCCGCTCCATGGCCTGGAAATCCTCCTGTGCGGCCCTGTCGGCATTGTGCGGATGGATTCCTGCCGTCCCAAAGGCAGCATGATTTTTTACAAAGTCATCTATCTTCCGGTTCTCTTTGCTGTCCGTTCCGGTAAGGATGCAGCATACCTCATTCTCCCAGGCTTTTTCGATGATCCTCTCCGGTTCCGGAAACTGCCTGCAAAACAGATTCAGACCAATATCATAATATTTTACAGATTTCATATTTTCCTCCAAATCGTTTCCCTCAGAATTCCATCAAATCATTTTCTCAAGTCTACCCGTCAATTCCCTGTTCCATTTATTAATATATCCGTTATCACATGCCGTATCAGGATTCTCTCCCCCGGTCAATTCCGTAATACAGTATAGCACATATTTTCCGCCCCTTCCATCCTTATTTGAAGCGGGGATTTCACATGCGCTTTCCGGCATAAAGTTGCAGCCGCGATACTTCAGCCTGAATCCGGCATATACATATATAATTTAGATGTACAAACTGAAAATACCTGTTATAATGGAACCATGATTGCAGGGTTCTCCAAGGGATACCTGTAATCATAAGTATATTACAGGGTTTCCAGAGAAATCCCTCTTTTCCCCCGGCGTGCACACCGAGCTGCGTGAACAGAAGAGCCGCAGCAGGCAGGTGTCCCTGATTCAGGGCAGCCCTGCCGGCAATGCCAGGATGGAGAACTCCGGCACCAGCGCCAGGGTCTATGAAAACGGCGTCTACGGTTTCTCTTCCATAGCGGAGTGCTCCGGCGACGGCTTCCGTTCCGCGGACTATGACCTGATCAAAACGGGGTGCCGAAGTCCTTCCTGCTCTCTGTATGTGGCCAACAAATCCGGCTTCGCTCCGGCGAAGAACACCTCCTTCTCCATGGTGGTCGGAAAGCACTCGGGGATCCGATACATGCATATATCTGCACTTTCATCCGTCTTCACTTAAAGTCTTCAAGCTCCTCCCCGCCGGCAAAATATCCCTGCCACTCCTCCGAAAGCAGTCCGTATATATGCATGTCCGCCCAGTTCCCGGACCGATCCCGAACCTGGCTCCGCTGTATCCCCTCCCGGCGCATTCCCAGCTTCCGCATCAATCCCGGGGACTTTACAGTGTCGATGGTTTCCGCAAAGATCTTATGGGCCTTCCGCTCTCCGAAAAGATAACCGGCCACGGCTCTGCAGGACTCGAAGGCATAGCCCTGCCGCCAGAACTCTCTATGGAAAAACCATCCCATCTCGTACACGCCCGCCTCCTCTTCCCTACACAGAATATAGCCGATCAGCCGACCGCTGTCTCTGTGGACAGCCGCCAGGGCGCCCTCCCGGCCGATGCAGAAAGTATTCAGGAAGTTTTTTGTCTTCGCTAAATCGTATGCAGGCTCACTGTACTCCATCACTTCTTCGTCGCCCAGGATTTCATACAGCCCGGCGGCATCCTCCGGCAGAAAGCTGCGAAGAATCATTCGCTCCGTTTCTATCTGAATTGCCTCCCTGTCCCTCTTCCTCAACCGCTTTGAAAGATACAGTACCAGATCGTCATTGTTGCGGCAGTCGGCATATTGCGCGCATACGGCATCATTGTACCAGACGCCGCTTCCGTCCGGAACATAGCCCCGCTTTACATACATTCTCTGGGCGCTCCCATATCCGCTGTGAAGCCCCACGCCCAGGTATACCACATCCGCGAAGCGTCCTGCAATTTCTTCCGCAGTATCCATCAGCCGGCTTCCGATCCCCAGGCGCTGGTACTTTTCCAATACGCCGAAATCTACGATTTCCGGATAGCCTTTTCCCCCGAAGGCGCCCGCCCGGGCGTCGGGATATACATTGATATAGCCCGCCGGGTTTCCAAGGTATTCCGCTGTAAGCGATATGGACCTGCCGGCCCTCTGATCTGCCAGCCGCATCTGATATTTCCCGATGTCCGAATTCAGCCACCCCTGCGCCACTTCCCCGTCTCTAAACTGCTGCGCGTCCGTTTCCCTCATGTCACGCACCAGTATTTTCCCGTCATCGTAATAAATCAATGTGAATACCTCCTGTCTGTTCATTTGAACCCCGGCGCCTGGAATCAGGCGTGCAGCTGTATCGTCCCGGCATTGTATCCCGCTGATATGCAGACCTTTATTTCATGCGATAAGGTTTAAGCCGTAACGATATCAAATCTCATTCACTCATTCAGGCGCTTAAAAACGAATTTCTACGCATTTTGGCAAAATTTTTGGTTCCGGCTTTGTCCGGGTTAGGGTACAGAACTGTGTAAAGTGAATTATACCAGATTTGTATCTTATAATCTACCGTAACATCAGATGAGTTTGTCGGGAAATCCAATCAGGAGCTGGCGCTGCTGTACCTCTTTAGGGAAATCTTCCAGAAAATTCGGACCAGCACGAAGAACAGCACCGGCGCCGCCGCACCCCAGACACAGGAGAAAGGGGACAGCTCTCCCATCAGGAACAGTCCGGGGAAATTCGTAATCACAAAAATCGGCAGAATATAAGTCCCGACCCGCCGAAACCACTTTCCGTAAATCATGGAGGGCATATTGTTGAAATCCCACAGCGCATTGCTGATGTCCGAAATTCCCCCCACGGAAATAATCCAGAAGCCCAGAATATAGGGAACCAGGAACAGGCTGTAGGTCAGCAGACATCCGCAGGCCAGGTAAAAAAGAAATCCGGCTATGGACGCAGCGCTGACCGGAAGACCGGCCAACCGCCATCCGGTTACAATCATGAACACACCTGCCGCCAGATTCGGCAGCAGATACGCAAATTCCAGCCGGCGCATGGTCACAAGAAACTGCAGGGACACCGGCTTTACCAGATACAGATCCAACTCCCCCTGCTGCACCATACCCGGAATCGAGCAGAAATTTCCGAAATACAGCATATATATCCCTGTCATCAGCACATAGGTACCGATAAACAGCAAAATATGGTCCGGCGTCAGGATCCCGATATTCGTCCCAGCCTTATAGATAATGGCCACATACATCAGCTTGATGACCATCCATCCCATCTCCACCGTCATACCTGTCACGAAATTAATGCGGTACTCCAGCGCGGACATCAGCGAATATTTGGCAAAAACGCCCATGAGCTTACAATATCGTCTGATTTTTGTCATACGTCCTCCTCTTTTCTGCCGCAAAATAATCTTGTTTCATCCCCCAACCGCAGCATACCGCCGGATGCCGCGTCTCCACATAGCCTCCCCCAGGCAGACGAACACCAGAATCCACCCTGTCTGGAAGACGAACCCTACTCCCATGCGCTCCCATCCGAACCTTCCGTTGATAATATTCACCGGAAACTGGGTGGTATAACCGAAAGGAGCAAGGTTCACCAGAATCTCCACCAGCCCTCCGAAGATATCCAGAGGGAACACACCTCCGCTGACCACGGTGAGCACAATGCTGATGGTGCCGAAGAGCTTATCCACATCCGTCAGCCAGAAGGCCAGCAGGCCGATACAATAAAAGATGGAGAAATTCAATATCGCCCCCAATATCAGACTTCCCAGAAATACCAGTACCCTGCCCGGTGAGACCGGCAGCCCCTGCCAGACGGCTCCGCCGATAATCACCGTCATCACCGGCCCGATCACCATGAGTCTGGGAATCTTCTGCCCCAGAAACCGGAAAAACTGATACCCCTTGTACTCCACCGGCCGGATCAGATATTTATTCAGTCCGCCCATCTTAATGTCGCTGTTCATCTCCCATTCGAACCCCGTCCCCCCCAGCTGGGACACAATAGTAGCCAGCAGGGTGTACAACAGAATCTCACCCTGCTGATACCCGAAAACGGCGGCCGCATCCGAGTGTCTGTACAGATAATTCCACATAGTGGTCTGGATCACTATAGGAAAAGCCGCGCTTAGCATGCTGAGGAAAAAGCTCATGCGATATTCCAGTGCCTGCTCCACCCCCATCACAAACACACAGCGATAACTGCTCACGGCGTCACCACCTCCTTCCGGTAAAACCAGGCAATGCTCTCCTCGATGGGAATCTCCGTCACCGTAAAATCCTCCACCGGCAGACCGGATAGAATTGCGGTCAAAACCTCCTGTACCTTCTCCTGTGGAACCTCCAGAACCGCTCCTGCGTCGCTCGCTTCCCGCACCGGTGCATATGCTTCCCATTGTCCCGTCTCCACCGTGGCCGAGGTTTTCACGGTCAGCAGCTTCCTTTTCCCCAGCAGCTGATTGACTTCCCCCAGCTTCCCGTCATACACCAGTTGTCCCTGGTTGATAATGACAGTCCTGTCACATAAGGCCTCGATATCTGCCATATAATGGCTTGTAATGATAACCGTAGTTTTCCACTGCTCATTGCATATTTTCAGGAACTCCCTTATCTTCTTCTGGGAAAGAATATCCAGGCCGATAGTGGGTTCATCAAGGAACAGAATATCCGGCCGGTGAATCAGCGCCGCAAGAATCTCCATCTTCATCCGCTCTCCCAGAGAAAGACGCCGCACCTGCACATTCAGCAGCTCCTTCACCTCCAGCATTTCCGACAGCTCCGTCACAATATCCCGGTAAGCGCCGTCGTCCACTCCGAAGATACATTTGTTCAGATAAAAGCTGTCGCTGGCGGGCAGATCCCACCAGAGCTGATTCTTCTGCCCCATGACAATGGAAATACGGCGCTTAAACTCATCCTTCCTCTCCCAGGGAATGAACCCGTCCACCTCAATCCGCCCCCCTGTGGGATACAGAATACCGGAGAGCATTTTCAGAGTGGTAGTCTTCCCCGCCCCATTGGGCCCCAGGAAGCCGATCATCTCCCCCTTTTCCACGGAAAAGGAAATATCCCTGACCGCCTCCTTCGTCAGGGCCTCCCTGTGAAACAGATTATGAAGGGATCCCCGAATTCCTGTCATTTTCTTATAATAGGTAAATTCTTTTCTCAAATGCTCCACTGTAATCATAGTATCTGTCCCCTTCCGCTCCCCTCTTTTTCTTCTCCTCCGGCATTAAGCTGCCGGACTTCCAGCATCGGCAGGATCCCTGTCTCCTGCCGGCTTCAGATAAAATCCAGGTGCCGGATATAATTCTCAAAAGCAAGCTTCACCTCCGGATATCTCCTGCGGCTCACATACAGGCGCTCCCCATTGTCCAGCAGCAGGTTTTCCCGCTCCAGGCAGCGGATATGATACATATTCACCAGAAAGCTCCTGTCCGTTCGGACAAAGCCCCTGCCCCGCAGCTTATCCTCGCATTGAGCCAGGGTTTCCTTTACCAGAAGCACCCCTTCCCCCAGATGAAGCCGTATCTCATGACGCTCGCTGTCCAGGTAAAATATCTCCCGGCAGGGTATCAGCATCGTCTGTCCGTTTCCGGTAAATCCCACCCGCCCCGGCGCCGAAATCCTGATCCTTCCCAGTTTTCGCAGCGCTGCCTTCAGGTCCTGCTCCAGCTCAAGATATCTCACCGTATGGAAAAAAGGCATTCCCAGAGCCGCAAAAATATCCTCCGCTTTATGCGCCACAAAGACAATAAGCAGGGACGGTTCCTGCCGCCACAGCCTCCTGGCATATCCGAAGGCAGTCTCCCTGTTCCCGCAGGACAATACTGCACAGGACAAATCCCCGCTGCGCCACCCCTGTTCCATGTCAATGCCGCATACGGAGCAGTCAATCCCCTCTCTGGCAGCTGATAATTCCAAAATATATCGGATGGTTTTCTTCTCCTCATCCCGGTCACATAGTATTCCGATCCTGGGCATCGACCGCTCCCCCCGTATCCGCTTCCTGCTGCCTTGCCTTTTTCGTACCCGTTCTTTCAACCTGTCGTATCCTGTTCTTATCTCATCTTAATCGAAGGAATTTTCAAAATCAAGATGCACTGCCCAATTGGTATTCTTTGGCGCCCCAACGGCAGACCCATTTCCGAACAGGCTGCTGAAATCGGCTTTATAACCTCTGTCTGACTCATTGACCTGAAAAAAAGAATCCCGTTTGCAGGATTCTGATATAATAAAGCCTTTGGCGGACCGGGCTTTCCATACCCCTCCGTCAAAGGCTCACGGGCTTTACCATATCTGCTTAATCCTCAATTTGGAAGCGTCCGATCAGCTCGTTCAACTGTCTGGCCTGATCCGACATTTCCCGGGAAATGTCCACGCTCTGATCCACAACTGCAGAGTTGCTCTGCACTACCTGTGATATTTCTTCGATTCCCGTGCTTACGTCCGAAATCATACCGGACTGCTGCGCACTGGCGGCGGCTATCTCATGCATTTTCCCTTTGATGGAACTGGTGCACTGATCAATGACGCGCATAATATCCGCGGCCTGCCCGGTGGCATCCGCACCCGTCCGCACATCCTTGATGGACTGATTGATCAAATCGGCTGTGGTCTTTGCCGCTTCCGAGGATTTCGCTGCCAGGGAACGCACCTCCTCCGCCACGACGGCAAAGCCCTTTCCCGCCTCCCCTGCCCGGGCCGCCTCCACGGCAGCATTGATAGCAAGTATATTAGTCTGAAAAGCGATATCCTCTATCGCTTTGATAATTTTCTCAATCTCATCCGAGGAATGGGCCACATGGTTCATGGCTGCAGTAAGCTGGGTCATTTTATCGTCGGCCTCCGAAGTATACCTGGCAGCCTGGTCTACCAGCTCCTGCGCCGCAACACAGTTATCGGTACTCAGGTGAATCTGGTCTGTAATATTGCTCACGCTTTCCGTCAGATGCGTGACGGAATCTGCCTGGGCCGCCGTGCCCCGGGACAGGCTTACCGCGCTCTGAGACACGTTTTCCGCCCCTTCCGTCACATGACCGGAAACCTGAACAATGTTTCTGGTCAGCTGGAGCAGATTGGTGCGGATAGTCTGCAGGCTCTGTGCCAGCACCTGAAAATCCCCTATGTAATAGGACTCATTCTGCGCCACGTTCACTGCGATATTGCCGCCGGCCATCTCCCCGAGGATGCGCCCGATATCGTCAATGGTCTGGCGCAGATGATCGCACATGGTATGGGTGGTTCTGGCAATCACGCCGATTTCATCGCCCCGCCTGTACAGAGGCGCAAGATCCCGGTCCGCATTCAATTCCAGTCTGCCCAGCCGTCCGATGGCCTTTTCCACTGTCACAAGGCTCCGGCCCACCCTGTACATCATCAGAATCAGGCACAGGATGATCAGCAGCGTAACGGCAATACAGACAAGCCCCATCTGAAACCTGGTGGATTCCACCGCGGCAAAAACTTCTGCGGTATTGTCCCGCACCATAAAAATCCAGTCTCTGTCCTGAAGATACTGATAAACCACCATCTGCCTGACTCCGTTCTCATCCTGGTAGGTATAGGTACCAGGCCGGGAGCTCCCCTCCGCCTGTACACGCCTCATGATTTCCAGATATCCTTCGTCGGTGGTTTCGGTATTGAGCAGTTCACTGTTCTCATGATAGAGGTAAACACCCGTCTGCGCATTGATAAACACATATTCGCTGTTGGGAAGTCCCTGCAGCTCCAGTTCCAGCAGGGCATCCATCAAATTGCCCGCATACACGCCGGCCCCCACATAGCCGATACATTCTTCTCCTTCAAAGATGGGATAGTACATGGACAGTATCATGGCTCCCGTGCCGGGTGATTTCATGATGCCGAGATTAGTCAGCCGGGGCTCGGCCAGAATCGTCTGCTGAAAGGGCGCCAGAGCATCCCCCTGACGGGTCACCATGCCCACAGCCCCCTGCGAGGTATGTGTCCGTACATGGGTTTCCGGTGTGGCAATATACAGGCCTTCAAAAACACCTTTCACTGCGGCAAAATCCTCCGTGTATTGCTGCGCCCGCCGGATCTGCTCCGGATTCTCCGGATCGCGCAGAAGGTTACGCACCTCATCACCAAGCGCAAACGCAGTCATATATTCCTCCGCCGAAGTCACATAATCATTAATGATAGCGGCGCGGGCTTCCACCGCATCCGTCATCTGATTGGTAATATTTGCCTTCACCGTAGCAGATGCGCTGTAGGATACAATGCTCCACAGCAAAAGCAAACCTGCTATTGTGATTGCCGAAGTCAAAATACTGATTCTCACCGCAAGTTTTTGTTTTTTTAATAGATTCATTTTCACAGCACCTCTTTATGTTATAGTTGCGCAATTCCATTCCCGGATTCCCTGCGCCGGACACATCCGATTATTAAAATTATAGCAGGAAAATCTGAAAATTTCAATAATGAGGGAATGCTCGTAACCTCCTTTCCGGTAACGACATATAATGGAGCAAAACCACATAGGATTATAGGTTACACATTATGTATGTCGCTCTGTTTATCTTACTGTTACTTGCCCTCCTGGGCATGCTTTTCTGTCATTTCCGCAGGAAAAAGATCATCCGCAAAATACGCTGTATGGAGAAATGCAGGAAATGCTCTCTCCTGGAGGAATTGGCCGCGCCGTTCGGCTATGCCTGGCACTGCTGCTGCGGTTTCTTCTCCTCAACCGTGGACGCCTGGCAGAAAGCCGCCGGTTACACATGGCTTTATGACTATATGGCACCCCGCTTCCAGATGGTATTCGACGCCCTTCCCGTGTACTTTGACTATCGTGGCAGAACATGGCTGATCGAATTCTGGAAGGGGCAGTACGGCATCAACACCGGTGCGGAAATCGGTATCTATCATGCCGACACAATATTGACCCGCGCGGAATATAAGACGGCGCTTTTCGAAGCCGCAGGAGAAGAAGAAATGCTGCCCTGCTCTCTGGAATTATACCTGAAAAATGATTCCAGCGTCCGGCTCTCCGAGAAGCACTGGTGGCTGACTGCATTTTTGCCGGGTATATTCTCCCGCCCTTCCGATCTGTGTCTGAAGGCAGGCATCTGCTTTTATGACCCGGAAATGCTGAGAGCTTTCCGAAAAGGGCTGTGCCAGGCAGGCTATCCGGCGGAGCAGATCGCGGTGCAGAATCTCTGCCTGTCCTTCACCTTCCACCGGCCCATGCCGGAACATTACGGTCCTCTGACCCGCTTTCACCGCCGGCTGTCCCAATGGCTGAACCGGATATACTGCAGGCTCTTCGTGTGGATCACCAGGCCCTTTGTCTGCACGGAAGACCGTATCCTTTTTCTCTACTATTACCTTCCTCCCTGCTTCCGGAAGCTGATGCGCCTGCGCCGTTTCCACAGACACTGCCATAAGAAAAACGGCTGTCATCGTCCGAAATGCTGCCGCAGATGCAGGCCGAAGCAGCTCCGGAGCTGTGATTCCTGCCAAGACCGTGATTCCCGCCGGGAGCTTGACTCCTGCCAGGGATGCGGTCCCTCCGGGAAACTTGACCCCTGCCAGAGATGCAGTCCCTCCAGGGAATCTGACTCCTGGCAGGAATGCGGTCCCTCCGGGGGACCTGACTCCTGCCAGGGATGCGGTCCCTCCGGGAAACCTGACTCCTGCCATGGATGCGGTCCCTCCGGGGAGCACGGAGAAGAAGAATGAGTACCTCCAGACGGCTGAACCGGGCTTTCTCCCAGGCTCCGGTTCTGCCTTTTCGCAAATGCTCCAAATATGTTCTCATAAGCGACTGCCACAGGGGAGTGGGCACCTCCTCCGATAATTTTCTGAAAAATCAACACCTGTACTATGCGGCATTGAATCATTATTATCGGAACGGCTTCACCTATATCGAACTGGGAGATGGGGAAGAACTGTGGGAAAATCGGAAGCTGCGCAATATCACCGAGATCCATGAGGATGTCTACTGCCTCTTTGCACGCTTTGAGGAAAGAGGCAGGCTGTACCTTCTCTACGGTAATCACAATATCGTCCGGAAAAAGAATCCCGCCTTCCTGGAGGCTCTGATTCTGCAGTCCCCGTCCATGCCGGAGAAATCCCTGTACCTGACCCACGGCCACCAGGCCAGCTTCCTCAATTCCACCCTCTGGCCCCTGGCACGCTTTCTGGTCCGGTATTTCTGGAGCCCTCTGGAAAATCTTGGTTTCCTGGACCCCACCAGCGCCGCCAAGAATTATGAAGTAAAGGAAAAATGCGAGGAAAGCCTGCGCAGCTGGGCCGAATCCAGCCATCACATTCTGGTCACAGGGCATACCCACCGCCCTGTGCTTCCGGAGGAGCCTTCTTACTATTATAATACGGGCAGCTGTGTCCATCCCCGCTGCATTACCTGCATCGAAATCCAATGCGGGGAAATGACCCTGGTCAAATGGACCATGGACGCCCGGCCTGACAGTGTTCTGTATGTAGCCAGGGAAGTCATCTCCGGTCCCGTAAAAATATTGCCATAAAGATTAAAAAACATGGAAACCATATTAGCAGGAAGCAAATGTAGCTTCCATTAATCGAATACGGCGCAAAGAGCACACCTTTTACCGGAAGCGAAGAGAGTGCTTCCGGTAAGCTATATTATATGCAGTTTTGGGCCAAAACAAATATGATTACAAAAAATATGCAGGATAAAGTCTGCTGTTGATCGCATTATTCTGCTGTGGTAAAATACACTCAGGGAGAAGGCAAATGCATCTGTATGCGCCTGTGCCTTTCCGCCCAAATCCTAACCCGGATAAACCGGAACCAAATTTTTGCCATTTTGTGCAAGATTTCGTTGTTAAGCGCCTGAGGCCTGGAATCAGGCTCAGGCGAAAACAAGCCTGAGGAAACGGACAGGTTGCGGACATAATCCGCGGTAAAGAGGGACGAGAGAATACCATATGAAAAAAATCAATCCAAAACGGGGTCCGGGTGGAAACGGAAGGGTTAAACCGTTCTGTCCACACCGATGAAAAATGGGCCGAATTCATCCTGGGGCAGCTTCTCCAGAACGCCGCCCGCTACCGGAGGGAGGATCCGGTCATCACCATATCTGCCAGACCCCTGGGAAAGCAGATCCTGCTGAGCGTCCGGAATAACGGCATCGGCATACCGGCCCACAAACTTCCCCGCGTCTACCAGCGGGGCTACACCGGCACCAACGGACGCACCCGGGGCGGTTCCACCGGAATGGGGCTGTATCTGTGCAAAAAGCTGGCCGTCTTCCTGGAGCTGGATCTGCGCATTACCTCTGAAGAAGAAGGCTCGGGAACCGAGGCAATCCTGGCCTTTCCCGCCAAAGAATTTCCGAATATGTGAATGCTTCTTTCCAATCTTACAAAAATGTAAGCAAACTCCATATCAATTCGATACCATCTGCCGCCCTCCCGATATAAAATGTAAAGCATATGGTGCACACCCTTGATGCGGTCAATTCAGCAGGGAACTATTGACTGAAAGGGAAAACCATCAGCCGGTAAGAGAAAGCTGGCATCCGAAAGAAATAGACTGTCATCCAAAAGGAACAGGCTATTATCTGAAAAAGAGTCCAGCTAAGAAATGTCAATAGGAAATTTTGTAACAGTCTCGGAACGAAGGTGCCCGGAATGAAATTTCATTCCCCTATAAGGGCACCGTAGTGCAGAGACGGAACTGGAATAGGAGGTAAACAAATGCTGCAGGTACAAAATATCGAAAAATATTACGGAAGCGGGAATCATGTCACAAAAGCCCTGGACCGGGTGAGTTTCGAAGTGGAGGACGGGGAGTTTGTGGCGATCATGGGGGCGTCGGGCAGCGGCAAGACCACCCTGCTCAACTGTATCTCCACCATCGATTCCATCAGCGCAGGGAGCATCCTGCTGGACGGAGTCAGCATAACCGAACTGTCCGAGACGGAGCTGGCGAAGTTCCGCCGGGAGCGCCTTGGATTTGTGTTCCAGGACTTTAATCTGCTGGATACCCTGACCATCGAGGAGAACATCGGGCTGGCGCTGGCTCTGAATCATGAAGACCCCCGCAGGGTACAGCGCCGGGTGGAGGAGACCGCCGGAAAGCTGGGAATCAGCGATATTCTGGGGAAATTCCCATGGCAGGTATCCGGCGGGCAGAAGCAGCGGGCGGCCTGCGCCCGGGCCATGATCGCCGGGCAGACTCTTCTTCTGGCCGACGAGCCCACCGGGGCCCTGGATTCCAAAGCATCCAAAAATCTGCTGGAAATCATGACCGCCATGAACCGGGACATGGGCGCCACCATCCTGATGGTCACTCATGACGCTTACAGCGCCGGCTACGCCGGACGGGTGCTCTTTCTCAAGGACGGCAGGGTTTTCAACGAACTGCTCAGGGGCGGCCGGAGCCGGGCGGTATTCTATCATGAAATTCTGGATGTACTGGCCGTGTTGGGAGGTGATATCAGTGACGTTATCTAAACTCTCTCTTCGCAACGCCCGCCGGCAGGCCCGGGATTATCTGGTCTATTTCGTCACCGTGGTGCTGGCCGCCGCCCTGCTTTACGCCTTCAACGGGCTGGTATTTTCCACGGAGATCCGGGCCCTGTCTCAGAGCATGGCCACGCTTCCCCTGGTGATCGTGCTGGCCAGCGCGGTGGTGGTATGCGTCTTCGGCTGGCTGGTGTCCTATTCTACCAGGTTCATGCTCTCCCGCCGCAGCCGGGAGCTGGGCACTTATCTGCTCATCGGTCTGGAAAGCCGGCAGGTAGCCCGGCTGTTCTTCCTGGAAAATCTGGCCGTGGGCGGCTGCGCCCTGGTTCTGGGGATCCTTCTGGGCGGCATGCTCTATCAGGCGTTCCGGGCCATCGTGCTGACGCTGTTCGGCATGGCTTACCGCTTTTCCTTCGGATTCTCCCTGCCGGCAACGGGACTGACAGCCCTTTACTTCCTCCTGATCTACCTGTACGCCCTGCGGAAAAGCCGCAAATATATCCGCAAGGCGAACATCCATGACCTTCTCTATCTGGACAGGCGCAACGAGGAAAAGGCGGTTCGCACCGGCAGAAAACGGCGCTTGATCTTCATTGCCTCCATTCTATTGGGCGTTTTGGGCACCGCTCTGCTGATGGCAGGCAATCTGTCCCTGGGCCTTGCAGGCGCAGGATGTATTATCCTCTTTCTATACGGCTTTTTCCTCAGCTTCGCCTCCGGGGTTCCAGCCTTTTTTGACAGAAATCCCGCACGAAAATACCGGGGGCAGAATCTCCTCGTCTTCCGCAGCCTGACCGCCAAGCTGGCCACCATGGGAATCCTCATGGCCACTGTCTCCCTGATTTTTACCGCCACCCTCATATCCGAGGGCACGGGGCTGGTTTTCCAGGGGCTCTACCAGGGCCGTTCGGCCCCCAACGCCTGTTTCGACCTTTTTATCGGGATCGACGACGAACAGCAGAGCTTTGAGCCTTATCTGGAGTATGTGGAAGACAATATTCCCGTGGAGGACTCCCTGCTGTATCCGGTTTACTGCGGCGTGGATACCGATATCATCGACTATCTGGATCTTAATGTGAAATTCTATCATTACGGTATCGAGCAGGATATGGTAATGAAATACAGCGATTACGCCGCCCTGCGCGCCATTGCGGGCTACCCGGAGGCGCGGCCGGAGCCCGGGCAGTATCTCATTCACTGCATAAACTATCTGGAAAAAGCTCTGCGGCAGTATGACCGGACACTTACCATGGGAGGCGTCGCCCTGACTCCCGGCGGCATCCGCACCGAGCATTTCTTGCAGCAATATTCCACGGGAAACGGCAACCGTTACCTTCTGGTGGTGCCGGACGAGGCGGTCATAAATCAGCCCGTCCATCATCAGGCCTATGCGGCAAAGACGGTGAATCCGGTCAGCGAAGAGCAGTATCAGGCCCTGAGCGCCATCAATCAAAGCGAGAGCCGCACCAACCCCATGGGCTGGGACGCCATCCATACCAGGGCCAACGAGAAGGCGGAGGTGGCGGCCCAAACCGCCCTCACGGTCTTTCCCCTGTATTATCTGGCGCTGGCCCTGACCATGACCGCAGCCACCATTCTCACCATCCAGCAGCTTGCCGAGTCGGAGCGCTACCGCCGGCAGTTCGCCCTGCTCCGGAAGCTGGGAATGGACCGCCGGGAGATGGCGGGAGCCCTGAGGCGGCAGTTCGCCATCTATTACGCCATGCCGGCAATCCCTCCGGTGCTTATGGGAGTGCCCTTCCTTCTGAATCTGGCGAAATTGCCGGAGCCGGGCGTGATGGTTGGGGTCCACAGTCCCGCCGCCATTGCGGGAATCGCACTTGGCATCTTCTTCCTGGTCTATGCCGTCTATATCCTGCTGGCCTACACCAGCCTGAAACGGAATGTGCTGCCGGACGGAATTTAAAAATTTTTCCTTTTTCCTGAAAGTATCGAACCTTTTTTGCGATATATCTGACAGAAGCCATAATCAGAGCATGCTATTGAATCAATGCGCCTGCAGGGCGGAGCCGACAGGGATTCCAGCTCAACGAATATTTGACTGAAGAACATACGACATAAAACTGGATTCTGCAATAGCATACCGGACAAAAGCGCTTATACTGTACCGATTACAGTTCCGGTTCCGGCCATTTTACTTAAAATAAAGTACTCGAACGAGAAAAAACAGTTGGAGTAAGAGGAGGGAGAGTGTATGGAGGATGCCGAAATCATCAAGCTGCTTCTGGAGCGCAGGGAAGCTGCTCTGGGTGAAATTACACAGCGGTACGGCAGGCTGCTGCGGAGTTTTGCGGGGCGGCTCCTTCCCACGGCTCAGGATGCAGAGGAATGCGTAAACGACGCCCTGTTGGATATCTGGAATACCATCCCCCCAAAGCAGCCCGTATCCGTTGCGTCCTACGCCATGGTTTTGACCAGGCGGCGTTCCATCGACCGGATCCGCCGCCTGACAGCCAAAAAGCGGGGCGGGGGCGTCTATACGGTGGCATTGGACGAGCTTGAGGACTGTATCCCGGACACGGCCGCCTCAAACGCGGATTCCGGCTTGCTGAGAGAAGCTATCAACGGCTTTCTCGCAGAACTATCCGCTGAGGACAGGCTGCTCTTCATAGGCCGATATTTTGCCCTGGAGTCCATAGAATCCCTTGCGGAGCACAACGGAATCAGCAGGAACGCCGTCAATATCCGGCTTTCCAGGATGCGAAAGAAGCTGAAAAGGCAGTTGGAAGAAAGGGGGCTGTTTCTATGAGCGGCACAACTGAGAGAAACGAAAAAAGGGATGCTCTGCTGGATGCCATGGGGGACGTGGATGAGTCCTACATCCGGGAATATATGGAGGCCCGGCTGCAGACCGCCCGCAGGCGCAGACGCCCGAAAATACGGTTTACCATTGCCCTTGCCGCAGCTCTGGGAATGCTCTTCGGCATGGCCAGCCTGGCGGCGGTTCCGGCCATCGGGCATTTCCTGACCAATCTGGCCCATGAGCAGGATGTTATTGTCCAGAATTTCGATAAAATTCAGTCGGAATATGCTCTTCCCATAGGCGATGCCCAGGAATGCGAAGGGCTGACGGGAACGCTGAACAGCGCCGTTTTGGAGGAGGACCATCTTTTGTTAAGCTATACCTTCAACTGGAGCGGCCTTGAGGAGGCCAGGGACGGCTCTTTCCACACATATTTCCTGCCCTGGTTCTTTTATATTACGGAGGGGGACCATGTAATCTGCCAGTCGGAATATACGAAGAGTCTGCATACACAGCAGCTCAATTCGGACAGCGCGGAGGAAGATCCCATGGAGGTGACCCTGCTTTACTGCATTGATCTGGAGGGCGTAAAGGGCCAGGATCTGGTGGGCAGGGAACTGAACGTCCGGCTGCTCTATGCCAGGGACGGAGAGGGCTTCTCCGGCAGCTTTACGCCGAAGGCATGCTTTCCGGGGAGAGAGTGGGAGATCGGCAGAACCTATGAATTCCAGGGGCACAGCATCCGGCTGGACAGGATCCGGGAGTCCGCCCTCTATGTGACATTGTTTATTGATTGCGATACCATCGGACACCTGGGCGATGAGTATGCCTTCCTCCTGTCCGATGAGCTGGGCAATGATTACAGCGTCTATCCTGATACAGACCGCGATACCGGCGGTTATTGGTTTACAAAGCCGGCGGCAATGAACGGCCGGCTGGTCCTGAAGGTCACCCGCAGCCACAAGAAATCCGACTCCCACGGCAAGGTTCTCGACGACAGCTACGAAGTCCTCTATGAGATTCCCATAGAGCTGGACCGCTCCCTCTGGGAGAGGCTTTTCGGATGAGTATTACGCCGGACAGCCTCCGTGATGGATTCACGGAGGCTGTTCCTTATGCATACGGGCTCCCAAAAGAAAAATACCAGCAGAAGCCGACGGGTTCCCAGCGCGCGAGTAGGGGAAAGACTTTCCCCTACTCAATTTGTATATCACTTCCCAATCATGACCTTTTTCCCGCAGAACGCAAATCCGTATTTTCGGATGCGGTCTTCCGAAATTCCCTTCGCGGCCAGATTTGCCTGGTAATTTTTCTCCTCTATCTGCCGCAGAGCATTCCGTACTGTATCCGAAAGCTCCTTCTCCTCCTGTTCCTGGACTTTGAATTCTATGATTATCGCATCATATTCCATGACTCCCTGCAAACTCCTTGGCTCCAGCATCACATCATATCGGCCGAATCCACTTTCGCGGTTTGATGTAATGACATACTTATCCGCCAGTTCTACCAACAGTCCCAGTACAAATCCATGGTAAAAACGCTCTGGCGCCTTTTCGGAAGGTTTCGTCCCGGAATCGAAGCTGCCAAACATTTCTGCAGCCACACGATTCATGTATAGATTCATTGCCTTTAAATCACCGTTCAGCAACCCTTTGATAAAATCGCTGTAATCGGACACTGCCGCGTCAAACCATCCCCGCACCATACTGCGGAACATAGTCCGGACTTCAAAATTCGTCAACTCCAGTTCATATTCTTCCTTCCATTCTCCATATTCCGTATCATATGCATAAAAATTCTTTACCTTTAGATAGCCGCAGGCAAGCAGAAGGCTCCAGACAGCGTTTTTCCTTGTGGATAACTGGTCATAAATAATCTGCTCGTCGATCTCCATCCGAATTGCTTCTCCCCGCATCAGCTGTTCGAAGGTTTTCTTCACATCCGGACTTCCTTCCCGTATCAGCTTCCCCACAAGGCTGTTGGCGCTGGTATTGGCCCAGTATGCCCCCACCTTTCCTTTGTCAAGGAAATTGATAATGGACCATGGATTATAGATATCCCGTCTCTTTCCAAATGTAAATCCGTCATACCAGCTCTTTACCTTCTCTCTTAAGTCCCAAAGGCCGAATTCCTCCAACGCCGCAAAGACTTCATCCTCTGTAAATCCAAAGCAGTCTGCATATTTTTCTGACGTGGTCGTCACTACTTCCAGATTATTCAGATCGGAAAAAATGGACTCCCTGCTGATTCTGGTGATGCCTGTCATCACTGCCCGTTCCAGATATGGGTTTGTTTTGAACGCGGCATTAAAAAGACTTCTGGTAAACAGCACCATCTCTTCCCAATAGCCGTTGACATATGCCTCCTGCATGGGCGTATCATATTCATCCAGAAAAAGAAGCACTCTTTTCCCATAATACCTGCCAAGGAAATCGCAGAGAGAACGCAGGGACGCCGCGGCAATGCTGTCCGACATCTCTTCGGATACCCTCTGGTAAAATACTTTTTCCTTGGAATTGAGAAGGTCGCCCTCCAGGAGAAAATCATGCTTATTATACTGCTCCTCAATAATCCGGCAGATACTTTTCCTCGCTTCCGGAAAAGAGCTTTCCTTTACAAGCGCAAAGCTGAGGAGCAGAACCGGATAGCTGCCCTGCAGGTCCCGGTATTCTTTTTCCCGCCATATGGACAGCCCTTCAAAAAGGCTTCCCTTTCCCGCATGCTCCACGGAAAAAAACTTTTCCAGCATACTCATGTTCAACGTCTTCCCAAAGCGCCTTGGGCGCGTAATCAACGTAACGTTGTCGCCGCTCTCCCACCATTCTTTTATAAAATCCGTCTTGTCTATATAGAAATAATTCCTGCTTCGGATGATCTCGAAATCCTGATTCCCGATACCGACCGTTCTCGCCATACTGTCCACCCTTTTGGAATACCCTTATTTCCCCCTGCCGCAGCATTTCTAAATAAAGTATATCCGCTTTTGGAAGCCGAGTCAACCGCTTTGATGAAGACAGCACAGACTGCGTTCCGCTTTTCAAAAAAGGTACCTCTTGATTCGAAACGCCAGGGCAGGTATAATCAATCTTGAAGCACCGCAGGGATAAATCCGGAAAGGGGAGACGACAATGACAATCCGAAAGACAACATGGGAAGATTTCCCGGAGATTCAGCAAATATACGCATATGCGAGAGAACAGATGCGGCAAAACGGCAATCCCCTGCAATGGGGCGATGACAGGCCCTCCGCCGCGGCGCTGTCCCAGGATATCCAGGCCGAAGCAAGCTATGTAATGGAAGAGGGCGGGCGGATCTGCGGCGTGTTTTCTTTCATTATGGGCGATGACCCTACCTATGCCAGAATAGAACAGGGGCATTGGCTGAATGAAGCCCCCTACGGCACCATCCACCGGCTTGCCGGCAATGGCACCGTAAGAGGCCTCTTTGGCTCATGTCTTGCTTTCTGTGCATCTCTGCACCCCAATATCAGAATCGACACCCATGCGGACAATCTCATCATGCAGCATCTGCTGGAAAAGCATCGCTTTGTCAAGTGCGGCATCATCCATGTGGAGGACGGCAGCCCGAGGATTGCCTGCCAGCGCATCTGTCCAAAGAACGCGGCGAACTCCGCCGTTTCCACGGATATGCCTTCCGGCCCCGAAGCCTGTTGCGCCCCTGGATGCTTTTGAAATATTTACTTGTTTTCCCGTTCTTCTTCCTTTTTCTTTTCTTCCCGGTGGAAATACTTATCCAGCTCTTTCTTAGTCTCTTCAGGCATTCCCTTCTTTACGGGAATCACCGCCGCGTTTGCCACATCCCCGATGATCCGAACCGCAAATTCCACATTTTCCTGAATGGCCTTTTCGCTGAGCGTGGGAATCAGATCGTGGATGGTATGTATCTCCGCCGTGGAAGTCTCTCTGCCCAATCCCAGCGCAGGGATTTCATTATCGCAGAAAGGAGCGGAGTCGCTGGAATGGACTCCCACCCCGATCACCGCGGGATATCCAGATATTTTACAATACTGCTCCACGAAGGTCTGCAGCTCCTTCTCACCCGTCACGCAGATCTTATTTGCCCCCAGGGCCGTCCCGCACATATCAAAGTTAAAGCAGAATACAAACTTATCCAGCATTTCTTTGTTCTGCTCCACATAGGCCTTCGATCCCAGAAGCCCCTGTTCCTCGCTGCCGCACCAGAGGAACCGCAGCGTCCGTCTGGCGGGATGCGCCGCAAAATGCTTGAAGATTGCCAGAAGCGCCGCTGCGCCGGTGGCATTGTCCCAGGAACCGGTGCCCACGGGAACGGAATCGTAATGTGCCGTAAGCACAATGCTTTCCTCCTTCCGGTCGGTTCCCTCGATCACAGCCGATATATTCCGGCTCTCCGGTTCCGTATCCTCCTGTTCCAGTGTCAGGTGTACCTTATCCACCCCCTCCTGAACCAGCCGCAGCGCCTCCGCCGAAGGGATCGTGAATCCGGGAATCAGTCCGTTCCTGCTCAGATGCTCCCGCAGTCTCTTGGGATACAGGGAAACCTCCTCCCCGGAAAGGTAATATTTCCCCTGCATCACCAGAAACGCTGCAACCTTATGCTCCACCAGGCGCTTGTAAGTCTCCTCATCTGTGGGTTTATTCAACAGAACCGCCTTGCCTTCCAGATCCCCCTTTACGGCAAAATTGATCTCGGAAGCATCCTCCAGATACACCAGATCGCACTCTGCGTCAATATTGCCCGAACGCAGAAAAGGAGTGCAGTAAATCTCCCGGCCCGCCGCCTGCACCGAGCATTTTGCCACTTCCGCATACGGAATCCCAAAGGGCATGTATTCCCCCCGGATATCCTCTCGCCCCGCTTCCTCCGCGGCCAGGTTGACCTCTCTCATGATCAGCTCCCCGGCTCTTCTCTCCTCCTGGCTTCCGGCCACCCGGACGAAGCTCATTTCCTCAATAAAATTCAGCAATTCCTTCACCTTCCTGTCCTCCTTGTGTCCCCATCCTGCGCGGAACCCGTAGACCGTCTCCGGCCCTCGCCGCCTGGGAAATTTGCTGTGTCAAACAGCTATTCCTTCTCCGGACTCCATGAACCGGATTCTATTACAGAATTTTGATAATAGAATCCGACCTTGGATTCCATTATAGAATTCTGATTATAGAATCCGGTCTTGGGTTCTATAATAGATTATACATACCCACCGGGAAGATTTCAACCGATATTCGCAAGATTGCCAGACAATTAACTGCGGGGCCTGCCGGTTCTACAGCACAATCCTTACCGTGTCCCCGTCCGCAAGAGGTTTGTTGGCACCGGTTACGATGCGGCTCTCCGCGGTAAGCTCCATGCTCTGAATGGCCGCAGCGGTATCGTTCTGGTCCAGAATCCGGACAAATACCTTCCTCACCTTCCACTCCGTCCCCAGGATGCCCTGCCGTTCTTCCGCTATATATACATAGAATGCACCCATTATATCCTCGGTATAAATACAATTCACAGGGACACAGACGGTGTAATTTTCCGTCTGCATCCTGCAGCTGAGTTCCACTGTCTGCCCGATGGAGATCTCCGGCCGGTCAAAGGACAGCCTGGCATAAAACATCCCGTCTGCTCCCTTCTCCACATAATCCACCTGCGCCGTCCCGGTAATCCTGCTCCCGTCGGACATGGCAGCCTTCATGTCAAACTGGGTTCCCGAGGAAACCCGCTCCGCCTGGTCTTCGTCAAGGACCGCACTGATAATCCGCTCCCCTTCGTCCAACGCATAGAGCAGGCAGGCCCTGTCCTGGGTCCTCTCCCCCACCTCCAGGCGGCTGTCGGTCACGCGGCCGGGGGCCTGGGCGTACACCCAGCCGTCCGCAGCCAGAAGCTCCTCCAGGCTCTGCAGGCTCTCCTTCTGGTATGTGATCTCCAGCGCCAGGGTGTTCACTGCCGCATTGGCCGCTTCTATGGCCGCCTCCGCGTCCTCCGCTGCCCGGGCCGCCGTCTGCAGGCGGTCTTCCTTCTGCCGCTCCGCCTCCGCAAGAGCCTGGGCCGCCGCTATCACATTCTGCTCCAGCTGCCGGCGCTTTTCCTCCTTGTTGTACTGGTCCTCCGGATCCGCGGCTGCGTCAGCTACTTCGTGCAGCATGCCTTTTCCGCTTTCTGCCGCATTCCCGCCGGCATTCTCTCCGCCGCTTTCGTTTTGTTCTGTTCCAGTCCCCTCCGGCTGCCCGCCATAGTCCATCCTGCCGTTTCTGGCTTGTCGGGATTTCGTTTTATTATCTACGGACGAATCAGCATCCGGCACGACGTCTGCCTCCCGGGACGGGTCCGCCGCACCGGCCCCGGACTCCGGATCCGTTCCTGTCTCCCCGGGGACGGAGGATTCCGTTCCATTTTCTGCGGACGAATCAGTATCCGGCACGACGTCTGCCTCCCGGGACGGGTCCGCCGCACCGGCCCCGGACTCCGGATCCGTTCCTGTCTCCCCGGGGGAGGAGGATTCCGTTCCGCTTTCCTCTGATAGAACAGACTCCCCTTCGCCTTCTCCGGACGGAGTGGACTCTGTTCTGCTTTCTTCGGGTGGGATGGTCCCTGTTCCGCTATCCTCCGTCGGAGCAGATGCCTCCCCGCTCTCCGCAGGCCGGGAGGCATTTTCCAGGTACTGGTTGTACAGAACCAGCGCCCTCTGGGCCGCCTCATACGCCTGTCGGCATTCCTGAATCTTCGCATCCGCAAGCACACCCTCCCTGTCATAATCCTCCCAGGCCCGCTCCGCCGCCTGCTGTCTGTCCTTCCTCTCCCGGCTCTCCTCCTTTATCTCTTCCGACAGCTGCACCTCCAGCTTCGAAATCTCCAGCCGCCGTTGTGCAATGATGTCCGCCAGATCCCCGGGGGCAATGCGGAACAAAGGGGCGTCCTTCTGAAATGTATCCCCTTTCCCAACGCTTATGGTGTCCACCCGCAGGCCGGGCTCCACATAAACTCCGTATTCCTGTCCCTGCATCACCGTTCCGCTCACCTTGATCACATGGGTCAGGCTTCCGCTGTAAGGCCTTGCCGTGGACACCTGGGGCAGGCCGGAAGCGTAGATCCCCTTGGCTGCTACCGTACACACTGCCATAAATCCCAGAAACGCGGCAAAACATGTCAATGCGATTTTCTTTCCCTTTGTCAGCTTCATCCTGTCCTTCCCTTCCTTCCGAACCTTCTGCCCGTCCCCGTCATTTCTATCCTGAATGCCCCTCTCCTGCCGAACCGCCTTCAGCATAAACTTCTTACACTCGATGCACACTTTCCGTCATACCGCTTCCGGCGGCACATACAGCAGAAATTCTTTCTTATGCGGCGTACTTTGGCGCCTTAGAAATTCTTCTCACACTCATCCCTTCAGCGCCGACGACACGATCCCCTGCTCCAGGGAGTCCCGGAACACGCCGAAGATCTGCAGCGACACCGCCAGGGTCAGCACCGATGCCGCGCAGGCCCTCCCGGCCCTGTCCGCCCCGATTTCCGGCAGGTACAGCGACAGGGGCCACAGGGACATATCCTTTAAGAAGGCCAAAGGCTCCTCCATCAGGTTCCACACCTCGAAAAATCCCAGCACGAAAGCCGCCATGACGCTCCCCTCCGCCAGGGGCAGCCCTATCCTGCGGAAAATCATCCATTCCCCGGCCCCATCGATCCGGGCCACCTCGTACAGCTCTCTGGGGATTCCCCGGAACCCCCGGTATACCAGGAATACCGGAAAGGTGGAGAACACGGCCGGCAGGATCACCGCCGCGTGGGTGTCTAGCAGGCCCATTCCGTTCAGCACCAGGTATCTCGCCAGCATGGTTACCTGAAAGGGAAGCAGCATCAGGATCACATACACCGAAAAAAGGATATTTTTCCCCTTAAAGTCATATACAGCAAAACACCAGGCGCTGGGGACCCCCACCAGCAGCTGCCCTGCCAGGATGCAGGCCGAAAGCTTCATCGAATTCCAGAACAGCGCCAGGAATTCCGGCGTCAGGAACAGCAGCTCCCTGAAATTCTCCAGGGTAGGGTAATCCGGAATCCATTTCCAGCTGATGTACCCCTCCGTGTTCCCAAGCAGGGGGCGCATCCGCTCCGTCCACTCGATGCTGTCCGCCAGGGATCCGAAGAAAAGCAGAAGCACGGGCAGGCAGATCAGAAGCCCGAGCACCAGCACTGCCGTCAGCTGCAGCAGTTTTGTTCCCCTATGCCAGATTTTTCTCAGCTTTATCTCATCCATTTCAAATCTCCCTGAAAGCGGTCTGGAAATCTCCGTAAGCTGCCATTCGCTGCTTCCATTGTAGAAAGAATTATCATACATTAGTTCCTGCCGCAGCCCGTCAGTCCTCCCTGTCCCACAGCCTCTGCAGGATCAGGCTGATTCCCCCCAGCACCACAGCGGACATCACGGCCCCGGCGGCCATCTTGTCGAAGTCCAGGTTGGTATACCAGTTGTTGAAAATATGCTGCAGCATGTAGATCCCCTCCTGGGGATAGGCTCCGCCCACCAGGTACACCTCCCGGAAGATTTTGAAGGAATTCAGCAGGGACACCACCAGGATTGTATACATGCTTCCTTTCAGGTTGGGAAGGGTCACCCGCAGGAAACTGACCAGCTTCCCCGCCCCGTCCACCCTGGCGGCGTCCAGCATGTCCCCGGGCACTGCCTTCAGCCCCGCCAGCCACAGCACCAGGGTGTAGCCCAGATTCTTCCACAGATAGCTTCCCAGCACAATATAGAAGGCGCTGCCCTCCCCCAGGAAATCCACATGGGTCTCCAGCAGGCGGTTCAGAAAGCCCTGGCGGGCGAACAGTATCCGCCATACCAGCACCATGGTGGCCGCCGGGATTGCCATGGGCAGGAGATAGAGGTATTTATATTTATCCCATTTGGGACTGGCGTTGATCATCAGCGCCAGGAGCAGGCTGATGACCAGCAGCAGCGGCACGCCCAGGGCGATGAACCGGACCGTGTTGCCCGCCGCCAGGCGGAAGGCAGTATTCCGGAAAATGGACAGATAATTTGAAATTCCCACAAACTGCCTGGTCAGGGAGGTCCGGAAGGAGGAGACGAACACATTTCCGAAGGGAATCAGCACAAATATCGACACTCCCGCCAGGCCGGGAAGCAGGAAGCAGGCTGCTGCCTGCCTCTGCTTCCGGTTCCTGCCGGAGATCGCCGGCTTCCGGTTCTTTTTTTGTTCCCTCTTCTCTGCCCAACGGAGCTTTTCCATTTCTCCTGTTTCCTTCCCTGTTTCCAAATTATACTGCTTAACGATTTCACTTGCCGTGAAACCAGACTGCATAACGCTGACTGGTTCAATCGCATCATTGCATCAGGCATTATTCAGCGTTATGCAGTATAGTACGAAGTGAATCCCCACATTTGTCCTGCCTGAATTTCCATCTGCCCCATTGGTCTATATCCCACTTCGGTCCGTGCCGGGCAGATGCCGCCGCACAGCACCGCCAGTCATTGCAGCCCACCTCTATGGTTCTTTCCTCCGCTTTACAGAATAAAGGAAGCTTATTCCGAAAGATACAGTTTCAACTGCTTTTCTATTTCCTCCATGCCTTCCTCCACGCTTAGATTCTCCTCCAGAATTTTTCTTCCCTGAGAAATCACGATTTCATATACTTTATTGTCGCAGAGATTGACCTTCTTAACAGACTCTATTGCCCTGTCCAGCTCCTTCCATTCTTCTTCCGTGGGCCAGGATACCTCTATTTCTATAATCCCTCCGTCTTCCCGCCAAATCGTTTGAGGCGACTCCCTATACATTTCCGGCTTCTTCTGCTTTCCGAAATACGCTTTCCGGTTTACAGGGAATCCTGCCAGTTCACTCTCCTTCTGAAACTCTTCCGAAAGCATATATTCCATAAAGAGACGGCTCTCTTCCTTTGCTTCGGCGGACGCATTTACCGCCAGGAGGCTTACCGGCATACAGGCGCCGTAGTTCTGCCCGGGCAGCATGCTCCAGGAACTCCCCTCATAGTTTAAGTAGCCGTTGAAATCATCTGTTTTTCCGCCAAGATACCCTCCGTAGAAGGGGGATTCAGGAAAAATGGTAAATCTATTATAGGCAGCTATCGTTATCTCCCCTATCCCAAGCTCTCCGAACCTCCTCTTCAATATGGTCTCATCCTGGGGGCGCCCTACGAATAAATGACGCAATTCCTCCGGAACACCCTTTTGTAATTCGAAAATCCGCTTCGCCTGGGTCAGGAATTCTTCAATGGCCTCCGGATTCAGTTCTCCCTCCTGCGATATCCATGCTCCCATGGAGGACTGTGCAAGAAGCCCCAGGATTTCCTCCTCATTGACCACTCCAATTACGGCCCCTGTGCCTGCATTCCCCGCTTTTTCCATCAAATCCCCCAGTTCGGTAAGACTCTCTATCCCCTGTATTTCTTCCGGCGCTCCCGCCAGCACGGGAATCACAAAGGAAACCGGCATCATATACAACCCATCTCCCATCCCGGTCCCGCCTATAATAGAAGTAAAATATTCTTCATCCGACATCCCCTGCCTGAGTTCTCCCAGATCCATCAAAACGCCTTTTTCCACATAGGAGCCGTAGGGAATATTGTCCATCACCAGGATATCCGGCCCCCGGCCTGCCGCCAATTCCGTGGCCAGATTCTTCAGTGCATCCTCCTGCGTCATCCCATAGCTGCCGTTGATGCCGACTTCATATTTCACGGATATTTCCGGATATTTCTCCCGAAACGCGATTACCCCCTGCCTCACCTGGCTGTCCTCATAGACACTGTAGACACGCAGAGACTTCTCCGGCACAGCGGGAATATCCCCATCCCAGGCATACCGCATGAATTTCCCGTCCGCATAGCAGATCAGAAACTCCGGTCTTTCCTCCCCTTCCAGCACGGCAAGTCCGATATAATTTCCGCTCCCTCCTCCGATTCTGTACATACTTCCGTCGATCACGAGCTCCACTTCTTCCCCGTACAGGCTGTGCCAGTACAATCCGCTGCGTGTCAGGGCATATACGCCGTCTTCCAGGGGATACAGTACAACGGATGAGCCCGCCGGCCCCTGGGTATACTGAGCCTCTCCCGCCAGGAATTCCGACAGTACCTCGTCCTGCCGCGCCGCCATTTCTCCCTTGCCCAGGTCATAGATCCGCAGTCCCTCCCCGGGATAGAGTATGTACAGCCTTTCCTTATCCGCCGCCATATGGCAGGGCATGCTGCTCTGCTCCATCAGGAAAACCGTCTCCCCTGTCTCCGGATCCACCCGCAGGATTTCATCCTCTCTCCAGGCATAAAAATATCCTCCGCCATAACAGATGGATGCCCCGACATTTCCCGCCAATTCCGTAATCTCCGCAGTCTGCCCCCCGGCACTGATCAGAATACATTTCATTTCACCTTCGTATGTCCTGAGCAGCCATCCCCCTTGGGAAGCAGCCTCCATACTGTAAACGGACTGCCTTTTTGCCAACGTATAAGCAGCAGGAAGCCCGGCCTCCATCTGAAAGGACACTCCTCCATCTTCAGAAATCAGGTCGGCGCAGCCGGCATCAGCTGAAGCCAGCCGAATGATTTTTCCTTCCTGTGCCATACTGGCATAGGAAGTGACGGCCAACGGGAGTTCCACCGCCGTCTCCACATATCTGCCCATTTGGTTTTCCTCTCCGGCACCCCCGAAGGTGCAGGCCGCCAGCGCCGTCCCGCAGGCAATCACCAGTGCGGTCACCAGAAGCCCCGTCCTCTTCCTTCCTCCGGCAATACGGGAAATCCGCTCTCTCAGTTCTCTCTTCCGGGCGGAAAATCCCGTGGCGCAGCGCAGCAGTCCCAGACTCTTGCCGGACGATGCCATTTCTATCAGGGTACAGCCGTACTCCCGGCTCTGTTCCTCTCCTATCCTGTATGTAACTCCCTCGTCGCAGGCCGTCTCACAGTCCCTGGCGGAGAAGTACGCCGCCAGCCAGACCAGAGGGTCAAACCAGTAGATGACCAGACAGAGGCTCCTGACAAAGGCCCAGAGATGATCCTTATGCCGGTAATGGGTCAGTTCGTGCAGCAGGGCGTGTTCCCTGTGCCGGAGATTGCGGGCCGTTCCTTTCGTCAGATAGATGGCAGGGCGCAGGATTCCCAGCAGGCAGGGGGAGGTAATTTCATCCGTGCTATATACTGAAAGTCCTCCTTCCCGGCCCAGAAATGTACGGTTTTTCGATATTTTCCGGCGGAATATCAGGTTGCAGCCCAGCATCCAGGACCCCAGTGCAGCCATTCCAAGGTACCAGGTATAGCGCGCATAGCCTTTTATGAAAAACCGGTTGATCAGGCTGCCGCCCTCCAAAAGGTATTCCATTTCCTTCAGGCTGAGAATCTCTTTTTCTTCCTGGTTCTCCCATTTTCCATAGTCCCCGGATGCTTCCGGTCTTGCCTGTTCCTCATCGTTCTCAGATGTTCCAAGGTCCGCCGGTTCCCCATAATTCTTCGATAGCTCCAGATTCGCCTGATCTTCCAGCTTTACCTGTTCCCCCTGGTCTTGCGCAAAAATATCCTCTTCCCGCGCCCACAGCCCGGCAATTTCCTCCTCTGTCAGACTGCTCCCATCCGGTCCGGTTTCCTTCTCTCCCCGAAATGTTTCTGCGCGGTAGAAGATCCTGTAGCCGTCCTCACTCCGCTCCGGCACTTCCCTGGCTGCCACCACAGGCTGCAGGAAATTCATCACATTCAATGGATTGGAGAATACCGTCACCGGCGCCAGCAGGCGCAGTGCCACCAGCAGCCAGAGGGCATACTGGAGACGGCGGCTGATCCTGTTCTCCCACAGACGGCGTAACAGAACCAGTGCGCCGATTAGTATTGATGAAGTGACTATTATTTCCAGCATATCATTTTCCTTTCTTCAAAATTTCGTACAGCTCCTCGATTTCCTCCTGGCTGAACGCGCTCTCTCTGATCATCGTGTTCATCATCATGCCCACGGAACCCTTATACACTCTCTGCAGGAAGTTCTCCGTCTCCGCCACCGCAGCGTCCTCCCGTTTGACGGCAGGGTAATACTGGCGGGCCCTGCCGCCCTCCTCATAATAGATAATGCCCTTCTCCACCATCCTGGTTAACAGAGTGTTCACTGTGCTTTTGCTCCACCCCTGCTCCTCCTTCAGCTCGTGATAGAGCTGGGTAATCGTCCTCGGACTCTCCTCCCAGAGCTTCTCCATGATGTACCTGTCGCTCTGCTGCAGGATGGCATTCTCTTTCTTCATGTCGCTCTTCTCCCTTCGTTTTTCCTGAAACAGCCTCCCGGAATCTCTAAATGGCATGTCACAGGTCATTTAAGGAATGCGTCCTTCCCGGACACCGGGCAGCGAAATCAGGGCGGATTTACCCCCTATATGCATTACAGCTGTCAACCTTATTCTAGCATATCGTATTACAGCCGTCAACCTTTTTTGGGAATTTTGTATTACAGTCGTCAACCTTTCCCTGTTTTCATCTTCTATTATAATCCACGCTGATTAACCATATGTTTGTCGCCATAAATAAAACAATGAAAGCCGGCACTGCCAAACGTACTGAACTCAGGGTTATTAACCTTGACTTATACTATGAATATTTGCGGTAAATCATTTAGAGAAATCAAAGCAGCTGGAAAGAATCCGAAGGCTGCGCAAAGAACTGAACCGAAGAAAATTCCAGGAGGGCAGGGGCGGAGAATAATAGCCTGCCCTCCTGGAATTTTACATACTACCACCGCTTGCCCCCCATAAAAGGATCTGGTCAACCCTGCCTCTCCGCAATTTTACCCTCACTCATATATAGAACTCTGTCATACCGTTCCAGCAGCCCGTCCTTGATTCGATGAGTTATCGACAGCAGTGTCAGATTTTTCATATCCAGCAGTTCCTGCTCTATTTGGTTGGCCGTCTCCACGTCAATGGCAGATACTCCTTCGTCCAGAATCATAAAATCAATCCCCCTGATCAGAGCTCTTGCCAGCGCAATCCGCTGCTTTTGTCCTCCGGACAGATTAGCCCCGTCTTCACCGCATACCCCGTCCACACCTTCCGCAATGCAGGGCAGAAACCTGTCCACACCGCTCATTCTCAGCGCATTTCTAAACTCCGCCTCCGTGAACCGTTCCCCAAGACATATATTATAGCGTATCGTATCATTAAAAATAAAGGTCTTCTGATGTATCACCGCAATCATTTTACGTAATTTCTCAATGTCCAGCTGTCTTAATTCCACGCCGTCATAGCAGATCTCTCCCTGATACCCGCTGTAATTTCCGCTTAGCAGTCTGACAAGGGTGGATTTACCGCAGCCGCTTGCTCCCGTCAATGCAAGCTTTTCACCTTTCTGTATCGTCAGCCGGAGGCCTGTCAGTACCGGCTGCGTTTCCTTATACCGAAAGTATAAATCCGATACCCGGATTTCATGGGAGAACGCGGGAGGCTCAATCCCCTTAATAGTGTCATTATAGCATTTCACATCCCCGCCGTCTATCGCCGCCATCAGCCTGTCAATAACCGGTTTACATCCCGCAAGCAGCGGAACACATTGGGAAAACGTCATAATTCCGCCGCTGAAAAAGCCGTAAAGAGACTGAAACAAAAGAACTGTGCCCACGCTGATCTGTCCTCTGACCGCCATGCCGCCTGCAATCAGGAAGGTAACTGCCCTGACTGCCTTGCCTATGATCAGGGAAGAATTCTGCAGTGCCGACAGCCATGCCGTAAAACGGTACAGCGAATCCGCCAGGTTTTTATTCGCTTCCCTGAACCGGGCGCGTATCCCGGGCCAGACCCCAAAGGCGGATATCACATCATGTCCGTTCAGCGCCTCTTTCAACTGAACAGACAGGGCGGCCTCGCATATCGTCTTTTCCACCAGACTCTTTTTAATATACTTTGTGATGATCTTCGGAACCAAAAAGGAGAAGAGAGAGCACAAAACCGCAATTCCTGCCAGAGGCGGACTATATACCACCATAACAGTCATTGAAAGGACAGTAGTGATCCCCACAGAAACCAGGCTCCAGACGGGATTGGAAAAGTTAGAACTTATGGTATCCACATCATTGTTGATCATGGAGATATATTCCGCTGTATCCCGCTCCTGAAAATCTGCCGTCCCCTTTCCCATGATTCCTTCAAGTACATCGTTGCGCATGTCCATCATGAATCTGTTCTTGAACCTGCTTTCCATTAATGCGCTGGTATAATAAATAATGCCTGCGGCCAGCACTACCAGAACAGCATGCCACAGTACTGACTGAAACTCCTCCCTGTTTCCCTGTACGATGGCATCGATCATATTTTTCTCCAGAAGAGCTGAAACCGGCCCGACGATGCTGCTGATTATGCTGACGCCCAGTGCCGCCAGCACCAATACATACTGCCTTTTAAAGTATCTGAACATGTTATTTCCTCCCCAGACCCGAACAAGGCGGAACCTGAATTTTCCGTAATGCACAGGCTTTCATTGTGAAGCACCTTATAAACTGATTATGCAAACTGCCGTTTTATCTTATAGGCTGCTGTTTTATCTTATAAACTATAGAAAGCTTTCAGCGGCTTCTTTCCCGTTATCTGTTCCGGCAGACATATCGTGGTGGCCGGCAGGCTCGCGGCGATCTGCGCGGGCCGCCTTCGTTTGCCGCAGAAGCGGGGCCTTTCTCTTGTTGCAGATCACGGAATAACCGTCGGAATGCTCCATCATCAGACGGGCGGCATAGAGGAAGGGAATCAGGCTGCCGCCTGCAGCCGTGCTGTACACCTTCGTATCTCCGCTCTCCGTTTCCAACTCAAATTCCTGTACTAGACAAAGCCCGGCAAATTCCGAGAGCAGCGGCAGGATTTCCGCGGCCTCGGTTTCCAGGCGTTTTGCCAGAACCTGAGCCGTACAGGGCTTGCTCTGCTGGTACAGGAGTTTCAGCAATTCAAGCGCGTAAGGCCTTGAAAGCGCCAGGAACAACCTCCTACAGGTATCATCTGAGGCGAATAAAGCAGCATACCCTGCTTCCGGCTCCGGGAAAATGGAAAGTATTGGCATTTCATCCGAATCGCTGCCAAGCACGATTCCTTCCTCCGAAGAAAAGCTGATATTGTACTTCTGGGAGACATTATCCGAAAGGATGTTGAGTCCCGTGCCTCCCGATTTTACCGCCGTCCACACGAGACGGCATATTTCTTTCAGACGATTTGCCTCCGGCAGGGACGCAATATAGCGGGGCAGGGCCTCCGGCATATTTTCCGGGGTAATATCCTCCCGTCCGAACAGGGTGTTGATGGATATGCCAAGCCTGTCCGCTATGGCAGGCAGCAGCGAGACATCCGGCGTGCCCCCGGTCTCCCACTGGGAAACGGCTGAACTGCTGATTCCCAGGGCTTCGCCCAGTTCCTTCTGGGTCAGTTTTGCTTCTTTCCTGTATTTCTGTATCTGTTCTCCTATGATCGTGTAATTCATTTCGCACCTCCAATAAGATATGCTAATATCATACATTAATCTATGCTTAAATTCAATGGGCGCAAAATTGCAAAATATCAAGCACCGCTTATATCGCAAAAACTATCTACCTTTTCCCATGATATCTCGGGTTTTACCCCAAATATAACAGGAAGCCAGTAAAATTAAGGCTTCCCGTGTTTTGTCTGCATGCGGTATACAGTCTATCCACAAAAAATATCGTGCCTGATATTCATTAGGGCAAGGGTATCTCATATGGCAGTCCATCAACGCCGGATAAGGGCGGATAGGTGGCCCCGCCTTTTTCATACATAAGGGACTGACGCAGGAACAGTTGGCGGAGCGGCTGAATGTCAGCACCGTCCATCTGGCAAAGATCGAGACCGGCAAGCGCGGCTGGACGCCGTTATCCAAACCCTGGAGGCTCTGCGGGAGGTTTTCATTGTATACAGTTTCTTCTGTTGTTGTCTAACAAATGTTAAATTACATACTATCTATCTGTGGCGGGGAAAAATGCTTCTCGTATTGACATTTTTCAAACCCGGTGCTATACTGGTAACAACCAATTAACGAAAAGGTTAAAAGCTTTGAAGGGGGTGTTTTTCATGTTGGAAGTATCCAGCCTTTCTTTTCATTATCAATCTCAGGTGCCTGTGCTGACCAATCTTACTTTTTCTGTGCTGGATGGAGAAATCGTTGGTCTGTTAGGAAAAAACGGAGTTGGGAAAACTACAGCCTTAAAACTGATATTAGGGTTATTACCGATTGAAAAAGGCTCTGTCTGCCTTGGTAACTACTCGCTGGATCTACATCCTATGCAATACAAGAAACAAATGAACTATGTTTCTGACAGCCACCATATATACAACAATCTTACGGGAAAGGAATATTTGAATTTTATAGCGGATATGTACGAAGTATCTTCTGAAACAAGGGGGAAAATTTATACTCCGCTGATAGAAGCGTTTCAGGTTGAAAAATATCTGCACAGACCGATTAAAAAATTATCTCATGGGACAAAGCAAAAAATTGCTATTATAGCTTCCCTGGTAAATGATCCCCTGCTTTGGGTGTTAGATGAGCCAATGACGGGACTGGATGTAGAAGCGGTTCAGGTATTAAAGGAATTGATTCAATCCAGAGCGGCCTGCGGAAAATCAGTTTTATTTTCATCTCACATATTGGAAATTTGTGAGAATTTGTGTGATAAAATTGTCATCATGCAGGCTGGAACAATTAAGAAAACAATTGAGCTTCAGGATATTCCTTCCGATATTTCTTTGGAGGATATTTATTTGGAGGTGGTTCATGATGTACCGATGGATAAAGGTTTTTCAATTAAGCAAAGCAATAAGTAAGGTCAATTTCGGCTTTTTGAATTTTCGGTATAAGTTAAAAGAACGGCCTGATACCTACTTTATTGTGTTAGCTTGCTTTGTTTTAAGTATGATAGGCGTGTTCTATTACTACTATTTTCAAATGCTTGGGTATATTTATGATGGACTTTCCGAGCTGGGGCTGGGAGATTTGTTCTGCCGGCTTGCGCTGTTTGCAGTGGCGACGATACTCTTGATAGTGAGTGCCTTTCTGCCGATAAATATTTTTTGCTTTTCAAAGGATATGGAACACTTACTGCTATTTCCCGTGAGGCCATGCGACATTTTTACAGGTAAATACCTTACAGTAATCTTTTTTTGCTATGGAATTGAAATTTTACTGCTGCTTCCCGTGTGTATTATCCAAATGCAATACATGGGAGGAATTTCTGCGATCATCACATATATATCTGCGGCAGCGATACTTCCTCATGTTGTTGTGTTCCCTTTGGCGGTTCTTGTGACAATATGCTTAAAGATTGCCATGCTTCTGAAGCGTATGGGGACAATGCCGGTAGTCACAGGAATCATAGTGTATTTTGCAGGCGGCGTGATCGGCGTTCTATTATCAAATGAGCAAACAGGCGCAGAATGGGACTTTTTGAACCGGGTTAATGATTTTATTGTACCATTCCCGTTCTATAATCAGTATATCCGTTTTCATCCCGGATTAAAGCTGCTCTGCATCATATTTGCCGCTGTGTTTATCGGCGGATATTACCATTTGAGCAACCTTGTGATTGGAAAGAAATATGCCATTTATAATAAAGAGGGACGGGTTCGCTTAAAGGCGATGAAATACAAATCGTTGTCAAAGCGAAAAAGCTATTTTAAGAAAGAGTATCAAACTTTTTTCCGTAATCCGGTG
Source organism: uncultured Acetatifactor sp. (assembly GCA_910589035.1). GTDB lineage: Bacteria > Bacillota > Clostridia > Lachnospirales > Lachnospiraceae > Acetatifactor. The sequence continues at coordinate 1,501 of CAJUSI010000035.1, read as the reverse complement.
TATGTCATAAACGGATTATTTTGGGTTTTTATTACCCCCTTTTTATTGCCGCTGTCTTTTCGGATCAGTGCAACCGCAGAGAGTATAGAACAAATAAGGTCCTTGGCATCAGCCCCGGAATTCTCCTTTTATGCGGTATTGTTCGCACTTGCGGTAATTGTATTTACGTCCGCAATCAATGTAGTAGCTTCAAGCAGTTTTTCCAGAGAGGGGGCAAGTTTTTGGATAACCAGGATCATTCCATATTCATTAAAGCAGCAAGCGTTTGTGAAAGCCCTGTTTTCTACAAGTATCTCGATTATGGGGATTGTCATAAATTGTTTAATATTCAAGTTTTACTTTAACTATGGTTTTATCCAGATTGGAGTGATCGCTTTCATTGGCATATTATTTGCAGCGTTATGGAACTTGATCGGAGTATTTATCGACATGAAACGTCCAAAATTGGAATGGACAAATGAAACAGAAGCAATCAAGCAAAATGTTAACGTGGTTTTGTCTATTTTGCTTTGCATCGCAATTTCAACAGGATATTTCTTTGCGGCAGCAAAAATGCTTCAGAACGGATTTGCTGCCGGAGGCATTGTAACCTTTCTATTGTGCAGTGTGTGTATTCTGATTTTACTTGTGTGTAAAGGAATTGCGTCTCACCAGGAGTAATGTTTCAGAAAATGTTAATTCATCAAAAGGAGGAAGAAGTTATGAGTAAGAAGAAAATAATCCCCGCGGTGTTATTGATTGGAACCTTTGTCATATTGTTTGTGGCAACATTTTTCCTTCCAGACAAGATACCCTTCCATTTTGATGTGAATGGAGAAGCAGGCTGGTATGCAAGTAAGTATTTTGTCCTGCTGTTTACACCTGTTCCGTATTTGATTTACCATCAATTTACACACAAGAAAAAATGAATACAGTATTATGTGGAAAGGAGAGGGGTTTAGATGACTACTGTATTCAAAGCTCTATCTGATGATACCAGACGACAGATCCTAAAGCTGCTCGCAGATGGTGATATGACGGCGAAGGAAATCTCTGAAAACTTTACGATTTCAAAGCCTGCCATATCAAAACACCTTGATATTTTGAAAGAAGCAAGGTTAGTGACAGGCGAACGGACGGGGATGTCCGTTACTTATTCTCTTAATGCTTCTGTATTGCAGACAACTTTAGGCGCATTTTTGGAGTTTTTTGATACAAATAAATCGACAGGAAAAGAGGGAAACGAGAATGAAACTATATAGAAGTCTGAATATGATATTCTTGATTATATTCATTACAGGGACAGCCTTATGCTTTAAATACCTTCCCGGCGAAATACCTTTGTTTATGCAAAGTCCTCCACGTGGGGTTTTTATAGGGATTTGTTCTGTTATTTTCCTTGCGTTGGCTATTGCAGCCTTTTTTCCTCACAAAATCTCCCAAAACGACAATGAAGTGAGAAATGATATTACTCTGACTGTAATCAACCTCTTTGGACTTGGAATTTTTCTTTTCTATTTTG
>CAJUSI010000034.1 GCA_910589035.1 uncultured Acetatifactor sp. | reverse complement strand
TTGATTGCCACTACCTCATACCCTTCCGCATCAAACATCTGCCTGAATGCCAGACGGCCAATACGGCCAAAACCATTGATTGCTACTCTTACTGCCATTTTAGATTCCTCCTAAAATTTTTTATATGTTTTGACAATCCTTGTCCTAATACCGGATACAAGGAAATTGTCAAAATTTTATCAACAAGGATATTTTACCCAATTTCACGATAGAATTCAAGATGTAAATGAAAAATAATTACCATCTTTTCGGAAATTTTACACTTTGTTCAGAATTTATCCCTGTCATGGCAGCGGCTTCCGGACTTTCGGACTTTCTTACATCCCCCAAAGGCCGGTCAGCGCCCCCGCTGCAGGCAAAATGCGTCCTTTGGACATATTGGCATCAAACTTGCGGCGCTGCAGGCACGCCTGCCTGGTTCCTTGTCCGGCAGATGACGTATGCCCGCGGGAATCCATTTCGGGGAGTCAAATTTTTATGCTTCCCGGTAGTACTGCGCCTGGGCGTCCCAAAGCTCCCGGTACTTTCCTCCTTCCTCCCTCAGAAGCTCTTCGTGGCTGCCGGTCTGCACCACACGCCCCTCATGGAACACGGCGATTCTCCCGCAGAAACGGCAGGAGGAAAGCCTGTGGGAAATGTAGACGGCCGTCTTGCCGCCCACGATTCGGTCAAAATCCCTGTAAATTTCGTATTCGGAGACGGGATCCAGCGCAGCGGTGGGTTCATCCAGCAAAACAAAGGGAGCTTCCTTGTATACAGCTCTGGCAATGGCGATTTTCTGGGCCTCGCCGCCGGAGACCTCCACGCCGTCCTCATAGTCCTTGTACAGATAGGTGTCAACTCCCTCCGGCATCCGGTTCAGGCGTTCTGCAAAGCCCGCCTCCTGCAGGCATTTTTCTGCCTTCTCCCCATCGTAATGGCAGTCCGCCGCCACATTCTCCCCCAAAGGCAGGGAAAACAGCTTGAAATCCTGGAACACCACGGAGAACAGCTTCAGGTATTCCTCCTGCCGGAATTTCCGGATATCCACGCCGTTCAGCAGAATCTCTCCCTCCTGGGGATCGTAGAGCCTGCAGAGCAGCTTGATCATGGTAGTTTTGCCGGAGCCGTTCATGCCTACGATGGCCAGCTTTTCGCCCACCTTCAGCTTCAGGGAAAAATTTCTCAGAGCATAGTCTTCGCTGCCGGGATAGCGGAAGGAGACATTGCGGAATTCTATCCTGTATTCTCCGTCGCTGCGCTTCTCCACAGGCAGGCTTCCCCTGTGCATTTCGTTCTCCAGCTCCAAAAACTCCATGGTACTCATGTGCTTGCGGATATTCAGGAACAATTCCGGAACGGTCTTGGTCAAAGCGTCCAGCTCTCCGAAGAGATTCCGGATACAGCCTGCAAACCGCAGTACATTGCCCAGGGTCACGGAGCCGGCCAGGGCCAGCAGGCCCACGATGATGTACGCCATCCCTTCCAGAAGCTGGGCCGACGCCACCTGGCAGAAGCCGCTTTTTCCCCGATATCCGGATATTTTCCGGTATTCCGCCATATCCTCCGGGCGTTCTCCGTTGTCCAGGGCATACCGCTTCATAAGTCCGTATGCTCTGTAAATACGCACATCCTTCCCGTTCTGATACTGAAACCGCTCACCGTTGGCAAAGGCCCATCCCAGAAACGGCACACGCTCTTCCATTCCGTCCGTAAAGCCGTTGAGTCTCTGATTGAAAAGAGCCATGTAACGGGATCCCAGCATGGTGGTCACAACGCTTACTGCTACCGCTGCCAGAAGCGTCGCCCATACTCCGGCATGCCCGGCTGTCAGCATCACTCCCATCACCGGAAGCCCCACCGCCACGGCCCCTATGAGATTCAGAAAACTGCGCAGAGTATTATCCACAGACCCGAATACGGAAAAAAGGCCTGCGCTCCAGTTCAGATCCTCCTGAATCCGCCTCTTTAAGATCTCGCATTCCGGACTGTTGATTCTGGCATAATCCATGTCCAGCATCTTCTCCTCCGTCAGGGCATGATACCGGACATACAGCGGAGTCTGCTTCGCTTCGGCCCGCAGCCGCAGCCAGCTTGCGGCATTTTCCAGAAGGAACATCACACCGCAGAAGATGGCCGTCACCCGGAAGACCTCCTGAAATCCGCCGCCCCTGCCCAGCGCATCCAGAATATACGCTGAGAGAATCAGTGCCAGATACCCGTTCGCCACTCCCAGCAGATGACCTGCCGCACACAGCGGCAGCCAGCGGGGATCCAGCCTGTTCACCGTCTTTATTACTGTCTTCGTATTCCGCAGATGCTGCTTCAGGGGCAGCCTGCTGGTCAAATCCGACACTTCTTTCATCCTTTACCTCCCGTTCATAATGCATTGCCTCTAAACAGCATATTGCCTCTGATCCCACGTCTGCACAGCAGCTTCAAACCGCTTCGGCGCATATATCGTATCACTGCTCTGCGGCCTGGTAATAGCTGCTCTGTATCCGGAACATCTCCGCATACAGACCGTTTTTCGCCATCAGCTCCTGATGGCTGCCCATCTCCGCAATCCTTCCTTTCTCCAACAGCACGATCCTGTCCGAAAAGCCGGTGCTTGCCAGCCTGTGGGAGATAAAGACGGAGGTCCTGCCGCTGCTGTACTCCTGATAGGCGTCGTACACCTGGCTCTCGGCAATGGGATCCAGCGCCGCCGTGGGTTCGTCCAGCACCAGCACCGCTCCGTCCTGATACAGCGCCCTGGCCAGCAGCAGTCTCTGATTCTGGCCTCCGGACAGCTCCACGCCCTCCTTCTTCAGATTTCCCATGTACCGATCCATGGCAATGCCCTTTTCCTGCAGAACATCCCACATCTTCGCCTTTTTCAGGGCCTCCCGCAGTCTGTCCTGATCCACGCTCTCCGTCTCCTGCAGGGTAATGCTTTCATCCACCCGCACCGGAGGGAAGAACATCTCCTGAAACACCACGGAAAACAGGGAATACCGCTCCGCCTTCGGAAATTCCCGGGCATCGATCCCGTTAAAGAGTATACTGCCTTCCTCCGGCTCATAGAAGCCGCAGAGAAGCTTTACAAGGGTGGTTTTTCCCGCGCCGTTGGCTCCCACCAGAGCCAGCTTCTCCCCGGCCTTTATCTGCAGATTCAGATGGGTGAAAACAGGGGTTTTGTTCTCTCCGGATGCATAGGAAAAGCTCACGTCGCGGAATTCTATGGCGATTGGCTGCACAAGCTCGTTTACATGCCTGCTGCCCGTGGAGATATCTTCCTCCGGCATTTCCAGGTAGCCACGCGCCCACTCCGTTTCCTCCGAGGCCTGCTGCAGCCCGGCCAGGCCGGAAGCCACATCCCGTACGAATCCGGAGAAGCCCGTTATGGCGCCGAAATACAGAACGAAGTCGCTGACTGCCATATCCCCGGCGGAGGCCATGTAGATCAGATAAGCATATGCTCCCAGATCTCTGACCAGATTCAGGACTCTTCCCAGGAATCCGTTCTTCCACACCCAGACCGCCCTGCGCCATTCCAGCTTCTCCCTCGCTTTTGACACGCCGTTCATTCTATCCTCAAGCCATTTCCGCATGCCGAAGATCCGTATATCCTTTGCCGCCAATGCGTTTCCCATGGCGGACTTCATATAAAAGAAATGCTTTTCGGTGACGGCTTCCTCCTGTCTGAGTCCGTTCTGAAACTGGTTCTCCCGCAGATTCAGGAAGTATCCCAGACCTGCCAGCGCCAGAAGAAGGAACACCATCCATAAACTCAGAGTGCTCAGCACGGTGGAATACAGCACAAAAGTCAGAACGGTGCCTGCCAGATTCTGTATGATTACAATAAACCGCGAACTGGCCGACCATGTCCCTCTGTTCTGGACTTCCACCGCCTTGCGGAAATCGTCTCTGCCTTCCTCACTCTCCGTATAGGCATAGCTTACATGCAGGCTCTTTAAAAAGGTCTGGAATACGACCCTCTGTCTCTCCTTGTTCAGGGTCATGTCATTGAAGGTCCCGATGCCCCTGGAGATTCCCTTTGCCGTCAGAAACAGCAATGTATATCCCGCCAGCACAAGCGCCAGACGTTCCGGCGGCACCCCTTCCTCGATGATTCCCAGCGCCACCTTCGGAAAATAAAGGGCCAGCATCTGGAAGCAGGGATACAGCAGGATGTCCGCCAGGGAAATCCAGAAAACGCTGGGGGCATTTTTCAGGTAGTATTTCGCCCAGTACCGTAAATTTGAAAGTATGGAATGCTTTTTCCTCTCCATTCATTCTTCTCCTTTCATTGTGCCGTAGTAAAGCTTTATTCTTTCCTTACTTCAGGCTCATTTTAACATAAATTATTTCCGAAAGGGGGGCTTTTTACATGAACGGTTTCTGGGAGACATGAATGGTTGGGAATAGAAGATTTGAAAAAGCTATTGAGAAAAACTTTTTTTCAGAGTATACTGTTGTCTGACAAAGATGCGCCGCTCTCCCTGAAATAAATGTATTTCGGTGTTGACAGCGTAATTTCTGCGCATGCCCCTGACTACCATGTGAGTTTAATCGCCCCAAGGGAAATGTCGGATGCCGGAATTCCAGTTGTCTGAAATTGAATCCAGTGAAAAGGTAAAACAATATTGGTAAATAGAAACTTACATCCAATCAATTCAATAATATCCGACTGCCACCTGCATTCCTCCTTTTCGGGGGATTCCCATACTGCCATGGAGGATATGATCCTGCAGGGGATTGCCCAGGGGCTGAAAATCATATGCTTTACGGAACACAATGATTTCGACTATCCGGAATCCCCCTGTCTGCCGGCGGATACTTTTCTGCTGAATACGGATTCCTATCTCTGTACCCTGGCAAATCTAAGAGAAAAGTATGCGGACAAAATCCGTCTGCTTTTCGGCGTGGAACTGGGGCTGCAGCCGGAGACCGCCGGCCGGAATGGGGTTTACGCCAAATCCCATGATTTCGACTTTATTATCGGCTCCACCCATATATGCCATGGAAAGGATCCCTATTATCCCGGATTTTTCGACGGGCGGAGCAAGGAGGCTTCTCTGAGGGAGTATTTCGAATCCATTCTGGAGAATATAAGGAAATATTCCGATTTCGATGTGTGCGGGCACCTGGATTATGCGGTGCGGTATGCTCCCGGGCAGGATGAAGGGTATTCTTATGATAAATACAGGGATATTTTTGACGAAATTCTGAAACTGCTGCTGGCCAAAGAAAAAGGAATCGAACTGAACACGGGGGGCATCAAAAGCGGCATGCATGATTTCCACCCCTGCATGGATATCCTGAAGCGCTATCGGGAGCTGGGGGGCGAGATCATCACCGTGGGCTCCGACTCCCATGACGGCAAAAATATCGCTGCGCATTTTGCCCGGGCGGCGGAGGTTCTGGGGGAATGCGGCTTTCAGTATTACTGCGTCTTTGAGGGGCGGAGGCCGGAATTTTTCAGGCTGCGGTGAAACAGGCTACAGCGGCAGCAGCACCTCCGTGGCGAACACGCCTTCCTCGTTCTGCCTGTCCAGGTAGCCGTGGTATTTCTCCACCACCCTGTCCATGCGCAGCAGGCCAAAGCCGTGCTCACGGCTGTCCTTGGTTGTAAGGTAAAGCCTGCCAGCCTTCTTCCGGTCTCCTTCCACGGAATTGATGACATAGATATACAGCTGCCCTTTCAGCACATCGATATAGACCCGCAGGAAGCGCTTCTCCTCCTCCTCTATCTTCAGGCAGGCCTCCATGGCGTTGTCCATCAGATTTCCGATGATGATGCTTAAATCCACCTCCGATACCGCAAGCTGTGCGGGCACAATGGCCCTGGCCTCCACCTGGATTCCTTTGGACCTGGCCAGGGAAATCCTGCTGTTCAGCAGCGCGTCGATCATCACATTGCCCGTCTTCACAATCCTGTCCACCGTCTCCAGATCCGAATCCAGCTCGTTGAGGTAATCCTCCAGCCTGTCGTATTCCGCCAGGGCCAGATGGGCCTTCATGGTCTGGATATGGGTCTTCAGATCATGCCGCCAGCCCCGGGTCTCGCGGTACATATTTTCCACCTCTTCGCAGTGCTTCCGTACCAGATCGCCCTGATACTGGGCAATCCTTTTATCCATGGTCACCGCAATATAACGGGAAACAAACACAACGGCCGCAGCTGCCAATGCCGCTCCGGCCAGTATCAGTCCTATCATCATCTCCGTTGTCCACCTATATGAAAATCTTCTCCCTTTCCGAAAACATCCATCGGCAAATATTATTTCCAGGCAACGAATATGGCATCCTCTTCCGGGAAATAAGAGCCGGAATAACTGCTTATTCCGCTTGCCCTCCATGCCTCCTCAAATGTAATATCTTTTGTGTTGCTCAAAAAGACAAATGTGCTCTCCTTCGCGGCATTGTGCTTTTTCCCGGTAATTTCCAATCTATACAGGTATGTATGCCTCTCTGTTTTCCAGGTGCCGTCGCTCATTTCATAATATGGAACAAAAGTAACCAGCTCATCCTTCTCCAAATATTCTTCCACAAGCTCTGAATCGGTCACCTCATATACCTTAACCACGGACGGCTCTTCTTTAGAGCATCCCGGCAGGCTGAGCAGTATGAGCGCTGTTATCGCCATTCCTATAACCTTTTTCATAAGAATTCCCCCTTCCGTTTTCTCATAATATACTCCCGGAATCTCTCTTCCGTTTTGAAAGATCCCTTAACAGGCCTTCTGCCAATTAGGCAAGTCATCTGGAACAGGGAATTTTTCCATTGAATTTTCCTTTGAAATAGGCGATGAAATTCCGGTTCACCTGCTGATAGAGCCTCCTGCTCACAGGCACACTGCTTCCATCGTCAAAGAAAATTTCTTCCTTCCCGATGTGGTGGATATTGCCGATACGGCACAGATAAGACCGGTGGCATTTCATGAATTCTCCGGCCTCCAGCATCTGCTCCAGCTCCCCCAGGCTCTCCCGCACCTCCAGCTCGCCGGGCTCGCGCACCCTGCCGATACAGCAGCCCCGTCCCCTGGCTTCCACATAATTGATGCTCTCTTCCCCTATCTTCAGCGTCTCTGCCGCAGTATGCAGGGTCACAAAGCGCTCCTGCCTCCTGCGGGCGGCAGCCTTCTCCATGCATTTTTCCACTTTTTCCGCGCTCAAAGGCTTGATCAGATAGTACAGCGCCTCCACCTCATAGCCTTCCTCCAGGTAGTCGCTGATTCCCGTGGTAAAGACGATCACTATGTCCCTGTCCTTCTCCCTGATCTTGCGCGCCAGCTCCATGCCGTCCATGCCCTCCATCTGAATATCCAGAAACAGCAGGTCGAAATCCTTCTCCTCCTCATACGCAAAGAGGAAGCTCTCGGCACTGCCAAAGAGGCGGATGGCCAGGCTTTTGTCCTTTTTTCCGCCCCAGCTCTCCAGCCAGGAGACCAGCAGATCCCTGTGTGATTTCTCGTCCTCGATCACCGCAATTTTCATTTCTTGTTTTCCTCAGGCCGGAACCCAACTAAGCTATTTTTCAACAATTCCTTACTGCAATTTGTCACAGGCATCCCTCTTCCACCGGCCTGTCTCTCCGGGTCCTCCCGAAGGCGTCCGCATGCCGGGTAACCGGGGCGCCATGCCCTCAAGAGCGCCATCTCCTGCGCCAGAACACCTGGCTTAACATAGGACAGTGTCTTCTTTATGACCAGGGGAAAGCCCCTGCCAGATGCACCACCTTGTATGAAAGTATTTCACTATAGGGAAGCCCTGTTTTCAGTATAGCATATTTTCCGGAAAGTGCAAATAAAACACTTTTTCCTAAAATATCCTCCCCTTCGTCCAATCCGCTCCAGCAGGCACTGCTCCTGGAAGGGCTTTGCCACAAAAGCATCCGCCCCCGGCTCCAGGGCCTGCCTCACACAAAAACAGCCAGCCTCACTCTCCGTCTTCCTCTTCCATCGCCTCGATGAGCGCCTCCCTGGCATCCATGATCTCACTGTGGTCGCCGGTCTTCAGCGCCGTCTCAAAAGCCGTGATCTGCCGGTCCAGCATCCGCCTCCGATCCCCCAGGGATTCCTCGTACATGCGCTCCGCCCGCAGCAGAACCAGTCGGTTCTCCTCATAATCCCTGGGCTGGATCTTCAGGTAGGCAAGCTCTTCCATGCGCTTCCTTACCTCTTCCTCCGTCATCTGGTTATCCTGGCCCTTAATGATCATCTTCCGGGTCTCCCCCGTGGACACCACGGTGACTTCCACCTCCAGCAGGGAATTGATGTCGTAGGTATAAGTCACATCCACGGACTCCCGGCCCCTGGGGCCTTTTGGAATCTCCACCTCCAGCTCCCCCAGGAAGAGATTGTTCCTGGCAAAGCGGCTCTCCCCCTGGAGTACCCTGACCCGCACTCTGGTCTGGTTATCCCTGACCGTGTAAAGGCGCTCCGTGTGACTGGCGGGAATCACGGTATTTCGCTCGATAATGGGGCAGAATCTGCCGTCCTCGTATTTGCCTTCCTCGTACTCCACCACCACCTCGGTGCCCAGGGTAAAGGAACACACATCCGTTAAGATGACCTCCTTCACCTCTTCCCTGCGCTCCTTCATGGCCGCCTGCACCGCAGCCCCCAGCGCCACGGTTTCGTCCGGATTCATCTTCGTATCCGGGAATTTCCGGAAGAGCCGGATCAGGAAATCCCGGACGATATTCAGCCGGGTGGCCCCTCCGATGAGCAGCACCTCGTCGATATCCGAAAGCTTCAGCCCCGCATCCGCCAGGCTTTTCTTCACGGGCTCCCGGATTTTCATGAGAAGCTCCTCGCAGGCCTCCTCATATTCCCGGTATGTAATCTGCTGCTCCAGGGGTTCCTCCTTATACAGGAAACGGATCGTCGCCTTATCGGCATCGTTCATGGCGCATTTTGCCTTCTCCGCCTCCCGGAACAGGCGGGCCTGCTCCTTTTCGGAGAGATTCTGCAGCTGAAGCTTTGCCTTCTGGAGGTAAAGCTTTGCCATCACCTCCGTGAAATCCTCCCCGCCCAGGTAATTGTCTCCGGCCACGGCGCGGACCTCCAGGATATTGTGGTACAGCTCCAGGATGGACACATCGAAGGTACCTCCCCCCAGATCAAAGACCAGAAATCTTGTATCCCTTGTTTTATCGTACAGCCCATAAGCCACCGCCGCCGCGGTAGGCTCGGAAATCATGCGCTCCACCTTTAAGCCCGCCAGCTCTCCGGCGCGCTTCGTGGCCTTTCTCCTCTTATCGTCAAAATAGGCCGGAACGCTGATGACGGCTTCCGTCACTTCCTCCCCAAGGAAGCTCTCCGCATCCTCCTTCAAAGCCCGCAATACCAGACTGGAAAGCTCTTCCGGCTTAAAATGCTTCCCGCTCAGTATGTAGTCCCGTTCCGTTCCCATACTCCGCTTAAAGGTCTGCGCCACGGTATCGGGATAGAGGCTCATCCGCTCCCTGGCCGTCTCTCCCACATACACATTTCCCTCCCCGTCCACGCTTACCACAGACGGAGTCAGGTTTTTCCCCAGTCTGTTGGGGATGATCTTCGGCCCCTCTTCCGTAAAATATGCGACCAGACTATTGGTGGTACCCAAGTCAATTCCTACTGTCATTCTTACCTCCGTATAAAATCCGTAAAACCGGCAAATCCGTAATGTTTATCCGAAATTCCCGGGCAAGGCCCTGAAAAACCTTTGATTTTCCAAAGTCTGCGAAGCAATCTCTTCCCTTCGTTCACCAAATGGCCGAATAACCGTCTGCCCAAGTAAGTGACATCTGGTTCTCGGCCACCTGGCTCTGCTCTTTGCGGACATTATATCACAATTTTTCTGTAAATTCACGATAAAAGTAAATTTGGAAGAATTTCGCTGTGAAGCATTCCCTGTGAAATGTCTAATGGATTCCCGTGCGCAGTCCGTCCTCCGCAAGTTTTCCGTACTCCTTCCTGTAAAAGTACACGGAAACCCCCATTGCAATCCCCCAGCCTATGGGCCACGCGCTCCAGATCCCCAGGGCCGAGCCGGTCCAGTCCGAAAGTACAAAGGCCAAAACCACCCGCAGAACAAGGTCAATGAAGGTAGCCGTCATAAACTGGCGCATGGCGCTTACACCCCTGAGGATGCCGTCCGCCACCAGTTTGGCCGAAACGATAAAATAGAAGGGGGATAATATCCACAGGAACTGCCTGCCGGTCATCAGCGCCGCGGCGGAATCGCTCTCCATAAACAGCAGGAGCAGGTATCTTCCGAAGAAAATATAAAGGGCGCAGAAGGGAATGCAAAGACACCATACCATTTTGATTCCGGCCCGAAACCCTTCTCTAATGCGCCCGTATTTATTGGCCCCCAGATTCTGCGCGGAGAAATTGGAGATTCCGTTGCCAATCGTGGTAAAGGAGGTAATGACCATATTATTCAGCTTCACCGCAGCGGAATAACCCGCCATAACAGAGGGCCCGAATCCGTTGATGACCCCCTGAATCAGAATATTCCCCACGGAAACAAAGCTCTGCTGTAAAATGCTTGGAACTGCGATCAGCAGGATTTTCTTCAAAAGCCCTGCGTCAAAGAGAGCCTCCTTTTTCCCGGTCCGGATTTTCTGAAGCCTTCCCCATACGGCCGCAACAGCCAGGACACAGCTGATTCCCTGGCATAGAAAGGTGGCCCATGCAACCCCTGCCACCCCCATGTGAAATGCCTTTACAAACAGGATGTCCACAGCAATATTGGCGCTGGAGGATACGGCCAGAAAGCAGAACGGCGTTCTGGAATCTCCCAGAGCGGAGAAAATCCCTGTGGCAATATTGTAGAAAAACACAAAGGGCAGCCCCCAGATATAAATATCCAGGTATAATTGTGAGTCCGGGAACACTTCCTGAGGTGTCCGAATCAGCCGAAGCAGCGGGGCACAGCCCAGGATACCGGCAATCATCAGCACGGCGCAGAGCAGCGCGCTGAAAATACAGGCTGTGGACACGGCGCTTTTCATTTTACCGTAATCCTTTGCTCCGAACAGCTGGGATACGATAACGGAGCAGCCCATATTGCACCCGAAGGCAAACGCAATGAAAATCAAAGTGATTTCATAACTATTGCCCACCGCCGCCAATGCATTTTCTCCGATGAATTTTCCTGCCACCAGGCTGTCCGCTATATTATACAGCTGTTGAAAAATAATGCTTCCAAATAGAGGAAGGCAGAACCCCCACAGCACTTTCGCCGGTTTTCCCTCCGTCAAATCCTTATTCATCAAACCACATCCTCCCCGAATACGGTATGCTTTATTGCAAGCATGTACTCATCCCAGGGCTGTACTTCCAGATTACGGCACAGCTTTTCTTCCGCTTCCTCCCTGTGTCCTGTCTGCAGCAGAAAAAGAATTCCCGCCCCTTCCATCTCCTTGCACAGAGGACAGATACAGGAATAGCATGCGGGACATTTCTCCTCCCTGTCCAGTATTTCCAGGAGCTTCCGGGGTGTTTCCGTATAATAGGAGGCCAGGAACTCCATCTGCAGACGGCTTTTCTGTGCGTTGTAATATCTGCGCATCCCCTCTGCCCCATCCTGCTCCAGACGTCTCCGCAGCTTTTCCGCATATAGTTTCCCCCGCCTGTCGTCTCCGCAGAGAATACATGCAAACACAGCGTCACTGAGTAATCCCGCATCGATATTTTTTTCTCCCCTGATCATTCCGGCAAATGCCTTTACGGCATCTCTTCTGCTGCCGAACAGCAGCTCCGCCCAGCCCTTTCTGTTGAAATATTGCAGGGGAGAAACCTTATCCCCGCCTTTTTCCGGAAAGAAAGGAAACCTGTGCATCCCCCCCGCTTCCCGCAGCTCCTTTTTCCAGCGGGAAAGCACCCGGCGCGTCTCCGTCTCCATTCCCGCGGCGCCGTAGAGCTCCGTCAGCTTCTTATAACGTTCCCATTTGTTTTTCCGGTAAAAGCCCTCATACACCGCTGCCGCTTCCGCAATCCTGCCTGTGCGCAGATTGCACTCTGCCAGATTGTCGGAAAATATTCTTCCTACGGCCGCTCCCACCTGGCTCCGGTACCGGTCATACGCCTCCAGCGCCGACTCCGCATCTCCCAGAAGGGCGTAGAGATTTCCCAAATCCGCATAAATGATCGGCGACATCTCCTTGTCCAGATACAGGATGGCCTTTTTGATAAAAAACAGAGCCCTCTCGTATTCTCCGAGATATTTATGTACGGACCCAAGTCCGTTCAGCGCATAGGGATTGGACGGATTCATGTAAAGCGCCTTTTCAAAATCTTCCCTGGCCTCCTGAAAATGATGCGCCGCCCTGTGGAAGATTGCTCTCTCCACCAACATGAAATCATCCGGATAGTGATACAGATATTCTGTCAGAATGGGCAGTCCCTTTTCGTAGTAACCCGGTTCTCCGTTTTCCGCATGCTTCAGATAATCCTGGCGGAAGCTCTTCAGCTTTCCGTTCATGACACGGGTCTCCATGGCCTTATGCTTCATCTGGAACCGGTATGCTTCCAGAATCACGCTCTTTGCACCGTTTTTGTCCGCATCCTCCAGCACCTTTGCCAGATCCTCGTGGCGTCCCAGATCCAGATAAACCTTTGCCAGATATTCATAGGATTTGACGAAGCCGGGAAAATACCGGATGCACTGGCTGGCTGCCCGCACAACGCCTCCCGCATCGAGCTGTCTTCTATATACCTCCAGCGAAGAGGCATATGCTGCAAACACCTGTTGTTCTTCCACCAACATCTGTGCAATCTCGAGGCTTTTCTCATACTCCTCCATCTCCATATATATCTGCGCCAGATCCAGAAAGATACCGATATCCTTCGTGCCGCTGCAGACCATCCCATCCCCGAGTATATGCTTCCCCTCTTCCACAGCAAGCTCAAACTTTTCCTCATCCGCGAATCCCAGATTGTGGTAGCATTGCATCCTGATCAGATGCGCCTGGCGCAGCCTGTCACGGTCTTTTTCCGTTTCCTCTTTTCCCTCTTGCGCTTGTCTCTGCATTTTTGCCTTCAGCGAAATCTCCCATCTGCGCGTCATCTCAATGGATTTCCCGTATTCCGCCTGCTCCACATAGAGCTTCGCCATCAGCCCATGATATTCCGCCTCCTTTTCCGGCGGCAGGAGCTTTTCCAGCTTCCGGGCCAGCTGAAGTCCTCTTACCGTCCTTCCGTCCTGCAGATAACACCAGCAAAGCTCCAGCGCCGGCTCCCATTTTCCCGTCTGCCCGTACTTTTCCTCCAGTTCCGCCTCCAGATGTCCGTTAATCTTTGCAAGAAGCTCCATAAAGGCGTCATCGGTGCCATATGCCAGCACCTTTTCCGCACACTTTTTCGCATCCCTGAACTGCCCTTTCTCAAAATACCAGTGTGTCAGACGCAGGTTTGCCATATAATGGGTATCGTTTTCCGCCTTCAGCCCCCGGTAAAGCTCCGCAGCGCGTTCCCGGTACTGTCCTCCTCCGCCTTCTCCGGATTTTTCCCCCTCCAGATTCCAGAGCATTTCCGCAAAATTGTAGCTGATCATGGCATCCCCGGGATATTTCTCCAGCTGCCCCTCCAGAAGCGCAACGGACTCTTCTCTTCGTCCCTCCTTCAGCAGCAGATTGGCGCGGCAGACCTCCATGACAGGATGGCGGATCCCGAGCTTATCCGCGCTCTCCAGACAGGTCCTTGCCTCCTCCGGCTTCTCGCCCTGAAGAGCCTGCCAGCATCTGTCATAATATTCCAGGAACAGATCATAATCCGCATCCTCAGCGCCCTCAAACTGCCCGAACATCAAATCTTCTCCGCGCTCACACTTGCTCACGATATAATGCATGAAATTAGCAGGGAATTTCTCCCTCAGGGCTTTTGCATCCCCCGTGATATTAAGCTTTTTATCCAGAAGCCTCCAGATCTGCGTGGGCAGCTTATAATGCTGTGCCAGAAAGGAAAGCAGCTTATGACGGCAGTTTTCCTCCTCTTCCAGGGACAGAAAGGCATCGTCATCAAAGAGCTTCTTCCACAGCTCCGCATCCTGGCGGGTACGGATATTCCCGTAAATCTTCACCGCCTTTTGCAGCCAGAGCCCGGAAACGGTGGTATCCTCCGGCTTTTCCTCCCCGGCCTCCTCCGGCTCCTTTGCATATCTGCAGGCCTCTTCATAAGCTCCCCGAAGTCTCTTAAAGCCCTCCGGATCATCCTCCGGATTGGTTATATTCAGTTTCTCCCGATATGCATTTCTGATTGCCCTCTCATCCTTTACGGCTTCCATTCCCAATATCTGAAACGCTTCTATCCGATTCATGCCCTCTCCCCTCCGCCCCTGGCAGAATAATTCCCTGCCTGCCAAAGCGCATACTGCAAAGCCCCTGTATTCCTCTTACGGCACCGCGAGATCCGGCCGGGAGGCTTCCTTCCTCCGACTGCTTTATGGACCGCATTATAATGGGGCAGAAGTATCCTCCTGCCCCCAGCATCCACATTACATTCTAAAAGGAAAATTTATCCGCAAAATATGCATCCAGATTCCCGATTGCAACTCTCTCCTGCTCCATGGAATCCCGGAACCTGACCGTCACACAGCCGTCCGTCTCCGAATCAAAATCATAGGTAACACAGAAAGGAGTACCGATTTCGTCCTGCCTGCGGTATCTCTTGCCGATATTTCCTCTGTCGTCATACTCGCAGTTATACTTCCTGGAAAGCTGCGCATATACCTTTTCCGCGCCCTCCGCGAGCTTCTTGGACAGGGGAAGCACCCCTACCTTTACCGGTGCAAGAGCAGGATGGAAACGCAGTACGGTACGCATATCGCCGCCCTCCAGCTCCTCCTCGTCGTATGCGGCACACAGGAAGGCCAGCACAACGCGGTCAGCGCCCAGAGAAGGCTCGATCACATACGGTATGTATTTCTCCTTCTTCTCGTCGTCGTAGTAGCTCATATCCTCTCCGGAGGTGTTGGCATGCTGGGTTAAATCATAATCGGTTCTGTCTGCAATGCCCCAGAGCTCGCCCCAGCCGAAGGGGAATAGGAACTCGATATCGGTGGTACCCTTGCTGTAAAAACACAGTTCCTCAGGACTGTGGTCGCGGAGGCGCATCTCACTCTCCTTTATCCCTAAAGAGAGCAGCCAGTCACGGCAGAAGGCCCGCCAATACCGGAACCACTCCATATCCGTCCCGGGCTCACAGAAGAACTCCAGCTCCATCTGCTCGAACTCCCTGGTGCGGAAGGTGAAATCGCCGGGCGTAATCTCGTTTCGGAAGGATTTGCCGATCTGACCGATGCCGAAAGGAATCTTCTTGCGGGAGGTTCTCTGTACATTCTTGAAATTCACAAAAATACCCTGGGCCGTCTCCGGACGAAGGTAAACCACGCTCTTGGCATCCTCCGTAACCCCCTGGAATGTCTTGAACATCAGATTAAACTGGCGGATATCGGTAAAGCTGTGCTTTCCGCAGCTGGGACAGGGAATATTCTTCTCCTCCACAAAGGCCTTCATCTTCTCCTGGCTCCAGGCATCCACGCTCTCCCCCAGCTCAATCCCCTTTTCCGCACAGTAATCCTCAATCAGCTTATCGGCACGGAACCGCTCATGGCACTCTCTGCAATCCATCAAAGGATCGGAAAAGCCGCCCAGATGTCCGCTGGCCACCCATGTCTGGGGGTTCATCAGAATCGCACAGTCCACACCCACGTTATAGGGATTCTCCTGCACAAATTTCTGCCACCAGGCCTTTTTCACATTATTTTTCAGCTCCACACCCAGATTGCCGTAATCCCAGGTGTTTGCAAGGCCGCCGTAGATCTCGGAGCCCGCATAGATAAAGCCCCTTGCCTTTGCCAGCGCTTTGATTTTCTCCATTGTCTTTTCCATATCCAAGCCATACCTTTCATGTGCATTTGTTCATTACTTCAATAAAATATACACCAATCCCTCCGCATTGAAGGAATTTATGCTCCCATCCTCATTTACCGTAGCCCCGTCGCTGATATATGCCACTCTTCCCGGACAATAAATATAAGCTCCCATATCGGTAATCACCAGTTTCTGATCCGATGACTTTTCCAGTTCTCCTGCCGGCAGCAGTGTATTGTCCTTTATATTTCTGAGGCTGACATCCATCTCGTAACCGTTGGATGCGGCGTCCCCCGCTGTTCCGTAATAAAACCGATTCGTTCCGAAAAACGATTCGTTCCCTATGAATTCCGTGCATTCTCTCCAGCCGGGAAACTGATAGACCACCGCCACCTTATTGCCTCCGTCCGCTACAGCCTCCACCTTTTCCACCCGGACGGCCTCCGCGGTTTTGTTCTCTCTGGAAGTGTTAAAACGAGCCGCTTCTTCTCTGGCTTTGGAAGCCAGCTCCGAAAGAGTATAGTCCGCATTGTCGAATTCACCTATCAGCCACAGGGTGATCTGTCCGTCCGCGCCCACCGCAATACTGGTGGTGTTCACGATCTCCGGCACCTCCGCTTCCCCGCAGCCTGCAAGGAATACGAAGCAGAGACATAAAATAAGTATCATTTTTCCGATTTTTCTCATATTCCGTACCAAACCTTTTATTCTTTCTATCCGAAACCCTCTTGTCATTGTACCAAAAACTTTTCAGGATTTCAACACAGAGTTTGAAGAACTTCAAGACTTTTGAAATTTCGCCCCACAAAGAGCTTCATATACCGCGCTGCCACCGCCTGCAGCTGCGCAAGCACCGTATCCGTCACGGTAAAGGTATACAGCTTCTCCACCGGGCTGGCTGCTATGTACTGAAGGGCATATACGGCAGATTCATCCAGTTCCTCATCCCGGGGCGGCCCCGGGAATTCCCCGTTCACCGCTATGGCCTTGCATTCAAAGACGCAGCGCACCAGGGCGTTCGGCAGGGAGGATGCACAGAGCGCCCGAAGCGACTGGTATAAAAGCTTCATCATCTCCCTCTCATCATTGTTCTCCCTGGTATAATAGTCCGTCACCTCGGCAAAATACATGGCGTAGCATGCACCGATATAATCCGTCCGAAGCTCTTCAAAATAATTCTGAATATCCGCCTCCGCAAGCGTATATGAATTTCTTCCCTCGTAGAGCTTAAAGTTCCCGAAGGAAAAGGGCGCAGTGCCTGCAGCCAGACGGCTGCCCGGTCTCCTGGCCCCCCTGGCGAAAGCCGAAATCTTTCCTCTTTCTCTAGTTAAAATGCTGATATGTCTGTCGTATTCCCCCACAGGGGTCTGCTTCAGTATA
This sequence comes from uncultured Acetatifactor sp., assembly GCA_910589035.1. GTDB lineage: Bacteria > Bacillota > Clostridia > Lachnospirales > Lachnospiraceae > Acetatifactor. The sequence goes on along the minus strand of CAJUSI010000034.1, from coordinate 1,872 downwards.
ATTCCTGTCACTGTAATGTATTCCTGCATGCCCGTCCGCTCTCACCTGTCCGGCCCTGTCCTTTCCTTCCTGTCTGGTGCTGGACACAAAGGACAGATAGTCTTCAATCTTACCGCTGTTTTCAAACTGCTTCCAGTATCTTTCTTCCATTTCCGCATCCTCCTAAGTATCATTTCCTGATGTTAGAGTCTGCATTTTTCTTTTTTATATTCGCACTATACTCAGGACCGCCAGAATTTGCTAATCTGTCTAAATCGAACATATACAGCCGGCGTTCTTAAAGCCGCCATCAGCATGGCGGCCTGTCACTCCAGTAATAGCGGCTTTGCTGTAGCTTACTGCAAATTTCATTAACGCGTAGTCTAAATTCCGGAAATATCCCTGGGATTATAACCATAATTTCTCAGAAACCGGTCGCTGTCCCGCCAATCCTTCCGCACCTTCACAAAAAGCTTCAGATTCACCTGCATTTCCACCATCTCCTCAATCTCCCGCCGCGCCGCGGTTCCGATTTTCTTGAGCATCTGTCCGCCCTTTCCGATAATAATCCCCTTATGGGATTCCCTCTCACAGACGATGGCTGCTTCTATCTGGCAGATTCTTCCGCTCTCCTCCATTCTCTCAATATTCACCGCAATGCCATGGGGCACTTCCTCCTCCAGCAGGCGCAGGGCCTTCTCCCTGATGAGCTCCGCCGCAATCTGGCGCATGGGCTGGTCAGTGACGGTGTCCTCGTCGAAAAAAGCATATCCCTCAGGCATATATTGGAAAATGCAGTCTATCAGTTCCTTCGTATTATCGTCCTTCAGGGCCGAAACCGGCACAATCTCCGCAAAGGCAAGCTCTTTGCGGTAGGTGTCAATAGAGGAGAGTATTTCCTCCTTTTTCACGGTATCGATCTTGTTGATTACGAGAATCACCGGAGTCTTCACCTTTTTGAGTTCCTCTATAATGTGCCGCTCGCCAGCGCCGATATAATCGGTGGGCTCCACCAGCCACAGAATCACATCCGCCTCCGCAAACGTATGCACCGCGGCATTCACCATATAATCTCCCAGCTTATTTTTCGCCTTGTGAATGCCCGGTGTGTCCAAAAACACAATCTGTCCCGCTTCCGTTGTCAGCACTGTTCTGATCCGGTTGCGCGTGGTCTGGGGTTTACTGGATGTAATTGCAATCTTCTGCCCGATCAAATGGTTCATCAGCGTGGATTTTCCCACATTCGGCCTGCCCACCAGAGTCACAAATCCGGATTTATAAGCTTTCTCTTCCATATTGTTCCGCCCTTTTCCTGTATTATATCCGCTCGGAATCTCTAAGACGTATTTCACGGGCTTTTTAAGATTCCGATTTTGCTGCTTCCTCCGACTTTTACGGAAAACCCGAATGAGAAACCGCCATTTTCTGCCGGAAGCTTTCGAGACGTGCCTTCCCATAAGGCAAGAAGGCGCAAAGCTATGATCATTTCCGCACGCTTCACACCTTCTCCCTGAATATTACTTGTGAGAAAGACGCTGTCAGGATACCTTATCCTTCAATTTCCTGACATCCGTCTCCAGTATATTCACACGGACCGCAAGCATTTCCACTTCGTCGTTCGATCTCATTGCTTCCTGCAGATGTCTGGATATGTCGAGATGTCCTTCCGCCACACGCTGGATATTGGTACGGATTTCATTTTCAAGAACCAGCTCAATTTGGGCCGTTCTCTGCTCTAACCGTCCGACTCTGATCTCCAGCTTCCCTACATTGGTCTTCAGCTCCTCTACTTCGGTCTTCAGCTCCTGCACGTCCGCCTTGACCTCACGCATTTCCGTCTTCAGCTCCTGCACGTCCGCCTTGACCTCACGCATTTCCGTCTTCAGCTCCTGC
>CAJUSI010000033.1 GCA_910589035.1 uncultured Acetatifactor sp. | reverse complement strand
TGGGGTTGAGCTGCAGCTGCTCTACGGGTATGGGGTGGAGATAGTTCTTCTCGGCCCATACGCGGCCTGTCTCGATGATGAGGCGGCCGTCGGCATTGGCGCTGTAGCCGGGGTTGGGGCTACCGACGGCGTTATGGCCCAGACCAAGGAGCATATCCTTCTGGCCCGTCAGGTAGGCGTTCCCTATATCGTTGTTTTCCTGAACAAGTGCGACAGCGACGATGTGGATGACGAGATCCTTGAGCTGGTTGAGATGGAAGTAACCGAGCAGCTGGAGGAGTATGGCTTTACAGACTGCCCCATCATCAAGGGTTCCGTTCTGAAGGCTCTGGAAGATCCCAGCAGCGAATGGGGCGACAAGATTCTTGAGCTGATGCATACCGTTGACGAGTATATTCCTGATCCTGAGCGTGATACAGACAAGCCTTTCCTGATGCCTGTAGAGGATGTATTCACCATTACCGGACGTGGTACGGTTGCTACCGGCCGTGTAGAGCGTGGTACCCTGAAGCTGAACGAGCCCGTTGATATCGTTGGTATCAAGGAAGAGAAGAAGACAACGGTTGTAACCGGTATCGAGATGTTCCGCAAGATGCTGGATCAGGCCCAGGCCGGCGACAACATCGGCGCACTGCTCCGCGGCGTGCAGAGAACCGAAATCGAGAGAGGACAGGTTCTTGCGAAGCCCAACACCGTTACCTGCCACAAGAAGTTTACCGCTCAGGTATACGTTCTGACCAAAGACGAGGGCGGCCGTCATACACCTTTCTTCAACAACTATCGTCCTCAGTTCTACTTCAGAACCACTGACGTAACGGGTGTATGCAACCTGCCTCAGGGCGTTGAGATGTGCATGCCTGGCGACAACGTTGAGATGACCATCGAGCTGATCCATCCCATCGCTATGGAGCAGGGTCTTACCTTCGCTATCCGTGAGGGCGGACGTACCGTAGGCTCCGGCCGTGTGGCTACCGTTATCGAGTAATTGGAATTAGAACCAAATAGTAAAACAATACCCCCATATTCCTTTGTTATTCAAGGGGATATGGGGATTTTTGACAATGAGTATAATTGCGAATACAAGAATTAAGATATTTGTATTAAGCTATGATTGGTTCTATTTTGGTTCCATTTTTTAAGGAGTGCCAAATATAGATAATTTTACATAATATACTATATACAGTAGTTGGGGAGAAAATATGGCATTACCGAAGAAAAATGATAAAGAGAAATTCTTGAAAAATAATCGTCTTAAAGAATTATTTTCTAAAGCGGAGAGGATTGACAATAATTTGTGGCAAGTATTGCAGGAAATTGGAAATTCATATAATGAATTATCTAAAAATTACGATGCTATTGCCCAAAGGTTGTTAATGGATATTTTGCATGACAAAAAAATTAAAGATAAAATTCACTCAGCCAGATATCGCATTAAAGATAAAAAAGCCTACAGATAAAAATTGTTAAAAAGAAAGCTGATTTATCCAAAGATGTCTCAGAAGATTATGAAAAGGAAAAATATAGGAATCTTGATAAAAGTAATTATTATAAAATAATTACTGATTTGATTGGGTTTAGGATTATTGTACGATATCGTGAGCAGTGGACGGATGTACATAAGTGGATTTTTGATAACTTTTATCAAGGAGATGAATATTTTGTCCATAATTTTATAGACGATTATCGGCCAGCTGTATCCAAACCTTTCATTGCGGAAAAGCCTAAAATTTATTATCGTAATAGACAAGAGCAAGCTTTCTACGAACAAACGGGAAGAGATTTCTATGACCTGATTGAATCGGATGAAGGCTATAACAGTATTCACTATGTTATCAACATTGATGGAAAGTATATAGAGATTCAAGTTCGTACTATATTTGATGAAGCTTGGAGCGAATGCACACATGATATTGTGTATAAGAACAAGAATCCTAAATTAAAAAATGAACTTGAATATTTATCCAGGTGTTTAGCTCAGCAGACGATAGCTTCTGAGGCAATGGTCAATTTGATGTATGGAAAGATACATAGGGGCAGTAAGATATATGGTGATATAAGCGAAATGACAAATGTTCCATTGATAAAAATATGTGTTCCAGAGAATAATAGAGACAAAGAAACCTGCGGCTCAAATGTTGAAAAAAGAATCTTGCGATTAAAAGCTGAACAAACAAAAGATTTTGACGGCAACATTGATAATTTGATATAAAGTGGTGAAAAAATGAAAAAGAGTGCGATTGCAGCATATAGTTTTTGTGAGTTGCTAAACAGAGGAAAGATTCGTAAGAATATACTTCCTAATACATCTCCAGATTATACTGTTTCAGCGGAACAAAGCGATTTAATACGATACAAACGATTTTTAAATTCATCAGCGTATGATGAAATAAAAGAGTGTGAGGTAAGAAAGTATAATGCCGACGAATAGAAAAAGTTATGATTACAGTGAACTGGTAGATTCATTTGGTCCAGAAAAAATTGAAGCACGCTATATTGCTTTATATGATTATTTGGAAGCTTTTATTAAGAGAAGTAAGTACGAAGATAAAGTGAGTATTGCAAATAGCGTTCTTAATCAGACAGTGGTTGACTATTTTACTGATATTTATCGATTAAAAGAGTTTCATAAGATTGATCATATTAATTATATAAAGATACATGCTTATACAGCATATTGGTTATTGAGGAGAAAGCCTCTTCAAATTATTAAAGATGATGAGGAAGATATAGAACTTGCATTTGTGAATGAGAGGTTTGTTGCTTCGTATCTTCTTCAGTTCCTAAGAGGCAAGCACGAAAAAGTTATTATTTTAGAAAATGATCGACAAGACTATATAGAATTTGTTAAAAATGTGGAATATTTTTTACGGTACCGTACGATAACACCTCAAATGATTGAAACAATGCTGGAATCTTATATGGCAGGAATGGCATTTTGCAGAGCTATAGATAGTATATAGCCTAAATTAACGTTATCGAGTGATAAATATACCTGCCTGAGGATTCATTTTGAGTGGCCGGTTTGAGGGTTTGGTATCTCTGGCGGCCCTTTTGTTAAGATATGCGATGTTTTTTTGATATGAGATTTGATTATATTTTAAAATAGATTACAAGATGTAGATATATTCATTTTTCTTTTCGATCTCAATCCAGTTTCCATGGCAGAGTTCATCTGCTTCTTCCAACTCCTGACTGGCTATTACATAATCCATCCATTGATTATAGGTATTAAAGAACCAAAACAGAACAAACTTCCCGACAGCCCTTATCACAATCCAGTTCCGGAGATTGGACGGGCAATCTGTTTGATTTCTTTTTCAGGGTGTATGGGAAACTGGTAAAGGATGTCAAAATACCTTTTAAACTGGAAGGCGCAGTGAGGATTGACGATACGCCTGTGCATAAGGCAATCAGGGAGGCGCTTGCAAATTGTCTTGTGAATACGGATTTCTACCTGCCGCGAGGTATCGTCATCAGGAAGGATGCAGACAGCATTATTATGGAAAATCCCGGCAGCATACGCACGGGAAAGAAACAAATGCTGAAAGGCGGCATATCCGATCCAAGAAATAAAGCGCTTATGAAGATGCTGAATATGATCGGTATCGGGGAACGCGCAGGAAGCGGCGTACCGGATATCTATTCTGTTTGGGAGAGCCAGGGTTGGGTTGCACCGGAGGTAATAGAAGAGTATGCGCCGGACAGGACGATTTTAAAGCTGTCATTTGTCGAGGCAGGGTTAAAAAAGTGACAGAAAAAACAGCAAAGCAAATGGAACAGATTCTAAGCCGAATGCAGCCGGATGTAGAATATAAAGTGGATGAAGCGGCTGAGTGGCTGAACGTAGGGAGGACAAGAGCAAGAACACTGCTGAAAATGCTGGTCGCAGATGGCGAAATATCGGAGACAGGCGCGACGAAGCGGAAAAGATATCGTGTGGCAAATCGTGGATGAAATGAAGGCAGTCATTGACAGCGGAGGGAAAGCATAATGAATCTGGAAGAAAGAAATCAGAAAATAATAAACGCAGTCATCCAAAAAGCAAATACGGTCTGTCCGGGCGCCCTGGCCCTCATAGGAATCAACGGCTCCTTTATGACAGGGGATTTTTATGAGAAATCGGACCTGGATCTGCTTATCCTGATCAACGACGACAGAGGCTGGCAGCTGGACTGCACCTTTGTGCAGGACGACCTGCAGGTGGGGCACGACATCTACTGTACCACATGGGAGCGCCTGCAGAAGGACGCCGGATATGAACACCCGAATATTTCCAAGCTGATGGATGCCAAAATCGTATACTGCGCGGACGAAAAATACCGGGAACGGCTGGAGGCACTGCGAAAGGCGGCAAAGGACATCCTGGCGGCTCCCTTCTCGGCGGAGGACTATGCAAGGGTAGAGAAGCAGCTGAAGGAGGCGGAGCATTGCTACACCCAGGCTATGATTTCGCAGCAGAAGTCCGATGTGCGAAACGGGGCGGGCGGGGCCGTCTACTATATTGAGAATGCCATCGCAATGTTGAATAAACAATATTTTCACTACGGCGTAAAGCGCGCCTATGAAGAGCTGAACGCAATGGAGCACAGGCCGGAACAGCTCTGCGAAAGGATAGAGAATGTCATATCGGCAGACTCCGCCGCCTCCGTGAAAGAGCATTTGACCGTGTTGATGAAGGAAACCGCCGCTGTGTTCCGGCAGGTGAAGGAAACCATTGCCCCGCCGAAGGAACCGCCGACGGCGGAGAATCTCACCGGCACCTGGGAGGAGATGTACTCGAACTGGCGGAACAAGATGCATGCGGCGGCAGAAGCAGGGAACCGGCATCTGGCGTTTATGAGCCTGGTCAGCGCTAACGCCATGTTCTCGGAAATTGCCGAAGAAGCGGATATTGACAGGTATGATACCCTGAAAGAATATAATCCGCAGGATCTGCGCAGGACGGCCCAGGCATATGACGCCATCCTGAATGCATATGGGGAAGAATATGCCAGGGCGGGCATACAGGCGAAGCATTATCCCGATATAGACGCATTTGTGCGGGACTATGAGAGAAATCCGCAGAGTGGAGACCGTTCCGCGTAAAAGCTGTTATTAAAAAATTTGTGTGCCGGAAGCATTACAACGCTTTTTGCTGCTTTGCTTACATCCCAAAGTGGACGGAGAGACTTGGCTGATTAACTTTGATATGAATATTTTCCAATATAAAAATATTGGGATGAAACAAACAATTTTCATACAACAGGCACAATTTATACAAGCATATGATTTTGACCCTGGCATCATAAAAAAGAAAATTTAAAACAAAAAATATAAAAAGATCCAGGACGAGGGAAACAGGGGGTACAGCCATGTATATTTTTCAATGTAAATTATGCGGAGGCAGGATTCTGTTCGAAAAGGAAGACACGGTGGGAGAGTGCGAAAGCTGCAGCGTCAAACAGACCCTCCCCCGCCTGGACGATGACAAAAAGGCAAATTTATACGACAGGGCAAATCATTTTCGCCGCAATAATGAATTCGACAAAGCGATGGCAATCTATGAGAAGATTCTGGAGGAGGACAGTACCGACGCGGAGGCGTATTGGTCCCTGATCCTCTGCCGTTACGGCATCGAATATGTGGAGGACCCGGCCACCCATAAGCGGATTCCCACGGTGAACCGCACGCATCTCACGTCCATATTTGCGGAAGAGGACTACAAGTCCGCTTTGCGGTATGCGGACGACCAGCAGAGAAAACTTTATGAAGCGGAAGCCAGGGCTATCGACGAAATCCAGAAGGGCATCCTTGAAATCTCCAGCCTGGAAGAGGATTTTGACGTGTTTATCTGCTACAAGGAGACGGATGAAAACGGCAGACGGACGCCGGACAGCGTTCTGGCCAATGATCTCTATCATCAGCTCACCCAGGAAGGCTTCAAGGTGTTTTTTTCCCGCATTACGCTGGAGGATATCATCGGCAGATCCTATGAGCCTTACATATTTGCGGCTTTGAATTCCGCAAAGGTCATGGTCGTACTGGGCACGAAACCGGAATATTTCAACGCCCCGTGGGTGAAGAACGAGTGGAGCCGGTATCTTGCGCTGATCAGGAAGGGGGAAAAGAAAACCCTCATTCCCGCCTACCGGGATATGGACCCCTACGATCTGCCGGAGGAGTTCTCCCATCTGCAGGGGCAGGATATGAGCAGGCTGGGCTTCATGCAGGATCTGCTAAGGGGAATCCGAAAGATAGCGGGCGCCGACGAGGGGAAGCCTGCCAGGGAGACCATTGTCATAAACAATAATGCCGCGGACACCGGCAGCGCCGCATCCCTGCTGGAACGCGCGTTTCTGTTTCTGGAGGACGGAAACTGGCAGGACGCGGACGAATACTGCGAAAGAGTCCTTGACCGGGAACCCAGAAATCCGGGGGCATACCTGGGAAAGCTGATGGCGGAGCTGCATGTCCGCAGACAGGGCGACCTGGAGTATTGCGATGCGCCCTTTGACGACAGAAATAATTACCAGAAAGCCATTCGGTTTGCGGACGGGAAATTGACGGGAGAGCTTAGGGGATATATTGCCGCTATCCGGAAACGAAACGAGAAGAAACGCCGGGACCGGATTTATGACAGTGCCATGGAGACCATGAAATCTGCGGAAACCAAGGAAGAATACAGAGCCGCCGCCGAAGGCTTCCGGTCCGTTTCGGGATATAAGGATGCGGATGCGCATGCGGAGGAATGCCTGAAAAAGGCGGAAATCTGTTGGAAGAATGAGGTATATGATCGGGCCAGGTCCAAAATGAGCGGTCAAGAGAAGGAGGACTACAGAGAAGCCATCCGGATCTTTTTGACGATTGCGGGATGGAAGGATGCGGAAGAACAGATCGCATTCTGCAGGCAGAAAATAGAGGAATGTGAGGCCAGGGAAGAGGAAGCGCGGATGGCGGCCCTGAAGGCTGCCGCCAGGAGAAAGAAGCTGATCACTGCCGGGGCGTGTGCCGTCGCGGCGGGGATTCTGTTTCTGATTTTCTTCCTGAATGTGATTCTTCCGAAGCAGAAATGGAACCGGGCAGCGGAATTGCTGGAGGAAGGGGAATATGAGGCCGCATCTGCCCTGCTCGGGGAATTGAAGGACAGCAAAGCTCTCATGGAGAAAAAATATAACAGGGCCCTGGAATTTACCGACGCGGAGAATTATGAGGCGGTCTATCTGTTGCTGAGAGAGCTGGACTATAAAGACAGTGCGGAAAGGCGGGAGGCTGTCCTGCCGCATTATACGGAGAGTATGGTGCACAGGGCAAATCCCGGGGATCTGATCGTATTCGGCGCATATGAGCAGGACAACAACATGGAGAACGGAAAGGAAATGATAGAATGGTATGTACTCGCGAAAGAAGAAAACAGAATCCTTGTCCTCAGTAAGTATGCGTTGGATTATCAACCCTATCATGAAGAGAAGGATAATGTAACCTGGGAAACCTGCGATTTGAGAGAATGGCTGAATCAAAGCTTTGTGAAGGAAGCTTTTGAAGACGGTGAACAGGAGAGAATTGCCGTGGCAAATGTATCAGCCGAGAAAGGCTGGTATTATCAGGATATAGATCCTGGAAACGATACGCAGGATAAAGTTTTCCTGCTCAGCAACAGGGAAGCGGCAATGTATAGCGCTTTTACTTCTGGAATTCAATGTGAATATACCCAATATATCCGTTCCAGCAGAGGTTTTATTCATGGGATTTCAGAAATCAACTGGTGGCTTCGGACACCCGGCTACCAACAGAATTATGCTGAGTGCATAGACGAGGATTACGGACCATACTCGCTGGGGGAACCCGTCTATTTCGACGCCGGAGTCCGCCCGGCCATGTGGATTGAAGCGGATTCAGAGTGAACAGGGATGTAAGGAAAGGGAAAATGAAGAAAAGAATCTATTTATGGATCACTGCCGCCATGCTGATGCTGTTGACTGCCTGCGGAACTGGCCAGACGCAGGAAGAATCCGAAATGCCGGATGAGCATGAGATAACAGAGTCCGGATCAGGGACAGCTGGAACGAAATCCGGAACAGAGGAACGTGCAGAAAGTGCGTACACTGCAGATCATAAATATGAAAAGATTACAGTTTCCTATAGCGAGGCCGTAGAGGGGTTCTCGTTCCGTAAAGACATGGAAAAAACACAGACAGATTACGCAGTCTATTATTTCGATGCATCCATAGACAATCGGGAGCGGAATGCGTGCATTGAAGCCACGGACAGAATGCTTTCCTGCATTGATGCGGCGCGGCCGGCTCCTGAGATAGTGGTGTTAGAAGAGGAGTTCTATGACGGAGTTTCCGTTTCCGGCAACCGGCTGTACCTTTCGCCCAGCCCTGGGACTCCGTAGACTATCTTGCAAAGGTGCTGCTGGCGGGATATGGGGAATGGGGAAATTATGGGCTGGCATATGGATATGCGGATTATCTGTGCCAAAAGGCAGGGCTGGACAATGGAGAGAAAAATCCGGCCGTTCAGGATACAGGCAGTCTTTTGACAGTGAGCGCTCCGGAACTGTACGACCTGAATCTGCTTTGCTTTGATGAGAAATTCGTTACGTCAGAGGATGTGGAAGCGTCTAAAAACAACGCCCGTCTGCTTGTGGCGGACTACCTGTCTTCCCATTCGGAAGCGGAGTTTCTGGAGCTGCTGTCCGCTTCGGGAACTGAGGAGGGGATGGAGCAGGCAAAGGAAGCAATGGAGGCATTTTATACAGAAAAGGGTGTGGAGTGCGACTTGACGGAGATTCGCTATCAGCTTGGCGGAGTGGCGTTTGATTATGGGGCGGCCTGCCAATATGCACGTTTTTATATCATGAAAGACTGGCAGGACGAGACATGGGAGGAGAATCCTATGGTGTCAGAGCGTTTCCTGCATGAAGACTATGAGGAAGTCAGAGAGTTCTTTGAGTGTAATAGCCAGCAAATGCGGCAATACCAGGAATTTTTTGACTTTGACAGCTATAACAATGATCTTCCCATTCTTTTTACGAATAATACGCAGATAAGGGGGGCTGGAGTTTCCTATTATTTATGTGACAAACATACAATACATGTAAAATCGGTGGTGGATCTGATGCATGAGTATATTCATTCTGTGACGTACGGACATATTGAGTGGGATACTCTTTGGAAAATTGAGGGGCTTGCATACTATTTTTCAACCCAATATAACCTATACGCATATGATTACTTAAATAATACCTGGAACGGCGAGTCAATGAAATGGGTTCAAGAATATATTGCCGCGATTGGAAGGCCTATAGACATTCAAACAGACAGTCATGAGCTTTCTAATATTTTAGTACATGCTCGTGGGTATAAGGATCCGAACTCTTCGTATGGGGCGGGAGCCTCTTTTATTGGCTATTTGGCAGAGCAATATGGAGAGCAGGCGGTCATTGCCTATATCTGCTCAGACAGTGAGTACAACGCAGAATGGTGCAAGTCCTATGAAGAACTGGTGCAGGACTGGAATCGGTATATTGAAGAGAATTATTCGCAGTACAGTATAAATGCCGGACAGTAAAGCGGAGAGTTTTTAAGTTGGGAGAGTGCAGAAAATGAAGAAAAGAATTTATTTACTGATTTTTGCCGCCATGCTGATGCTGTTGACTGCCTGCAACCCCGGCCAGACGCAGGAGGAATCCGGAACAGGAGCAGAGCAGGAGATATCGGGTGCTGAAGCAGGGGCAGATGGAACAGAGACAAGCGGAGAGAATGCAGAATCTGCAGAGTATGAATATGAAAAGACCACGATTTACTATAGCGAATTCAAGGATAAGTTTTCGATTCGCAAAGATGTAGAGAAAACACAGACAGACTATGCCGCCTATTATTTTGAGCCATCCATTGGCAGACAGGAGCGGAATACATACATTGAAGCCACGGAGAGAATGCTCGCCTGCATTGACGGGGATCTGCCGTATATCGAAGTGATGGTATTAAAACCGGAATCCTATGACGGTATTTCCTTTTCCGGCAATCATCTGTACCTGCCGCACCAGCCCTGGGATTCTGTGGACTATCTTGCGAAGGTGCTGTTGGCAGGATACGGCGAGTGGGGAAATTATGGGCTGGCCTATGGGTATGCGGATTACCTGAGCAAAAAGGCAGGGATGGACAGCAGGAAAACCGATTCGGAGGTACAGGAAGCGAAAGAGCTTCTGCCAATGAGCGCTCCGGAGCTCTACGATCTGAATCTGCTGTGTTTTGATGAAAAATTTGTTTCGCCGGAGGAGGTGGAAGCGTCAAAGAACAATGCCTGTCTCTTTGTAGAGGATTACTTGTCCTCCCATTCAGAAGCGGAGTTCCTGGAATTGCTGTCCGCATCGGGAACTGTGGAAGGCGCAGTCCGGGCAAAAGAAGCGCTGGAAGCATTTTATGCAGAAAACGGCATAGAATGCAGCCTATCAGAGATGCGCTATCAATATGGCGGAATGTCATTTGACTATATGGCAGCCTGTGAGTATGGGCGATTTTATATCATGAAAGACTGGCAGGATTCGATTTGGGACCGAACTCCTTTGGTTTCTGAAAATTTCCTGCATGAAAATTATGGAGAAGTAAGGGAGTTCTTTGAGTGTAACAGGCAGCAAATGCGGCAGTACCAGGAGTATTTCGGCTTTGGCAGCTATAACAATGATCTTCCTATTCTGTTTACGAACAGCAGGGGGGTAAACGAAAACGGTCCCACAGTTTCCTGCTATTATGAGAGCGAACATGCAATATACTTAAAAAATGTGATTTCATTGATGCATGAATATATTCACTCATTGATGCATGGACGTATCGAAAAGCGGGATGCCTTGTGGAAGACTGAGGGGTTTGCTACCTATTTTGAACCCAAGTATAATTTATACTGGTATAGTTACCAAAATGATGTCTTGAATAGCGACTCGAGGACATGGATTCAGGAATACATTGCGGCGATTGGGAGACCTATCGATGTACGAACAGATAGTCTTGGCTTTTTTGATATTGCAGTATATGTCGATGAGTGGTATAAGGATCCGAATTCTTCTTATATATCGGGGGCTTCTTTTATCAGCTACCTGATAAGACAATATGGAGAACAGGCAGTCATTGCCTATCTATGCGATGACAATGAATACAATGCGGAGTGGGGCAAGTCCTATGAAGAGCTGGTGCAGGATTGGGCTCAGTATATTGAAGAGAATTACTCGCAGTACAGTATGAATTCTATGCAGTGACAATAGATAAAACAGGGAGTCCTTACGGTTCTCATGGAGAGATAAACCAAGGGCAGACAATAGTATGAAAAGGAATACATCTAATGCAAATATTCGGTGCAGAACCAGTACTGCAGAAACCAACAATACATATTTTATCCATAATAACAAGCTTTATTAGATTGCGGACATAGCCTGCGATATGTTATAATACGAAAAGATCAAAAAGGCATTTTCCGGAAAAACGATTATACGGAAGAGAGCCCGTAAACTACCAGGGGGATTTTGAGATGAAAAGGTTCGTTTTCGACAATTTAGTCTATAAGTACAATGATGATGCATTTCTGCTCATGAATCTGATCAGCTTCCGACGCAAAACCGTTACAAATGACACATTGGACAGACTGATTTTGATAGAAAGCAAACTTGAAATGGGAAAAGAGCTTTCCGATGAAGAGGGACGCCTCCTGCAGCATTTTCATGAAAAGAAACAAATATTGCCTGCAGAGATTATAGAGGAAGTGGACAAACGGTCTGAACAGAATTCCGATCTTCACCTGTCAAAATTTCCAGTCAAGGCGATCACGTTCAATTTGACCCATAGCTGTAATTTCAACTGTGATTATTGTTACCAGAGAAAATATAAAAACAAGCCAGAGTATATGGAGAGCATGGGGGTAGAGGATATTGAATCCATTATGGAATATCTTAGTCTGCCATTCTTTGATGATACAGAACTGGAGGAGATTGTGGTAAGCGGTGGGGAGGCGCTTCTACCGTCCAACATCGATACCATCAACTATATCTGTGAGCATGTAGCGGCAAAGAAGAAAATTCTCTTTACGAACGGGATCAATATCTTGGCATATAAAGACCGGATTCCTTTTAATGCCTTTGAGGAATTCCAGATATCCCTTGACGGGCCGGATCCTGTGATCAGACAGGTCAACCACACCGGTGATTCCTTTGACAGGATTATCGGCGGCATCCAGTATTTGCAGCAAATGAAGAAGACAATTACTGTGGTTACCATGTGGACCAGGGAACTGCGCAGCCATTTGACAGAATACATAGAACGGCTCAAGGAAAGCGGGATTCTGGACTGCCCGGATACAAAGTTGAAATTTGCCTTGGTGAAGGATTATTATACGAATGGAGGCATAGATGAACACTTTTACAGCTGGGATGAGGTACCGGCAGATTTAAAAACATACGGCCCGCGCCTGGCCACGGTCAACAGCCGCCTGGAACTTCCTGCAGAAGTTGGAGGACTTGCCGGATATATATATAGACCTAAAAACGAAAGACACGGCCTGCAATACAAAAAATGCGACCTTACAAAATCGGTTCCCATGATCTGCGAGCCAAACGGGGACATCTATTGGTGCCTGTGCCTGAACGGTAAAAGCGGTAAAATAGGAAATTATAAAGATAAATTTTTTGACAGAGACAAGGTTGAGAAGCTGGGCAACAGAACTATATTTAAGATAGAACAGTGCAGGCGATGCAGATTGCGGTACTTGTGCGGAGGAGGGTGTATGCTTCCGCTGACAAGCGGCGATGGCGAAGTCTACCGCCCGGCATGCGGGCCGTTGGGAGATCCGTTTGTCTGGGAGCACTTGGAGGAACTCATATAGGGGAGGCGCTGTAATCATGAGATTCATTCATAACCTGGTCGTCATCGACCTGAAAAACGAGGCAGGGGACACCCTGCTGGCTAACGGCATCAACGGGCTTGTGGACGTTGTTCACAGGAAAGAGCGGACGATCATCGAAAAATGGATGGGAGAAGAGGAGATCATTCCGGAGGGAGAGGAAGAAAAGCGGCTGTATGAGCTTCTGGAGAAACGGCAGTATCTCCTGCAGGAAGAGGAAGAAGAGAGAAGAAAGAACCAGATCATTGAAAAGCTGCGGGAAAGCAGACAGCAGAAAGCAACCGATTCGGCATGGTTCGTCCTGACTTACCGCTGTAATTTCCACTGCCCGTACTGCTATGAAAATTCGGTCAAAAGAGAAAAGACGATGACAATCGAAATGATAGACAAGGTGTTTGAGATCAATCCGGATCTCAGGCACATCGGACTGTTTGGCGGAGAGCCCCTCCTGCCGGAGAACAGGGAACTGATTGAACATATCTTCCGCAGGGCGCCCCAGGCGAAGTACTACGCTATTACCAATGGATTCTATCTGGAGGAATACATGGATCTGCTGCAGTCGGTCCGGTTTTCCAATGTTCAGGTCACCCTTGACGGCACGGAGGAGCGCCATAACGAAACGCGTTTTCAGGCAAAGGGGCAGCCGACCTATGGGAAGATCCTGGCAGGGATTCAGAAGTGTCTGTCTGCGGATATCCCGGTCACCATACGGATGAATCTGTCCGCAGAGAACTATGAGGATCTGATAAGAGAAAAGGCAATCATTGAATCCACGGAATGGGGAAAGAAAGCGATGTTTGAGATACAGCCCTTATTCCAATGCGGGAAAGAGGAGGAAAGGCAACTGTATGAGAAGCTGATGGAACAGGACAGGAAAGGGACGCAAGGAGCGAACCGGATACTGGCGAAGATGCTTCCGCTGACGAATTTCCTGTACAGCGGAACGAGACTCCGGCCCATCATCAGGGCCTGTGATCCGGAGGGCATAAAGAGGTTCTATGATGCCAATGGAGATATCTACAACTGTATCCTGGCCGTGGGGCAGGAGGCAAAGAAAGTGGGAACCTATTATCCGGAGTTTATGTTGAAAGAAAAAAGCTTTCTGACCAGGGACATCACAAAGATCGAACAGTGCCGGACCTGTAAGAACGCCCTGTTCTGCGGCGGCGGATGCCCCAATGGGATACCGGAGGATAAGGATATTTACTCCCCGAACTGTTACTCTTTCTGGAACGAGACAGAAAATACAGTACCTGCGATCTTCAGACTGAAACAGAAAGGTGAAATGAATGCAAAGTAAGATTTTAATCATTGCCGATATGGAAGGCTGTACAGGCATTGCAGATATGGGGCAATACGATGTCTGTAGGGAAAAGATGACAGAAGAAGTCGGGCGCGTCATCCAGTCGATCGAAAATTTGGAGGATGCGGACATAACCGTAGCAGACTGTCACAATCAGGGTAAGAACATTGTGGAGCATTTTTCAGATAAGGGCTATGCCTGCTGTGAGCATATCTGGTCCATACGAGACGTGGAAAAATACGATTGTGCCATGCTGGTAGGGTTTCATCCCAGGAATGGGGAGACGGGGTTCTGCCCTCATACGATCAGGCCGGACGTGGATGAACTCTTTTTGGGAGAAAAGAGTATTGGGGAAGTGGAGTTGGTGATAAACTGGCTTGCGGGACATGGTGTGCCGGTGGTCTTTGTGAGCGGAGATGAGGCGGTTCGGAAAGAGCTGGATGGACATAGGTGTGAATTCTATGTGACGAATGAAGCCGGAAAGGAAGATCTTGATCAGAAGGTGCTGCTGGAGCAGATGGGGCCGTATATCAAAAGAGCGTTAGATTTGGTGGGAGTGGTAAAGACCAGGTACGATGTTTCTACAGTTAAAGTAAAGCTGATGGGAGAGAACTATTATAAATGGCTGCCTCAGGAATTATTTTCAATAGAGAATGGAAAGGTGGTCTTTTTAGACACGGAAAGTTTTATCTTGCGGCTTTTTTCGTTCTGCATGTTCTTGAATATTGCAGATCAGTATCAAAGATTGAGGATGAGCCATCTGGTGAAGAGAATCAAAAAGAGCAGTGATTGTGTGGAGAAAGACCTCAGAGGGGAGAAACTCTTAAATCAAAAGGACTGGAGAGCACTGTCGGATGAGGAAATAATGTATTTATACAGGTTGTCGGAAGCAAATTCAGTATGAAAAGGATCAAGGGGGAATGTGGTAAATGAAGAAAAGAGTGTATTTATTGCTCATTACTGCCATGTTGATGATATTGACTGCTTGTGGTTTTGGCGAGACGCAGGAAGAATCCGGAACAGGAGCAGGGCGTGAGATAGCAGAGGCCGGACCTGAGACAGATGAAAAAGAGCCCGGAGCAGAGGAAATACAAAAAAGTGCAGAAAGTGCAGAAAGTGCAGCCCCGGCAGAACATAAATATGAAAAGATGACGGTTACCTATAGCGAGGGCGCAGAGGGATTCTCGTTCCGCAGAGACATGGAAAAAACACAGACAGAGTATGCCGTCTATTATTTTGATCCATCTATAGACAACCAGGAACGAAAGGCCTGCATTGAGGCCACAGATAAAAGACTGTCCTGCATTGATGCGGCACAGCCGGCTCCTGAGATAGTGGTATTAACAGAGGAATTCTATGACGGGATTTCCGTTTCAGGGAATCGGCTGTATCTTTCACCCCAGCCATGGGATTCTGCGGACTATCTTGCAAAGGTGCTGCTTGCCGGGTATGGCGAATGGGGAAATTACGGATTGGCATATGGATATGCGGATTATCTGTGCAAAAAGGCAGGAGCGGACAGCGGTGATACGGGGCCGGATGCACAGGAAGCGAAGGGCTTTCTGCCGATGAGCGCTTCGGAGCTGTATGACCTGAATCTGCTTTGCTTTCATGAAAAATTTGTTTCGGCAAAGGACGTGGAAGCGTCAAAGAATAACGCCTGCCTGTTTGTGGAGGAGTATCTTTCCTCCCATTCCGAAGCGGAGCTGCTGGAACTGCTGTCCGCATCCGGAACTGCGGAGGGCGCAGTCCGGGCAAAGGAAGCGCTGGAGGCCTTCTATGCGGAGAAGGGCGTGGAATGCCGCCTGTCTGAGATTCGCTATCAGCTTGGCGGATCGGCATTTGACTATGTGGTAGTCTGTCAGTATGCGCGCTTTTATATCAAGAAAGACTGGCAGGATGCGAGTTGGAGGAAGAACCCTGAGGTGTCAGAAAACTTTTTACACGAAGATTATGGAGAAATCAGGAACTTTTTTGAGTGCAGTGAGCAGCGAATGGGGCAATATCAGGAGTTATTTGGGTTTGACAGTTATAATAATGATCTTGCTATTCTTTTTAAAAATGGCAGAGGTGTAACAGAGACTTCTGAATATTATGGAGGCGTTCATGATATAAAATTGACAACAGTGATTTCGTTAACGCATGAATATATCCATTCTTTGATGTACGGACGTTACGATGATTGGAGAACACTATGGAAAACGGAAGGATTTGCCAGATACTTTTCCTATAAATACGATTTATATGCATATGATTTATATAATAATTACTGGAATAACGAGTCAATGATATGGATTCAGGAGTATATTGATTTCCTTGGAAGACCTATCGAGGTGCGTACGGATGTGCCTGAACTATGGGACATTTTAGTACACAGTTATGGGTATACAGATCCGAATTCCGATTATGAGTCAGGTGCTTCCTTTATCGGGTATCTGATAAAGCAATATGGGGAAGAGGCGGTCATTTCCTACATCTGCTCAGACAATGAGTACAATACAGAATGGGGTAAGTCCTATGAGGAGCTGGTGCAGGACTGGATTCGATATATTGAAGAGAATTATTCGCAGTACAGTATAGATGCCAGACAGTAAGGCAGAGAGCCTTTAGGCTCCCTGCCAGGCAAATTAGGGAATAATAATTGTGGCACCTCAAACACAGGCAGCCGTTCGCGCTGGTGCATCTTGAATACAAGAAAAATGACTTTCTGCACTATCAGGACCACAGAAACCGTGCATACAGAGTTTGTCCATGGGAGGGCGATCGATAGACTGAGCATCACAACCTCCATTATCATCCTCGTCCGTCCAAATTAAATCGTTGAGATTTTCCATACAATGAATCCTCCTTTGTTATTTGATGCAATCATTGTATCATAATTGATAATATATTACAATAGCAGACTTCAATAAGTCTCTTGATCTAAACATTGAAAATCTGGCATAATAAACGACGGATTCCCATGGCACCAAAACAGAGGTGGCTTATGATACGAGCATGGGCTCCTTGCACAGCACAAGCTCTGCCAGACAAAAGTTGAGCTATCTGGAGAATCAAAAAGAGCGGCGCTTGTGTGGAGGAAGATCCAAGAAGGGAGAAACGCTTAAATCAAAAGGACTGGAGAGCGCTGGCGGATGAGGAGATAGCGTATTTATACAGGTGGTCGGAGGCAAACTTTGAATGAAAAGATATGAAAGGGGAATGCAGCAAATGAAGAAAAGAATATATTTACTGATTTTTTCCGCCATGCTGATGGTATTGACTGCCTGCGGCTTTGACCAGACGCAGGAAGAATCCGGAACAGGAGCAGGACGTGAGATAGCAGAGGCTGAATTAGAGACAGGTGAAACACAGCCTGGAACAGGGAAAAGTACAGAAAATGCAGCCCCTGCAGAACATAGATATGAAAAGATTACAGTTTCCTATAGCGAGGCCGTAGAAGGGGTTTCGTTCCGCAGAGACATGGAAAAAACACAGACAGAGTATGCCGTCTATTATTTTGATCCATCTATAGACAACCAGGAACGAAAGGCCTGCATTGAAGCCACAGATAAAAGACTGTCCTGCATTGATGGGGAGCAGCCGGCTCCTGAGATAGTGGTATTAAAAGAGGAATCCTATGATGGAGTTTCCGTTTCAGGTAATCGGCTGTATCTTTCGCCCCAGTCATGGGATTCTGCGGACTATCTTGCGAAGGTACTGCTTGCAGGGTATGGTGAATGGGGAAATTATGGACTGGCATATGGGTATGCGGATTATCTGTGCAAAAAGGCAGGAGCGGGCAGCAGTGATACGGAGCCGGATGGACAGGAAGCGAATGGATTTCTGCCGATGAGCGCTTTGGAGCTGTACGACCTGAATCTGCTTTGCTTTGATGAAAAATTTGTTTCGGTAAAGGATGTGGAAGCGTCAAGAAAAAATGCCTGCCTGTTCGTAGAAGAGTATCTTTCCTTCCATTCCGAAGCGGAGTTTCTGGAACTGCTGTCCGCATCCGGAACTGCGGAGGGCGCAGTCCGGGCAAAGGAAGCGCTGGAGGCCTTCTATGCGGAAAAGGGCGTGGAATGCCGCCTGTCTGAGATACGCTATCAGCTTGGCGGAACGGCATTTGACTATGTGGCCGCCTGCCGGTATGCACACTTTTATATCAAGAAGGACTGGCAGGATGCGGACTGGGAGGCGAACCCCATGGTGTCTGAGAACTTCCTGCATGAAGACTATGGAGAGGTAAGGGCATTTTTTGAGTGTAATGAGCAGCAAATGGAACGATACCAGGAATTGTTTGGCTTTGACAATTATAACAATGACCTTTCTGTTGTTATGAAAAAGGGCAGGGGTGTAACGGAAAAGTCTGCGTATGACGCACATGGTCATGTAATATATTTAATAAAAGTGGATTCACTGATGCATGAATATATTCATTCATTAATGTCGGGACATTGCGATTGGAAGAGTCTATGGAAGAGAGAAGGCGCTGCGAGATACTTTTCCTATAAATATGATCAATATTCCTATGATTTCTTAAACAATAACTGGAATAGCAGCCCAACAGGTCAGGAATATATTAAGTCTATCGGACGGCCTTTAGATGCCAGATTAGATTATCGCGCATATGAGGATTTTTTAGTAAATGTTCACCAGCTTACAGATCCGAACTCATCATATCTCTCAGGTTCCTCTTTTGTTGGATATCTGGTAGATCAATACGGAGAACGGGAAGTCATTGCTTATATCTGTTTAGACAGTGAGTATAATGCTGAATGGGGAAAGTCCTATGAGGAGCTGGTGCAGGATTGGAATGAGCATATTGAAGAGAATTACTCACAATAAAAACACAATGACAATAGATAAAATAGGGAGTCTTTACAGACTCCCTACAAAGTGAATCAGGGATTTGGGAGACAAGCTACGAATCTATCAGGAGGATTGTAGCATGTACAAGAAGGATGACTTCCTACACTATCAGAGCCACAGAAACCGTGTATACAGAGTTTGTCCATGGGAGGGCCCTCAATAGACTGAGCATCACAACCCCCATTATCATCCTCGTCCGTCCAAATTAAATCGTTGAGATTTTCCATACAATGAATCCTCCTTTGTTATTATAATGTATTCATCGTAACATAATTGACAACATATTACAATAACAAATAAAACTAAAACATATGAGGAATACAAAATGCCCAAATACTTTACGAAAACCATTCAATACTGCAGGGCAGAAAGAATACATATCGCGGTTATTATCATACTGCGGTTGTTGCTTCTGCTTATATCAGTAGTGCAGCCCCTGCTCTACGCCAATATGATAACCGGTCTCTTAAATAAACAGTTCCGGGAACTGGTATTTTACATAGCATTTCTGATCGTAAGCTATCTTTTGTCCCAGGCATTCCATTATGCATTAAAAATAACCGAAGCAAAGACGGCAAAAAACATAAACTACTATGTAAAATGTAAAGTCACAGAGTATCTGCTGCGGATACCGAATTACAGCAGGAACTTCAGCCAGGGCAAAATGTACTCTGTTCTGGTATCGGACTCCAATGCGGTATACTCGGCTGTTTCAGCCATGATCTCCGTTCTCTTTACCATACTGAACGTGGCGGGCATCGGCCTGGTGGCTCTCTGCATCAACTGGCAGCTGTGTGTGATCCTGATGCTTCCGTATCCATTCATTGTATTCATCAACCGCAGATATCGGAAAATCATTAAAGAAAATGCGGCCAAAGTGATAAACCAGAATGACGAATATGTCAACCATGTAAAGAACATGATCGGAAATATTGGTGATATCATAAATCAGAATGGCGCTCCAAAGATCATAAGGCAAGTGTGCGGGGAGGCCAAAAAGGGAAGAGACCTGACGATCAGACAGATGAAATCCCAGATAAATTTTGACGGACTCATATCAGCCACGGGGATGCTGGGACATGTCATCCTGACAGTAACAGGCGTGTATTACGTATATGCAGGCATAATCCCGTTCGGAAACTTTATTGCCTTTAATAACTATTCAAAATCCCTTTCTTCTTCCATCGATGCATTGGTGAACGTAAGGACCAACCTGCAGCCCCTGATGGTTTCCATAGAGCGTGTTTTTGAGTTGGAGGAATTGAGCAGGGAGGCTGACCGCAGGGAACATGCAAAGGAAATGGCGGTAGACGGTATCGATACGGTCTGTTTCAGAAATATCTCCCTGTCCTATGGCGAAAACCAGATACTGCATCGTGTGGACCTTTGTCTCGAAAAGGGGAAGATTATAGGGGTCATAGGGAGAAACGGCTCCGGCAAGACAAGCCTGATGAACCTTATCATGCAAAATATCCTGCCCACAGGAGGAGAACTGCTGTTCAACGGCATTCCTGCGGAAAGCTGTCCTTATTTTTCCTTAAGGAAGCATTTCGAGTACATCGGTGTAAACCGAAGCCTGTACTATCTGCCGGTTTATGACAATATTGCATTGTCGGAGGAGGATACGGCCAGGACAGAGGAGGATGTGCAGAGAATCCGGCAAGCCTGTGAAGAGGTTGGCCTGCTGCCGGATATTGACGGCCTTGCGGACGCATTCGATACCCGGATTCGGGACGAGAATATGTTCTCCACAGGACAGGCCAAAAAAATGCAGATAGCCAGGGCGCTCATAAAAGACAGCAGTGTAATGATATTTGACGAAGCCCTGTCGAATTTAGATGATGCCACAAAGAGCCGCCTGGCGCTTAAGCTAAAGGAACTGGCCAAAAACAGGATCATCCTTCTGATTTCCCATAACAGGAAGGATTATGAGATCTGCGATGAGGTCTATCGGATAGAAAACGGGTATTTGGAAAAAGCAGGTATATGATTCAGAGGATTACATCAGCTCCTTCCTTTTCAGCAGATAATAGGAGATTCCCACAGCATCCGCCAGGAACCAGCCGATGGGCACGGACCACCAGATTCCGGCCACGCCCACCGCGGGGATCGCGGAAAGGATGTAGGCCAGCGCCACCCGGGTGCCCAGGGAGATGACGGTGAGCACCACGGACATGCCGGGCTTCCCCAGGGCCCGGTAGAGGCCGTAGAGCAGGAAGAGGCATCCGATGCCGCAGTAAAAGGCGCCTTCGATATGGAGATACCGGACTCCCTCCCGGATAATTTCGCCCACCTGGGCGTCCTTCCCATCCACGAACAGACCCATCAGCCGGTCTGCGAATATCCACACAATTCCGGACACTGCAATACTGAATACCGAAGCGGTGAGCACAGCCCCCTTCAGACCCGCCCGGATGCGGTCCTCCTTTTTCGCGCCGTAATTCTGCGCGATGAAGGTGGAGAAAGCGTTGCCGAAATCCTGCACGGGCATGTAGGCGAAGGCGTCAATTTTCACCGCGGCGGCAAAAGCCGCCATCACCACGGCGCCGAAGCTGTTGACCAGCCCCTGGACCATGAGGATGCCCAGGTTCATGACAGACTGCTGGATGCAGGTCAAGACGGAGAAGCCGGCGATTTCCCGGATGCAGCTCCGGGAGATCCGCCACCGCTTCAGACCGCCGCGGATCTGGGGACAGCGGACAAGGGCATATGCCATGATGCCCAGCCCGGAGAGGTACTGGGAGATCACGGTGGCCTCCGCAGCGCCGGCGGCGCCCCTCTCCAGGCCCAGCACAAAGAGGAAGTCCAGCGCGATATTGAGCAGGGCGGACAGGGCCAGGAAAATCAGCGGCACAAGGGAATTGCCCACTGCCCGCAGGAAGGACGCGAAATAGTTGTACAGGAAGGTGGCCGCGATGCCGCAGAAGATAACGGCCAGGTACTCCCGCATGATACCCCACACCTCCTCTGGAACCCGCAGAAAGACGCGGATGCCGGGAAGGCACAGAAAGGCGGCGGCATTCAGCAGGAGGGTCATTGCCCCGATCAGGAGAAAGGAGGCGGATATGCTCTCCTTCAGCTTCTCCTCATCCTTCTGCCCGAACCGGATGGAGAATACCGCCCCGCTGCCCATGCACAGTCCCAGCAGAATCGAGGTTAAAAATGTCATCAGGGTAAAAGAGGAGCCCACGGCCGCCAGGGCATTTTTCCCCAGGTATTTTCCCACAATCATGGTGTCCGCTATATTGTAGCATTGCTGCAGCAGGTTTCCGATTATCATGGGGACGGCAAAGAGCAGCATGGTGCGCAGAACCGGTCCTCTTGTCAGATCTTTATTCATGGTCCAACCTCCGTTTTGCAATCATAATCTTCTGGTATCTTTCTTCCGCTTTCCGCAGGGCTTTCCGGGAGCCCTTTCCAGCGTTTTCCCCTCTTTTTCCTGCTCCATGGTTTATCAGATTCCGGATTTTGTCTGTCCGGCTTCCTTTTTACAGACTCCCCGCCTTTTCCGGAAAATCCGAATATGGAACCTCCTGTTTCTGATGAAAGATTCCGAGAGAATATACGGAAAATGCGAATTAAGAATTGGCGTTTTCCGTCGTGAGACTTATCTTCATTATAGCGGGAACGGCTCCGGCAGGCAAGGGGGCAGGCAAACTTTAATATTCCCTAAAGAAATGTTAAAGATGTGAATAAATGGCTTGTGGCGCGGAGCAAATTCTGCTATATTTTATTATTATTAGAAAAGTGCGGCGGTTCCGGCCGTGAGAGTGCTTTGGCAAATTTTTGACGAGAGGATAGCAGACGCCGGATACGGTATGCCGGGGCGGCATGGGCTGAGATTCCGGGCGTTTTGGAACATAAGGTGATAAGATGAGAAAATTACGGGAAAGGCTTGGGAAGATAGTGCCGGAATATGGCTGGATTCCCCTTATTGTGGCCTTATCATTTAACCTGGCGGTATACGGCGTTTCCAGGATAATTGCAGGGGGATGGGAGCATCATAATATCGAAAGCCGGTTTGACGCCCTGATACCCTTTCTCCCGCCTACTGTGGCTGTCTACCTGGGATGCTATCTGTTCTGGATGGCCAATTATATGCTGATAGCCCGCCAGGAGAAAGGGGAGATCTGCCGCTTTTTTGCCGCTGATTTTCTGTCCAGGATCGTGTGCTTTGCGTTTTATCTCGTCTATCCAACAACCAACACACGTCCGGCACTGGAAGGGAGCGGGTTCTGGAACCAGGTGATGGGAGTTTTGTACACTGTGGATGCGGCGGACAATCTCTTCCCCTCCATTCACTGCCTGGTGAGCTGGTTCTGCTTTATCGGACTGCGCGGGAAGAAGACGATACCCTTCTGGTACCGGGCCGCTTCCTGCGTGATGGCGCTGATGGTGTGTATTTCCACATTGACTACGAAGCAGCATGTGATTCCGGATGTGTTTGCAGGAATTCTTCTTGCGGAAATCTGCCTGTGTATCGGGAAAATTCCCAAAGTCTGGAAGACCTATGAGACACTTTTGGATAAGGTAAACAGGAGATTTCATCTGGAAGGAGACAAGGACTTGTGCAGTCAAAAAGAAAATTAATCGGCAATATTTGTTTTTTCGCGGCGGTTCTGGGTCTTACCCTGTATGGCATCTTCCACGGAGAGGACCTGGGCGCCATGGCGAAGGCCCTGGGGGAGGCGGATGTGAAATGGCTGATTCCCGGAGTGATTCTTGTGGTGTTTTTTATCTGGGGTGAGTCTATTATTTTATGGTATATGATGCGGTCCTTCGGGATCCGTCTGAGGAAGCGCTGCTGTTTCCTGTTTTCCTCCGTGGGCTTTTTCTTCAGCTGTATAACGCCGTCCGCAACGGGCGGACAGCCCATGCAGGTTTATTATATGAAAAAGGAGAAGGTGCCGATCCCGGTTGCGGCCGTGATCCTCATGATCGTCACCATTACCTATAAATTCGTACTGGTTGCAATCGGTCTGGCAATTCTTTGCCTGGGGCAGGGCTTTTTACATCATTATCTGGAGGAAATCCTCCCGGTTTTCTGGCTGGGTCTGCTTTTAAATATTTTCTGCGTGAGCTTTATGACGGTGCTTGTGTTCCATTCCGGACTGACGGAGACGATTCTGACAAAGGGGATGCGCCTGCTGGAGAAATTCCGGATTATGAGACACAGGGAGGAACGCCTGGAGAAGCTGCGCGGATCCATGGACACCTACAGGGAGACGGCGGTCTATCTGAGAAAGCATTTCAGGGTCATCCTCTGGGTCGTTCTGATTTCTTTTGTGCAGCGTTTTGCGCTGTTTGCGGTTACCTGGACGGTTTATCTGGCCTTTGGCCTGTCGGGGACGCCCGTGTGGGACGTGGTGCTTCTCCAGGCGGTGATTTCCGTTTCTGTGGATATGCTGCCCCTTCCCGGAGGCATGGGAATCAGCGAGGCTCTGTTCCTGAATATATTCAGGCCGGTGTTTCAGCCGGTGCTTCTGCCCGCCATGATTCTGTCCCGGGGACTGGGATATTACAGCCAGCTTCTGATCAGTGCATTTTTTACCGTGATAGCGCAGATTTACTATTCACGAAAAGGACAAAAAGAGGTATAATGTTTGACAGATACAATAGGAGGAGGGGTTTGAGGTGATTGGATTTTATGATTATACGGTGGTGCTGACCTATATCAGCTTTCTGTCGGCTGTAGCAGGTATTTTCTGCGCCTCGTCGTCGCATCTTAACTGGGCGGTATTCTGCCTTGCCTTTTCCGGACTCTGCGATATGTTTGACGGTAAAATAGCCAGAACCAAGAAGAACCGCACGGAGGATGAGAAAAGCTTCGGTATTCAGATCGATTCCCTCTGCGATGTGGTCTGCTTTGGGGTGCTTCCCATTGTAATCTGTTACAGGATGGGGATGGACCGGATCTACAGCATGGTGCTCCTGGCCCTGTACGGACTGGCAGGCATGATCCGGCTGGGTTATTTTAACGTGATGGAGGCCAAGCGCCAGGCTGCTACCGAGGAGGCGAGAAAGTATTACCAGGGACTGCCCATTACTTCCATGGCCATCGCGCTGCCCGTTCTTTTCCTGGTATCGCCCCTGTTTCCCGGTAAGCTGGCATTTACAGTAGTCCTGCATATTGCCGTGGCGGCGGTGGGATTTCTGTTTATCCTGAATTTCAGGCTTAAGAAGCCCTCGGCCAGGCAGGTGTTTTTAATCGTGGCGATCGTGGCGGCTGCGGTTACGGTGCTGGTCTTTGCGGGACGCAGCTGGTGGGAGATGCTTCATCCCCGCAGCTGAGGCGGATGGCCGAAAGGTGTCGGAGAGGCCGGAGGCCAGATAACGGATCGGCAGAGAGGCAACTGATTCGGAGAGCGAAACGAGACGATCGGTAGCGGCAGATGACTGTAAACGGAATCGGAGCGGCAGGCCGGCGGCGGACAGCGAAAGAGCGGCAGGCAGTGACAGGCGGATTGCGGCCGGAGCCAGGAAGACAGAGGGCGGCGATGCCCTGAGGAGGGCGGACAGCGAAAAGCGGCAGACAGTGACAGGCGGATTGCGGCCGGCTTTGGAGAGACAGGGGGCGGCGGGTCCGTGAGCGATGAGAGGGAGGAAGGAAGGTATGGCCATGCATCCGATTGCAGACAGAGCTGGAAATATCACTTATGAAAATACATTGCAGGACCGATTCCTGGAAGCCCTGTACGGGCATTGGGGGGGCCGGCTTTTATTAAAGCCTCTGGTTTCTCCCATGGTTTCCCGGCTTGGCGGGGCGCTTCTGGATTCCGGGATCTCCAGGCTCTTCATCGAGGGCTTTATCCGGAACCATTCCATTCCCATGGAAGAGTACAGGGAGCAGGAATACGGCTCGTACAACGCCTTTTTTACAAGGAGCATGAAGCCGGACGCCCGCCGGGTGGACAGGAATCCGGAGGCGCTGATCAGCCCCTGCGACGGGCGCTTAAGCGTGTACAGGATAGGGAAGGACAGCGCTTTTGCCGTGAAACATACCTTATATACTGCGGAGAGCCTTCTGAAGGACCATGAGCTGGCCGCAAAATATGCAGGGGGCTATATCTGGCTGTTCCGTCTCTGCGTGGAGAATTATCACCGGTATATATACGCGGACACAGGGAGGGTAACCTTCCCGGTGCGGATTCCGGGGGTTCTGCATACGGTGAATCCGGCTGCCAACGACCGGTATCCGATTTATAAGGAGAATACAAGGGAATATGTGCTTCTGCACACGGAGCGTCTGGGAACTCTGGTTCAGATGGAAGTGGGGGCGCTGCTGGTGGGAAGGATTATCAATCATGCCCGAGGAAGCCGGGTGCGCAGGGGATGGGAAAAGGGCCGCTTTGCCTTCGGAGGATCCACCGTCATCCTGATGACGGAAAAAGGCGCGGTCTGCCCCGACAGGGATATCCTGGAGAATTCCGGCAGGGGCATAGAGACGAAGGTAAAGCTGGGAGAGCGGGTGGGAGCCTGCGCCCTTCCTTTCGGGCCTTGCTCCGGCGAGGAGATCAGAGACTGATATCGGGCACCTGACAGAAGGACTGCCCGGGAAGGGATGCAGCGGTTTACCGGGCCGGCTTACCGGGCACGGGACCGGTGGAATTCCTGACCACCAGGGTGGGGCGCAGAAGGATGGAGCCGATGGTCACATGATTCAGCAGGCAGGAGAGCGCATAGAAGCCGCATTTGCCCAGGGCGATTCTGTCCTGATGTATAGTGGTTAAAGGGGGCAGCGTGTGGGCGGTCATGGGAAGGTCGTCGAAGCCGACGATACTCAGATCCTCGGGAATGCGGATGCCCCTGTCGTTGCATTCTGTGATGGCGGAGATTGCACGGATGTCATGGGAAAAGAGAATGGCTGTGACGCCCTCCTTCAAAAGCATGGGGATGTATTTCTTTGTGGAATCGTTCACATAGTAACCCAGACCGATATAGTTGTCGTTGAGCTCCAGGCCGTATTTTTCCATGGCGTTTAAGTAGGCATTGTATCTGGCTTTCAGGATATAAGATTCCAGGGGGCCGGAGATGAGGCCTATTTTTTTATGCCCAAGCTCTTTGAGATGCTTGACGGACAGCTCGAAGCCTTCCTGGCTGTCGCAGCCCACGGAGGCAATGTAGGGATTCCCCTTGATATAATTGTCATAGAGAACGGTGGGAATATTGGAGATTCTGAACTCCTTCATCCAGGGGTCCAGAAGGGTCAGGCCCAGGAGAAAGGAGGCATGGTAGCCGTGCTCCAGCATAAATACCCCGTAAGGGATGCCCCGCTGGAATTCTATATCTATGGGAACGATATCCACCGTCCACCCGTCGGGCTCGGCCATCTGCTTAAAACCCAGCACAATATCGTGCCCAAACTGGTTGGGGGTGTGGATTTCCATGTTTTCCACCAGGATGCAGAGCTTTTTTTCCTTTTTCTGCAGATGCTTACTCACATAGCCCAGCTCCACCGCAGTCTCCAGAATTTTCTTGCGCATCTCCTCGCTGATGTCCCTGGCGTTATTCAATCCCTTGGAAACGGTGCCCTTGGACACTCCCAGTTTTGCGGCAATATCGTTTATGGTAGCCATACCCTGTCCTCCGTACAAGTATTCTGATGACCGGGGACAGAGATCCCATGTCTTCCGGTCCGGGAGAAATTTTGTTAAAAATCACAATAAAAATTTCTCCGATAAATTGATTATAGCAAGACAATGACGAAAAGACAAGCTTGTAAACGAAACTTTGCATCCGAGGATTCACGTAATAATATCTTTAATCAGACCATATAATGAATATATCAAAGAGAAAATCTTTAAAAACATTGAAAAAAGCGAGTTAAAGTCATTTGATTTTCAGAAGGCTGCTTTATAGTCCGGACGAAAACAGAGTAAAAAGATTTCGTGCTAAAGTTTCGTAAAAATTTCGAAATCAGTTACATATTACACAACGATACAAAAAAATAGCTGTTTTTAGTAAACAAAATACACAAAGACCGGCTTGACGAAAGAGGGAAAATATGGTAATTTGAATTTACGAAACTTTATGAAACTTTTTTAAAAATTTATATTCTTTTAAGGAGGAAACAAAAATGAAAAAGCTTCTTGTAACACTTTTGACGGCGGCAATGACTGTCGGCCTTCTGGCAGGCTGCGGGAATGATTCCGGCGATTCCGGCGATTCCGGGTCAGGGGGGGGCATCAAACGGTGAGACCCAGGACATCACCCTGAAGGTATGGTGCCCTCAGAACCAGATTGACACCGGAGCCATGGACCAGATGGAGAAAGCCTTCGCCGAGGCGCATCCCGAGTGGAACATCACCTGGAAGAAC
Organism: uncultured Acetatifactor sp.; assembly: GCA_910589035.1. Taxonomy (GTDB): domain Bacteria; phylum Bacillota; class Clostridia; order Lachnospirales; family Lachnospiraceae; genus Acetatifactor. Next base: position 30,989 of record CAJUSI010000033.1, on the reverse strand, counting down.
GAGGTGGTGGGCGAGGATAAATGCGCAGACGAGCTGCTCAAGGATGTGGGCAATTCGGCGGATGTATTCCTGTTTGCAAACGATCAGCTTCCGAAGCTGGTGGAGGCGGGCGCAATTGCTCAGCTGGGCGGCGACACGGAGAAGATGGTAAGGGAAGAGATCGCGGAGTCCGTTACGGCTACCGTGGTACAGGACGGCAAGGTGTACGGTATTCCTTTCACCCACAATACCTTCTTTATGTTCTATGACAAAACTCTTCTGGACGAGGCCGACGTGACTTCCCTGGAGAAGATCATGGCCAAGGAAACCGCAGACGATGTGTACAATTTCTACTTTGAATCTGCAGGCGGATGGAAGCTGGGCTGCTATTATTACGGCGCAGGCTGCACCATTTTCGGACCTGAGGGAAGCGATCTTTCCGCAGGCGTGGACTGGAACAGCGCCACGGGCCTTGCAGTGACCAATTACTTAATTGACCTGATCAATAACCCCAAATGCGCATTCGACGGTGAGATCACCGTGGATGAGCTGATCCGCAGCCACAGGCTTGGCGCCTGGTTCGACGGCTCCTGGAACTATGAGAACTACAAGAAGGTTCTGGGCGATGACCTGGGTCTGGCTATTATTCCCACCTTCAACCCTGACGGCAAGGATTATCAGCTTCTGGGCTTCTACGGCTCCAAGGCGATCGGTGTGAACGCCCAGTCCAAGAATATGGCTGCTGCGGTTGCTTTCGCAGCGTTCATCGGAAACGAGGAGAATCAGCTTCTGCGCTATGAGCTGTCCGGTCAGGTTCCGGCCAACACGAAAGCAGGCGCCAACGAGAAGGTTCTGGCGGATCCTCTTTCTACCGTAATCGTAAATGAGTCCAACAATGCCAGCGTGGCGCAGCCTGTTAACAGCGTATTTGCTTCAAGGTACTGGTCCTATGCAGGTGCTATCCCTACCGAAATCAGGAGCGGAGAGATTACCAAGGACAATGCACAGGCGAAGCTGGATGCCTTCGTAGAGGCGATGACAGCGGAATAAACAGGACACTTATAACGGCGGGGCTTTTCGGATGCCTGTTATATGTGTCCGGAGAGCCCTCGAAACTTTAATCCAGGAGGTTTCCGATGGCTCTTTTCAAGAAAAAGGTTAAACTTCAATATGATAAACCCAGGGACGAGAGCATATCACAGGTCTTTAAAAAGGGAAATACCATCACAAAACTTTCCTTCTTCGTCTTTGGACTTGGAAATATTATGAATAAGCAGGTGGTCAGGGGACTGATATTCCTGGCGCTGGAAATTCTGTATTTCCTGTATATGATTTTCGCCGGCATTTCATCCCTGGGCAATTTTATAACCCTGGGTACTGTGGAGCAGGGACAGGTTTACAATGAGGCGCTGGGTATTTACGAATACTCCCTGGGAGACAATTCCATGCTGTGCCTTCTGTACGGCGTGGTCACCCTGATTCTGACAGCGGCTATCATCTTTGTGGCATGCATGTCCGGGAAAAGCGCGTACTGCACACAGGTCCGGATGGCGAAGGGGCAGAGGATTCCCACCTTCCGGGACGATATCAGATCCCTGCGGGAGGAGAACCTGCATGCGTTCCTGCTCGGCCTTCCCATCATAGGCATCCTTGTTTTTACCATAGTTCCTCTGGTTTTCATGATTTTGATTGCATTTACCAGCTATGATCATGAGCATCAGCCTCCCGGAACACTGTTCTCCTGGGTAGGCCTGGAGAATTTTAAATCTCTGATTGCCTCCAGCAGCTCCCTGGCCACCACATTCTGGCCTGTGCTGGGATGGACGCTGATCTGGGCGGTATCGGCGACGGTGACCTGCTATATCCTGGGATTGCTCCTGGCGCTGCTGATCAACCGCAAGGGCACAAAGGGCAAGGGATTCTGGAGATTCATGTTTGTACTCTCCGTGGCTGTGCCCCAGTTCGTAACCCTTTTGACCATGCGCACCATCTTCAATGCCAACGGTCCGGTGAACGTGCTGCTGAGAGATTTCGGAATTATCGGCGCGACGGAATCCATTCCTTTCTTTACCGATCCGCTGCTGGCGAAAATCACGATTATCTGTATCAATATCTGGATCGGCGTGCCCTTTACCATGCTGTCCACCACAGGTATCCTGCAGAATATCCCTGCGGACCTGTATGAGGCGGCGAAGATTGATGGGGCCAGCGCTCCCGTGATTTTCCGGAAGATTACCCTTCCGTATATGATTTTTGTAATGACCCCCAACCTGATCACCTCCTTCACGGGAAATATCAACAATTTCAATGTGATCTTCCTGCTGTCGGGAGGCGGACCGGATTCCCTGGAATACTATTACGCGGGCAAGACGGACCTGCTGGTCACCTGGCTGTATAAGCTGACGATTACCCAGAAGGACTACAACCTTGGCGCCGTAATCGGCATCCTGGTATTTATCATCCTGGCCACACTGTCACTGTTAACCTACCACCGTACAGGTGCATATAAAGATGAGGGGGCGTTCCAATAATGAAGACAAAGAGAATAATTACAAACGCGGCCTGCTATGTACTTTTGACGGTTCTCAGCATTATCTGGGTTTTGCCGATTCTGTTCGTTATCCTGACATCCTTCCGGGAAGAGGGCGGCACCTATACGAGCTATATTATTCCCAAGGGCTTTACGCTGAGGAATTATACGGAACTGGTTCGGGGTGTCAACAGCCAGATTACGGGCGGTACACAGATTGACTTTACCAGGTGGTTCCTCAACACCCTGGTGATTGCAATTTTCAGCACGCTGCTTTCCGCGTTCTTTGTACTGTGCGTGTCTTACGTTATGAGCCGTCTGCGCTTCAAGATGCGTAAGAACTTCCTGAACATTGCCATGATTCTGGGAATGTTCCCGGGCTTCATGTCCATGATCGCGGTTTACTATATCCTGAAGGGACTGGGACTTTTAGAGACGGGAGTGCTGAAGCAGATTTCGCTGATACTGGTCTACTCGGGAGGCGCGGGGCTGGGCTTCTATATGGCCAAGGGGTTCTTTGACACCATTCCCCGTTCCATCGACGAGGCGGCCTATATTGACGGCGCTACCAAATGGGATACCTTCATCAGGGTTACGATCCCTTTGTCGAAGCCCATCATCACTTATACGCTGCTGACCTCCTTCATGGGCCCCTGGGTGGATTACATTTTTGCGAAGGTTATCATGGGAAATGACACCAAGTATTACACCATCGCCATCGGTCTGTGGACCATGCTGGAGAAGGAGTATGAGAAGTATTACTACACCCAGTTCTACGCAGGGTGCGTACTGATCTCCATTCCCATAGCGATCGTATTCCTGCTGTCCCAGAGATGCTATGTGGAAGGCGTGGCAGGAGCCGTGAAGGGATAAAGATTCAGAGAGTTGCGAAACTTTGCGAAACAGGGTAAGCCCGGATAAGAGCCGGGATGAAAACCTTGACAGTTTTATATGAAATGATGTAAACTATAATCAGTGCTGCTGCAGAATATAAATGCCTATTTTGTAGCAGCATTTTTATTAGGAGTGGTAGCTTGTGAAAAGTAGTATCGCGGAACGAATGGCTTTTTATGCCAGTGACAAATTTGATGCAGCATTCCGGTACGACGGCAGGGATCTGGGCGTAAGCTGCAGGCCGGGGAAGACGGTATTCAAGGTATGGAGCCCCCTGGCAGAGCGGGTGGAGCTGCGCCTGTACCGGGACGGCGATTCAAAGGCCTGCCTGAAAAAGGAAATGCTTGCGGGAGCCAGGGGAGTGTGGACCCAGGAATTTCAGGAAAGCCTGCATGGAATGTATTATGACTATCTGGTACGGATCGAGGGGGAGGATGTGGAAACCGCAGACCCGTATGCAACCGGATGCAGCTGCAACGGGGGCAGGAGCATGGCGGTGGATCTGGGATTGACGAATCCTGCCGGGTTTGAGGCCGATAAAGCGCCTGCTCCTGCACAGGAACGGATCATCTATGAACTTCACATCAAGGATTTCTCCTACGACGAAGAGAGCGGCGTGCCGAAAGCTTACCGCGGCCGGTATAAAGCCTTTACGGTGAAGGGAACCAATGGCAGGTATCCCACCTGTATGGAATATCTGAAGAGTCTGGGCGTTACCCATGTGCATCTTCTGCCCTTTTTTGACTATGGTTCCGTGGACGAGGCCGGGGACGAGGCACAGTTTAACTGGGGCTATGACCCGGTCAATTACAATGTTCCGGAAGGATCCTACGCCACGGACGTGAAGGACGGCGTTGTCCGGATCCGGGAGTGCAAGGAGATGATACAGGCGCTGCACGAAAACGGCATCCGGGTGATTATGGATGTGGTATATAACCACACACACAGCGAGGACTCCTGGTTCCAGAGGCTGGTTCCCGGCTATTATTACCGCTATGAGGAGGACGGCTCTCTGTCTAACGGCTCTGCCTGCGGCAACGATATTGCCGTAGGAAGGGCTATGGTGGATAATTATATCGCGGATTCCATCCTGTACTGGGCAAGGGAATACCATCTGGACGGCTTCCGGTTCGACCTGATGGGGCTTTTGACGGTGGAATTGATGAACCGGATCCGCCGGGAGCTGGATGAGGAATTCGGTGCGGGGGAAAAGCTGCTTTACGGGGAACCCTGGAGCGCGGACGACTCGCCCATGGAGGACGGAACCAGGGCGGCGCAGAAGCAGAATGTGGGCTTTCTGGACGAAGGAATTGCCATGTTCAACGACGATACCAGGGACGCCATAAAGGGAAGCGTATTTTACGGAGAGGAGCCCGGCTTTGTCAACGGAGGGAAGGAAACGGAGGAGGCTGTCCTCCATGCGGTCACAGGCTGGCGGGACGGGGGAGCGGATTATCTGCCCAAAAGCTGCAACCAGATTGTCAATTATGTGTCGGCACACGATAATTTCACCCTCTGGGATAAGCTGGTGCTGTCCATGCACCGGAAAAGGCCGAATTTCGACCTGCGCTATAGAGACGTGCTTGCCGCCAACAAGCTCTCCGCGTTCATCTATTTTACCTGCCAGGGGAATATTTTCCTGCAGGCCGGCGAGGAATTCGCCAGGACAAAGCATGGGGAGGACAACAGCTATTGCTCCGCGCCGGAGCTGAATATGCTGAAATGGAACCGGACGGTGGAATATGAGGAGCTGGTGGAGTATTACAGGGGGCTGATCCGTATCCGCAAGAAGCTTCCGGGTCTGTGCGACAAATCCCCGTCTGCCGTGGAGCGCATTACCGGACAGAGGATTCACGGGGAGGGAGTAGTTTCCTTCCTGGTGGACAATACCGGTTCCGCATCCTGTCCCTGGGACGAATTGTTTATTATTTACAATGCCTCTTCCGATAATTGCGAGCTCTCTCTTCCGGATGGCGTAATGGATTCGGAGGCTCCGGACCGGGGAGTCTGGGAGGTGCTTGCGGATGGGGAAGAGGCAGACTGCCGTAAGAAGGCGGAGTTCAGGGGAAACCGTGTTTCGGCAGCGGCCGGCAGCGGCCTGCTTCTGGGAAGGCGGACTGCGCCGTCCGGGGCGGATTTTTCGTAACCCTCAGGCCGTCTGGAGAACATTTGTTCTGAACTATGCGTGAAAGACGTGTGAAAGCGCTTCATGGTACCCAGTGGACAGTAATGTCTGAACATTGCGATATTTCCCGCGGGCAAAAGCCGGAAGCGGGCAGAAGATATAAAATTATACATGTGGAACACACAAGGGAGGTATAAGTATGAAGAGAGCGAGCGGTATTCTGCTTCCGATCTCCAGTCTGCCGTCGAAATACGGCATCGGCTGCTTTTCCAGGGAGGCGTATGAGTTTGTGGACTGGCTGAGGGAGTCCGGGCAGAGCTATTGGCAGATTCTGCCCCTGTCCCCCACCAGCTATGGGGATTCCCCCTATCAGTCCTTCTCTTCCTTTGCGGGAAATCCGTATTTTATTGATCTGGAGACGCTGATGGAAGAGGGCGTTCTGACAAAGGAGGAATGCGAAGCCTGCGATTTCGGGGACGACGAAACCAGGATAGACTATGGAAAGCTGTACCGCCAGCGTTTTACGCTGCTGCATCTGGCCTATGAGCGGAGCAATATTGCGGAGAGCCCGGAATTCAACCGTTTCGTGCAGGAGAATTCATACTGGCTGGAGGATTACGCGCTCTTTATGGCCGTGAAGCTTCGGTTTGACGGAGGAGCCTGGAGCGAATGGGCGGAGGATATCAAAAAGCGCTGGTCCAACGCATTGGATTATTATAGAAGGGAATGCTATTTTGACATCGAATTCTATAAATATCTTCAGTTCCAGTTCCATATCCAGTGGAAGAAGCTGAAGAAATATGCCAACGACAACGGGATTTGGTTCATCGGGGACATTCCCATTTATGTGGCATTTGACTCGGCGGATGCCTGGGCTCATCCGGAGATGTTCCAGTTCGATTCGGAATATCAGCCCACGGCCGTGGCGGGATGTCCTCCCGACGCTTTCTCGGCCACAGGACAGCTCTGGGGCAATCCCCTGTATAAATGGGATTACCACAGGCAGACCGGTTTCGCATGGTGGTGCCAGAGACTGGAGCATTGCTTTAAACTTTATGACGTGGTCAGGATCGATCATTTCCGCGGCTTTGACGAATACTACAGCATTCCTTACGGAGCCGAGAACGCCATAGGCGGGCATTGGGAGAAGGGCCCCGGAATGGAGCTTTTCAGAGCGCTGAACAACAGGCTGGGAGAGAAGGAGATTATCGCGGAGGATCTGGGCTTTCTGACCGATTCCGTGGTACAGCTGTTAAAGGACAGCGGATATCCGGGCATGAAGGTGCTGGAGTTTGCCTTCGATCCCAGGGAGGAGACCGACTATCTGCCCCACAGCTATGACCGGAACTGCGTGGTTTACACGGGCACTCATGATAACGAGACTCTGGTGCAGTGGTACAAGGGGCTGGACGAGGAATCGAAGGCTTTTGCCGCAGAGTACATGAACAATGCGAATACGCCGGACAAGGAGAAATATTGGGATTTCGTACGTCTGGCCATGATGAGCAGCGCCGATACCTGTATCACGCCCCTGCAGGATTACCTGGGCCTGGACGCGGAGGCGAGGATTAACAAGCCTTCCACCCTGGGGGGCAACTGGGAGTGGAGGATGAGCGCGGATATGTTGTCGGAGGAAGCGCTCCGGAAAATCTACCGCATCACCAGGATCAGCAGCAGGCTCTCCGCGGAAAAGCAGCAGGAGGAACAGGAGAAGCTGGAGGCGAAGAAAAAGCTGGAGGAGGCGGAGAAGAAGGCTCTGGAAGAGAAGGCTCTGGAAGAGAAGGCCGTGAAAGGGAAGGCTCTGGAAGAGAAAGCCCTGGAAGGGAAGGACTTGGAAGAAGAGCCTGAAATGCCAGAAGAAGGAAAGGCAGATTTCGAAGACAAAGAATGAGTGTGGAAGGACGGTTGTTTTCCGGCAGCTCCCTGAGAAAACGGAAGGGAAACTGCCGGTCTGGCACAGAGGTTTAAAGATCAGAACAAATATTATGGGGGTGACCATGAAATTCGTATACGGTAAGCAAGACTGGAAAACTTTTGAGCGGGGGGAAGAGAACTGCTTTTTGATGACCAACGGGCTGGGGGGCTTTTCTTCGCTGACCATGACGGGCTCCTGCGCCAGAAATGACCATGCGGTTCTGATGGCCTGCCTGCGCTCGCCCAATCATCGCTACAATATGATTCACAGGCTGGAAGAGGTCCTGTGCCTGGGGGAGGAGAGCGTAACGCTCTCCTCCCAGGATTACAGGGATTTTGACGGGAATTCTTCCCGGAGCTGGGAGGCGGATTCAGAGGAGAACGCCTCCCTTCGGGAGGCGGGGTATCTCCACCAGACCGCATTTTCCTATGAGGATTATCCCCGCTGGACCTACCTGGTCCAGGGGGTGGAAATCGAGAAATCCCTTGGCCTGATGCCGGGGGAAAATACGGTGGGAATTACATACTGCATTCGGAACAGGTCGGGTCAGGAGGTTACGCTGCAGGTGATCCCCCATCTGGAGTTTGTGCCCAAAGGGGCGCTTTTGTCCAAAGAGCAGGAGTTTGAGATTGCCGGGGGGAAAATCAAATCCAACGGATATGCGCTGTATTTTCAGACCAACGGGGAATATGAGGAGCTGCCCCTCTCCTTCCGGGACAATCTGTACTATGCCTATGACGCCTGCGACGGCAGGCGGGAGCGGGGCTGCACGGCGGTAAACCACAGGATCTCTCTGAGGGTGCCTCATGACGGCACAGGGGAACTGCAGATGGTGTACGGCGTTGCTTCCGGGCTTCCCGGTACGGAAGAAATCTTCCGGAAGATCCGGGATTACCGGGCGGCGCTGAGAGAGCGGGCGGGCTTTGCGGACGAGACGGCCGCGGAGCTGTCCATGAGCGCCAATCAGTTCATTTCTTATCGCTCCTCCACTGCAAAGCAGACGATCCTGGCGGGCTTCCCCTTTTTCGAGGACTGGGGGCGGGATACCATGATCGCCCTGGTGGGATGCTGTCTTGCCACAGGGCAGTACGAGACGGCGGAGAGCATCCTGAAGACCTTCATGACTTACTGCAGGAAGGGACTGATGCCCAACCTCTTTCCGGAGGGGAAGGAGGCGCCGGGGTATAATACCGTGGATGCCTCGCTGCTCTTTATCCTGGCAGTGTATGAGTATTATAAAAGAACCGGAGACACGGTATTCGTGAAAAGCGCTTACCAGATAATGGCGGAGATTATCGACTGGTATCGGGAGGGAACAGATTTCGGCATCAGGATGGATGAGGACGGATTGATCCTGGCGGGGAGGGACTACGACCAGGTGACCTGGATGGACGTGAGAGTGGGGGATATCCTGCCAACGCCCAGGCATGGGAAGCCGGTGGAGATCAACGCCTACTGGTACAACGCCCTGTGCATTATGGAGGAGTTCAAGAAGTTCTTTCCCCAGGATGAGAGGGAGTATGCAGAGCTGGCCGCCAGGGTGAAGGAGAGCTTTGAAGAGAAATTCTGGAATGAGGAGACGGGTTGCTTAAAGGATGTGCTTTCCGGGACGGGGGCGGACAACCAGATCCGCTGCAACCAGATCTGGGCGGTGTCCCTGCCCTTTTCCGTGCTCTCACCCGATAAAGAGAGAAAGGTAGTGGATACGGTATTTCAGAAGCTTTACACTCCTTATGGGCTGAGAACCCTGGCGCCGGAGGACGGGGAATTCAGGCCCTTTTACGGAGGGGAGCAGCTGGATCGGGATCTGGCTTACCACCAGGGTACCGTATGGGTATTTCCCCTGGGAGGATATTACCTGGCCTACCTGAAGGTTCACGGGTATTCCGCCCAGGCCAGGGAGTATGTGGGCAGACAGCTGGAGAGTATAACGGCTGCACTGCGGGAGGGCTGTATCGGGCAGCTTCCCGAAATCTACGACGGGTTAAATCCCGTATCCTCCAGGGGCTGCTTTGCCCAGGCCTGGAGTGTGGGAGAGATCCTGCGGGTGTATGACGCCCTGAGAATGCCGGAAAATGCATGAGAATGCTGAGGTATGTGGGCGGACAGAAGGGGGCCTTTGCCCAGGCCTGGAGCGTGGGAGAGATCCTGCGGGTGTATGATGGCTCTGAGAGAGGATGGACGAGAGTATACGGGAATGCCTGAATACTTTGGGGAATACCGAGAAAGAGCAGGAAGGCTGAGGAGGAGAAATGTACCGGAATTATATCTTTGATTTCTACGGAACGCTGGCGGATATCCGCACCGACGAGGAGAGTCCTTATCTATGGAAGAAAATGAGTGAAATCTATTCTGCGCTGGGAGCCTCCTATGAGCCGGAGGAGCTGCGGCGGGCCTTCCGCAGGCTGGAGGAAGCCCAGAAGGAGAAGATCGGGATACAGGAAGCCCGGAAGGAGCAGGACGGGATACAGGAAGCCCGGAAGGAGCAGACCGGGATACAGGATGCTCAGAAAGGGAAAATCAGACTGCAGGATGCGGAACCGGATCTGACAAAGGTCTTTGCGCAGTTATATGAGGAGAAAAATATTCCCTGCGGCGCCGGGCAGGCCAGGATGACTGCGATTACCTTCCGGGCCCTGTCCAGGGAATTCCTGCGCGCCTACGACGGAGTGGAGGAGCTTCTGAAGGAATTGCGCCGGCGGGGGAAGGGAGTCTACCTGCTTTCCAACGCCCAGACGGATTTTACAAGGCCGGAGATAGAGATGCTGGGGCTGACGGGGTATTTTGACGGGATCTTCATCTCCTCGGAGCAGGGCTGCAAGAAACCTTCTCCCCGTTTCTTTGAGAGGCTGCTGGAGTATTACGGGCTTGCGCCCTCGGAAAGCATCATGATAGGAAACGATAAGAGCGCGGATATCGCCGGGGCATGCCATGTGGGGATGGATTCCCTGTATATTCATACGGATATTTCGCCAAAGGAGGATTTGGGCGAAGACATTTGCCCGGAGGTGAAAGCCACCTATTATGTCATGGATGGTGATTTTAAGAAAATAAAAGAGTTGATACTGCGCAGGTAAATTATCGGCTGCCCGCCTGGCATGGCAATGGCTCCCGGCCGCGGAAAGCGGGAGAGGAAAGGAGTAATACGAAAATGAGATTCGGAAAATTGACAGGATATGAAGCGGAAAAAGGGAAGATTACCCTGGACTTTGAAGGGAAGAGGGCCGGTCTGCAGGTGATCACGGCACAGATCGTCCGGGTTTTCTATGAGGAGGACGGCGTGAAAATTCCCTCCAAGGCTATAGAAGGGGAGAAGGCTGTGGAGACGCCCACCCGCCTGGAGAGGAAGGAGGATGGACTCTGGGTATTCACCGACACGCTTTCGGCCAGGGTCAGCGACGGCTTCCATGTGGACTTTTTCGACCCGGAAGGAGCGGCGGTCTGCCTGGATTACCGGGGGGAGAGAAAGCCCGTAAAGAGGCTCAGCGACGAGTATCTGAAGCTCCTGGAGGGAGAGGGGCATTCCCTCCTTGAGGGCAGGCGGGAGTGCGCCTTTGAGGTGGTGAAGAAGCTGGAGGGGAGCGAGCATTTTTACGGACTGGGGGACAAGACCGGGTTCCTGGATAAGAGGCAGTATGATTATGAGATGTGGAATACGGACAATCCGGATCCCCAGGTGGATAATTTCAAGGCGCTGTACAAATCCATTCCCTTTTTCATGGCCCTGACAGATTCTCATGTGTATGGGATTTTCATGGATAATACCTGGAAGAGCTATTTTGACATGGGACGGGAGTCTGAGGAGTATTACTGGTTCGGGGCAAAGGGCGGAAATCTGGATTACTACTATATCGCCGGGGACAGCCTTGCCAGGGTCCTTCAGAATTACACTTATCTGACAGGGACCTGCCCCCTTCCCCAGAGATGGACTCTTGGGTATCACCAGTCCAGATGGGGGTATATGACCAGAGAGGATGTGGAAGAAGTGGCCCGGGGCATGCGGCAGAACGACATTCCCTGCGACGTACTTCATTTTGATATTGATTATATGCAGGATTACAAGGTGTTCACCTGGAACCGGGGGCGCTATGACGGGGATCCGGAAGGGTATCTGAAGAGCCTGGCGGAGAGGGGCTTTAAAGCGGTGACCATCAACGACCCCGGCGTGAAGAAGCAGGAGGGGTATGAGGTCTACGACGAAGGGGTGGAGAAGGGCTATTTTGCCAAAACCCCGGAGGGAGAGGTCTATATCAACGCGGTCTGGCCCGGGGACGCGGCATTTCCGGATTTCGGCTCTCCCGCCGTCAGGAAGTGGTGGGGCGAGAAGCAGAAGTTCCTGCTGGATACGGGCGTGCGCGGCATCTGGAACGATATGAACGAGCCCGCAAGCTTCCACGGCCCCCTGCCGGAGACGGTGGTATTTTCCGACGAAGACAGGAAGACCATCCACGGGGAAATGCACAATGTGTACGGCCATCTGATGGCAAAAGCCACCTATGAGGGATTGAAGGCGCTGGACGGGCGCAGGCCCTTTGTCATCACCAGGGCCTGCTATGCCGGAAGCCAGAAGTATACCACGGCATGGACAGGGGACAACCACAGTATCTGGTCCCATATCCAGATGCTCATTCCCCAGCTCTGCAATCTGGGACTCTCCGGCATGCCCTTCGTGGGAACGGATGTGGGGGGCTTCGGCTCGGATACCACGCCGGAGCTTCTGGCCCGGTGGGTGGAAGCCGGGTGCTTCTCCCCGCTGTTCCGGAACCACTCTGCCCTGGGAACCAGGCCCCAGGAGCCCTGGCAGTTCGGAGAGGAAGTCCTGGATATCTACCGGAAATATGTAAAGCTGCGCTACAGCTGGATCCCTTATTTCTACGATCTGTTCTATGAGGAGGAGCGGACGGGCGCGCCCCTGATGCGTCCGCTGGTGTTCCATTATGAAAAGGATGAGAACGCAAGGGTCTGCAACGATGAATTCCTGCTGGGCGACCGGATTCTGGCGGCACCCGTGGTGAACCAGGGCGCGGTGAGGAGGATGGTCTACCTGCCGGAGGGGAAATGGTATGATTACTGGACCAGGGAGGAGTATACCGGACCGGTGAGCTTTGTGGCCGAAGCGCCCCTGGATACCTGCCCTGTCTATGTGAAGGCGGGCAGCGTCATTCCTACCATGGAACCCCGGTCCTATGTGGAGGAGAAGCCTCTGGACACCCTGATCCTGGATGTGTATCCGGGAAAGGGAAGCTGGGACCATTACCTGGACAACGGGGAGGACTTCGCCTACCGGGAGGGAAAATACCATCACTACCGCTTTACGGTGGAGGAGGACGGATCCGTAAGCGGGAAAATCCTGCATGCCGGGTACGAGAAGCCCTATGAGAGGATACTGGTGAGAAGGAGTCCGGAGGGAGCTACGGAGGAGCTTTGCCTGGATGCCTGAATTTCAGCCTGCTTCGCCCCCTTTTCTGTCTTAGGAACCGCTTGGCTCCGGTGCGGAATCCGCGCAGATGGAAATGTTTTCTGTAGGAGAATTTTCCGACAAACGAATGTTTCAAAATAAAATTGATTGATAGGCAGACAGCGTTCCTGCTCCAGCGGGAGCGCTGTTTATATTTTTTTTATAATTTTGGAACGGAGAAGGAACCCTGGCGGAATTTTGGAGGAACAGGGTTCCGGTATAATGGAATCCGAAAGGCAGCCGGAAGTCTTTGCTTTTGTGCGGGACGGAGCGGCCGGATGCATGGAGGCCTGCTGTAGAAGAGGAAAGCTGCCGTAATAACAGATTGGAGGCATAATGCTATGTATTTGGATGTGATTGCAAAAGTGATTTCGGAGCGTACGGGATGTGACGTATCCGCGGTGAAGCCGCAGAGCACCTTTTCCGAGCTGGGAATCGATTCCCTTGACACTGTGGAGCTGCTGATGAGCCTGGAAGACGAGATCGGCATTGAGATCGATCTGGACCAGAAGATTGAAACCGTGGATGATCTGAATAAATTCCTGGAAAACCTAAAGCAGGATTAGTTATCAGATGCGGTGAGACGCAAGGAGCGGAGAGATGATTCATTCGAAAATTTGTGAGATTCTGGGCATCCGGTATCCGGTTTTCCAGGGGGGCATGGCGTGGATTGCCGACGGCAGGCTGGCGGCGGCGGTGTCCGGGGGCGGGGGCTTAGGCATTATCGGGGCAGGGAACGCTCCCGCTGATTATGTCCGGGAAGAGATCAGAAAGGCCAGGTCCCTGACAGATAAGCCCATCGGCGTCAATGTGATGCTCATGAGCCCCTTTGCGGACCAGGTAGCGCATACTGCGGCAGAGGAAGGGGTGGAGGTTGTGACCACCGGCGCGGGGAATCCTTCCAAATATATGGAGGAGTGGAAGGCTGCCGGCATCCGGGTCATTCCCGTGGTGGCCTCCGTGGCCATGGCAAAGCTCATGACCAGGCTGGGGGCCAGCGCCCTGATCGCCGAGGGAGGAGAGAGCGGCGGACATGTGGGAGAGCTCACCACCATGGTGCTGGTTCCCCAGATCTGTGACGCAACCGCCCTGCCCGTGATCGCTGCGGGAGGCATCGGGGACGGCAGGGGCGCGGCGGCCGCTTTTATGCTGGGAGCCTGCGGCGTACAGATGGGCACCCGATTTTTAAGCGCGCAGGAATGCACCATCCATCCGGCCTATAAGGAGAAAATTTTAAAGGCCACCGATCTGTGCACCATGGTGACCGGGAAGCGCCTGGGGCATCCCGTGCGCAGCCTGCGGACCCGGTTTGCCAGGGAATACCTGAAGGCGGAGTACGGCGGCATGTCGGATGAGGAGCTGGAGGCTCTGGGAACGGGTGCGCTGCGCCTTGCGGTTCAGGAGGGGGATATGGAAAAAGGCTGCTTCCTCTCCGGCCAGATAGCGGCTTTGGTGAAGGAGGAAGAGCCGGCCGCAGAGATTGTGCGCAGTGTAATGGAAGAGGCGGAAGAAATTCTGAAGAGGGCAGGATCATGGGTGGAATAGCATTTGTATTTTCGGGACAGGGAGATCAATATCCCGGGATGGGAAAGGAACTTGTACAGAAGTATCCAGCGGCGGCATCCGTCTATGAAATGTGCGACAGCCTTCGCCCCGGCACATCCCTTCAGTGCTTTGGGGGAACGGAGGAGGAACTGCGGGAGACGGTAAATACGCAGCCCTGCCTTTTTGCCATGGAGCTGTCGGCGGCCCTTGTCTTGCTCCAGCAGGGAGCCAGGCCCTTGGCCGTGGCAGGCTTTTCCCTGGGAGAGATGGTTGCGGCCACGGTATCCGGTATCCTCAGTCCTGAGACAGGATTCCGGCTTGTGTGCAGGAGGGGAGAGCTGATGCAGCTGGCGGCGGACCGGCAGGATACCTCCATGGCGGCCGTGGTAAAGCTCACCGCCCGGGAGGTGGAAGAACTCTGCGGGAGATACAGCGCCGTCTATCCGGTGAACTACAACTGCCCGGGGCAGATCACAGTATCGGGACTGTCCGCACAGATGGGTGATTTCTGTGCTGATGTGAAGAAGGCAGGAGGAAGGGCGATCCCTCTTAAGGTGAAGGGCGGCTTCCACTCCCCGTTTATGGAGGAGGCCGCAGAGGCTTTCAGAGAGGAGCTTGAAAGGGTCGATATCCGGGAGGGGAGGACTGTGCTGTACTCCAATGTGACGGGCATGCCCTACGGGGAGGATGTTCGGGAGCTTCTCTCCCGGCAGATCTGCAGTCCGGTGCAATGGGAAAGGCTGATCCGCAATATGGCGGATGGGGGGATCGATACCTTTGTGGAGATCGGCCCGGGCAGGACGCTGACCAATATGATCCGCAAAATCGATAATAATGTAAAGGCTCTTACGGTGACGGAGTACCTGGAGGGAATCTATCCGGATGCAAATCTGTAAATGCCCGATGGGGATTGAGGGAACCCGGACCTCTTCCGGACCAGGTTCCCATGCATCAGGGGGCCTGTATACTTTAGTCACGAAATGAGCGGAAGGCTCATTTTGGCTGGGAGGTTTCCGTCTTGCAGGAAGGAAAAGGATTGAAGGCCGCTTCGTGAATGAGAGTGGGTGGATTCAGGACTTTCAGAGCAACCATGTCCGAAAGGATAAACGGATGTCCGGGCGGGCAGGAGAGACGGGCGGATAAAATAAATTACCGGGAGGAATTCATATGTTAAAAGGAAAAACAGCCGTGGTCACGGGAGGCTCCCGGGGACTTGGGGCGGCAATCGCATACAGGCTGGCTTCCATGGGAGCGGATCTGGCCGTGGTCTGCCGCAGCGGACCGGAGGCCGCCGAACAGGTCTGCGCCGGATGCCGGGAGAAATACGGAGTGTCCGCGAAGGCCTACCAGTGCGACGTAGCGGATTTTGAGGCGGTGAAAAAGCTGGCAGCTCTCATTAAGGCGGATTTCGGAACGGTTCATATCCTTGTGAACAATGCGGGAATCACCAGGGACGGCCTTGTCCTTACCATGAAGGAGGAGGATTTTGACAGGGTGATGGAGGTGAACCTGAAGGGAGCCTTCAACATGATACGGCATATGTCCGGAATGTTCCTGCGAAACCGGGAGGGCTGCATCATCAATATTTCCTCAGTGACGGGACTGATGGGCAACGCCGGACAATGCAATTATGCCGCGGCCAAGGCGGGACTCATCGGCCTGACCAAGTCCGTGGCCAGAGAATTTGCTTCCAGAGGAATCCGCTGCAATGCGGTGGCGCCGGGCTTCATCGCCACTGACATGACAAAGGGGCAGGAGGAGAATCCCCTTGTGGGCAGCATCCCTCTGGGAAGGATGGGGGAAGCGTCCGATGTGGCGGATGCGGTGGCCTACCTTGCAACCGCCGGGTACGTGACGGGTGAGGTACTGCGGGTGGACGGCGGAATCGGCATGTAGAACGCCGCCGGATACGTTAAGCCGGATTGGCTTTGCAAATGCCGCGAGGGTCACTAAGACCGCTGTTCGCGGAGGGGGTACGGCCTGCTTCCTGGTTCTACGCGTAGAACCAGGAAAATGGGCTGATTCCCGCGGAACCCAATAGCTCATTGATCCCGGATTGCTTCGCAATTAGTTGGAATGGAAATCTTGCCGGAATGTGCAGGATTTAGGTGTTAGGCGCCTGATTGGCGCGAACGGGCGAGGGTTAACAAGATCACTGCCTGCAGTGGGGATATTGACACAGGGACAGGGAGAAAAGAGGAAGGAATATGTGTGAAAATAGAAGAGTGGTGGTCACCGGTCTGGGCGCGGTCACCCCTGTTGGAAATAATGTGAAGGATACCTGGGAGGGGCTGAAATCCGGCAGAAACGGGATTGCGCCCATTACCCTTTTTGACACCTCCGGATATAAGGCAAAGCTGGGGGCCGAGGTGAAAGGGTTCGATCCCGGGGAGTATCTGGAGGTAAATGATATTCTGCGCACGGACCGCTATGCCCAGTTTGCCGTGGCGGCGGCCAGCCAGGCCGTGAAGGAGAGCGGCGTGGAGAAGACCGTGGAACCGGAGCGCTTTGCGGTATACTTCGGCACGGGAATCGGCGGAATCGGCACCTTTGAGAAGGAGCATACGAAGCTGATGGAGAGGGGGCCGAGACGGGTCTCTCCCCTTTTTGTACCCATGATGATCGGGAATATGGCGGCGGGAATGATCGCCATCCGTCATGACTGCAGAGGCCCTGCCATGCCCGCGATCACGGCCTGCGCTTCCGGCTCCAACGCCATCGGAGAGGCAATGCGCCTGATACGGCATGGCTATGCGGACGCGGTGATTACGGGAGGCGCGGAGGCTGCCGTCAGCCCGTCGGCTGTAGCGGGCTTTGTCAATATGCAGGCCCTGTCCCCTGCACAGGATCCGGACGAGGCCTCCCTTCCCTTTGACAGGAGGCGCAGCGGCTTTGTGATCGGAGAGGGCGCCGTTGCGCTGGTGCTGGAGGAGTATGAGCATGCCAGGGCCCGGAAGGCAAGGATATACGGCGAGATCTGCGGCTACGGATCCACCTGCGACGCCTGGCATATCACCGCGCCCCATCCGGAGGGCAGGGGCGGAGCACAGGCCATGCAGGACGCCATGAGGGAGGCGGGATATACAGAGAAGGACAGAGTATATATCAATGCACATGGCACGGGCACCCCCATGAACGATGCTGTGGAAACCATGGCCATTAAAAAGGCGCTGGGCGGCGAGGCTGCAAAAAGGGCGTATGTCAGTTCAACCAAGTCCATGACCGGGCATATGCTGGGGGCGGCGGGTGCAATAGAAGCGCTTGCATGCCTGCTTGCTCTGAAGGAGAGAATCCTTCCCCCCACCATCAATCTGCGGGAGCAGGATGAGGCCTGCGATCTCAACTGCGTGCCCAACCGGGCGGTGAGGGCGGAGATTGACCTGGCCCTGTCCAATTCCCTGGGCTTCGGCGGGCATAACGCCTGCCTGGCCTTCCGAAGGGCGTAGAGGTGTGGAGGCAGAAGGACGGAAGGAAAGAGACGGGATTGGAATAAAAATAGTCTCGAAACCATCATGCCCGGGAGAATGCTCCCCTACAGGGGCATGGAAGAGACGGGACTGGAATCGAGGTAGGGATGAACGAAACAGATATTCGTAAATATGCGGGCCTGATGCAGGAACTGGGGCTGACAGGCCTGGAAATTACCGAAGACAAAAGGAGTGTGCGGCTGGAGAGGAATGTGCCCGGGGCAGCGGCGGAAACCATCCCTGTCAGCGTACAGGGGGCGCTCCCCGTACCGTCCGGGACAGACAGCGGCTATATCAGCGTGAAATCCTCCATTGTGGGGGTGTTTTACGCCGCGCCCGCCGAGAATGCAGCTCCCTATGTGGCTGTGGGCGATCATGTGAAGAAAGGACAGACTCTCTGCATCGTGGAGGCAATGAAGCTGATGAACGAGATCACCGCCGAGGAGGAGGGGATCCTCTCCGAAATCTGTGTCACGCCGGGGCAGGTGGTGGAATTCGGCACGGAGTTGTTCCGGATTCGCAGAACAGAAGGGAGAAGCGCATGAACAGGGACGAGATCATGGAAATACTTCCCCACAGAGGCGCCATGCTGCTGCTGGATGAGGCGGAAAACAGGGAGGGCACGGCCGTGGGACATTATACCGTCCGTGGGGATGAGTTCTTCTTAAAAGGGCATTTCCCGGACAATCCAATCGTTCCGGGGGTGATCCTCTGCGAGATTCTGGCACAGTCCGCATGCGTACTGCTGAAGGAGTCGCTTGACAGGGGACAGCTTCCCGTATATACGGGGCTGAATAATGTGAAATTCCGCTCTCCGGTGAAGCCGGGAGATACCATAGAGACCAGATGCCGTATCAAAAGGGCAAAGCATCCTTTTTACTTTGCGGAGGGCACGGTCACGGTGGAGGGAAGGCTGTGTGCATCCGCCGAATTTTCTTTTGCGGTTACGGGGGAATAGAGTATGTTTTCTAAAATCCTTATTGCAAACCGGGGGGAGATCGCCGTCCGGATTATCCGGGCCTGTAAGGAAATGGGCGTTGCCACGGTGGCGGTGTATTCCGAGGCGGACAGGGAAGCCTTTCATGTGGCGCTGGCAGACCAGAGCTACTGCATCGGCGGACCGGAGGCCGCGGAAAGCTATTTAAACGAAGCACAGATTATCAGCGCAGCCATTCTGGCCGGCGCCCAGGCCATTCATCCGGGATATGGCTTTCTGTCGGAAAACCCTCATTTTTCCAGGCTGTGCAGAAAAAACGGGCTGGTGTTCATCGGCCCTTCGCCGGAGAATATGGAAAGGCTGGGGGACAAGGCCCTGCTGAAGGAGCTGATCCGGGAAACAGGACTGAAGGTCATTCCCGGTACAAAGGCGGTGGCCTCCGCGGAGGAGGCGGTACAGGCGGCCCGAAGGATCGGCTATCCTCTTATGCTCAAGGCATGCGCAGGGGGCGGAGGCCGGGGAATCCGCCTGATCCGGGAGGAAGAGGAGCTGGAGGAGGCCTACTATCAGGCGTCCGCAGAGGCCCTGGCCGCCTTCGGAGACGGCTCGGTCTATCTGGAAAAATATATTTTCCCGGCCCGCCATGTGGAGCTCCAGATCCTTGCCGACGAGTTCGGGAATGTGGTATGCCTGGGAGACAGAGACTACTCCCTCCAACGGCGCAACCAGAAGCTGATCGAGGAGACTCCCTCTCCGGCGGTGGACGAGGACAGCAGGCGGAGGATGATAGAGCTTACCCTGGAGGCGGTGAAGAAAATCGGGTATGTAGGAGTGGGGACGCTGGAATTCCTGTTGGACGGGGAGGGAAATTTCTGGTTTATGGAGATGAATGTGCGGCTGCAGGTGGAGCATTGCATCACCGAAATGCTGACGGGCTTTGACCTGGTGAAATGGCAGATCCGCACGGCGGCGGGGATTCCCTTAAATTTCACCCAGGAGGATATCCGGATGAAGGGAGCGGCCATCGAATGCCGCATCAACGCCACAAGCTGCGGGACCCTGCGGATGCTGCATGTGCCGGGCGGCCCCTCCGTGCGGTTTGACACCTGCCTGATCGAGGGAACCACGGTATCCCCCTATTATGATTCCCTTCTGGGAAAGCTGGCGGTCTACGCCAGGACCAGGGAGGAGGCGCTGCGCAAGATCCGGGCCTCGCTCTGCGAGCTGGTGGTGGAGGGTATCTCCACCAATATTGAGGAACAGCTGAATATCGTACAGGATGAGAGATTTACATCGGGAAATTACGATTTGACATTTATGGGTAACAGATGAAAGGTGGAACAGATGTCCGTGAAAGCGGGCAGCGGGTGAAGATATGGCATTGATCAATTTCTTAAAACCGAAGAATCAACTGGAAGAAGGGGGGCGCAGCGCAGCTCCCCTGCAGCGGGACGAGGGGGAGCCGGAGAAAACCTGTCCCAACTGTCACAGAGCGGTTCCCATAAGCCGTCTGTGGGCGGACAATCTGGTCTGCGCCTGCGGGTATCATTTCCGTATGAAGGCCAGGCAGCGTATCGCCATGGAAACCGACAGGGACAGCTTCCACGAACTGTACCCTGATATGAAATCCGGGAATCCCCTGCATTTTCCCGGGTATAAGGACAAGGTGGAAAGTACCCGCTCGGCAAGCGGGGAGAAGGAGGCGGTGATCTGCGGCACTGCCCGGATAGAGAGACAGCCCTGCGCACTTTTTGTGATGGAGCCCTATTTTATGATGGGCAGTATGGGCAGCGCCGTGGGAGAGAAGATTACTTCCCTGTTCGAGTATGCGGCAAAGCACCGGCTTCCCGTGATCGGCTTTACGGTATCCGGAGGTGCAAGGATGCAGGAGGGGCTGCTGTCGCTGATGCAGATGGCAAAGACCAGCGCGGCTGTGAAGCGCCACGGCGATGCGGGGCTTTTATACATCGCAGTACTCACCGACCCCACTACAGGCGGCGTGACCGCAAGCTTTGCCATGGAGGCGGATATTATCCTGGCGGAGCCGGGGGCCACGGTGGGATTTGCCGGAGCCAGAGTAATCGAACAGACCACAAGGAAGACCCTTCCCAGGGAATTCCAAAAGGCGGAATTCGTCCTGGAGCATGGATTTATAGACGGAATTGTTCCCCGCCGGAGCCAGAAAAAGCTCTTGGGGGATCTTCTGAAGCTGCATAACGGAGGTTGAGAGTTTGAGTCAGGGAGCATATGAAAGGGTCAGGCTGGCCCGTGACAATGGAAGGCCCACGGGGCTTGATTATATCAGACATATTTTTAAGGGCTTCATAGAATTGCACGGCGACAGGCGCTTTGGGGATGACAGGGCCATTGTGGGAGGAATCGCAAGGCTGGGGAACTGTCCGGTGACCGTGATTGCCATTGAGAAGGGGCATACTGCCAGGGAGAGGGCCGGCCGTAATTTCGGCGCTCCCCATCCGGAGGGCTACCGTAAGGCGCTGCGGCTGATGAAGCAGGCGGAGAAATTCGGCCGCCCTGTTGTCTGCTTTGTGGACACCTCGGGAGCCTACTGCGGCGTGGGGGCGGAAGAGCGGGGGCAGGGCCAGGCCATCGCGGAGAATCTCATGGAAATGACCACCCTCTGCGTTCCCGTGATCTCTATTCTGATCGGGGAGGGAGGCAGCGGAGGCGCCCTGGCCCTGGCAGTTGCGGACCGGGTATGGATGCTGCAGAATTCGGTGTATTCCGTGATTTCTCCGGAGGGCTGCGCCAGCATCCTGTGGAAGGATTCCGCCAGGGCCGAGGCGGCTGCGGCCAGCCTGAAGCTGACGGCGGAGGACGCCAGGAGCCTGGGCGTTATAGAGCGGATTCTGTCGGAAAGCGATATGGGAAAAAAGGAATTCTATGAGCGTATCAGAAGGTTATTGAGTGAGGAGCTGAAGGAGCTGTCCGCAGATCCTGATCTGCTGGGCCGGCGGTATGAGCGGTTCCGGCGCATCGGCGTGAACGTGGTGGAGTCCTGAACCTGCCCGCAGGGGCGCAGGGCTACAATCTGTAAACGCAGCGGACGATGCCTGCAGGCAGTTGGGATGAAAAGCCCCGGGATGCCGGACGGACATGTGTGGAAAAGGGTGCGTGTCCCTGTAAGTGCAGCGGATGACGCCTGCAGACAGCAGGGATGGAACAGGAAATAAGGATAAGGAAGCAGGTATGAGTATCTATCAGAAATTTTGCAGGGAAGTTCTGGATGATGAGGGCAATTTAAAGGAAATTATCCTGGACTATCCCGATAACTTTAACTTCGGGTATGATGTGGCGGACGCAATCGCCGGGGAAATGCCGGATAAGAGAGCACTTGTCTGGTGTAATACGGAAAATGAGGAACGCGTATTTGCGTTTTCGGACATACGAAAATACAGTAATCAGATGGCGAATGTGTTCCGGGAGGCGGGAATTGTCAGGGGGGACCGGGTGATGCTGGTACTGAAGCGCCATTATGAATATTGGTTCGCGGCCATTGCCCTGCATAAGCTGGGGGCCGTGATGATCCCCGCTACCCACATGCTGACGGTGAGTGATTATGTATATCGTATCCGCTCTTCCGGGGTGAAGGCCATCGTCTGCACTTCCCGGAACGAAGTGCCGGCAAAAATCAGGGCGGCGCTGGAGCAGGTGCCGTTTCCGGTAAAGCTCTGGTGTGTCCAGGCGGATGCGGAGGGTTTTGAAAATCTGACGAAGGCCATGGAGGGGGCGGAAAGCGAATTTCAGCGGACGGAAACTCTGGCTGCCGATCCCATGCTTTTGTATTTCACCTCTGGGACCACAGGGAATCCCAAGGGAGTCATCCATGATTATACCTATCCCCTGGCTCATATCGTTACCGCAAAATACTGGCAGCAGGCCAGGGAGGACGGTCTGCATTTTACCGTGGCAGAGACGGGCTGGGCCAAGGCCTCCTGGGGAAAGCTTTACGGGCAGTGGCTTGTGGGAAGTGCGGTTATGGTGTATGATTTTGATAATTTTGATCCCAGGCAGCTGGCAAATGTAATCAACCGCTACAAGGTGACCTCCTTTTGCGCGCCGCCCACGGTATATCGTTATCTGGTGCGCAAGGGGGTCCCGCCCATGCCCACGCTGCAATCCGCAACCACCGCCGGAGAGGTGCTGGCCCCGGAGGTATTCCGCAGGTTTCACGAGAGTACGGGCCTGACGCTGCGGGAGGGTTACGGGCAGACGGAGACCACGCTTCTGATGGGAAATTTCATGGGAAGGAAACCGGTGGAGGGCTCCATGGGAACCGTTTCCCCCTTCTACCGGATCGAGCTTCGGAGCAGGAACGGGGAACCGACACCCGTGGGAGAGATCGGCGAGGTGGTGATTATCCCGCCGGAGAACGGCAGCCGGACAGGAATCTTCTGCGGCTATCTGGACAATGAGGAGCAGTACCGCCATGTGTGGCGGGGCGGAGTGTATCATACCGGGGACGCGGCTTACCGGGATGAAAACGGACGGTACTGGTTTCACGGTCGTTTCGACGACATCATCAAGACGGGGGGATTCCGGGTGGGGCCCGACGAGGTGGAGAATGTGCTGATGGAGCATCCCGCCGTCCTGGAATGCAGCGTGATCGGGGTTCCGGATGCGCTGCGGGGGCAGGCCATCAAGGCGGTCATAGTCCTGTGCAGCGGGTATAGGCCCACAAAGGAGCTGGAGACGCAGATTAAGGAGTTCTGCAACCGGAAGCTGGCTGAGTACAAATGGATCCGGGTGATTGAGTTTGTGGAGGAAATGTCCAAGACTATCAGCGGGAAGGTACGCAGGGCGGCACTGCGGGAGAATCCGGAAGCCCATTCCGCGTAAGGGAAATCTGCCCTTTGCTGCTATGGGGGATTTCGGATCAGGGATTTGAGATCATGGAATTTTGTTCTGGATTCCAGGGTAGAAATGTGATATAGTCCTTTCATGAAATAAATCTGCCCTGAAGAGGATTGCGATTGCGCCGGGACAGGGAATTATGGATTGAAACTACTTCCAGATATGGGGAGATGGCATGAAGAATGTGATTGAAAATATGGAGGAGATACTCAGCCGGAATATCAGCGGCTTCCATCGATATATCCTGACGGATCCGGTTCATTTATGCTATGTGAGCCGCAACCTCTGCGATATGACCGGATATGGCGAGGGGGAGCTCTTAAACGAGAGCGGTGATTTCTATGCCCGGCTGGTGCATCCCGCTGACCGGGCGGCATACGCAGACTGGATCCATAAGTTACAGACCGGGGAACAGACGCTTACCCTGCAGTACCGCCTTGTTAAAAAAGACGGTACTGTCATGTATGTAAGCGATACCGTCACGTCTGCAAAACGGGAGGACGGCATCCTGACCGGTGACTCTGTGCTGACGGATATCACAGGGATGAAAAAGGAAAACGATACATTGCAGTTTCTGAACGAAACCATTCCCTGCGGATTCCTGAAATATACCTGTGAAAAGCAGCCCAGGATCACCTATATGAACAGGCAGATGCAGGAGCTGCTGCGTTTTCCTGATATTCAGGAAGGAGAGGTGGATTATCTGGAGCTCTACAGGGGAAATATTTTCCTGCTGATTCCCATGGAGGAGAGACGGAAGTTTGCCATGTACCTGAACCGGGTCTATACCGCAGACGCTCCCCTGGCGGGAGAGATTTCGCTGCTCCGCTGCGACGGCACAAGGATCATTGTCTTCGGCTGGGTTGCCAAATGCGTAAACGAGCAGGGAGAGGAGGAATTTCAGAGCGTCTGCATGGATGTAACACAGCATCGCAGCTCCAGAAAGGAAAGGGAGCTCAAACGCTACCTTAAGGCCCTGGGCGATGTCTATGACAAAATATTTGAGTATGACCTTGCCTGCAAAACCGTAAAATGTCTCTGCGGGCAGAATTCCCCCAGATTTAAATGGATCGAGAACATCTCCATGCAGATGGAGGACGCTACGGAGAAGTGGATTGCGTCCACGGTGATTGAGGAGGACCGGGACAAGGTAAGGGAATATTTCAGGGATTTCTGTCAGGGGAAGCTGGAGAAGCCGGGGGAGAAACCGCCGCAGGTGCTTTACAGGGCTGTGACCTCCGGGGGAGAGGTGAGGGAGTACAGCGGTATATTCCTGAAAATGGACAGTTCCGTCAGTCTTTACTGCTGCCGCTGCATTCCGGATGCCGAGAGGGCGGACGCTTTGAACAGCGGGATCCTTTCCCTGCAGGAAAATCTCCAGAAGCTGGTAATGCGGTTCCGGGACGGCATCGCGGCTTTCGAGGTGACGGACCGCATGGTCACGCCTCTGTATGCCTCAGACAATATCTGCGAATTCTTCGGCTATACCAGGGAGGAATGGATTCCTCTCATGAAGAAGAGCACGCCCATCCGGGAATTTATCGCCCGCAGCGAGACGACTGCGGAGGAAATAGCGGAGCTTCTGCAAAACGGTGAGGCGGAATTTACCTACTATGATCTGAGCAGGGAGCGTGAGAGGCGCATCAAGGCCATATGCTCCCAGAAATTTCAGGGGGGCTCCTCTCCCCGGTATATCATGCTTTACAATGTGGAGGATTCCCAGACCCAGGGGGAACAGGAGACGGCGGGCAATCCTGCGGTATCCATCCGTACCTTCGGATATTTCGACGTCTTTGTGGACGGAAAGCCCATTGCCTTCCGCAACAAGAAATCAAAGGAGCTTTTTGCTCTTCTGGTGGACAGAAGGGGAGGATTCGTATCTTCCCAGGAGGCCATCAGCTTTCTGTGGGAGGAGGAGCCGGTGAATTCCGTGACCCTGGCGAGATACCGGAAGGTGGCACTGCGGCTTAAGAATATTCTGGAGGAGGCGGGCATTCCCCATATCGTGGAGTCGGTGGACGGAAATCGGCGCATTGTGGCGGAAAATGTGCAGTGTGATCTGTATGAGTATCTTTCCGGTAAGGAAGAATATGCACAATTATTTAAGGGCAGTTACCTTACCAATTACAGCTGGGGGGAGACTACCCTGGCGGAGCTGACAGGAGAAATGTTATGACCAGGCATATTTATATCCATAGAGTCAATTATTATGAGACCGATAAGATGGGCATCACCCATCATTCCAATTATCTGAGGTGGATGGAGGAAGCCAGGCTGGACTTCCTGAAAAGCATCGGTTACGGCATGCGGCAGTTTGAGGAGCAGGGGGTCTCCTCCCCGGTGGCTTCCGTCGAATGCCAATATAAGCGTCCCACCACCTTTGACGATGAGATAGCGGTGGAGGTATGGGTGGAAAGGTACAATGGGGTGAAGCTGATATTCGGCTATTCCATGAGAGACTCCGGCACGGGAGCAGTGGTTTTCACGGCTCAGTCCACACACTGCTTCCTGGGGGAGGACCGCAGACCGGTTGCCATCAGGAAGAGATTCCCGGAGTTCGACGCCGTGCTGAGAGAGCTGTCGGTTTCATAAATCAATTTCATAAACCCGGTAGAGGCAGCTGCCATAAGCCCCCGTTTCGAACAGCAGGTGATACCCTTCCTCCGGAGGGGTATCGAAGGTGGTATTGCAGATCACATAATTGGCCGGGATCCCGGATTCCCTGATCTCCTCGGAGGAGAGATAGCGGACCGCCTCCCCCCATTGGCATACATATTTCAAATCAAATTCCAGAGGCCCCAGGCCCGTCACGGTCAGATCCAGATTCCGATCCCTCTCCCCGCTTTCATAGAGCCTTGTCAGTACCGGAATCCCGCCCACATTCCAATAGTCCAGCTGCCAGTTCCCTTCCGCGGGGCGCTTTGCCAGGAGATTGAGATAGGAATACTGGAAGGGATGTCCCATGACCACCAGGCACAGAAGCCAGGTCAGGCTTCCCGCGCAGACCGCGTACCGCAGAGGGCGGCTTTTGAGGCAGGAAAGGATGGCCTTCAATCCCACCGCCGCAAAGATCAGAATTCCCCCGTAAAGGAAATAGAAATGCCGCCATCCGTTGTAGATGACCAGATTTTTATTCATCAGGGAATAGAGAAAGGGCACCAGGTTAAGGAGGAGAATCATGGCGTAAAAGGGGGTCTCCTTTTCCTTTCTCACCATGGCCGCCACCGCCCGGATATGTCCTACGAGGCTGAAAAACAGCAGGAGCAGGGGCGTGGTATACAGGATATTGAGCGCAAGATAATCCTTTGGGACAGGGTCGTCGGGCAGAAGGAAGGATTTCCCGGCATAGACCACCATACCGCCCCATCTGGAGAAGCTGGAGGCATTGCTCAGGCAATATTCCAGAAATCCGATTCCCTCCTTCCAGAGGGCCGGCGTAATGGCGGCATAGACGATGAAATATGCCAGAATTACATTGATCCCGTCCATGACTTTGGAGCCGCTTACTCTGCGCTTCCGGATATTTACAATCAGGTAGACAATGCCGGGAACGGCGAAAAACCAGGCGCCCAGGATCTTGACATTGGTCATGAAGGCGGCGGAAAGCGCAAGGAAGAGGCCATGCCGGAGCTTCTGCTCCCGGATATAGCGGATTCCGAAGTAGACGCACAGGAGGGACAGGGTGAGCATGACGATATCCTTGTTGTTGTAATGCCCCTCCGCAAAAAAGCGGGGCGACAGGTAACAGAGGAAAAAGCAGACCAGGGAGAGCTTATGGCTGCGGAACAATTCGTAAACAATCCCGTAGAAAGCCAGACAGCCCAGGAAGAAGAGGAAAAAGGTATAATAATGCCACAGCGCAGAGGTACCCGCCGGGAAATCCATGCTTCCGGGGCTCAGAATTCTGCAAAGCCAGTAGATGCCCAGAGGGTAATAGGGCGCAACCCCGTGATCCCTCTCTGCGGACAGGGAGATAATATCCTCCCAGCCGGAATTGGGGAAGTAGCTCATATACTCATACATATTCTGCATCAGTATCCTTTCCTCCGTGAACTGATCCCAATAGGTTCCGTAGTCATTGCTGACAGCCAGTCCCAGGACAAAGGCCAACACTATGAGGACGATACAGAATTTATTGTTCCATTTGAGCTTTCTATTCAGGTTACGATTCATTTTCCGATCCTTTCTTCTCTTTTTTCAGCGGCCTGCTGCGCCAGAAGCTTCCACCTTCCCGTTCTGTACTGGAGAAAGGAGATGGCCCAGTTGGCGAACCACCCGATGGGGACTGCCGCCCACACCATTTCAATGCCGAACCTGGGGGCCAGGGCCATGGAGAAGGCCACCCGGATAAAAAGGTTTGCCAGGTTGGCGATGGTAAACATCTTCATATCTCCGGCGCCGCGCAGCAGCCCGTCCACTGCCATTTTAAACCCGATGAGACAGAAAAACCAGCCCATAAAGGTGAGATAATCCTGCCCCGTACTCAGGGCGGCCAGGGTTCCCTTATCGCCCAGGAAGAAGGCGATGATGGGGCGGTAGAACAATTCCAGCACCAGGGCTATGAGGGCGGCACAGGCAAGCACCATCTTGTTGGCGGCATGGTAGCCTGCCGCAATGCGGTCACTTTTCCCGGCTCCGATATTCTGCGCCGCATAGGAGGAAAGGGAATTGCCGATGGCTGACATGGGCACCACGCAGATGGACTCCACCCGCATGCCGGCGGAGAATCCCGCCAGGGCCTGGGAGCCGAAGCCGTTTACCACGGACTGCACCAGCATCATGCCGATGGACACAATGGACTGCTGCAGGATGGAGGGCAGGGCGATCTTCGTCATGTCCCGCAGCTCAGCTCCGTCAAAAAGCCGGGTTTTGCCACAGGCAAGCTTTTTCAACACATACAGAAATACTCCGAAGGAAAGCAGCGCGGAGATCCCCTGGGCGATCAGGGTTGCCCAGGCCGCCCCGGCTACCTCCAGGCCGAAATGTCCCACCAGGAGAAAGTCCAGGGCGATATTAAAGAGAGAGGAAAAAATCAGGAAATACAGGGGGATTCTGGATTTGCCCAATGCGTTGAACGTGGAGGAAAGCACATTGTACATAAAAAGGAAGGGCAGTCCCAGGAAATAGATGCCCAGGTACTCCGCAGCCATGTCCAGCACATCGATGGGGGTATTCAGCAGAAGCAGAATCCGGCGGCCCCATAAAAGTCCCGGCAGGGCCAGGACAATGCTGACTGCCAGAAAGGAGACGAAGGCAGTGCTGACCGCCAGCTTCATGCGGTTATATTCCTTTGCACCGAAATAGCGGCTGACAATAACGGACGCGCCGATCCCCCCGCCGATGGCAATGCAGATGAAGATATTGGTGAGGGCATAGCTGGCACCCACGGCGGCCAGGGCGTCCTCGCCCACCAGCCGTCCCACGATGGCGGAATCTGCCATGGTATAGGTCTGCTGGAAGAGATTGCCCACCATCATGGGCAGCGCGAAAAGAATCAATGCCTTCAGCGGCTTTTTTTGTATCAGATAATCATTGTCCATTTTTATGCTTCTTTCATCAGAGATTGATCTTAAATAGGGATCTCATCGGAGGGCACTTGCTTTCTATAATATCTTTATATATAATATGGGAAGAGAATGCAAGCATTTATTTTCGATTGTGTAGATTTTTAGTCAGAATTTTAGAATTGAGAAGCAGATTCTAACGTTTTACAGTGAAATTCCGTGCGTTTTGGAAGAAGGCTGGTTGGTTCTGGGCAGGTGGGGGACTAAGCAGAGCAACCGCGGGCTGAGAATTTGTAACAGCTTTAAAAAAGAGGAGAGAGTCATGAAAAATTATAAATTCCTGATTGAATATGACGGAAGCCGTTATTACGGCTGGCAGCGTCAGCCGGATAAGAATACCGTTCAGGGCAAGCTGGAGAGCGTGCTGGAGGTGATGTGCGGGAAGAAAACGGAGGTCATCGGGGCCGGGAGGACGGACGCGGGCGTGCACGCCGCCGGCATGACGGCCAATGCCTTTCTGGACACGGAGAGAAGCTGTGAGGAGATCCGGGATTATATGAATCGTTACCTGCCCGAGGATATTGCGGTGAAGGAGGTGAGGGAAGCCTCGCCCAGATTTCATGCCCGCTACAATGCCATCGGCAAGACTTACCGCTACACCTGTCACGAGGGAGCCGTCAAGTCCGTCTTTGACAGGAAATACTGTACCAGGCTGGAAGAAAAGCCTGATCTGCAGCCAATGAGGCAGGCGGCGGAGCTGCTTGTGGGACGGCACGATTTCCGGAATTTCTGCGTCAATCCCAGAATGAAGAAATCCACCGTCAGGCAGGTGGATAGAATCCGGATCGAACGGGAGGGGGACTATCTGACCTTTACCGTCCACGGAGCGGGCTTTTTACAGGGAATGGTCCGTATCATGGTGGGGACGCTGCTGGAAGTGGGCTTTGGCAGGATGAGAGCGGAGCAGGTGGCCGAGGTGCTGGAGAATCCGGACAGGCATAAGGCCGGCCCCACCGCGCCGGCGCAGGGGCTCTGTCTTATGGGGGTGGATTATGACTGAGGAGGAGCAGTCATCTTATTAGAAAATTTTGCCGTGAAAATTGTATTTTTATAGTTGTGCCCTTTGTTAAAATGTGCTATAGTAGTTCTACGAAGCAAAGCAGCTTCCCTATCAATGAGCAGGAGATTCTGACCGCAGCCTTATTAACGCGGTGTATACCATCTAAAGTATCTGTTTTCCAATCCTACCCTGCTTGATACCATACAATAAAACATGAGCAGGGAAATGGTATTGGCTCCGGTTTATGGCGTTTATAGTCTGCTTTTCA
The DNA here is from genome assembly GCA_910589035.1 of uncultured Acetatifactor sp. Classification (GTDB taxonomy): domain Bacteria; phylum Bacillota; class Clostridia; order Lachnospirales; family Lachnospiraceae; genus Acetatifactor. The sequence goes on along the minus strand of CAJUSI010000033.1, from coordinate 435 downwards.
GGAAAAACATAGTTTCGGGAAAAACACATTTTCAGGAAAAGTATGGTTTCGGGAGAAGCAGACTTTCAGGAAAAGCAGAGAAAGACGCCCCAGGCCCGGTTTCGATTCCGTCGGCCTGCGGAAAGGCGGAACCATGGGAGAACCCAACAATGTGCTGAACGTGTACATGAACAGGCCGGACAGGATGCGGTCCGTGCTGGAGTACTATCTGGGAGAGAAGCTTCCGGAGGACTGGACATTTGATGAGGAGGAGGGCTTTTACTCTATCCGGAATGCCAAAGGAAGGATTTCTTTCCGCCAGAGGGACAGGATAAAGAAGGTGCGCGCCGCCGGATTTTCCTTCCTGCTGGGCCTGGAGAACCAGTATTCTGTGAACCTGATTTATCCCTGGCGTCTCATGGAGCTGGACTGCCGCGCTTATGGGCTGCAGATCGA
>CAJUSI010000032.1 GCA_910589035.1 uncultured Acetatifactor sp. | reverse complement strand
CAAAGCCGGCTCCCTGCATCATCAGGCCGCTGGCTCCCGGTCAGGAAGACGGCTCCTCCGTAGAAGGCTGCCAGAGAGTAAGCTCCATCTACATCCTTCTCCGTTCCGAACGCAGCTTATCACAACTTTTTTATTCCATATCTTTTTATTTTGAATTAACAGGCTCATTTGATATTTTTACATTTTGATTTTCACTATTATTCATTATAAGTTCTTCCATACTGTAAATTTGACCCGTTTCCCCACTTATTGCAATCAGCAAAGGACCTTCTATTTCATTTCCAAAATCATTAAATACTTTATAGCAGGCATCCCAATACCCATCTAAAAATACAGATGGATTTATGGAAATAAGTTTTAATGAATAATATTGAGATTTGTTTACATCTGCATATTTTCCGGCAATTTCTTTTATTTCTTTCTTTGTTAACATTTTATCTAATTCCTCCATGATATGTGATATACCAGTTGGCATGCATTTGTTCCTCCAGACTTAATAATCTCCATCTTCTTAAATTATTAGAAAGCATGTCATAAACGAATTGTTCTGGAGCATTCAACACTCCCAAATCCGGTGCTTCTCCCATGGTACGCAGTAGTTTTAAATATGCTTCTTTTCCAAAACGCTGATATTAAATGCAGTGAGAAACCTCATGCCAAACCTCATATTGTACAGGATTGCTTCTTAAATATAATATCCCCGACGCTGCATCAAATCTTCCTGCTTTGTTTGAAGGCAAAAACTCATTAGTCTCTCCTATAATACCATGTTTCCTCACCAGCTTCACTTCCCCGTCTGCCAGGATGTGGAGCCCTCCGCTCCCTTCCATGCGGATTCCCGTCAGGTCGTCCAGAAGCACTTTTTCCTTCAGCGCCACGACTCCCATGTCGCACCGGCACAGGCGCATCTGCATCCCGTGTTCCGTGGTCAGGCTTTTGTCCAGAGGATTGGCTTCTCTGCATCCTTTTCCCCCCCGGATGCAGTTCACCGTCAGGACGCTTTCTTCTTCGTCTCCTCTGAAATACCTGGAGACGCGGGTCCCTGCCTGCGGCATCATGTACATCAGATTTTCCGTAGTCGGAACCCAGGTCCATGGATAACAGAGCTGTCCGGGCCTCCCGCCGTCGATATCCATCTTATTGCTCACTTTATAAAAGTTATATATTAATTTTTCCTATACAGTCATCATATCCTTCAAAGCAAAAATGCTCTTTTGAAAGATCTGTATATTTAAAATTTATTTTATCTGTAAAAATATCCATAAAAACAGAACTTTCATGAATAGATAAATTTGCAATACAATTTTCAGATATGACTGCAAAATCAGTATCCGAGTACTTTTCTATTTTTTTCTTTGCGTTATCAGTAAGTATTATTTGAATTTCACCGCTGTAAACATGATTCACAGCCAAATTGCCTGTTAACAAAAAAGGCAGTTTCATAGTAAAATTATCGGTGTTTACAATCCATTTTAGTCCAAATCGCGAATAATGTATCAAGCTTATTTTTCCAAAATTTTTCACTGATCCACATTTTGACAATTGAATAAATTCTCCCTCGTAACATCTTTTCTCCAACCCAAATCCCATTTCATCATCAAACGAATTTCCATCAAATACAATACCTCCCTTTTTAGTTTTTCGGAATACCGTATCCACCCATATATACATTTCTTTGTTAATATCCATATTTAATACCATGTTTTCCCAATTGCTCTATTTGATTTTATCTTTGCTTTAATTACTTCAACGATATCCAAACTTCTTCATTTACTTCTACTGTCCTTTCTAAAAACTCACATATCTGTCCTAATACTATTCTGGAACCATCAAGCTTTAACTCTCTTTCATCTAAAGATCTAAATTCTCTTAACGCATCCTTAACATAGGGTATTTTCCAAAACTCATTCTCATACCACCCCGTTTTATTATGATAAATTGCAGCCAGTCCCCTCCAGACCGAATTTTTCGGTTTAAACGAATTCATAATATCATTAAAATAGCATTCCCATATGCTTAAAATATGCTGGTGATTCGAAGACTGTCTTATAAATTTAAGTTCATATTCATTTTTATGATTCTTATAATAGTTCATCAGATCATCTTCAACCACTTCAAAAAGATGCGGAGGGTACGCATAAGATTCACCAGTTTCATCAACTACTACGTACCACCCTTTTTGCCCCTGTCTTGCTTCGTATATTTTGTTCGCTTTTAAGGAACATCCCCTGTGAACGTCTTCTAAACATCTAATCTTCATAAATAAAAATTTCTCCTCCTGGTTGTTCTTTAATTTTAAATGCAACTTTTCCGACTGTTGGTCCTTGATACCAATGCACTTCTGCCAGCAGACTCTCTACATCTATAATAACCAGATCCTTTACACTTTTGCCATTCCTCTGGATTACCTCCGTACCTGTCCACCCATAGATCTACGATATCCATTTATCGATTTCAGCCTTTACCAGCTATAACTTTTATACTGGTTATTCTACTTCCTTCTGTAAAGTGTAAAATGCTTCCATCTGGTGTTTTAATATCGTAATTTCCTGCTCTGGCCTAAGGCTTCGATGAATCCATATATCTGAAAGTTTAAATGTATTATTTCCTGTTAAGTTCAGTCCCTCTGCCCGGAGATCGCCCGTATGGATCGCGGACATTTCATCCACCTCCCCTACCAGGTACTGATCTCTGCTTTACATTTTAAAATGCTTTGAATAACTGTTTATAAAAGCCAAAGACATGATTTACAGATATCCAGTTTAAAATAATCAAAGCAGTTTACTCCCAATCGCTTCCAGATACCGCTGTGCATCCAGATATGCTTTTAAAAAGTTTTCCTGTACCAGATCTTTTTCTGTTTCGCTTACATACTTAATACTATATTCTTCACTTATTGTATCTTTTTCCACTCCATATGCTCCATTTGATAATCGGAGAAGATTATAAACAGTAATATTTTATCTAAAGCCCTTGATCTGTTTTCTCCTGCCAGAGGTTTTTTCGATATTTCATTCAGCAGATTCAGAATATACCGGGATATATCGTCCCACTCTTTGCTGTCCGCCTGTATAATCGGTTCTGTGGCTACTCTGAAACCAGCTTCACTCAGCTTGTACGGCACCAGTATTATATTTTTACTTTTGTCTATATGCAAGCTCCGCATCGAACCTGCTAATTCTATCATCCAAAATATGGTCATTCCAGAATACATGTTCCTTAATTTTTTGAATCTTCCATTCTGGTATTCCCGTTTGATGCGAAATCTGAACAACATCATCAGATGTACTCCTTATTCTATCATATATTCGTTCCGCCTCCTCATACAACGCAAGAACCTCTCCGGCACTTAATTTAACTTGTTATGCTGGTTGATTGTTGATATAGAAAAACTTCAACACCAAATGCTATCCTGTAGTTGTGTACAACTACAGACTATGAAAGAAAGCACATGATGCTGAAGTTTCAAGATGATTATACCGGCAGATTGTTCCGGCATCTGTTCCCCGGACTTTGCAGCCGTACCCGCTTCAACCGAACCAGGAGGGCTCTTTTACAGGCAGCAGAACTGCTTTGCCAGCAGCTGATAATGTGTCCACCATTTCGGGTTTGCAAAGTCTATGTATTCAATCTCTGACAATAGAAACCGTAACCATTTATTATAACCGCTCTTGCCATCTGCCGAATGTGCTCCCGCATATAGGCGATGCAGTATTCGTCGTGGATCGCGCCGTCTTCCTCCACCTGATCCTCCGCGCCCAGACCGTTCTCCACGATCATCAGCAAGATCTGCCAGCGGCTGTAAAACTCGTTCAGCAGATAACGCAAGCCCTTGGGATCGTACTTCCCGCCGTCCTGCGCTTCTCCCATATTTGCCCTTATCTTTGAAACTGCCTGCTCTCAGGGCTTTCCTGAAAGTGCGGTCCCGGCCTATGCGCTTAACTGTTCCAGAATCTCAAGGTATTTATTGCAGTCCTGAAAATACGCCGACTGGCTCACATCCACATCGGTAGAGGATTTCGCATACTCATACCAGTTTTTGTAAGCCGACAGGCCGCAGGTGCCGAACATCGCACCCAGGCCGCCCAGCGCACCGGGAAGATTCAGGCCGCTGTTCATCGAAGCGCTGCTTTTGGTCAGCGTCCCCTGGGTCTTTGTCGGATTGATCTTACTGACGTCCAGAGGAACGGCCCCGCAGTAGATGTCTCTGGCAGTGCTCCGGGTCATAATACCAGCCTCTACAAGCTCCCCCAGCAACGCCACCGTTTCTTCTCTGGACATATTTCTTGAATTGTATTTCTTTTTGAGCGCATCCAGTTCTTCTTCCGACAGCTGGTCCCTCTTTGCACCTTCCACCCATTTTTCCGCCTGCTGCTGAAAATAAGAAGGTTTGTATTCCACCTCGTTGCGGGTCACTGCATAGACCTGAAAGCCATTAATTGTTCTGATTGTCATAACGATTCTCCTCCTCATACATATTAAAATAAACGCCTGCAAGCGCATATTTTTTTGTTCATATTTTATACATCGTCTATCAGATGATATAAATAATACTTTTATACAGTAATTTAAAGATATCATAAAATTATACAAAATAAGTATCTGATTTTGGAAAATCTTATAAAACAAATATAGCGCATTTGTCCTTATCTTTGAAACTGCCTGCTTTCAGGACTTTCCTGAAAAGCAGGCAGTGAAATTTCTTTTTAATTGTCCTTCCAATGAACACGATGGTAAAAAAGATACCGCTCCAGCTCACTTCTGTACAGGTCCGCATTCTGGTGAAATCCTGCGTGTTCCAGATTAGACGCCCAGCCTTCATAATACTGTCTGAAGTTCATGGAAGCATTTACATTATATCGGCTGCTCAGCGCTTTCAGAGGAATCCCGCTGCTGGTCTTCACACTCCTGTCCCCCTGCTGCGCCAGATGAACACGAAGCGCCGTCATCTCCGCAGGGGTCGCATTTTCCGGATCCACATCATTCAAATGAATTTTTTTCACAAAATCATTTCCCTGAATGTCTTTTCCCTCCACAAGCATCACCGGATCTTCCTCGGTGGAACTGTCATCATATTTCATATGAAGTTCCTGTCCGGTAACCGGACTGAACTCGCTGTGCAGATACCCCATTTTCAAAGTTCCATGAAAAGTTCCGCTTCCGACAGAAGACGACCGTCCGCCGGAAATACTTCCCCGAAACACATTTTCTGTCATGTTTCCGGAACCGAAGACGGACGAATATCCTGACACAGAAGCCAGATTACTCTGTAAACCCAACATACT
>CAJUSI010000031.1 GCA_910589035.1 uncultured Acetatifactor sp. | reverse complement strand
CATTTTCAATCACCTTTTGAAGATAAAACAGAGGGTGTTACGATTGAAACGTAATTTCCCCCTCTGTTTTACTTGCACCCTGTTTGTCAGCGTTGATGATAAGTTAGTTTCTATACTTCCTTATCACTGTAAACATCAGTGTTTGCGGGCTTTTGTATTTACAAATTGCGGCAAACAGTTTAGTTTCGTGCCCTTTTGTGATGTTGTGCCTTACATTTCCCCGGTGGCGGCTCTGCTTTGCCCAAAATATGGCAGCCTATTCTGAGGCAGAAAGATTTACGGCTGAATTTCTCTGATATATCTTAAGGTCTTTATGATTCTTTCCTGGTCTGCAGGTGAAAACTGATGCAGGACATCAAGCGCTTCGGCGTCTCTGAGGGAGCCTGCTTCCTGAGACTTTGCATCGGTCCGGCCCACATTCAGAATGGAATCCACAGATACATGGAAGAGCTTTGCGTAATATGTGAGAACGCGGAGGCTCAGTTTGGCCCGGTTATTTTCCACATTACTGACAAAGGAGACAGTGCAGCCAAGCTGTTCTGCCATCTGCTCCTGCGTATAAGCATGTTCTGTCCGCAGACGTTTCAATTCTTTTCCGATTACTTCATAATCATAAAAATCCATCTTAACCTCGTCTCCATTTTCATACTGCATAACGCTGAATACTGCCTGATGTAATCATGCGATGGAACCAGTCAGCGTTATGCAGTCTGGTTTCACGGCAAGTGAAATCGTTAAGCAGTATAAATTATATCTTTAAATATATTTTATTATACAAATAGGTTGAAAGCAACCCAAAGATTTGGTATACTTATCTATACTTATAAGTATAACAGGAGGAAGGAATGGAATATATTCAATACAAAGGAAATAAATTTGCCGTAGAGAAGCTGAATGACTGGTATAGAAGAGGGCACGACGAGTATTGTGTCTCCGTAAATGAAATATCTGCCGAACAGGTCTGTCTGCCGGAGACTTATAAAAATGCGCCGATTACGGAATGGAAGGAGAAGGATGCCGGGGGCGGCAGGGAATGGTATAGGAGCGATACTGGAGACAGGGAAAAGAAGAGGATTTTTGACAAAGCGAGGATTTTGTATATCCCCGCATCCATCAGAAGCATTAAGATTTATAATGGACTTTTTCCGGAGCTGGAGAGGGTGGAGATTAATTCCGGCAATGGGGATTACGTCACGGATGGGCGGCTGATTATCAACTGCAAGGACAACGAGCTGGCTTATTGTCCTGTCTGTAAGGGCAAGGATATGGAGATACCGGAATCTGTCAGGAAGATTCAGGCGGATGCCTTTTTTGGAACGCAATACGAAGAAATCCGTTTTCCGAAGAAGGAGCCGGAGATTTCAGCAGATGCATTCAGGGGATCCAAATGGCTGGATATGCAGAAGGGAGCGGTGGTAATCGGGACCATGCTGTATAGGTTTCCCAGGGATATGCAGGAACTGGTTGTGCCCCGGCATGTGAGAAAGTTTCATCCGGAAGTATTTAAAGGCTGCCATGCTTTGAAGAAGCTGGTGACGCCCATCCTGCCTTTGGGCAGGGATATAGAGAATCTGCAGAGATGGGGGAGATGCAGTTCGCTGACGATAACGTCCGGGACGGCCTATATAAACATCGCATTGCTGCGGAAGTGGCATAGCCTGGAGGAAGTGGTGGTTGCGGACGGGCATAAGAAATACAGAACCCTGGACGGTGTGCTGTATTCCCGGGATGGCAGGACCCTGGTCTGGTATCCGGCCGGGAGGACGGGGGAAATGTTCACAGTTCCGGAGGGAGTGAAGAAAATAGGGGAATTTGCTTTTGAAAACCAGGGGTATATGAGGAAGATTTTATTGCCGGAGAGTGTCGTCACATTGGGAACAGGTGCCTTTTCGGGCTGTGGAAGACTGGAGGATATTGGACTGTCATCAGGGATCAGGGAGATACCGGATGCCGGCACCTACCGGGGAGCTGGTGTGTTTGCGGAATGCCGGAAGCTGAGGAGAATCGTGCTGCCGGATAAATTGAGTTATCTGGGGAGCTTTGCGTTTTATAACAGTGGCCTGTGTTCTATTGTACTGGGAGAGGGGCTGGAACAGATTGGAGAATATGCCCTGATGGCGGCAGGTTTAAAAGAAATCGTACTGCCTCCTGGTGTGAAAAGAGTCGGAAAGGGAGCGCTGTTTTATGTGGAGAAGGCGGAGGTGTATGAGGGCACGGCGAAAGGAATTGTTGCGGCAGTCAATACAAACTGGCCGGATATGAAGAACAATACTATGAATCTGAAGTGGAGCGGATGCCGGATTGTGGTCCGGCACAGGAGGAGCGAGAAGAGGGAGTATTTCCTGATCCCGGAAAGTCTGAAAAAGAATGCGGCATATCATCTGGAAATCGCATGGAATGGGGAGCATATTGATTATGAGGAATACGATCAATGCCTGGAGGAGATTACAGATTCGGAGGAAAAGCTGGAATTTGCGGAGCAGGGGCTGCTGCGCTTTCGGGATGGAGAAGACAATACATATCTGGATTATATGAGAAGAGTTTCTCTTAAAATGGGATTCCGGCTGTTGGAGGAGGGGAAGGAGAAGGAGTTTCTCCTGTTTTTAAAGAAGGACTTTCTGAGCGAAAATGCTCTGCTAAAGTTATTGAAATGCAGCAATGAAAGAGGAGAGACCGTGTGCTCGGCCTATATTACAGAGACGCTGAGCAGGAAGAAAAGGAAGGGCAGCAGTTTTCGGATATAAGGAGGGGATTCCCATTATTTTGGATGAAGATAAGAAGCGCAGAATATGTCTGGAGGTATTGAAACAGGGATATCGAAAAATTTATTTTGAACTGCGTTTTCTGGAGCAGGCACTTTTCCGCTTGATACCGGAAGAAAAGGAAGAGATTTTCTTCGGCAGCGACGGGGAGAAATTGTATTATGGCAGGGAATATTTGCTGACAAGGTATTTGCAGTCACCGGAAGCTGTCTCCTGCGATTATCTGCATACGGTGATTCACTGTCTGTATCAGCATCCGTTTCAGGTATGTGGATGGGAGGGGAGATACTGGAATCTGGCAGCGGATATCGCTGTGGCGGATGTGTTGAGCGAAATAGATGTGGCGTGGATTTCCCTGCAGATTCCCCGGGAATGCCTTGAGATCGCGGACCGGATCCGGCAGGAAGTTCCTGTCATGTCGGCGTTTTATATAGCTGTATTTCTGCGGAATGATTTTTCTGAAATGGAAAGCTTGTATGGGTACAGTTTCGGAGAACTGGAGGAGCTGTTTCGACGGGATAGCCATGCGTGCTGGAAGAACAGACAGGAAGAGGAGGGAAAGGCGGAGCCGGAGGAGAGCATGGCCGGGGAGAAAGCCGATGAGGCGGAGCCGGAGGAGAGCATGGCCGGGGAGAAAGCCGATGAGGCGGAGCCGGAGGAGAGCGTGGCCGGAGGAGAAGCCAGCGAGACAGAGCTGGGGAATACCGCCGGGGGAAACGGCGGCAGAGCAGACACAGGCAGGCGATGGCAGGACTTAAAAAAGCAGAGCCGGCTGTCGGAGGAATGGAAGGAAATAGGGGAAACGGTTGCCTTAAACGCCGACAGCTTTTCCAAAGGACAGGGAAAAGTACCGGGCAGCATGCTGCTGACAATACAGAGACTGACCAGGGAGCAGTACGATTATGCGGAGTTTCTGAGGAAATTTGCGGTCATGAATGAGCGCATGAAGGTCAATATGGAAGAGTTTGACTATACTTATTATTTGTACGGTCTGCATTTACTGGGGAAAATTCCGCTGATTGAGCCATTGGAGTATAAAGAAGAATTGCAGATCAGGGAGTTTGTGATAGTGATTGATACATCCGGTTCATGCAGCGGGGATTTGGTGGAAAAGTTTCTGAATAAGACCTACAATATTTTAAGCCAGATGAAATGCTTTGCGCAGCGGATTGTTCTTCATATCATCCAATGTGATGCCGCAGTACAGGACGATGTGAGAATAGAATGCGCGGAGCATATGGAGGAGTATATTGCGGGGATGGAGCTGAGGGGAGGCGGCGGGACTGATTTCAGGCCGGCGTTTGCCTATGTGGAGGAACTTCGGGGCAGCGGAGAGTTTAAAAGGCTGTGCGGAATGCTCTGTTTTACGGATGGATACGGTACATTTCCGGAACGGCCGCCGGATTATAAAACAGCTTTTGTTTTTGTGAAAAGAGAGGACGCGGTCTGGGTTCCTCCATGGGCCATGCGTATCTATCTGGATACAGAGTCGCCGGTGGAAGCACTATGAGAAACAGACAGTCAGCGCCTGTGTGGGAAGTATTTTTGGGCATGGGGGTGTAAAGATGAATATCAAAGAAGCGAAGGAAGAGATCAGGAAGTCAGTGGAAATATATTTGGCAAAAAATGAATTTGGGAAATATGCTATCCCGGTATCCAGGCAGCGGCCCATTTTCATGGTAGGCGCTCCGGGAATTGGGAAGACGGCAATTATGCAGCAGATTGCCGCGGAGCTGAACATAGCGCTGGTGTCCTATTCCATGACACATCATACGCGTCAGAGCGCGCTGGGACTGCCGGTCATTGAGGAGAGAGAGTTTGACGGGAAGCATGCAATGGTATCGGAATATACCATGAGCGAAATTATTGCTGCAATCTATCATGTGATGCAGGATTCCGGGAAAAGGGAGGGTCAAGAGCTGTTGGTCTATGATCAGGAAAAGAAGCTTACCGCGGAAGTACGGATGTTGATGGAGGTGTAAGCGCTCCACCCGTTCAAAGCTGCATCCTCTACAATCGCATCATGGGTATTGAAAAAGATAGCCTGTATCTCTAAAACTTATTGACAAGAAGAAATACTCTCTACATAATTAAAACGTGAGCTTAATAAAATGGAACAGTGTGTTCTTCCATGCCATGTGGAATTTTATTACCAGCGGTGTAATTTTTGGCTATTGAAAACTGAGGGCATAATTCCCGGCAGGGCACAGATGCTCAAGAAAGGAATAGGACCGGAGGAAAAGCCGGCTGATAAAAGCAGGAAAGGAAACGGAGAGAGGGTACTATGGGCAGAAGACTGAAGCGGTATGCGAAAGCAGCTTTTTTTCTTATAATGCTGTCAGCTGTCTCGATAAACAGCCATGCATATATTGGACGAAATAATGATTATTTTTTTACGGAGAATCTGCCTGAAGACAGGGGGAAGAACCATTATCTTGAATTTGTCGGCAAAGAGACTTACACGGTGAAGCCTGGAGATACGCTTTGGGATATTGCGAAGGATTATTGGGGAGAGGGTACATATTATCAGAGAATTCTGTCTGATAATGAAGGTGTGGCGGATATACCGGAACATCTGATGCCGGGGACAAAACTGGACTTAGAGAAAACCATGTATTTGAATGTGGGGATTGAGGATTACATCAATGAGGATCAGTTTGGATTTGACCTTCTCGTAGAGGGAGCGGCTTTTGAGACGGAGCATTCCTTTGGTCTGAAAAATTACAGATTGCCCTATTGTATTTATGCAAGCGTTCCCTATGTAAATGATCTGAAGGAAGCGGATCCTTATGCGCATTGGGAGGAATTTAAGGAGGAGGTCAGCAGGTGCAGCAGGGAAATCTGCGGCGACCTGGTGTCGGATCTGGCTTTTGAGAGATATCAGGTAACCGGGATCGGTAGCTTATGCGGTTACAGATTCACGTTTGATGCGGGAGAGGCAGAATATGTAATCATGGCTTATTTCTGCTATAACAGCACCACTAAAAGCGAAGCGTTTGCCCTGTGCGAAAAAAAGCGCTGCACAGAGACTGTTCTCGAGATGGTCCGGGGAAAAACCTGCTATGCTGCAGTGCGTTTTCTGGATCCGAATATGTATCAGGCGAAGAAACAGGATTATGAGGGGGCGGAGGTGTGGAATTATCCTCAGCTTAGAAACCCTTTTGCAACTGCCATGCAACAGCTTTATTCAGGGCCGCTTAAGCAGGTGGAGGATTATCCTGATGATTACGCGGTCGTATGGGAAGAACCGGAATTTGAAAAGCTGGTCAGGGAAGAATTGTCCAGGCTCTGGAAGCTTACAGAAGAGGAAAAAAGGGCTTTTGCGGAACGGGATGTGACAGTAAGCGACCTTGCCTTAATCGAAGAAATGGAGATTGTCTACAATTCTGCAGAGTATGGTGGAAAAGAATATCTGCGTGTGCAGTTAAACAAAAGCGCGGGGTATGGAACGGAGATAGATTATGATTTGCCGGCGGAAGGGCGGCTCATGGGCACATTAGAGGATCTGAGGCATTTTCATGGACTGAGAAGCCTGAAGATCAGCCTGCACGCTCCTGATATCGCAGATTTATCCTGTCTTGGGTATCTGACCGGTTTAAAGGTACTGGATATGGAGCTTTATTCTGCGGATACACAGGTAAAGAATCTGGACTTTTTGGGGAAGCTGACGGATCTTCGCGAGCTGCGTATAGACGGACAGTTTGCAAAGTATGGATATAATCAGTATTTTAAAGGCATAACAGAACTGTCTGTCCTTCGCAGCTGCCCCCATCTGACTTATCTGACGCTGGCATTGGCCACGGGCAATTCGGAAAGCTATGATTATCTGGGGGATCTGCCGGAGCTTTACTATGTCTCTTTGTCCAGGACGAACGCCGGGAAAAGTATAGAGTCCTTGCTTCCCAATGCCTGTTTTATTAAAATCAACGGCGACTGGGTGCGGTTTGAGCGCGGGGAAGGATTTGAGCAGCATTAGGATGAATTGTTTTATGGGGGAGTGACAGGGATACAAGACTATGATAAAAGAAATTAAGCTTGGCACCATAGGTTCAGGCACGATTGTCCGTTCAATTCTTGACAATGTGCTGTTGACGGAAGGAATACGTCTGGCGGCGGTATATTCCCGCAGTGAGGAAAGAGGAGCAGCGCTGGCGGAGGCCTATGGCGCGGCCAGAGTGTATACGGATATGGAATTGTTCCTGCAGGACGGGGAAGTCAATTTTGTCTATATTGCATCGCCGAACCTGCTGCATTATGAGCAGGCAAAAAGGGCATTGCTGGCCGGCAAGAATGTGATCTGTGAGAAGCCCTTCTGTACAGGGGCGGAACAGGCGGCAGAGCTTGTGGCGCTTGCAGGAGAGAGGGGGCTGTTTTTGATCGACGCAGTTCCTACGGCTTTTCTGCCTAATTTTGATGTGCTTAAAAGCCGGCTGCCCAAAATCGGAAAGGTAAAGCTGGTTATGGCAAACTACAGCCAGTATTCCGGCCGTTATGACCGTCTGCTTGAAGGAGAGGTGCCGAATGTCTTCAATCCGGCCTATGCAGGCGGCTGCCTCATGGATATTAATTTCTATAATGTATATTTAAGCGTGGCATTGTTTGGCAGGCCGGAGAAGGCAGTCTATTATCCGAACAGATACGGCAGCCTCGCGGATACTTCCGGGGTCATGGTCATGTGCTATGACGGCTTTGTCTGCCAGCTGGCAGGCGCCAAGGATACATGGGGCGTGAACTTTTTCCAGATAGAAGGGGAGAAGGGATATATCTATATCAAAGACGGCAGTAACGGGATCGCGGAGGTGCGGGTAGTTACAAAGGAAGAGGAAGAATGCCTGAATGAACAGAGCAATCCAGATAGATGGTTTTATGAAGTGCGGAATATGACGAAGCTGGTGCTGGCAGATGACCATCAGGCATTTGACAGAGGTCTGGAAACCATGCGGGAGGTTGTGGAGGTACTGGAAAGCTCCAGAAAGCAGGCGGGGATATGGTTCCCCGGGGACAAGTGAAAACTGGCTGAAGCCTTCTGTGGAATATGGAAACGGCAGGGAGCAGCAGCCCCTTTTTACGTTTCTGCTGAATGTAATGATATAATCCGCAATTTCTTCCGGCGCTTCCTTCATTCCGTTCTGCAGCCACCACTGGACCACATTGCTGCCGCCGGTCAAATAGGCGAACCCGGCATCCCGCTTTGTGATGGAAGTGCTGCTTTTCTGTACAGAATCAAACCATTGCTCTATATATTGAACGCAGGAGTCGGCTAACCGCTGGATATATTTTTCGCCATCCATCAGCACATTCAACGACAGTATCAGATGGTTTTGGCATCCGGATATCTGCAGTCAGCGGCAATATTGACTGCATTTGTGCGGAGGAAGCATCCGCTTATTTATTGGATTGCCGTACAGAGCACGGCGAAGCTTCTCTGCCTTCAATAGTACATCGTGGCAGCAAAATAATGAACATACGTTCCCTGCCTGGTAAGATTGCGGTAAACTTTATCGATGAAAAGCAAGAGATGCTCGATACTCCGACGGCGTCTTTCCCGTCATCTTTTTGAATACCTTCACGAAATAATTATTGTCCAGATAGCCCACATAGCTGCTGATCTCCTGGACGGACAGGCCGGTCTCCCGGAGCATCTCGGCAGCCTGGCGGCATCTTAAGTCCGCGGTGTACTGGGTCATGGTCTTTCCGGTTTCGCGCTTGAACAGCTTGGACAGGTAGGAGGCTGAATAACCGGATATCCGGCACAGTTCCTCCATATCGGCATTCTGCGTATAATTTAGGGAGAGGTATTCCACTACCCTGACGATTTCCGGCGAATAGCCGCTGGTATTGATCAGGTGCCTTCGCACCGCGGCAGTGAGCTCGATCAGCATTTCATAATTATACTGCGTCTGCTTCCGGATGCTGGAGGATGAGGTAAGGCGCTGGACAGCCTTTTGGGTGATCTGGTCAATGAGGACCACGGACAGCCCGCTTTTCTCCGCGGCCTTGCGGGCCAGGGCCCGGAGGATGGAAGAGGGGCTCTGATAGGCAGTGCTGGTGAACAGTCCTGTGAGACGGGAGGATCTGTCCATCATTTCGTCAAAAGCCTGCATGACATCTTCCACCCTGCCCTTTTCAATCAGCCCCAGAAGCCGGTTTTCCGCATCGTAGCGCTGGTAGATATCGCTGTAGTCGATCGGCTCCTGCCGATAGGATTTGGCTTCCTTCGGTTCCTCCTGGAATCCAAGAAGCTTTCTGTAGGCATATTCCGGACAGGCGGGGCAGAGGGACTCCAGGCATGCGATGACGGTGCGCTGGATCTGGTAGCTTCCCAGCAGCGGCAGGGTGGTGTAATAGGATTTAAAGGACTGGGCGTAAGAGGCCGGCATCCGGTTTTTAATCAGGATGCGCTGGGTATTCTGATCGGAGTACTCTGCCCGGACATAAGGGCCCACCAGAAACACTTTTCCCTCTGCCCGGAAGAAAAAGAGGCACATTTCAAATTTGTCCACAATCTCGTAAAACACAGAATCCTTCATGGAATCAGTCAGATAAGACAGGGACTTGGCGGTGAACATGGGCTGAAGCTCTTTCCGAAAGCAATACCGGTCTTCAAAAGCCGCCAGAACTGCGGGCTCCCCCTCATACACTGTGACGCAGACCGTCAGGAGATTGTGCAGCAGTTTTCTGAATAACGCAAAATCCATGGGCATTTCCTCCTGTATTTTCCTGAAATTGATTTTACCATGAAAAAAGCGGGATGAAAAGGATAATATTGTTC
This sequence comes from uncultured Acetatifactor sp., assembly GCA_910589035.1. Lineage (GTDB taxonomy): Bacteria > Bacillota > Clostridia > Lachnospirales > Lachnospiraceae > Acetatifactor. The sequence goes on along the minus strand of CAJUSI010000031.1, from coordinate 49,350 downwards.
TAATTATCATATTTTTATTCTAACCCATCCCTCGCTTTTCCGCTACACTGTTTTTATAAGAGATTCCTGTCAGTGATGACCTGATCGCCTGCGGGATAACACAGGAAAACCAAACAATACCAGGAGGAAAGAAAATGGGAAAAGCAGAAAAACTGACACAGAGCCAGATTGACGGCGTACAGTACCGCCGGGGGAAATTATGGCAGATTATCATGGTCGCATCCAGCGGCCTGGTGGGCATGAGCTTTTATTGCCTGATCGGCCTTGCCAGTTATTCGGCAAGCATCGGTTTCGGAATCGCGACGGTAGCGGTGGGCGGGATCCTGACCTTTACCAGGATTTTCGACGCAGTCACAGATCCATTGCTGGCATTTATTTATGACAAGGTGAATACCCGATTTGGCAAAGTCCGCATCCTGCTTGCGGCCGGATGGGTGGTGATGGTGCTGGGAGTGCTCCTGATGTTCAACTGGGCGGCGGGAAAAGGACATGGCATCGTAGTCTTTATCCTGATTTACGTGTTGTACATTATCGGCTATACATTGTACAATATGACAGGGCAGACATTATTCGTCCTGATGACCAACGACCCGAAGCAGCGGCCTATGGTGGGGGTCTGGAGTACAGTATTCAACTATATTGTCCCGATTGCTTTAAACATGGCCTACTACGTGATACTGATGCCCAAGTACGGCGGGTACAACCAGGAGTTCCTGGCTTCAGCCTGCTGGATAACGGTTGGGGTGTCCGCTGTGGGACTGATACTGACCTGCATCGGTATTTCAGAGTATGACAAGCCGGAATACTTTGCCGGCACTACGGCAAAGAGGGAAAAACTCAAACTGAAAGATATGCTGGAGGTGTTGAAAAACAATCGTCCGCTGCAGTGCTATATCGCATCGGCAGCCTCCGATAAAATTGCGCAGCAGGTGGCAAGCCAGTCTATTATCAACACCATGTTGGGTGGTATCATCATCGGAGATATGTCCATTTCCACGACATTAAGTACCATAAGCATTATCCCTTCCATCCTGTTTGCCATAGCCGGGGCAAAATATGCGGGAAAACATGGCAATAAGAAGACGATCGTGACCTGGACTTATCTTTCTGTATTTGTGAGCTGCGCGATGATTCTCTTTTTTGTCATCTTACATATGGGCGGAAATACACGAAGCATCTCGGAAGCGTTCCCGCTGATGGCGATTTATGTGATCCTGACATTGGCTTTAAACGGTACAAAGATGTGCGTAACCACCGGCGGAAGCGCCTTTATGGCGGATATCATCGACTATGAGCTGGACAGGGGGGGCAAATATATTCCTGCAGTGGTATCCGGCGTCTACAGCCTGATCGACAAGCTGGTATCCTCTGTGAGCGCGCTGATTGCCACCAGTGCGGTGGCGCTGATCGGCTATACGGAGACCATGCCGCAGCCCACGGACGAACTGACGGGCGGTGTTTTCTGGATGACCATGGTTCTCTTCTTTGGCATGCCCCTCCTGGGCTGGGTGGTGACGATCATCGCCATGCGCTTCTGTACGCTTGGAAAGGAAGAGATGGTGGAAGTCCAAAAGCGCATTGCGGAGAAGAAGACGGCCATGCTGAAGGAAGGCTGAGCCGGGCGATAGGCGAAGCGCCGGAGAAGGAAGGCCAAGCCTGGAGGTAAGCGAACCGCAGAAGAAAGAACGCCGGGGCTGGAAACGAACATAGCCCCGGTGAAGGAATATAGAGGAAAAAAGGAGAAAGCCCATGATAATTGAGAGCAGTGAATTCGGACGCATTGAAGTATCAGATATACCTCTGCCGGAGGAAATCGATTCTGATGTAAACGGGACATATACTTTCTCCGGCAGGGTGCTGGTTGCGGTGAGAAAGCCTGACAAAGATAAGGACTGGTACCGGGTCTTTACGATGGAGGACGACGGGACGAAAGTCTGCGAACTGTTCGATGGAATCATACCGCAGAAAAAAGGTGCAAACGGCATCCGATGGATGTGTTATACTGACAATAAGAGGATACTGCTGGGAGATTATGTGCTGGAGTGCACTCCGAATCTGGATTGCTGCGCTTCCTCAAAGCTGGTGGATGTGGTGCTGCCTGAGGAAGTCGCGGCGATACCCGGCATCTTCATGCGGTGGTCGGAGCCGATTATTGCCCCGGACAACGAACATATCTGTTTTTCCACATTGACAGGGACAGGAGCTTATAACTTCCTGGGAAAACTGGTAAAACGGGAAAAAGCATATGTTGTGGAGGATGCCTGCATTATAAGCACAGTGAACGATATAGAGCCCGATTCCGAAAACGAAGGGTTTTACCGCAGGAATATACAGCGGGGCGGGGAAGTCAAGCAGTTTGTGAGAGGCGGCCGGGGCATTACGCTGGCAGGCGGTGGAAGGAGCATCAGCGAAAGCACCTTACAGATGCTGGACAGCGAAGCCTTCTGCCAGATTACGGATACGCTGGGCTACGAGGAGACGGCTATCCTTTCTCCAAATGAGAAATATGCCGTATGTATGTCGCCGAGGTTTTCGCCGGAGACGGACTGCGGCGTGCTGGGGGTCGTCCCGCTGTATAACGATATCGTTACGCGAGGCAGATACCTGAATGTATTATATCAATACGCCATAGCCGGCGTGCGCTTTATGCGGCCGGGGAACATCGGCCCGGCATTGATAGATGTGGAAATGTCCATGAAAGAAGGCAGGGCGTATGAAGGCGTCAATTTAAGCGACCCCGAGGGAAAATGGGTCTACTATTCGCCCATGAGCTGGCATCCCGACAGCACAAGGGCTCTGTGGAACGAAGGTACAAGGCTGTGCCAGGGAAATGTAAAAAGCAGGCTGCGGCGGTGCAGGCTTCTGGATAGAGCGCCTTCCGCACCGGTTCCCGCTTTGCGGACACCGGATAAAGAGGAAATACCGTATGCCAGACCTCTTTCCTATGCGCTGGAGCAGAAAGCGACAAAACTGCCTCTGAAAATTAAGGGGACAGGCGGTGCTGTGACAAATTCCTGTATCGCTGTCGATACCTATGAAACGCTTTATGAAAATTACAGCGAGGACGGCCGGACCTTTTATGACGGCTGGATTAGGGTGAAAGCCCCGGCAAATATGTTCATGCCGGGCGAGACGGTGATAGAGAGCGATATCCATGTGACGGGCGAGCATACGGGCAGGATGGAGCTGCGCATCGTATTGCAGGCGGACGAACACTTCCAGATTCATCCGGACAGAGGGGCGGATGCGGACGGGAACCCCAGGAGCTTTGGTTTTGCGGAATATGACGGGATAAGAAGGAATGTGGCGGATATGGCGGACTGACAGTCATGCCAAGATATGCATAATACAGCAAAGGAGCGGCAAGATGGCAAGAATAATAGAAAAAATCAATGAAGGATGGGATTTTGAAAAGCAGGGGGAAATCATTGACATCAACCTCCCGCACACCTGGAACGCGCAGGACGGGCAGACCGGGCCTGACATGTATTATCGAGGCATCTGCACTTACCGCAGGCAATTGAAGAAACCATACCTTGCAGGGGGACAGCAGGTTTATATCGAATTTCGCGGTGTCAATTCCTCTGCGGTTGTCCGTATGAACGGGAAAGAGCTTACACGTCATGACGGCGGCTATTCCACGTTCCGGGTCAATGTCACGGACGCGCTGAAAGACGAGAACATGTTGGAGGTTCTGGTGGACAATGCGCCAAACGACCGGGTTTATCCCCAGAGGGCGGATTTCACATTCTATGGCGGTATCTATCGGGATGTTTATCTGATTGTCACGGATCCGTCCCATTTCGATTTGGATTATTACGGCGGAAATGGGGTGCGGATTACGCCGGAGATAGACGGGGAAAACGCAGTGGTGCATTTCGAGACGTATTCCGTCGGGGAGGCTGAAAAAATCGTCGTCTCAGTGGCAGGGGCAGGAGAGACGGAGCTTACACTTGAAACTATTGACGGGAAAACCTACGGAAAAGGCAGTGTTGCCCTGCGGGGCGTGCATAGATGGGACGGTCTGGAGGATCCCTATCTGTATGAGGCGACAGCTGTCCTCTACCGTGATGGGATGGCGGTGGACGCGGTTACAGATTGTTTCGGCTGCAGGGAATTCCGTTTTGATGCAAAAGAGGGATTTTTCCTGAACGGCAGGCGTTACCCGCTGCATGGCGTTTCCCGCCATCAGGACAGGCTCGGCGTGGGCAATGCGCTCACCCGCGAAATGCATGAGGAGGACATGGACATCATCCTCTCCATGGGTGCGAATTCCATCAGGCTTGCGCACTATCAGCATGACCAGTATTTTTATAATCTGTGCGATGAGAAAGGAATCGTGGCCTGGGCGGAGATTCCGTATATTACGGTACATATGGATACCGGGCGGGAAAATACGATTACGCAGATGAAGGAACTGATTACCCAGAACTACAACCATGCTTCCATCGTGTGCTGGGCGCTTTCAAATGAGATTTCGCTTCAGGGCGTAACAGAGGATTTGATTGAAAACCACCGGGTTCTCAATGACCTTGTGCATAAGATGGATAAGACAAGGGTTTCCGCCATGGCAAACCTGTTTCTGTTAGAGACGGACAGCCCCCTTGTCTCCCTTCCGGACATCCGCGGCTACAATCTGTATTATGGCTGGTATGTGGGCGATATGGAGGATAATGACGCGTTTTTCGATGATTTCCATGCGAAATACCCGGATACTGCCATCGGACTCACCGAGTACGGCGCGGATTCCGTCATCACATTACAGTCGCCGAAGCCGGAAAAGGGTGATTACACGGAAAGCTACCAGGCTCTCTACCATGAGCATATGCTGGAAATGTTCGCGGCAAGGCCTTATTTGTGGGGAACGTATGTGTGGAACATGTTTGAATTCGCGGCCGCAGGAAGGGATGAGGCGGGGGATCCGGGCAAGAATCACAAGGGACTTATCACCTTCGATAGAAAGCAGAAAAAGGATGCCTATTATATCTACAAGGCATGGTGGAGCGCGGAGAAGTTCGTTCATCTGTGCGGAAGCAGATATCATGACAGGGTGGAGGATACGACAGAGATCAAAGTGTATTCCAACCTGGAAAAGATTGCGTTGTATGTGGACGATACCTTATTTGCCCGGCAGGAAGGATCGCATGTATTCCGGTTCCAGGTGCCGATTCGCGGCGTACACAGAATAAAAGCCGTGGGCGTCTGGGGGGACAGCACCTGCAAGGATGCCGGTTATGAGGACAGCATGGGGAGCGTAAAGGAGAATGGCAGTCATGAGGATGGCGTCTGCGAGGCCGGCAGCTGTGAGGACAGCATGGAGATTGCAAAGGTAGACGCGCCGAACCCGTCGTATTTCATGTCCCTGGACAAGGTGCGCAACTGGTTTGACGAACCTGAGGAAAACGCAGACGGCAGGGAAGGATACCTCTCTCTGGACAGCACCATGGCGGAAATCCAGGCAACCGAACAGGGCGCCGCGCTGCTTGAGCGCATCACCAGCCAGATGACAGGGAAGACGGCCGGAGGAATGGGCGAGGGCGTCGCAATCCCGGAGGCCATGCAGAAAATAGTGGCCAGACAGCCTCTTCGAAAACTGCTGCAGCAGGGCGGCATGGAGCTTGCGCCGGAAAAGCTGCAGGAGCTGAATGCAGCGTTGAATCAGATACCGAAAGCGTAAAGAAATGGGATTTTCAACCTGTGATTCTTCCGTGCAGATGGGGCTGGGGCAGTTCTGCAACCGTGTACCCCATTGGGTGGGAGATAGCATTGAATGGCTGAAAGACGTTCTCGGGGATTTTGGCCCCAACGGGATGGAGGCACCAAGGTTCGGGGGCAGGCTGAACGGAAATCATGATGAAACCCTGAATGTTGACTGTACCATGGGTTATCTGATGACAAAACCGTCTGCCGCGGGAATTCTGGAAACCATAATGAAAATGGGAGAGATGGAGGGGCAGAGTCAGAGAAATGCAGAAATGGCAAACGGAATAGATCCGTCAACAATCCAGGCCATGATACAGAATATGACGCCGCGCCAGATGCTTGAACTTGGGAAAGCTCCGGAGGAGGCAGTGGCAGGGCTGGACGGGCAGCTTCGTAAAATTAGTAAGGAATGATAATAAAACAGCAGTTTCATAAGGAATTGCAAAAAACTATTTTGTCACTTTTTAAAATGAGAATGGAGACAAAGCATGAGCAAATTTTCAAGTGATTTTCTGGTAGGAGCTGCTACGGCAGCCCATCAGGTAGAGGGCAACAATATTCACAGCGATTACTGGGCAATGGAACACATGCCCCACACCACGTTCAATGAGCCGTCCCTGGACGCAGTGGATCATTACAACAGATATGAGGAGGATATCCGGCTGATGGCCCGGGCGGGACTTTCCGCTTACCGTTTTTCCATCGAGTGGGCGCGTATCGAGCCGGAAGAGGGGAAGTTTGATGAGACGGAAATCGAACACTACAGAAAAGTCTTAGAGTGCTGCCATGCAAACCATATCACCCCCATCGTCACCATGCTGCATTTTACGTCCCCGGTCTGGGTCATCCGAGGCGGCGGCTGGGAGAGCGAGCGTACAGTGGAGGCCTTTGCGCGGTACTGTAAATATGTGGTCGAGCAGCTGGGCGACCTTATGGGGTATGTGGTCACCATCAATGAAGCGAACATGGGGCTTCAGGTGGCGGCGATCGCGGAGCGCTACAAGAGACAGATGATGGCCAAGATGAGCCAGATGCAGGCAGGCGGCCTGGAAGGCACTGCCCAGATCGGCATGAACTTCAACTCCATGATGGAGAACATGCAGCTGCAGAAACAGGAGAACAAAGAAGTCTTCGGAACCGAAACGCCGCAGAATTTCGTGGCGGGGAGGACGCCCGAGGGCGATATCCTGGTCATGCGGGCGCACCAGGCGGCAAAGGCGGCCATGAAAGCGATAAAGCCGGAGCTCCAGATCGGGCTGTCCCTGTCCCTCCACGATGTCCAGTCCATAGAGGGCGGGGAGGAAAACGCGCTGCATGAGTGGGATGAGGAATTCTCCCATTATATCCCTTATATCCTGGAGGATGATTTCTTCGGCCTGCAGAACTATACCAGGTCCGTCTATGGCGCGGACGGCATCCAGCCGGCGCCCCAGGGGGCGGAACTGACCCAGATGGATTACGAGTTTTATCCCCAGGCGCTGGAGCATGTGATCAGGCGCGTCTCCGGGGAATTCCGGGCAAATGGCAAGGACATGCCGATCATGATCACCGAGAACGGCGTGGCCACGGATGACGACACAAGGCGCGTGGCATTCATCGGGAAAGCGACGGATGGTGTGGTTTCCTGTATTCAATCGAGGATCCCCGTGATCGGATATATGTACTGGTCGCTGATGGATAATTTCGAATGGCAGAAAGGCTTTTCCATGACATTCGGGCTGATTGGGGTGAACCGTTCCACCCAGGAACGCATGCCGAAGCCCAGTCTGGAATATCTGGGAAAAGTGTGAACTTGCACCAGTTCATTAATTGTTTGTGCCGGCTACGCCGGCAGGATGGGAAGTGTGAGAAGAATTTCCAAGACGCCAAAGTACATCGCCTGAGAAATTCTAAATCTCACACGGAAAAACGCAAGAGCAGCGTTTTTCTCACGGATTGTTTGTGCTGCCGTAGGCGGCATGGCGGAAAGTGTGAATATATAGAATCAGGAGTATAGGTTTATGGCGAAAAAAGCGGTGCAGCAGATTATGCTGGGAACTGTCACCAAAAATGAAGCACAGGCAAAAGAGACATTACAGGCAATCAAAAATGCAGGCTATGACGGCATCGAGCTGAACGGATTCATGATCAAGCCGACCTCATTCCTGGTCCGTGCCATGACAAAGGCAGCGGGAATGCCGGTGGGAAAAGGCGGAAGCTTCGACTGGAGCGGGCTCATGCGCGAGGCGGGCCTGGCGGTGGTAAGCGTCCATGAGGATCTTGGAAGCATCAGGCGCGATCCGGACGCCGTGATCGGGGAGGCGCGGAAATTCGGCACGGACAAAATCGTGGTCACCGGCATGTACCGCTTTGACTATTCCGACCGTGAGGCGGTGAAGGGGCTTGCAGATGACCTGAATGCCTCAGGAGAGATCCTGAAAAAGGCGGGAATACAGCTTTTGTATCACAACCACAACTGTGAATTTCGGAAAGTAGACCAGAAAATGACGGCCTACGACTATCTCATAGAAAACACAGATGACACATGTGTCAATTTTGAGCTGGATTCCTACTGGCCCACGGAGGCGGGGGTGTCGGCGCTGGCGCTGATGAAAAGGTTGGGGAGGCGCATGAGGCTCTATCATATCAACGACAGAGGGACCCGCCTGTCCGGGCCGTCCATGACGCCGATCCTCAAATCCGACAGCATGGAACTGGGCTACGGGAACATGGACCTGGAGAGCCTGATGGAACAGGCATTGGCGGCGGAGGTGGATGCGGTGATTCTGGAGAGCCACAAAAACTGGGCGGACAAGTCGCCAATCAAGTCCCTGCAGCTGAGCGCCGAATTCTTAAACCGTTTCCTATAGGATTCCAGGCAATAAAATTACGACATATATGCAGTCTGCTGCCGCAGGTAAGGCAGGCATCCGGAACTTCCCCGTGACCGATTTCGCCGGAAAGCTTCGGGAACCTGTGTCGAAGCGACTTTACCCTTTAGAGCTATCGCGAAGCGATTTAAATTAGGAGGAAAGCCTATGAAATACTACTGTAACCCAATCAATGTCCCCTACCGGTATCAGTTCAACATGGATCCCAGATCCCGGGGCAGACTGCAGATCGACAGGGAAGCGGCGGATCCGTCCATGATACTGTTTCAGGGAAAATATTACATCTTCGCCTCCATGAACCTGAGCGTGTGGGTATCCGGGGATATGGTGAACTGGGAGGCCCACAGGCTGCCGGACAACCTGCCGCTGTACGACTATGCCCCGGACGTGCGCGTATGCGGGGAGTATGTCTATTTCTCCGCCTCCAAAAAGGGCGAGAACTGCAATTATTACCGGACAAAGGATATTGTGAACGGTCCTTATGAGGAGATTCCCGGAACATTCGACTTCTGGGATCCCAACCTGTTTTTCGACGACGACGGCCGGATCTACTTTTACTGGGGCTGTTCCAACATTACCCCGGTATGGGGCGTGGGGCTGGAGCCGGAGACCATGCTGCCGAAAACGGAGCGGATCGCCCTGATTGACGGGGACGGCTACGAGAGAGGGTATGAGCGCATGGGCGTGGACAACTGCGAATTCCCCCGGGACGAGGAGGAAGTGGAGCGGATGTTCCAGGGATTCTTAAAGCAGAGCGGCATGCCTGCCGACCAGGTTCCGGGGCACCTGCTTCCCCAGATTCGGGGAATGTTCACCCGCAGGCCTTTCATAGAAGGGGCATGGATGGACAAGCACGATGGAAAATACTATCTGCAGTACGCCTGTCCCGGGGCGGAGTACAATGTCTACGCAGACGGCGTATACGTAGGGGATTCCCCCCTGGGGCCCTTCACCCTGGCCGCCAACAACCCCTTCTCCTATCATCCCGGGGGCTTCATGCCTGGGGCCGGGCACGGCTCCACCATGCGGGACCGGAACGGAACCCTGTGGCATACCTCCACCATGCGCATCAGCGTCAACCACCAGTTCGAACGGCGGGTGGGCATCTGGCCCGCGGGCTTTGACAGGGACGGTGAGCTTTTCTGCAACCAGAATTACGGCGACTGGCCCATAGCGGTGAGCGAAGAGGGCGGCGACGATCCCTGGCGGGAGCCCCAGTGGTATCTGCTGAACTACAAAAAGCCCGTGACGGCTTCCTCCTGCGCAGAGGGCAGCGCCCCCGGCCTGGCCGTCAATGAGGATTCCAGGACCTGGTGGCGGGCGGCCTCCGCCGGAAGCGGACAGTGGATCGAAGCGGATCTGGAAAAAGAGATGGATGTCCGGGCGATCCAGATCAACTTTGCGGACGACGACCTTCCCATCAAGTCCCCGGGGGAAATCCGGGGCTCCCTGACACAGCCCAGGTACATCGAGGAGCGCGATCTCACCACCCGCTACCTCCTGGAGGGATCCCGGGACGGAAAAGAGTATTTTGTGATAGAGGACAAATCCCAGGCCGCCACGGATCTGCCCCACGACCTGATCGTCCGGGAGGAGGGCATCCGGGCGCGCTTCGTGAAGCTGACGATCCTGCAGATTCCCTATGATGTGGCGCCCTGCATTTCCGGCCTGCGGATATTCGGCATGGGCCACGGCGAAAAGCCCCAGGCCCCCGCGTACAGCGTGCGCAGAAGCGTCGACCGCCTGGATCTGCTTGCGGAGATTGAGAACAGGGCGGATGCCGCAGGCTACAATATTTTATGGGGGCATAGGGAGGATAAGCTGTACCACAGCTATCAGATCTATAAAGACGAGGGCGAACTGACGCACAAGAGAATCGGCGCGCTGGTGAAAGCCCAGGATTATTATGTGCGCGTGGATGCCTTTAACGAAAACGGGATTACCCACGGAAAGGTGACAAGATTATGAGAGCCATCAATTTAAAGACGGAACATTTGAACAATCCAATCGGAATAGATATCGCCAAGCCTTATTTGTCCTGGACCTGCCAGGACGGCATCGCCCAGACGGCCTATGAGATTCAGGCGACAGCAGACGGCAATCCCTGGTGGGACAGCGGCAGGGTCTCCGGCGCACAGATGCATGCCTTTTTGGAGAAGGAAGCGCCGGGCAGGCAGCGCATTAGCTGGCGCGTGCGGCTCTGGGATGAGGAGGGGCGGGAGGGCGCGTGGAGCGAGCCTGCTTTCTTCGAGACAGGGATTTTGGATAAGTCTCACTTTCAGGCGAAATGGATCAATCCGGAGCTTGTCTGCGACCCGGATATCCATAAACCCGCAAGCTATCTGAAAAAGAGCTTTCAGGCCGCAAAAGGGAAATCGGCCAGGCTCTACGTCACCTGCCACGGCCTCTATGAGGTGTACCTCAACGGAAAGCGCGTGGGAGATTTCGTGCTGGCTCCCGGCTGCAATAATTATGACAAAAGAGTGGCATACCAGACCTACGATGTCACGGATCTGATCCAGGACGGGGAGAACCTGGCTCAGGTCGTCCTGGGGGACGGGTGGTATCGGAGCGTGTCGGGCGTGGACGGGGACCGCAACCTTTACGGGACGGATGTGGCGCTGTTCTTCCAGCTGGAGATCGATAAAAAGATTGTATGTATTTCCGATGAAAGCTGGACGGCCTCCCAATCAGGGCCCATTCGGGAGAACGATATGCAGCAGGGGGAAGTGGTGGACGCCCGAATGGAGGACATCACCGATTATCACGGGGTGAAGGTGGAGGACTTCGGCGTGGAGACGTTTGCCTGCTCCAACTGCATGCCCATCGCGGAGATGGAGCGCTTCCCGGGAAAGCTGATCGGAACGCCCAACGGGGAGACGGTGATCGACTACGGCCAGAATCTTGCGGGATATATCTCTTTCCGCTTACATGCCCATGCCGGGCAGAAGATCGTGCTGACCCACGGGGAGACCCTGGACGAGAACGGTAATTTCACCCAGGAGAATTTCCAGGACCGCAAACGCCACAAGGAGGGCGGTACCAGGCAGCAGGTGGTCTACACCTGTAAGGAGGGTCTGAACGAATACAAGGCCAGGTTCACCATCTGGGGATTCCGCTATGCAAAGGTGGAGACGGACATGGACTTGCGTGACGCAGAATTTACCGCCATTGCGGTGTACTCGAAGATGCAGGAGCTGGGGAGCTTCACCTGCTCCGATGCCGATGTGAACCGGCTGGTGCGCAACAGCATCTGGAGCCTGAAGTCCAATTTCTGCGATGTGCCCACGGACTGCCCCACCAGGGAGCGGGCGGCGTGGACAGGGGATATGGGCGTCTTCGCGCCTACAGGGCTGTATCTGGCGGACTGCTATCCTGTGATCCGCAAATGGCTTGGGGAGTGCCGTCTGACCCAGCATGAGGACGGGAAGGTATGCAACATTTCCCCCAGGAACAATACCCCCGGCTTCTTTTCAGGGCTGCTGGCCGGTTCCGTGGGCTGGGGCGACGCCTGCATCATCGTGCCCTATGTGCTTTACAAAAGGTACGGGGATCCGCGGATCCTGGAGGAAAATTACGGGATGATGCAGAAGTGGTATTCTTTCCTGGAAGGGCGGGCGAAAAACAAGGCAGAAGACGCCCCGGAGGGCATGGAGCAGAATCCTTACCGGGCCTATGCCATCGAGACAGGGGTGGATTACGGAGAGTGGTGCGAGCCGGACGTGGACAGCACTTCGGCCATGCGGACGCCCCAGGGGAAGGTGGCCACAGCGTATTTTGCCCGTTCCGGACAGATGCTTGCGGAGATCGCGGGAATTCTCGGGAAAACGGATGATTCCATACGCTATGACGATATTTCGGAGAAGGCCGGAAAGGCGTTCCGCTGTATGGCCACACAGGACGGCAGGATCTGTTCTGACAGGCAGGCGGAGTATGTCAGGGCGATCGCCTTTGATCTGCTGACGGAGGAGGAGAAGCGCCGGGCGGCGGAGGATTTGGAGGGCCTGGTGCGCAAATGCGGCTATCACTTGAATACCGGGTTCCTCTCCACGCCCTGGCTGTGCCCGGTGCTTGCGGATTACGGATATGTGGAAGCCGCTTACAGGCTGCTGCTCCAGGACACCATGCCGGGGTGGCTCTACCAGGTGAAAAAGGGCGCCACCACCATCTGGGAGAACTGGGACGGAATCGACGAAAAGGGCGTGCCCACCGCTTCCCTGAACCATTATTCCAAGGGGGCGGTGACGGGATGGCTGTTCGAGGGAGTGTGCGGGATCCATTTGACGGATGGGGAGATTCGGATCCAGCCCCAGCCCTGGGGCATGCTGGAGGATGCAAAGGCGGTGTATCATTCGCCGGTGGGGGACATTGAGAGCGGCTGGCGGCGGGAAGGGGAAGGCTTCGTCTATGAATTTGCCATTCCGGCCAATGCCAGTGCGCTGATTGTCCTTCCAGACGGGAGGGAAGAGCGGGTGGCAGCCGGGAGGCATTGCTTTTAAAGCCGGGAAGATGACATTGTTCCCGCGGGTAAACAGTGCTCAGAGGGTATTCATACTTCCATGTGCAGAATGCTGTGTGCAGAATGAATTTTATACTTGCATTCACAATTAAATAGTGATATACTACCTCCATCAGCAATGAAAATGTGTCAGTAGCCGATACAATTTCCCGTCAAAAGAGAAGGATGCCCTGGCTGGAAGCATCCGGCGGGGGGTGTCTGGTGAATTTCAGCATGGGAGCTTCCTGTGAGAAAGTAAGCAGGATGTAGTCACTGCATTAAAGTGAGAAGGAGAGCATGGGGAAGCCGGAAGGCTTCTTACATGAAAAAGGGTGGTACCGCGATGATTCGTCCCTTCTGCGTTCGGCGCAGAGGGGACTTTTTTCCTTATGGAAAAGTCCGTCTCCTGACGGACCTGGAATCAGTAAGGTGCCATATGATAAAATCCTCCGGGGGATACGCACGCAAACGCAATGGAAGCCCGCAGCTGAAGCGATACGTTTGCGGCGCAGAGTGACATATTTTAGTAAAGGAGATAAGTGACATGTTCAATGCAGACGAATTGAGAAAAGCGTTCCTGGACGAAATTGAAGCGGCCAAATCCGAGATGCAGCTCTCTGATGTGTGGAAGAAGTATCTCGGCAAGGGCGGTTCTGTCCAGAAGCTTATGAACGGCATTAAAGAGGTGGCCAAGGAGGAGAAAAAAGCCTATGGCCAGTTCGTGAACGAGGTGAAGGTCTGGGTTCAGGAAAAATATGACGAGAAGAAAGCTGAGGTGGAGGCTTTTGAGCTGAAGCAGAAATACGAGAGGGAGGCCATAGACGTGACTGTCCCGGTGAAGCTGCGTCCTGTGGGGAATCTTCATCCCCTGACCGCGGTAAAGAATGAAATCATCAATGTGTTCGCGGGCATGGGCTTTGAAATCTTCGAGGGTCCGGAGATCGAGGACGACGATCATAACTTTACACGGCTCAATGTCCTGAAGGATCACCCTTCCAGGGATATGCAGGATACCTTCTGGCTCACGGAAGATCTGCTTCTGCGGACCCACACCTCGCCCGGGCAGATCCGGGTCATGGACAGCAAAAAGCCGCCCATCAAGGTACTGGTGCCCGGCAGGGTGTTCCGCTCCGACTCGGATGCCACCCATTCCCCCATGTTCAGCCAGATGGAGGGACTGGTGGTGGACAGGCATATCACCCTCTGCGACCTGCAGGGCATGCTTGACGAGTTCGTGAAGAATCTGTTCTCCGATGCGGCCAGGACCAGGCTGCGGCCTTCCTATTTCCCTTTCACGGAGCCCTCCGTGGAGGTGGACGTAAGCTGCTTCAAGTGCGGCGGGAAGGGATGCCCGCTCTGTAAGGGAACCGGCTGGATTGAAGTTCTGGGCGGCGGCGTGGTAAACAGGAAGGTTCTGGAGAACTGCGGCATCGACCCGGAAAGCTATTCGGGCCTGGCCTTCGGCATCGGCATCGAGCGCATCGCCATGCTGAAATACGGCATCAACCATATGGGAAAGCTGTTTGAGAACGATGTGGAATTCCTGAAGCAGTTTAAGGCGTAAGGGATGAAATAGTACTTGGATCAAGGGGAAGCCAATTCCTGGAATTGCGAATTGATAGAATCTGAAAACAGGCTTCCGGTGTCATGCATCGTGAGGAATTGTAACCGGTGCATGCATGGAAGCGCAGGGAGGTATAGATACATGAAAGTATTGCTAAGCTGGTTAAAGGAATATGTGGATATCGACGTGACGCCGAAGGAGCTGGAGGAGAAGCTGTTCTCCGCCGGGCTGGAGGTGGAGGAGGTCACATATCTGGGAGAAAATATAGAGAAAATATATGTGGGACAGGTCACTTCCATCGAAAAGTACGAAGAAACGCACCTTTATATCTGCCATATCGACTGCGGAGAGCAGGGGCATGACCACCTGATCCTTACGGGGGCGGACAATGTGTTTCAGGGGGCGAAGGTTCCGGCCTGCCTGGTGGGGGCGAAGCTGCCGGGCGGTCTGGA
Organism: uncultured Acetatifactor sp.; assembly: GCA_910589035.1. GTDB lineage: Bacteria > Bacillota > Clostridia > Lachnospirales > Lachnospiraceae > Acetatifactor. Next base: position 34,263 of record CAJUSI010000031.1, on the reverse strand, counting down.
GATCGCGCCCAGGAAGATGAAGGACATGATGTCCTACGGCATGCTCTGCTCCGGGGCAGAGCTTTGCCTGGACAAAGACTGGTATCCAGGCGCGGATGTGAACGGCATCATGATCCTGAAGGACGACGCGCCGGTGGGCATGGATATCAGGGAGTATCTGGAACTGGACGATTATGTGTTCGATATTTCCATCACAGCCAACCGTCCGGACTGTCAGTCAGTGCTGGGCATCGCCAGGGAGGTGGCGGCTTTCCTGGGGAAAGAGGTGAAGGAGCCGGACATGGGCTACACCTGCGACGATACCGTAAATCAGGATATCAGCGTGGATGTGATCGACAGGGATCTCTGCCCCAGATATCTGGCCCATTATGTGTATGACGTGCAGTATATGGAGTCTCCCCTGTGGATGAAGCGCAGGCTCATCGCGGTGGGGCATAATGCCATAAACGCCATGGTGGATATCACCAACTATGTGCTGGTGGAGATCGGCCAGCCCATGCATGCCTTTGACCTGGATACCCTGGAGGGCTCTTCCATCGTGGTCCGCCGGGCGGCTCAGGGAGAGGAACTGGTGACGCTGGACGGGAAAAAGCGTATCCTGGATACGAATAACCTTTTGATCTGTGACAGAAATAAGGCTGTGGGCCTGGCGGGTGTCATGGGAGGCTTAAACAGCGAGATTACGGAGAAGACGAGGGAAGTGCTCTTCGAGTCCGCCAAGTTCCGCAAGGACAGCGTCCGCAAGACTGCCAGGGGACTGGGGGTTCATTCCGATGCCGCAGCCAGGTTTGAAAAAGGCATTGACGAGTATTCCGTGGAATGCGGTATGGCAAGGGCTTTGAACCTGGTTCAGTCTCTGGGAGTGGCAAAGGTGAGTTCAACTCACTCCGATGTGAGCGCAGGGGCTTCCACCGAACGGCGTATCATCCGGGTAGAGGCCGCAAAGGTGAATTATATATTGGGCATAGAGGTGCCGGAGACAGAAATGGTCCGTATTCTGCAGAACCTGAATTTCGGGGTGAAATGTGAGGACGGCATATTGACCTTGACGGTGCCCCGCTACCGCGAGGATATTGAGACGGACCAGGATATTGCGGAGGAGGTGATCCGGGAATACGGCTACGACAAGGTGGTCCCTGCCTTCTTGAGCGAGGCGCTGGTCACCGGGGGCGGAATGAATGCGGCACAGCGGAAGGAATTGGCCGTTAAAACATTTCTCTGTTCCCAGGGCTGTTTCGAGATCCAGACCATCGCCATGACTGCCGGACAGGAGTTCAATCAGTTCCTGATTCCCGAAGATGCGAAGGAGAGGCGGGCGGTGGAAATCCTGAATCCCATTACGGAGAATCTGAGCATTATGCGGACTTTCATGGCCCCTTCCATGGTCAGGGTTATTGAAAACAATCTGAAGAACGGTCATACGGATCTGAGATTCTTCGAGATTGCCAATGTATACCTGCCAAAGAGCCTGCCGCTGACGGAAGCGCCCCGGGAGGTGAAGACTCTCTGTCTGGGATACACGGGATCTGCGGAGGACTTCTTCACCATGAAGGAGACGCTGGAAGCCCTTGCGGCGGATAATGACCTGACATTTACCTATAAGAAGGGGAATGTCCCCTATCTCCATCCGGGCAGAACTGCCTTCGTATACTGTGACGGCACATTCATCGGCACATTCGGGCAGCTTCGGTACGATGTGGTGGATTCCCTGGCCATCGCCAAGGACAGGAAGGCGGACACCAAAATCTTTCTCGCGGAGCTGGATTATGATGCCCTGTGCACGAAATTCAAGGACGGGATACACTATGTGCCGGAATCTCCCTATGCGAAAATCAGCAGGGATATCTCCCTGATCGTGGATAAGAAGGTGGAATGCGGCGATATCATCGGAAAAATCTGCCAGGCGGACGCTCTGGTGTCAAAGGTGCAGCTCTTCGATATCTTCGAGAGCGAGAAGCTGGGTATTGCAAAGAAGAGCATGGCATTCAACATTGAGCTTGCCTCCCGGGAGATGGATGTGACTGACGAGATGACGGATGCGGCCATTCAGAGAATCGTGGAGCTGCTGGGTGAGGAATACGGCGCTCTGATGAGAAGCTGACGGGATTACGGATTAATGAGAAGCAGGCTGCATAACGCTGACTGGTTTAAGTGCATGATTGCATTAGGCCGCTGAACAACGAAATCCTGTGCAAAATAGCGAAATTCCGGCTTGTCCGGATCAGGCAGTATTCAGCGTTATGCAGTATAAAAGATCCGGGAAATGCGGTTCAGAGATTCCCGGAAGATATAATGCCTGGAACGGCGAATTGATTCTATAAGGGCTGCCAGACTGAGGGGCCGGAATACAGAATAGAGTGTCCGTCATATTTTGGGGAGGGAGCGGCAGGAAAACCACTCCCTCAGGATTGGCGGGCGATAAAAATGCATCAATAATTCTCCGCATGCACCTCAAAGTAGCTCTGGGGATGGCTGCAGGTGGGGCAGATTTCCGGTGCCTTCGTGCCTACAACGATATGTCCGCAGTTGCGGCACTCCCATACCTTTACTTCGCTCTTCTCAAATACGGCAGCCGTCTCCACATTTTTCAGCAAAGCGCGGTAACGCTCCTCGTGGTGCTTTTCGATCTGCCCCACAAGACGGAACTTCGCAGCAAGCTCCGGAAAGCCCTCCGCTTCCGCTGTTTTGGCGAAATCCTCATACATATCAGTCCACTCATAGTTTTCGCCGTCCGCGGCTGTGGCAAGGTTTTCGCTGGTACTGCCGATTCCGTTCAGCTCCCTGAGCCACATCTTGGCATGCTCCTTCTCATTGTCGGCCGTCTTCAGGAACAGGGCCGCAATCTGCTCATAGCCTTCCTTTTTGGCTGCAGAGGCAAAATAGGTGTACTTGTTCCTGGCCTGAGATTCGCCGGCAAACGCTGCCTCCAGGTTCTTTTCTGTCTGCGTTCCCGCGTATTTTGTTGTTTTCATATGTCTTTCCTCCTGTTATTTTTTCTCTCTGCACTTTGGGCAGAGATAGAATACCTTTAAATCATAAGACAGGATGCTTTCCCCGAGCTGCCGCTCCAGATCCTGGGTCATCTCATCAAAGCAGATGTCGGATAATGCTCCGCAGATTTTACAGACAAGGTGGTCGTGTCTTTGGATTTTGTCATAGCGGTCCGGGGTGCATTCCATTGACAGCTTCCGAATCATCCCTTCCTGATACAGGGCATTCAGATTATTGTATACGGTTGCCTGGACAACCTTGGGCTCCAGCTTTTTGAGCTCCAGATAGAGCTGCTCTGCCGTCATATGTTCCTGGGACTGATTGATTAAATCCAGTATCTGTCTTGCGTACCGGGTCATCTTTTCACCGCCTTCAATTTAGAATTATTCTAATTATAATACATTTTGCAGAGTTTGTCCAGGAAAAAATGCACGAAATCCCTATTGTACAAAATATCTGACTATGGTATCATATTTTCAGACTATTCTTCATATGGGGAGCCATGGGAGATGCACGGTATTTTGGATTTCTTATTCTGCAGAGTGCTTTAGGGTGCGGAGCCGCCGCATGGGCAGGCTGTCCGGATATGGACTGAGCCGCCGCAGGTAAGGCAGGGTCAGGAAGCTGAACGTGGACAGGAAGGTGTCGGAAGGGATCCTGTAAATATTGATATTTGCAGGTTTTTTTGATTGTCTGTACACCTTTTGCGAGCGCGGGCGGGGAATGGCCGGCAATAAGATGCTGGGACTCGGTCAGCCCGGTTTATTTTTTACAAAATCCAACAGATAAAGAGAATTGGGGGATAGATATGAAGTGGCAGCAGCAATTTGAGGATTACAAGCTGGAGAAGGCAAGGACCTTTTTACAGAACAGACAGGTGACAGATCTGAAGAAGAGTGAAGGCGGATATTCCGCGACGGTGATCGACCGGGGCAGTCTGGCTGTCACTGTCAAAATCCGTGAGGACGGTTCCCTGCGTATGAACTGCAGTTGCCCGGTGGCGAGAGGAGGAAGAAACTGCGTACATATGGCGGCGGTTCTGTATGCGGCCACAGCAGATGAGAAGAAGGAGATGGCACAGCAGGGGGAGCCCGGCCCGGATGCAGACGGGCCGGAGGCACCAAAGCGCAGAGGGAGGAAGGCGAAAGGGCTGGAGCAGAAGGAGTCAAAGCCGGGTACAGCGCAATCGGCAGAGCCGGAGCAGAAGGCGTCGAATCAGAATGCAGTGCAATCGGGAGAGCCGGGGCCGGAGGCACCAAAGCGCAGAGGGAAGAAGGCGAAAGGGCTGGAGCAGAAGGAGTCAAAGCCGGGTACAGCGCAATCGGGAGAGGCGGAGCAGAAGGCGTCGAATCAGAATGCAGCGCAGTCGGAACAGCCAGAGAAGAAAGCGCCGGGGCGCAGAAGGCTGCAGGGCGAAGCGGCAGAACAGAAAGCGCCGGGGCCGAGTGCGGCACCGGCGGAGGAGCAGAAGCAGAAAGCGCCAAAGGGAAGAAATACGGGCGCGGAAGAGCAGAAACAGAACGCTCCAAAGTCGGAGGAAGCGAACCAGGAGGACGCAAAGCAGGCGCAGGAACGGGAACTCCGCCGCCAGGCCAGGGAGGAGCGGAAGGCGCAGATGAAGCTCCAGAAGGAGGAGCAGAAGCGCCAGGCAGAGGAAGAACGCCGCCGTGAAAACGAGAAGCGCCAGGCGGAGGAAGCGCGCCGGGAGAAAATACGGCAGGAGAAGGCGGATGAAGCAAAGCGCAGGGCAGAAAAGAAGCAGAGGGAGCTGGAGGCCGGCCAAAAGGCTGCCCTGGAGCGGCGCAGACAGGAAGAAATAAAGGCGCAAAAACTTCAGGAGGAAGAAAAGCTGAGGAAAGCACAGGAGGAAGAACAGCGGAGGGCGGAGGAACAAAAGCGCCTGGAAGAAGAACGGCAGTTCCTGGAGGAGGAACGGCAGGCCAAAGAACTGCGGATGAGGCAGAAGAGATATCGGACAGAGTATGAGGTCCTGGGGAATCCATGGATGGAGGAACAGGATTCACAGAATCAGGAAGCCGGCGGCAACAGCATCGAGATGCTGGAAAATTACAGCTATTTCAAGGGAACCCGTATTAAAAATTCCGTAAACATTTCTCCCGGTGCTTTTGCGGAGGGACAGAAGCTGTTCGACCAGGGGAAAATCGAGGTACAGAAGATTTTTTCCGGTTTTGACCGCAGAAACGATGAAATTATGGGACAGGCAGACGCTAAGGGAATTCAGGGGAAAAATGAGTTCCCGATTCGGCTCCTTTTCTCCCGGACCAGTGTGCAGAGCTTCAACTGCGGATGTGACAAATGCCGGAAGGATTATTACAAGCCCTACTCCAATACCAGCGACTGTCCTTACAAAGCGGGAGTGCTTAAGGTGGTGGAGGACTGGCTGAATACAGAGAATGTAGGCGACGCTACAGACAGAAACGGCATGGAGCTGATGACATACTACCAGAAGAAGGCGGGCGGCCTGGCGCCGTCGAATGCGGCGGCAAGGGAGGAAAGCGTCAATCTTGTCCCGAAGCTGCTCAGGAAGGAGAGCGGGCTGTCAGTATCCTTCCGGGTGGGCGGAAATAAGCTGTATGTGGTCAGGAAGCTGGAGCAGTTTTGCGATAATGTACTGAACTGCGCAACGGATACCTATGGAAGCAATACGAAAATCAACCATAACCCGGAAAATTTTACGGAGAAGGGCAGGGAATGGATCCGGTTCATCCAGAAAATCGTGCAGGAAGAGCAGGAGCTTCAGGAGAGATTTTCGAACGGATATTCCTATTACGGATATTGGAAAAGCGAAGTGGGAAGCGAATTGAATCTGTCCGGATGGCGGCTGGATGAATTCTATGAGGTTCTCGGGGATGATACGGTGGAGTTCGAGGGAAGGGACGGAGAAAAGAAATCCCGGATGAAATTATCCCGTGCAGAAGGAAATCCGAAGGTGACCATGCGCATCAGCGAGGAAAAATTTTCTGCGGACAGGGATTTTCACGGAGTCAGGGTTATGGGAAGCCTGCCGGAACTTTTTTACGGGAAAGATACGGCCTACTATATCGGCGGCGGGCATCTCAGCCGCGTGGAGAGGGATTTCCTGGACAAAATAGAACCACTGGCGGATATGGCGGAATACGATTCCTTTTCCTTCTCCGTGGGCAGAAACCATTTGTCGGAATTCTACCATGGAGTCCTGCCGGGCCTGAAGGATGTGGTGGATGTAACGGAAACGGATCCGCAAAAGTTCAGGAAGTTTCTGGCGCCGGAGGTGCGTTTTCTGTTTTACCTGGATGCGGAGAATGGAAATGTCACCTGCGGAGTACATGCCAGGTATGGGGACAAAGATTTCTCGGCGCTGGATGTGCTGCGCCGGCACGAGAGGGGATTCGAACCCTTCCGAGACGCCGGCAGGGAGGATGCGGTGGTGGCGCGGGCCATGCAGTGGCTGCCGGAGGTGGACTGGGAAAGGCAGGAGCTGCATTGCGGCGGGGACGAATTCTGCATTTACCGTATGATGGAAAGCGGAGCGGAAAGGCTGATGGAGCTGGGGGAGGTGCGGTGCACCAGGAGCTTCCGGGCCTACTCCGCGGTCAGGCCCATCAGGGTATCCGTGGGGGTATCCGTATCCTCCGGCCTTTTGGAGCTGGAAATCGGCACCCAGGATATTGCACCGGCGGAGCTGCTGGAGATCCTGAACAGTTATCGGGAAAAGAAGAAATATTACCGCTTAAAGGACGGCTCCTTTGTCAATCTGGAGGATGAGTCCCTGGAAATGCTGGCGGAATTGATGGATGCCGCCAGGCTGAAGCCCAGGGAGTTCGTCAAGGGGAAAATGCACCTTCCCATGTACCGCACCCTTTATCTGGACAAGATGCTGGAGGAGAACGCCAATGTCTACAGCAGCCGGGACAGCCGCTTCCGGGAGGTGGTAAAGGGCTTCAAGACTGTGACGGACGCGGATTTCGAGGAACCGGCAAGTCTGTCCAAAATCATGCGTAAGTACCAGAAAAACGGATATAAATGGCTTCGCACCCTGGAGACATGGCAGTTCGGAGGAATACTGGCGGATGATATGGGCCTTGGAAAGACCCTGCAGGTAATCTCGGTATTGCTGTCGGCAAAGCAGGAGGGGAGAGAGGGAACCTCCATTGTAGTGACTCCCGCCTCTCTGGTATTCAACTGGGGGGAGGAGCTGGGCCGGTTTGCGCCGCAGCTGACGGTTTCCCTGATTACGGGCACCCAGGAGGAAAGACAGGAAAAGATCGGGAGATATCAGGATTATGACGTGATTGTCACTTCCTATGATCTTCTGAAGCGGGATATCCTTCATTATGAAGACAAGCAGTTCCGGTATGAGGTTATCGATGAAGCGCAATATATCAAAAATCATACCACTGCGGCGGCAAAGGCGGTAAAGCTGATAAACAGCCAGGTTCGCTACGCGCTGACAGGCACGCCCATCGAGAACCGTCTGAGCGAATTGTGGAGTATTTTTGATTATCTGATGCCCGGGTTTTTATATGGCTATGATGTATTCCGAAAGGAAATGGAGATCCCCATTGTGAAGAACAAAGAGGAGACGGCCATGAAACGTCTGCAGAAAATGGTGGGGCCCTTTATTCTGAGGAGACTGAAGGAGGATGTGTTAAAGGATCTTCCGGAGAAGCTGGAGGAATGCCGTTACGTACAGTTTGACACCGTTCAGCAGAGACTTTACGACGGGCAGGTGCTGCATATGAGGGAAAGTATTGCAAGGCAGGGAGACGAGGAATTCAACAGGAATAAGATGCTGATCCTGGCGGAACTGACCAGGCTGCGTCAGATATGCTGCGACCCTTCCCTGTGCTTTGACAATTACGACGGAGAGACTGCCAAGCTGGAGGCCTGTATGGAGCTGATTCAGAGCGCCAGGGACGGCGGACACAGAATGCTGGTGTTTTCACAGTTTACCTCAATGCTGGAAATCCTGCAGAAAAACCTGGAGGAAGCAGGTATTGCGTATTATACCATTACCGGCAGCGTTTCCAAGGAGAAACGTCTGCAGATGGTGAAGGATTTCAACGAAGGGGATACGCCTGTATTTCTGATCTCTCTGAAGGCCGGGGGAGTGGGATTGAACCTGACCGGGGCGGATGTGGTCATCCACTATGATCCCTGGTGGAATCTGGCGGTGCAGAATCAGGCTACGGACAGGGCCCACCGAATCGGTCAGACGAAGAAGGTGACTGTCTATAAGCTGATTGTGAAGAATACCATTGAGGAGAAGATTCAGAAGCTGCAGGAGACGAAAAAGGATCTTGCGGAGCAGATTATAGGCGGGGAGACCGGGCAGCTGGGAGCCTTGAGCAGGGAGGAAATCCTGGCACTGCTGGAGGTGTGACCTTATATCAGAGAGATTCCGGGAGTATATCAGATCGGATTTGGAGGAAATATCGGAATGCCGAAGCGGAAGGAAATCAAGACAAATGCCATGCGCATACTGGAAGCCATGAAAATTTCATATACCCATATAACTTATGAATGCAGGGAGTTTGTTGACGGGCTGCAGATAGCGGACATGCTTTCTCTTCCCTATGAAAAGGTGTACAAGACGCTGGTGACGTCAGGCAGCAGTAAGGACTATTTTGTCTTTGTCATTCCCATCCACAGGGAACTGGATCTGAAGGCTGCCGCCAGAAGCGTGGGGGAGAAAAGCGTGGAAATGCTTCCTGTGAAGGATATCAACAGGGTCACCGGATATATCCGGGGCGGCTGTACGGCGGTGGGAATGAAAAAGCAGTATGTGACCAGGATCGACAGCTCCGCCAGAGGTATGGGGACGATCGTCGTGAGCGGCGGCAGGATCGGCTCTCAGTTGGAATTGGCACCGGGGGATCTGATCAGGGCTGCGGGAGCGGAATTTGCTGATGTAATCAGGCATTGAACGCTCCTCTGCGGCAGCGTAAAAGCGGGAAGTCCCGGAAATGACGCAGACAACGCAGTCGACGCAGAAAGGGTTCAGAGTAAAAAAGTGCGCAAAAAGCTTAAAATACTACTTGCCAAATAAGGACAAATATGTTACTATATTTTGCAGGTTCCCAGTCAAGTGGTGATTGTGACAGAATGCAGTATTCCGGCGGCAAAGGAGATAACCGGCTGTGAAGGCTGAGGTGTTCCGGAGGCAGAGGAGAAGGCATGCCCACAGGGCGGATTCACAATCAGGAGGGCGCAGAAAGCAGGGCTCCATGGTCAAGCGGTTAAGACATCGCCCTTTCACGGCGGTAACACGGGTTCGATTCCCGTTGGAGTCATTTTGTGCAGGCGGCATTTACAGCAAAAGTATGTTTTTCTGCCAAAGAGCTGTTCCCGGTTTGCCCGGGGCAGAAAGATAGATGCGGACCTTTAGCTCAGTTGGTTAGAGCAACCGGCTCATAACCGGTCGGTCCTGGGTTCGAGTCCCCGAAGGTCCATTAAAATGCGAAGTCCGGATCGACATTTTGTCAGAAGGGTTCGGAAGTCTCGTATTTTGTTCCGCTTGGAAGGAATTTCCGCAGCATATTATAAATACGGCCCAGTGGCTCAGTTGGTTAGAGCGTCGCCCTGTCACGGCGAAGGTCGTCGGTTCGAGTCCGATCTGGGTCGTTTTATGCAATATTTTGTTTGCTGTTCTTGACAGACAGGAATTTTCTTATTTTATGAGGGAATACTTCTGAAGTAAGAGGGCCGCAGGGTAAAAGACCCGGAGGCCTTTTTTTCTTGTTTCCGTGCAGACGGACATGGAGTCATTCGGAGACTTAAGACGGAAAGCGAGCCTGTGCTTTAGGCTGTGCAGGAGAGGCCGGCGTCGGATAAAAGCGGGGTCAGAATGGAAGCGAAGGTATTTTGTAAAATAAAATGAGAATGCGCCTGTTCCGGGTAAGGCGCAGAGAGAGGAAAGGTATATGATCAGGATTATTACGGATTCCGCATCGGATATCGTTGACAGCGGCAGGGAGGACCTGACCGTTCTTCCAATCAATATCACTTTTGCCGGAGAGGAGTATCAGGACGGGGTGACAATGACGCATCGGATGTTCTATGAGAAGCTGGTGGAGTGTGATGAACTGCCCATTACCAGCCAGGTTCCGCCCTATGTATTTGAGGAGGCTTTTGGGGAGGTGAAGGAGAAGGGGGATCAGGCTATTGTCATAACCCTTTCTTCCAGGCTTTCCGGTACCTGCCAGAGCGCTCATATGGCGGCGGAAGAGTACGGGGATACGGTGCGGGTTGTGGACAGCGAGAATGCCAGCATCGGACAGCATGCGCTGGTGGAATATGCGCTCAGGCTGAAGGACAGCGGACTGCCCTTTGAGGAGATTGTGGAGAAGCTGGAGAAGGACAAGGGAAGGATCAGGCTGGTGGCGCTGCTGGATACTTTGGAGTATCTGAAAAAGGGAGGGCGCATTTCCAGGGCTGCGGCTATGGCAGGCAGCCTGTTGTCCATCAAGCCAGTGATTGCCATCCAGGGCGGAGAAGTGGCAATCCTTGGAAAAGCCAGGGGATCCAGGCAGGGGAATAACCTTTTGACGGAACAGATCCGCCTGACCGGGGGAGTTGATTTTGACAAGCCCTTTGTGCTGGGGTATACGGGGTTAAGCGATTCCCTGCTGCAGAAATATATTATGGACCATGAAGCATACTGGAAATCCCATGTGGATGCCCTGGAGACGTCCAGCGTGGGGGGAACCATAGGAACCCATGTGGGCCCCGGAGCCATTGGCGTGGCTTTCTTCTCTGTGGGAGAAAATTAAGTCTGCCGGGGGAAGCAAAGATAGAAAAAGAAAGACAGAGAGCAAAAATTACCGAACCGGAGGAAGATTATGAAGGAAATGAGTCAGCAGTTTTTAACGGGTGAGAGAGCTATGTATCAGGCCAGCGGCTGCCGCATCAGCGGCTGTACCTTTGCGGACGGAGAATCACCCTTGAAGGAGAGCAGCGACCTGGTAATAGACAATACGCTGTTTAAATGGAAATATCCGCTGTGGTACAGCAGAAATATTGTAGTGAAGGATTCCGCTCTGTTTGATATGGCCAGGGCCGGTATCTGGTATACGGAGAATATCTCCGTTTCGGACACCATTATTGAGGCTCCCAAGAGCTTCCGGCGGACGAAGGGGATCGTTCTTCGCAATGTGGATATGCCCAATGCATCGGAAACGCTCTGGAACTGTCAGGACATCGAGATGGACAGGGTAATGGCGCGGGGCGATTATTTTGCCATGAACAGCCGCAATATTGTAGCCAGAAATTTTCATCTGGTGGGCAATTACAGCTTTGACGGGGGCAAAAATATCGAAATTCATAATTCCAGGCTGCTGTCCAAGGATTCCTTCTGGAATGCGGAGAATGTGACGGTGTACGATTCGTTTATCTCGGGGGAATACCTTGGCTGGAATTCCAGAAACATTACGCTGATCAACTGTACGGTGGAGAGCCTGCAGGGAATGTGTTACATCGACAACCTTGTAATGAAAAACTGTAAGCTGCTGAACACTACGCTTGCCTTCGAGTATTCTCAGGCGGATGTGGAGATTATCGGGACTGTGGACAGTGTATTCAATCCCAAAGGCGGAATCATCCGGGCTGACAGGATCGGCGAGCTGATCATGGACGGCAGAAGGGTGAAGATCGACCAGACAAAGATCGAAGCCGGGGAGATCCTGAAGCAGTCTGACAGGGCTTCCTGGGAAGCGTAGGAAATTCCTGCCTGTGCCGCAGGAAGGCGTCTGTTGGGGCAGTATGCCAGGCAGCTTCGGGGGCATTCCCCATGCTTTGTTATCTGCGGGATCCATAAGGACATAGGATCGATCTTAGGGCAGGCGCCGTGCAATGCAGGAAGGCAGCCTGTACGGAGAGACTATGCGAATGGAAAGGTGCTGCGTGCGGGGAGAGCCGGGAAAGCTTACGGTGGAAATGGAGACTGAAGGAAACGGGAATAAGGTATGAAATATGATTTTGACAAAATGACCCGGAGGCGGGGGACGGGCTCCTTAAAATGGGATGTGCCGGAGGGAGAACTGCCCATGTGGGTGGCGGATATGGATTTTGAGACCGCGCCGGAGATCCGAGAAGCTTTGCGGACCCGTGTGGAGCATGGGATTTTCGGATATTCCGTGGTGCCGGAGGAATGGTACGAGGCATATCAGGACTGGTGGGCCCGCCGCCATCATTTCAGGATGGAGAAGGAATGGCTGATTTTCTGTACGGGAGTGGTGCCGGCAATTTCCAGCGCCGTGCGAAAGCTGACTACCGTGGGAGAGAATGTGCTGGTGCAGACTCCGGTATACAATATTTTCTTTAATTCTATCCGAAATAACGGCCGGAACATCCTGGAGAGTCCGTTGGTATACCATAACGGTGAATATTCGATTGATTTTGCCGATCTGGACGAAAAGCTGGCCAATCCCCAGACCACCCTGATGCTTCTGTGCAATCCTCACAATCCGGTGGGGAAGATATGGGACAGGGAGACTCTGGCCAGGATCGGTGAATTATGCGCAAAGCATCATGTATTGGTTCTCTCGGATGAAATTCACTGTGATCTCACGGATCCGGGGTACGAATATATTCCCTTTGCGTCAGTGTCTGATTTGTGCAGGGAGAACAGCGTAACCTGCATAGCGCCCACGAAGGCCTTTAATCTTGCAGGCTTGCAGACCGCTGCCGTGATGGTTCCGGATCCCGTCCTTCGGCATAAGCTGGACAGGGGGCTGAATACGGATGAGGTGGCGGAGCCGAATGCCTTTGCCGTTGCCGCCGCAGCCGCTGCATTCTGCAGGGGAGAGGAATGGCTGGAGGAGCTCAGACACTATCTGCACGGGAATAAAAGCCTTGTCCGGCGTTTCGCGGAGGAGAAGCTGCCCCGGATCAGCGTGGTGCCCTCCCATGCCACATATCTTCTGTGGCTGGACTGCAGCGGCGTCACGGAGGATGCGGGGGAACTGGCGGAGTTTATCCGCAGGGACAGCGGGCTCTACCTCACACAGGGGGAAGAGTACGGAGCCTGCGGTAAGAAGTTTCTCCGCCTGAACACAGCCTGTCCCAGGGAAAGGCTGCTGGAGGGACTGGAGCGCTTCCGGAGGAGTCTGGAGCATTATACCGCCGTGAAGCGCTAGAGCGTGTTTGAAAATTCATTCCCGCCATCTGCACGCCCCACCGGGAAACCGAACTTCTGTCCGGAACACCTGCAGACTTACCGGCTCTCCCGGGAATGTTCCGGCGCGGTTTCCTCCGGCGCATACAGCGCCTCCAGTCTTTTCAGATACCGGTAGCGTTCTTTGGCCTGGGCGGAGGCAGTTCGGAAAAGCTTCTCTGCCTGTTCCGGATGGCTGCGCTTCAGGGAGTCATAACGGATCTCTCCTGCCAGAAATTCCTCATAGTCCAGTTCCGGCTCCCGGCTGTCCAGAATGAAGGGATTTCTTCCCTGCTCCCTCAGGGCGGGATTGAAGCGGAACAGGTGATAATAACCTGCGTCCACGGCTTTTTTTGCCTCATGGGGGGTGGTTCCCATCCCTGCGCGGATGCCGTGGGCGATGCAGGTGGCGTAGGCAATGACAAGGGAGGGGCCCGGATAGGCGGCGGCCTCTGTGACGGCGCGCACAGTCTGATTCATATCCGCGCCCATTGCGATCTGCGCCACATAGACATTCCCATAGGTCATGGCCATGGAGGCCAGATCTTTTTTTCTGGTCTTTTTACCGCCCACGACAAATTTTGCCGTGGAGCCTGTTGGGGTGGCTTTGGAAGCCTGACCGCCTGTATTGGAATAGACTTCCGTATCCAGAACCAGGAAATTGATGTTTTTCCCGCTGGCGAGTACATGATCCAGTCCGCCGTAGCCGATATCATAGGCCCAGCCGTCCCCGCCGACGACCCATTGAACGGTGTCACCGGCGGGATTTCCGCGCTCGTCAGTCCCGTATTTGGCGGCGGCCTCCCGGGCCATCAGCATGCCGTAGCCGAATTCCGCAGCGTCCTCGAACAGGGAATTGGACCAGGCAGGCCCACACCCGTTTTTATCCAGGGCGTAGGCACAGGAGGGTGCGGAATTGCCCCAGATGGAGCTGCAGCCCGTGGCATTGGCGATATACATCCGATTGCCGAAGAGCTGGGTCAACAGCTTCACGTAAGGGGTCTCTCCGCAGCCTGCACAGGCTCCCGAGAACTCCATAAGCGGCAGACAAAACTGACTGCCCTTGAAGGTGTCAGGCCGGAATTTCTCCACCGCTTCCTCGCAGGGGAGCAGGGATTTGCAGTAATCAAAGATCTGCTGCCGCTCTTCGTGCCGGTTCACAGGCAGCATTTCCAGCGCTTTCTGTCCCTGCTTTCCGGGACATACGGCGCTGCAGGTGCCGCAGCCGGTACAGTCCGTCTGGGAGATGACAATGGCAAAGGAACGGTCCTCCATTCCGAGCATGGGGATGCTTTCCAGGCCTCCGGGAGCGGCAGCAAGCTCTTTGGCGTCCAGCACGGCGGGACGGATAACCGCATGAGGACAGACAAAGGAGCAGCGGGCGCATTGGATACAGTTTTCCGGCTTCCATACGGGAATTTCCGTGGCAACATTCCGTCTTTCATGAGCCGTGCTCCCGGGCGGGGTGTAGCCGTCCGCATAGGGGAGGAAGGCAGATACGGGAAGCTCGTTGCCCCGCTGGTCGGTGACGGGCTGCTGTATTTTACGGACGAAATCCAGCATTTCCGGCCGGTCGGGCAGGGGCGCGTTGTCCAGGGCGTCAGGTGACAGACCGGGAACGGCCTGGGAGGCGCAGACTGCGGATTGTCCGGGAACGGCCTGGGAGGCGCAGACTGCGGATTGCCCGGAAACGGCCTGGGAGGTGCAGCCTGCAGACTGCAGGTAATCGTCTTGAATGGTGCAGCCTTCGGATTGCCGGGAATCGTTCTGAAAGCAGCCCGGGGACTGCCGGGAGCCGGCTTCGGCAGCACAGTCCGCCCATCGCGCGGGCACGGGAAATTCCAGAACCTCCGAAAAGCCTCTGCGGATTGCCTCTCTGTTCATCTCCAGAATTTTGCCTCCGCTTTTGCCGTAGCTTTTTTCTGCGGCTTCATTCATCCACACCTGCGCATCCCCGGGGTCCAGAAGACCGGATACCGCGAAAAATGCGGCCTGCAGGATGGTGCTGATCTTATTGTTCAGCCCGATTTCCTTGCCGATCCCGATGGCGTCGATGAGATAGAGACGGATATGGCGCAAGGCAAGACAGGACTTGACAGTATCGGGAAGGTAGTCCTCCAGCTCTTTTTCCTTATAATAGCAGTTCAGCAGAAAAGTGCCCCCGTCCTTAAGCTCCTCTATCATGGTTCGGTATTTATGCAGATACACAGGGTTGTGGCAGGCCACAAAATCAGCCCTGCGGATCAGATAGGCGCTCCGGATGGGGCTTTTGCCGAACCGCAGATGGGAGATGGTGAGTCCCCGGGATTTTTTGGAATCATACTCAAAATATCCCTGAGCAGTCATATCCGTGTGATTGCCGATGATCTTGATGGCATTTTTCGTGGCGCTTACCGTGCCGTCCCCTCCAAGGCCCCAGAATTTGCAGGAGACAATATCTTTGGGGGCGGTATCCGGAATGGAGGGAACCCGGAGGGAGTGATGGGTCACATCATCCGTGATACCCACCGTGAAACGGATTTTGTCCGTATTCTCATAAACTGCCGCGATCTGGGCGGGAGTGGTGTCCTTGGAGCTCAATCCATAGCAGCCCGAGAAGATGCGAATGCAGTGTGTCCGGGAGGGATTTCTGCCGGTACAGGCGGAAGCGGTCTGCCGTTCCGGAACGGGGGATTTCAGTGCGCCGTGAACGGGCAGTCCCTCCTGTATCAGCGCTGCCAGTACATCCAGATACAGAGGGCCGCCTCCTGCCCCGGGTTCTTTGGCGCGGTCCAGCACGGTGATGCGCCGCACGGTTTCCGGCAGGGCTTTCGCCAGGCGGGAGCTGCTGAACGGGCGGTAGAGATGGACGGTGATCAGGCCGTATTTTTCCGCCGGTACGCTGTCAATGTATTCCTTTATGGTTTCGCAGACGCTGCCCATGGCGATGATGACATGTTCCGCGTCCTGTGCGCCGTGGTAGTCAAAGAGTCCGTAGGAGGTGCCGAGCTTTTCATTTATTTTTGCAAGCTGCTTTTCCACAATTTCGGGAAGCGCTTCATAGAAGGGATTGGATGCCTCCCTGGCCTGGAAGAAAATATCGGGATTCTGTGCAGAACCATATACTTTTCCGTGAGAAGGATGAAGAGAGCGCTCCCGGAAACGTTCCACAGCATTTTTGTCCAGCATGCTTTCCAGGTCCTCATAGTTCCATACTTTTATCTTATGGAGCTCATGGGAGGTTCGGAAGCCGTCAAAAAAGTTCAGAAAAGGGATCCGGCCCTCGATGGCGGCCAGATGGGCCGCGGGGGAGAGATCCATCACCTCCTGTACGCTGCTTTCGGAGAATATGGCGCATCCGGTCTGCCTGCAGGCATAGATATCGGAGTGGTCGCCGAAGATGGACAGGGCATGGGTGGCTATGGTCCTGGCTGCCACATGGATGACGCCGGGCAGCAGTTCGCCGGCCATGCGGTAGAGATTTGGCAGCATGAGAAGCAGCCCCTGGGAGGCGCTGAAGGTAACCGCGAGAGAGCCTGCCAGCAGGGCTCCGTGGACGGCGCCGGCCGCACCGGCCTCCGACTGCAGCTGGGAGACGGTAAGGGTCTGTCCGAATATATTCAGCCGTCCGTTTCCGGCCCATTCATCGCACAGCTCCGCCATGGGCGAGGAGGGAGTGATGGGGTAGATGGCGGCGGCTTCGCTGTAGGCATAAGCCACATGAGCCGCGGCCTGATTGCCGTCCATGGTCTGCAGGCTGCGGGATGTTTTTTCAGATTTCTGTATGTCCATAAAATAACCTCCGGGAATATGATAATGTTTCTTTTATCTTCTCCCGGAGGCTGCTCTTTTATGCCCGTATTCTATTTCAAAAATCCGTTTATGATCTGTTCCTCCGCTTCGGCTTCCGTAAGTCCCAGAGTCATCAGCTTGATAATCTGTTCTCCGGCGATCTTGCCGATAGCGGCTTCATGGATCAGTTCCGCATCCAGATTCAGAGCGGTAATCTCCGGAACCGCGCTGATGACGGCCCGGTCCATGATAATGCCGTCGCACTCGGAATGCCCCTTGCAGCGGTTCCTGCCGTTGATTCTGGAGAGGAAGAGCTGCCTTGAATCATCCCTGGCCACGGAGCGGGAGATGATATTGGCGCTGGAACCTTCCCCGTCCAGGTCAACCAGGAAGGAAGTCTCGGCGGTCTGGGATCCGTGGGTCATCAGCTTTTCCGTGACAACCAGCCTGGCACCGTCGGCGAGCCTGGCGCTGGTGATGCGCCTGGTGGAATCCACGCCCTTAATCTGCACGGTCTCCATTTCCATGAAGCTGTTCTCGCCTATTTCCAGCTTTGTCTCGGGATTCATAATGCGTCCGCCCCGGCCGTCTCCGCTGCCGTAATGCTTCTCCACATATTTTACATGAGAGTTCCTTCCTATGTAAAAGGAATGCACGCCGTCATGGCGGCTGTCGCTGTCTCCGCCGTTGTGTATGCCGCAGCCGGCCACGATGGTCACATCGCAGTCGTCTCCCACATGGAAGTCGTTGTAAACCATCTCGTTGAGCCCGCTCTGGCTGAGAACTACGGGAATGTGCACGCTCTCGTTCTTTGTGCCGGGCTTGATAAGGATATCAATGCCCTGTTTGTCTGTCTTGGTTACGATATCGATATGAGCGGTGGTGGAGCGCTCCACGCTCTGCCCGTTGGCACGGATATTGTATGCCCCGGCAGGCATTTCATGCAGGCCCGCCACCTGCTCCAGAAGATTTTTCTGTATTGCATCCATAGGAATATGCCTCATTTCTTTTTGTAGGTTTGTTTTTCGTATTTAAATTCTAATTCTTCATGTCTGCATTTAATCACATTTGTATTCTTAATACCTGTACTTTGCCGTATTTACATCATTGACATTTACACTTTCGCCTTTATAGGATAGAAATTACCATATTCCGGCAGATGTATTTCAGATGTATATAAATGCTGAATCATGCTTTGGGATATGTCCGGGCTATTTTTCCTGCTGAAAAAATTTACACCCCTCAGTGCCTTTCAGAAGCTCCGGCAGAATATCCTTTTTCTGTCCCCTTGCCTGCACATTCCCGTCGGCAATGACCACGATTTCATCCGCGATATTCAGAATCCGCTCCTGATGCGAAATGATGATCAGGGAAGTATTACTTTCTCTGTGCATGTCGTCAAAGACCTGAATCAGATTGTGAAAGCTCCAGAGATCGATTCCGGCTTCCGGTTCGTCAAAAACGGCCAGGGGGGTATTGCGGGCGATGATGGAGGCGATTTCAATCCGTTTCAACTCGCCGCCCGACAGGCTGGCATCCACCTCCCGGTTCACATAATCCCTGGCGCAGAGCCCTACCTTTGACAGATAGTCGCAGATATCGGGAAATTTCACGGCAGAACGGCCGTCTTTGGGTTTCCCTGCGGCCAGACTGACCAGATCCCTTACCTTGATCCCCTTGAAGCGCACCGGCTGCTGAAAGGCAAAGCTGATGCCCAGGTTGGCTCTTTCGGTGATGTTCTTATGCGTAATATCCGTACCATTATAGATTATTTTTCCACAGGTGGGCTGTTCGATTCCCATAATCAGCTTTGCCAAAGTGGATTTTCCGCCCCCGTTGGGTCCCGTGATGGCGATGAAAGCATGATCTTCAAAGGTTAAGTTTATATCTCTGATTATCTCCTTTTGTCCGGCGGAATCGTCGGACACCTGAAAACAGAGATTTTGTAATTCAAGCATATTTGTCCTCCCCAAGCCGCATCAGGCGGCTTATTATGTATTCACAAAACCCTTTTTACAGTATAACACAGAAAACAAAAAAACTATACAGCTTTCCTGAAAACATTTTCAGAAATCATTTGAAAGGATTTCCCTGATTCCATTCAGAAAACTATTTGAAGCTATTTGAAATCATTTCCGAAAAATTTCCGAAAAACTTTTAATTTCTACTTGACTTTTACTGTGGCAGCGGTTATGATAATAAATGTTGCAGGCGTTGTCTGCAAGATGTGCGTGTAGCTCAGCTGGATAGAGCGACTGGCTACGGACCAGTAGGTCGTGGGTTCGAATCCTGTCACGCACGTGTGGGAAAGAGCTCCGCGTGATTTTCATGTGGAGCTTTTCTTATATTATATATACATTTATTATATTTCCATTGTATGCATTACGGACATTATGAGTTTCTTTTCGGCCCGGACAGGCAGTAAGCGGATCTTTGCCGGGAGGGGCAGGGGTTTGTCAGGAAGTGTTTCATGAGAGTACAGGCATGGGGAAACCGGAATCTGCCGGAAAAGAGCAGAATGTGTGATAAAATGTCTGATGGGAGTACCGCAGGCAGGAACAGGAATATTTCTGATGGAAATGATGGAGAAGGAAAGTGCCGAATTACGTCCTTGCAGAAAATGTCTTCTCAGGGATATGAAGGGACAGGAAGAGTATTACCGCTCTCTGAGAGAATATATCGAGAATCTGGACATGGATATCAGGGCTTCCGGGCCGCTCTATGAAGACAGGATCCATGTCTGCAGAGAATGCGGGATGCTGTTGGAGGGAATGTGCCGCAGATGCGGATGCTATGTGGAGCTGCGGGCGGCGGTATTGAAAAACCATTGTCCTGATGAAAAGTGGTAAACAGGGCACTGCAGGGAGGCTTGACCGGCATGCCCGCCGGAGAAGGTAAAGAGGTATAAATATGACGAGACAGGAATTCATGGAGAAACTGCGCCTTGCGTTAAACGGCAGGGTATCTTCGGAGATATTGAAGGAGAATATGCAGTTTTATGAGGATTATATCAATGTGGAAATTCGCAAGGGAAGGACGGAGGAAGAGGTAATGGAGGGCCTGGGCGATCCCAGACTGATTGCCAGAACCATTGCGGAGACCAGCGGCAGCACAAAGAGTGCGCCCCAGGAGGAAAGAGGAGGCGAAGGGCGATCCCTGCCCCTTGTGTTCAGGCTGCCCCTGTGGGTGTGGCTTTTGGCAGTTCTGCTGATCCTGGCAGTAATTCTGAGTGTGGTTTTCTCAGTGATTTCCATGGTGCTTCCCGTGCTGATACCGATTTTGCTGGTGCTGCTCCTTGTGAAGGTATTTCGTGACTGGTTCAACTGAAAATAGTACTAAAGTACCAGAAAAAGCAGGCATATTTTTTAAAATTTCTTCCCATACTACTCCCGTAACCATCAACAAACCAAGAAGCCGCATCGGCGGCAGGATGTGAGGAAAGAAATGGACAACAATAAGTACAACAACAGCACGAACAATTCTGAGAACTGCAAGAACAGCCAGAATCAGAACAACCAGAACAATCAGAACAACAACCAGAGCAAGAACCAGAACAATCAGAATCAGAGCAAGAACCAGAACAACCAGAACAACAACTACTAAGATATTTCTGGCGATAGGGACACTTATAGAGAGTGTCCCTATTTACATATCTGGAAAAAAAGGGTATACTAATGCGGAAGGAATGTGGGCAGAGGGCGGCAGGGGATATTGCGCAGGGAAAGTGCAGGGATTTCAGGATGAAGTCCTGCGCATTCGGATAACGTTTCGGTTTCGGTCTGTCCGGGCATAGAGTACATGAGGGAAGAGTAAAATGCGGAAATATGAATTGATTGCACCCTGTCATTTCGGCATGGAAGCGGTGCTCAAGAGGGAGATTGTAGATCTCGGCTACGATATTACGGAGGTATCCGACGGAAGAATCACCTTTTTCGGAGACGAGGAGGCCCTGTGCCGGGCCAATATTTTCCTGCGGACGGCGGAGAGGATACTGGTGAAGGTGGGAAGCTTTCGGGCGGAGAGCTTTGAGGAGCTGTTCCAGGGGACCAGAGCCATTCCCTGGGAGGAGTATATTCCGGAGGACGGGAAATTCTGGGTGGCCAAGGCGGCCAGTGTGAAATCCAGGCTTTTCAGTCCGTCGGATATTCAGTCCATCATGAAGAAAGCCATGGTGGAGCGGCTGAAGGATGCCTATCATATAGGCTGGTTTCCGGAGGAGGGCGCCGCTTATCCCGTGAGAGTGTTTCTGATGAAGGATCAGGTGACCGTGGCGCTGGACAGCACGGGAGAGTCCCTGCATAAGAGGGGATATCGGAAGCTGGTGGCCCAGGCTCCCATAGCGGAGAATCTGGCGGCGGCTCTGATCATGCTCACTCCATGGAATGAAGGAAGGATACTGGTGGATCCTTTCTGCGGCAGCGGAACGATTCCCATTGAAGCGGCCATGATGGCGGCAAATATGGCGCCGGGAATGAAGAGAGGGTTTACCGCGGAGGCCTGGCAGCAGGTGGTTGGAAAAGGTATCTGGCAGGAGGCAAGGCAGGAGGCGCAGGAACTGGTGGACCTGAGCGTGAAACCGGATATACAGGGGTATGATATTGATGATAAGATGGTAAGTATTTCACGGGAGAACGCGAAACTGGCAGGGGTGGATAGCCTGATTCATTTTCAGAGAAGGGGAGTCGAGCAGCTCAGCCATGCGAAAAAATACGGTTTTCTCATTACGAATCCGCCCTATGGAGAGCGGCTCCATGATAAGGAGAATATGCCTGCGCTGTATCGGACCATAGGGGAGAGATTCCGGGAGCTGGATTCCTGGAGTATGTTCCTGATTTCCGCCTATGAGAACGCGGAGAAGGAGATCGGGCGCAAGGCGGATAAGAACAGAAAGATCTATAACGGTATGATGAAAGCCTATTATTATCAGTTTCTTGGGCCGAAGCCGCCCAGATCTAAGGGATAGGAGAGGGCTGCCAGGGCGCTTTCCCGGGAGGACAGGCATATACCGGAGGGAGAGAGGCCGGCGTATATTTGGGAGCGGTAAGCCGGCAGAAAAGAGGAGAAAGATGAAGCGGATGATATTTGCCACGGGAAATGCGGGCAAGATGAAGGAGATCAGGAGTATCATGGAGGATACCTGCCGGGAGATTCTGTCCATGAAGGAGGCAGGAATTTCAATAGAGGCGGAGGAGAACGGGAAGACATATGAGGAGAATGCGCTGATCAAGGCCCGGGCGGTGGCACATCACACACCGGATCCGGTGCTGGCCGATGATTCCGGGCTGGAAATTGATTTCCTTAACGGGGAACCGGGGGTATATTCCGCCAGGTATTTGGGTGAGGACACTCCTTACAGCATTAAAAATGCTGAGCTGATCCGGAGGCTGGAGGGAGTGCCGGATGAGAAGCGCACTGCAAGATTTGTCTGTGCCATTGCCGCCGTGCTGCCGGACGGACGGGAGATAACCGTGCGGGACACGATAGAAGGGCTGATAGGGTATGAGGAAAAGGGGGGCAACGGCTTTGGATATGATCCTATATTCTATGTTCCGGAATTGGGGAAAACCACTGCGGAGCTTACGGAGGAGGAGAAGAATCAGGTCAGTCACAGGGGGAAGGCGCTCCGGCTTATGAAAGAGGAGCTGAAGAATTTATGAAAGTGTTGATTATCAGTGATACCCACAGAAAAAACGAGAATTATTTCAAATTGCTTAAAATGCACAATCCGGATATGGTAATACATTGCGGAGATGCCGAGGGAAGCGAATATGCGCTCTCAGAAGCCGCAGACTGCCCGGTGCAGATTGTTCTGGGAAACTGCGACTTTTTTTCCTATCTGCCGCGGGAGGTGGATCTGCAGATAGGTCCTTTCAAGGTATGGGTGACCCATGGGCACAATTACTATGTGTCCATGGGGAATGAGGTGATAAAGCGGGAGGCTGCCGCCAGGGGGGCGGATATCGTGATCTATGGTCACACCCACAAGCCGGTGGTTGACAGAAAGGGTAAGGTCATCGCGGTGAACCCGGGAAGCCTTTCTTATCCCAGGCAGGAAGGACGCAGACCCTCTTATATTATTATGGAGGTAGGGGAGAAGGATGCGAAGTTTACCATTGAGTATTTGTAGAGACATTTTTCTGGTTCTCTGTGTCCGCTGCTTTGGTTATCCCGCCCTTTCATGTTCCTTTCTCTTCAAAAAATCTTGACACGGGCCGGGATGGCGGTTATACTGATTAGGTACATAAGATCTGGCGGGGTGTGGCTCAGCTTGGCTAGAGCGCCTGGTTTGGGACCAGGAAGTCGCAGGTTCGAATCCTGTCACCCCGATTGTCGAAATGTTATATAAAACAGCTAATGAGCCAGTGTTTCTGGCTCATTACTTGTTTATTCTGTACATTCTAATCTGTCTTTTTGTCGAATACATACCTGGAAGATGCGGGAAAGGGCATCTTTGCGGCGGCTGTACGCCCCTTTTTTATCCTGAATCTGCTCCCACTGTACTCCACTGCCACTCCACCGCTTCGGCGACAGGCGGAACAAATGGAAGAGAAAATTGAATATGGTACTATCGTTAATCAAGAACCATGCCAGGCTATGAAAAGCCCCGCATGGTTCTTTTTCCTGGCAGTAGAATCTTCCCAGAGCGTAGGTTCTGCTGTTGCACAAGACACGAAAGGAGACGAAATGAAGAAATTAGCTGAAAAGGAGATTCTGTTAAAGACCAGTATCAAAGCCTTGCCGGACGGAACAAGGACTTATTTCCTGGGGAAGTCCCTGGAAAGCCTGGAAGGAGGGAAAGGCATCTTTGTGCTGTTATACCCCACCAGAACCATGGAGAATCTGCATGTGGAGGACTCAACCAACGTCCATCTGCTGAACCATATGAAAGAACTGGGCTTGAAGGAGTATGGAATCGTGAACCTTTTTTCCACTGTGACACAGAGCAGGTTGTCTACAAGAGGGCTTGCATTGGATACAGAGAATCTTAATTATATCAAAGAATCCATATTCAGAGAGATTAAGAGTCCGGCTGACAAGGTCATCATCGCATGGGGGAATTCGCATCAGACTTCCCAGGTGGTGAACCGGGCGAAGCTTGAAGTCCTGAAAATGTGGGAGGAAATACATGGAGGTGGAATGCTTTATCAGTTGACTGCAGACGGTCTGGATAAGGAGAATGTGGGAGTGCACCCGCTGTACATGGGAATACGTTATGCCAATGCCCTGTGGAAACTGGAACCTTATCCGGCAGAAAAGATAAGGGCGGAACTGAAAGCTATGGTGGATGCGGCAAAAAAGATACAGAGAGAAGATGTCAAGGAGCCGTCCGCTGAAAAGTCTGAAAAAATGGAAAAGATTAAAAAGATGCCAACGGGCAGAACGGCTTCCGAAAAACAGGCAGCGGAAAAGTGACAGCAGTATTTTCCTACTGTTTATGGGGCGGAATATATTCAATCAAATCGTGGAGGTCACAGTCCAGAGCATAGCACAGCCTTGTCAAGACGGCGATATCCAGACGCTGAACCTCGTTCCTGTAATATTTCTTCAGCTGTGTCCTCTGCATTTCTGCCCGAAAGGAAAGCTTATTGATTGAGATATTTCGACTTTCCATGAGTTCTTTCAGGTGAATCTTTATTGTACCGAATTCAATATCATCCATAGCCATTTCCTCCATGTCCATATATTCCTATATTATTTTATGTAGAAATGGATTGAAATGAGTGGAAATATATAGTATATTTATGTGAGTAGATATATACCCATGCTTACATACAAAAGGAGCGAAAAATGAACATTAAGGAAATACTTGAAACCACAACGCAGGGAATCAGCTTTCCCACTCCCATTGGGGAAGTGTGCCTGTCAGTTGAAAAATGCCGAATGAATCTTCTGATGCAGAAATATAAGGCTGTTGTAGACAGTGCAAAAGAAAAATTTTTGTCACAGTGTACGGCGGAGCCGCAGAATGAAGAAGACCTGGCTGAAATCCAGAGTATCTTTGCGGACTGTAAAGAAGATATCTACCGGGAAATGAAGAAAGATATTGCAAGCATAGGCGCCTATAACATCAGCGACAAGAACATAGATGGGTTGACTGTCAATATGTGTTGGAGATTCGAAGCAATCATGGCAGCGCTGTATGATTTGCTTGGCGAACAGAGGTACAGCTGTTCTTACCGGGAATTATCGGAAACACAGGTAAAAACTTTTAGAAGTGTAGTGGGAATCAGTGTGGAAGATTATATATCAAATTTGGGGAGTCTTGCGGCTTTGCGGAATTCTTTCCGGGATTTTGAGTTCAGATTGGTCATGGGGCTGTTGGTGTGTGTGAATCATGCACGGAATCCGGAAGAGGATATTGACGATACCTATGACGATATTCTGGAATCTGCATTTGGCGGCAGTGAAGAGATAGAAAAATGCAGCCAGCTCCTCTCCAACATCAGGCAGAACATTATACCGGAGGAACAGGTGGAAAAGATTCTGCTTTATATTGCCCAGACCAATCCTTTCAGCATGGAACTGTATACCTGTATCGTACAGCGCTGTGGAGATAAGGACGGAGAGGTTCAGGCTCTGGCTGACTATCTGGATTTTGGTGATGATGTCACGGCATACAAGGAAGAGATGATTCAAAGTTATTTTGAAGAACTGCCAATGAAAACGGAAGAAGAGGCGCTTGCCGCAAAGGAGAAACTGGAGGCATACTGCGCTTCCCTGGGGTATGACGGCGAAGAGAAAGAAGAGTTGTTTGAGGAAATCAGAGACAGACTGGAGGAATTAGACCGCATCTACAGGACAGTGGACGGCATTGTCTGTGAGACAAGGGAAAGCGCCGATTTTGCCCGGGAGGAGCTGCCGCAGATACAGGAATTCATGGCACATATCTCAGCGCCTGCATCGGATTCTTTGTTGGACTATGAATGGGAGGTCAATGACAAATTAAGGGAGTTCGACATAAAATTCTCTTCCGAACTGAAAGCAAAATATGTCAAGGTGATGGAGAAACACCTGAAGGACTTTGACGATTTGTTCTGCACGGTAGGACTGTTTAAGAAACTTGACAGAAAGGCGGCGGGAAAAGAACGGCTGTTAAAGCTGATAAAGAAATGTGATGTGTCTGCGCCTGACAAGATTGCGGAGGCCTATGCGCAGATGGAAGAACTTTTGCCCAGAGTAGGACTTGAAGAGGGAGAGAACGAGGGGACACTGAGCTACCTGGAAAAATGCAAGGATGATTTGGCGCTGAAATTTGTCAGGGAAAATCAGGGAAGCACGGAAGAGGATGCAAAAGAAGCAAAAGCAAAACTGATTTCCTATTGTGAAGAGATTGGCCTTACAATAGATGAAAACCGCATGTGCATCAAATATATTGATAAGGTATTGGCGGATTTTGACTTGAAATACCGCACTGTAGACCAGGTGGTCTGTGAGACCAGAGAAGGGGCTGATTTGGCCCGCAGTGAACTGGAAGGCATCCGCGAATTCATGAGGCAGATTTCGGAACCTACATCGGATTCCCTGTTAGACTATGAGAGCGACCTGCTGGAAAAGAAAAAGGAATTTGAAGAAGCTTTTCAGTCCGAACTGAAGCAGAAGTATCTGAACCAGATAGAAAAATATCTGGCTGATTTCGACAGGAAATTCTGTTCTGTGGGGTTGTTCAAAAAAGTGGATAGAAAGCAGGCGGGCAGGGACAGGGCTTTGAAATATGTAAAAAAGCTTGACTGCTCCTCCCCGGATAAGGTGGCGGAAGCGTACAGAATGTTGGAGGAATTCCTGCCAAAGGTTGGTATCACCCTGGAAGAGGCCGTTGAAGCGGTGCAGTATCTGGAAAAGAAAAAGAGTGGAAAAGGATTGTTCGGCTCTGTGGGAAAGCTGTTTGGCAGATAATATAGTGGAAAGGATGAATGATAAAATGCGTATTGTAAAAAGATTTGTGATTACTGCCCTGATGATGCTGTGCTTTACCTGCTGTTTCAGTGCCTGCGGAGGGCATTATGTGTCAGAAAAGGAAATGGCGAAAGTGGAAAAGCAGTATGAGGAGGGGAAAGTATCAACAGCAGAATATCTTGAGACAGTGGACGCTTACCTTGCAAATGAGCCGTTGCCCAGAAAGGGAATCATAGGCGCTGTTTTCGGCTTCTTTGAAAAAGTATTCCTGTTTGTGGTCGGCGTTGCGGTAATCGGTTTTATTATCATGGTGTTACGCGGCAGGAAATAAGGAAAGGCGGAATATGTTTGAAATTCTTGCTTTTTCACTGCCCTAGTGGGAATAGCCACTGGAATCAAAAGATAATTGAGGAAATCAAATATATATTATTTCTCTGAAACCATATCGGAAAGGAGGAATTTTACATGCACGCAGGTATTTTTATCGCATCATGTGTCCTGACAGTCAGTGTGCTTGCCTTTTTAGGCGAGATGGCATAGTCAGAGGTATTATGCAAGGCGGGTAGGCTATAGTGGATAGCTTGCCCGCCGTTTTGCTGCAAAGGAGAATGCATATGAAGTTTATCAAAATTTACACCAGAAGCCAGCTGGTGCTTCTCCGGAGCCTTAACCGTCTTTTGGGGCGGTACCGGCTCCCGCGCGAATTATTGAAGCGGATTGATTATATCCTGGAAGATGGAAGTTTGGGAAGAAAGGGATTTGTGCTTGTTCTGTTGGATTCCGTCAGAGATGACGTGCGGGAAATCGAAGATGCCATAAATATGTATCCCATTAAAGTAGAGTTGGAAAATGATGTGATTCGGCTTGAAATCAGGGATGGGGGCAGCCCTATGACCAGAGAAAGGGAATGGTATCTCAATTATGTACAAGTACATAAGACTGCCCGCCGTATAGGAGTCATATATTCTATACAAAAGAAACACCTATACAAGCAGCTGTAAAAAGTAGAGATGACAGGAGGCAGTAGAGTGAAAGAGTTTGGAGGATATTTATTTTCCGATACCAATGAAATCGACGGGCTTCTTTTGGATGCGCTGTCAGAAGGGGACTTTGATTCATTCCTGGAACAGCATACCTTTGAGAAGAAAGTCCTGATGCAGCAGATTGCGCAGTCACAGAAGGATGGCGGCTCGGTGATTCAGGAAATATGCACTTTAGGAACGGAGGAAATCGGTCTCTGCGAAGTGGAAGGATTGTCTGATGCCGAAAGGGATTATCTGTGTTCCTATCCATTCCTTGACTGCGGCGCGGGAGGGACGATTACAGGCAATCTTTTCTTTGTCTCAATAGAGAGTGCAGACAGGGTTGCACAGCCTACAAGGGACAACGACAAAGACCGGATGCTGTATGCCGTTGGACTGCTTTATCGCGCCATGGATGAAAGAACACACTGTATCATGAAATCATTTTTAAAATAAGGAGGGACAGAAATTGATTAGTTTTCTTATCGCAACAGCGACTTCTAAAATCATTGTTGACTCTATCATAGCCGGAGCGGGACTGGGAATCTCCATCTATCAGGCATCAAAGTATGTCAGCCAGAGGAGCGGCCGCAGGAAATGATTATGCATAGATTGTTTAGAGGAGAATCCTGAATAATCTGAGGACGAAAGAGCATGTATCCCGATATAGGTCGCATTTTGCGATGAAAAAGAGTTCTGCTTTCATAATCGAATGGATACTATAATCCTGAAAGGCATTATGGACATTGTATCTTGAAAACGGAATATAGAATATTCTATGAGGCTAACAAGGGAGTTATGCTTTGATTGACTGTTACAGAATTGATGTTGTATGGCTGCCCTATGGACTGGGCGGCCATGCATTAAAATTTTTTTGTGGAAATACCGTTTTACATGCATGTTCCCAAATGCCTGTCATTTATATGAAATAAGGGAGGTGGACTGGTACATAAGATTTCGATAAATCACCTATAAGAAAAACGTGTTGGCTTGCACATACACAAGACGGATTATTAATATGCTTATTTTAATTTCATGGTTGACAAATGTTTATATTAGATAATTTAGAACCCTTTGGGTTAGTCAACTTTATTTTTAGAGGAAAAGGATTAAGAATACATGCGGATAAAACGTATAATTGTTTATTTGTTGTTTTGGATGCAGTTTATTTATTATGGGACATGCATTCTTTTAAGTGCATGTAAAAGTATAGAGAGGTTGAAAAAATGGTTTATCTTATTAGAGGATGTCGGTTAAAGGAAGGAATCTGGTATCGTGGTGTCATTACTGATTATAAAGCAAATAAGAAAAGGCTTGTTATCGTGGTTAGATTTGATAAGGATGAGGATGTAGATTACATTAAATATCTTCCAATTAGTGAAAATAAAAACTCGCAATTTGGCAAAACAATGGAAGAGTTAGACGTGATTGACGAGTATGGAAGAATAGATACAGAGGAATTATTGGATATGCGTATCGTAGGAACACTTAGAAAAGGAAAGGATGGGCTCCTTTACGTCAACAGGATTTACATTGACGAAGATTATTATGATGAATTGGAAGATGAAAAATATGAGGAATATGAAGAAGATGAAGACGATGAGGATGAAGACGACGAGGATGAGGATGAAGAATGAGCAAGCATACATCGATTGTTTTTGGTATAATTTCCGGTTATTCCTTTAACAGGGACAATCTAACGCTTTCAATGAATATATCTGTAAGAATAGAAGGGCATTTACGCTCCGTCAGCTTCCAGATTCCTGCATATGGAAAAGAGTATGACTTTTTCTGCCATAAGCTATGTTTGTACAGAAAGGATGGTACTGTAAATTTAGAGTTCTTAAATGAGACTTATATAATGGCGACTATGGTTGAAGACGCAGGAACATTCACAATAAAAGAAATACAATTAGATGCAATAATGTACCAATAAATGCTGTTATCAGCCATTCACGCTTATAGCCTGCCTTTCCCCTGCATTCATGATGATGTGGGGGAACCGGAGGCAAGCTAAATGGCCAGGCTGATAGAAATAAGGTCAGCAATATTTGTTATATTGGAGGTATATATTATGGTAAAAAATAAGGAAATCAATAAAATAGATTCTTCCCACGTTAGTGCGGAACAGATTATCAACGAGATTCAAAGTCATACGGAGATATTTCGTTCACTTACAGGAGAAGCATTTATCAAAGCAGAAACAGACAATAGTATAGTTCCCCTTGACAGTACAGAATTTGAATGTTGGTTGAGGAAATTTTGTTTTTATCAGCTAGACGATATATATCTGTCATCAGGGATAGTTCAACAAGTTACAGGATATTTGAAGATGTTTGCAGAAAATGGCGAAATGAAAGAACTGCATAGGCGTATCTGCGTTCAGCACAATACCGTGTACTATGATTTAGGGCTTGATGGGTGTCACTTTTTAAAAATTACTGAAAAGGGAATAACCACTGTCAAAAACAGTAAAATTTTGATGAGAAGGAGCAATGTATTTTGCAGACAGGTCATGCCTGATTTAGAGGGAGAGCCATGGGAGATACCTGAATTTGTGGAGAAGCATTTTCATTTTTCATCTGCTTCGGAAAAGGTTTTGTTTTCCGTTTTTTTGGTGGCAAGTTTTTTCTTTGAGGTTATGCCCATGCCGCTTATCCAACTGTATGGGGAAAAGGCAAGCGGAAAGACATCCTGTGAAAAACGCATTCTTGACTTGCTGAATCCAGTATCTACAGGCGTATTTGCACTTCCTAAAAGACTAGATGATATTGCCATGTGCCTATCAGCCGATTATATGGTGGCATTTGATAATATTGGGTGGATTAATGAAGAGGTCAGCAATCTTTTCTGTCTGGCCTGCACTGGAGGAATCATCCCAAAACGTAAGCTTTTTACGGACAATACACAAATGTTCAGAAGCTTAAAGTCCATCGTCATTTTTAATAGTGTAAACCAGTGCGTCACAAAGAGTGACCTTGCGGATAGGATACTGACATTTCATTTAGAGCGCTTCAGCCAGGAAGACAGACGTGGAGAGTTGGAACTGAAAGAGGAGTGGGAACAGGATAAACCCCGTTTCTTTGGGGCGATATGCCGTGCTGTGCAAGGAGTCATTGGAGATGATGAACCTATAAAATACTGTTCTCCTTTTCGGTTGGTGGATTTTTATATGCTTGCGGTAAAGGTTGGAAGGCAGATTGGCATCAAAGAGGATGAAATATATGAAGCTTTTGAAGAAAACCATAATACTGTCAATGAAGCCATAGTATCGGGAGATATTGTATTGACCGCAATAGAACAGTTCATGATGCAATATAGTGAATCGGAAATATTGGTATTTAACCCGACTGATTTTTACAGAGAGCTAAAAGATTATGCCTGTGGAGAATTGAGGTTCGGTTATGCAGACTTTCCCCGTTCACCTGCATCCCTTACCCGGAAAATAGGTGCAAACAGGAGCAATTTGGAAGATATTGGGATTTATTTTGAGACCGGGCGTGCAGCTGAGCGTTACATCAAGATTTGGAAAGAATAAGGGATAACGCATATCGTCGGTGTCGTCGGGTGGCAGATTGCCCAGTTCAGATAAAGGCAAAAGGGATTTTGACGATATTGACGATAGAAAGCGCAATGAAAAATTTATATTATCAAATTGAGGAGGAAAAGCAATATGTCGGAGAAGACAGCCGGAATCCGTAAGGACAAAACAAATCCAAAGCTTATGACCGCCAGACAGGTACAGGAAGAATACCTGGACATTGATATCCGCAGGTTAAGGGTTTTTTTGAACACATACTGTCATTACCGCAAGATTGGGCGGCAATATTATTATGTGCGTGACGAAGTGGAAAAAAGGCTCCTGGAAACGGATGGAAATATGGAATACCAACTGGCGCAGGGCAGCCATAAGCCCAAAATAACAGGAAGGAGGAAGAAGTGATGTCATTCTATGTTGAGAAAGTAAGCCGCAAAAGCGGTACATGCTACCGTATCGTCAGAGATTATACACGGGGTGGGGAGCGCAAAAGGGAATACCAGGTTCTTCCCCAGGGAACCACCAAAGCCCAGGCCGAAAAAATCCGCTGCCAGATGGAACTGGAAGCAGAATTCGGAGCCTATACCACAAAGGAGCCTGTCACGCTGAAAAATTATGCGGAGGAAGTCTATTTCCCCAAATATACCAACTCCCTGTCCCCCACCACCAGACAGCATTACCGTCAGCTGTTCTATACAAAAGACGGTATAGCGAAGCATTTAGGAAACAGGTATCTTTCCGAAATCACCACTGAAGCAATACAGGATATGGTCAACAGGTATGCCTCTGCGGGGAAATCTGCAAAGACAATCCGAAATATCGTGAATCTGGTATCAGTCATCCTCAAAAGGGCAAAGATAGATAATTATCTGAAACGCGATATCCCGAACCCCTGTGAATATGTGATGCTCCCCAAAGCGGCGAGCAAAGAGGGGAATGCCTACAGCATGGAAGAAGTCAAGCTGATGATGGAACGGGCTAAGTCTGCAGGCAACATCAATATACAGCTGCTGTTAGCCCTGACCTGTCTTGCCGGGGGGCTGAGACGTTCAGAGCTTGCGGCCCTGCGCTGGGAAGATGTCACACTGGGAGAAAAGGAAAGCTTTCTCTGCGTCCGCCGCGCCGCTGTGTATGCTGATGGAAAGATGACGGAAAAGGAGACAAAGACAAAGGCCGGAACCCGCGTCATTCCGATTCAGCCGGGAGGAGAGGTATATCGCATTCTGCAGACGGCCAGAAAGATGTACGTCAAGGAACAGTCCAGGGAGGAAGATTTCCAGGGACAGGGTCATGTCTTCATTCTGCACCATGCCCCCTTTGCACCGGTCAGCGACAACAGGATGTATAAAATCTACAAAAGCTTTCTGGAAAAGGAATGCCCTGACCTGCCCCATTACCGTCTGCATGACTTAAGACATACCTATTTTACGCTGTGCACGGAAATCGGCTTCAGCGAGCTTTCCATCATAGCCACAGGAGGACACAGCACCATACAGAGTACCAAACGCTATCAGCATGCCACCATGAACAGGATGAAATCAGATATGGCAAAACTGGAAGAGATTTTCGGGAATACAATAGCGGCATCACAATAGCAGCGCATGATGTGGCGGCTGTACTTATGGAGGGAATATCTTTTGGTATTCCCTCTTTTACATAGCTGACAAAAATTTCATGGGAATTTTATTGTAAACAGGAGAAGCTTTCTGTATAATAAAGATATCCTATAGAAAGTCGGCTCAAATATACAGAAAAAGGGGTAAAGGGATGGCTGAAAGCACACCGAAACGAAAAATAAGGGACAGCGTGTTCACTAACCTGTTTCAAGAGAAAAAGTATCTGCTGCAACTTTATAAAGCCCTGCATCCAGAGGACGGAGAGGCAACGGAGGATGAAATTGCAGATATCACACTCAAGCATGTGTTAGTGGATGCAGACTATAATGACCTGGGATTCTCTGTAGGCGACAGGCTCATGGTATTGGTGGAAAGCCAGTCAACATGGACAATGAACATAATCATCCGTGCGCTGATGTACCTGATGCAGACATATCATGATTATTTCAGGAGGACGAACCAGAACCTGTATGGAAGCAAAAAGGTAAAGATGCCGAAGCCGGAACTGTATGTGATATTTACAGGAGAAAGAAAAACAATTCCGGATATAATATCACTGTCAAAGGACTTTTTTAATGGAACCAGAATTTCCATTGATGCGGAAATCAAAGTATTATATCAGGAGAATGAAGCAGACATTATCGGGCAGTATATTATTTTCTGCAAGGTCTATCGGGAGCAGAGAAAATGCTATGGCAATACCAGAGAGGCGGTTACGGAAACAATCCGTATCTGCAAGGACAGAAACGTGCTGAAAGAGTATCTGGAAAGCAGGGAAAAGGAGGTTGTAGACATAATGATGACATTATTTGATGATGAACAGATTTACAAGGCTTTTGAGAATGACATTAAACAGGAAACAGCTAAAAACAAAGCAATTTTTATGATACAAAAAGGGAAAATTGCCATAGACGAGATTGCTGAGTATTTCCCGGAGCTGTCGGAGGAAGACCGAAAGGAAATTGAATCTCAGGTTTTACAGCAGGTCTAGCAGAATTGTTCCGTGGCGCTCCGCCCTTTTTGCGGCGACGCTACGGCGACACTTTTTGCAAGGGTAAAATCAGCGAATCGGTTCTCAGACTGGACTTCCAGGGGGATAAAGTTGCGTAAAAATGCTTGAAAAAGCCGGGAAAAGGTGTTCGAATCCTGTCACCCCGATTTTAAATTTTATGAAAAAATATCTCATGATCTTATTCCGCAGTTTTGCAGATTCTGTACATCCGTTTTGTTGAGTACATAAAAGATTGGTGCAGGAAGGCATCTTTACGGCGATGCTAT